>JAWVFJ010000013.1:0-91567 GCA_033856275.1 Solirubrobacterales bacterium
GCGCAGACGTCGGCGACCTGCTGCTGGGACCAGTAGCCGCGGCCGCCGACCACGTAGGGGCGCAGGCCGGCACGCTCGAGGGAGTCCTCGTAGGCGTCGAGGCGGGTGAAGGCTCGCAGCAGCACTACCATCGCTCCGCGCGCGATGCCCTGCTCGGCCAGTTCGCGCAGGCGCGAGGCGAGAAAGCGGGCCTCGGCCAGTTGGTTGGCCGGCGTGCGGGCGTCGGTCATGGGGTCGAGCTGGATCTCTGTGTCGTCCCAACCCTCGCGACCGGTGAGCAGCATCTCCACCGCCGGGCCCTCTCCCGGCGGCTCCAGGAGGTCGGGTCGGGCGCCGACGCGCAGCGGCGTGTAGTCGGCAAGCAGCCGCTTGCCGATCGCGTTGACGGCGCCGATCACCTCGGGACTCGAGCGGAAGTTGCCGCTCAGCGGGATCGCTTCCCCGCCCCCGCCCGTCTCGATCGCCTCCCGCTGCTCGCGGAACACGTCGAGGTCGGCGTGCCTGAAGCCGTAGATCGATTGCAGCTCGTCGCCGACGACCATCAACTGGCACTTCGGTCCGCGCAGCGCTTCGATCAGGCGCAGCTGGAGCCGGTTGGTGTCCTGAAACTCATCGACGAGGAGGTGGCTGAACCTGGATCGGTAGGCGGCACCCGTCTCGGTCCGCTCGAGCAGGCGTGCCGCCAGCAGCTGCAGGTCCTCGAAGTCGATGCCCGCGCGCCTTTCCTTGGCGACGCCGAAGCGCTCGGAGAACAGGCGGAGGAGCTCGGCGACGTGCCGGTAGGCGAGGCCGCCTTCGCCGGCCTCCGCGACGCGGCCCGTGGCCGCCTCGATCGCCTCCTTATAGGCGGCCATCGGCTTCGCTTTGCTTCTGGTTCGCAGCGACGCCATCTCGTCGAGGCTGGGAAGGCCATCGGCGCCCTCGATGAGTGCCAGCGCCCGCTCCGCCAGCCCGTGGTTGGCGCTGCCGGGCTTCAGCTCGGCGAGTGTCTCCGCGGCGACCGCTGCGGCGTGCCGCAATGCCCCCGGCACATCTGGCTCGGGCGGCTCTGGAAGCTCCGGCTCGGCCGCACCGCGGCTGCGCAGCTCGGCGTGCGCGCCGAGCACCATCCCCCGCAGCCCGCCGATGTCGAATGCCGCGACCGTGTTCTCGCGCTCCCGGTCGTTTCCCGCCAGGAAGGCTTCGAGCGCCTCGTCGAAAGCCTCGCCGGCCGTTCGCTCGGTCTCTGGAGCGTCCAGCACCCGGAACCTGGGGTCGATGCCGACCGCGACCGGGTGGGCCGAGAGCAGGCGGTTGCAGAAGCCGTGAATCGTCGTCACCCAGGCGCTGCCGAGCCCCGGCAGCAGCTCGCGGGCACGCTCGGATCCTGCCTCCGCCCGGCGCTCGATCTCGGCGCGGATCCGCTGGCGCAGCTCGGCTGCGGCCTTGTCGGTGAAGGTGAAGGCGAGGACCGCGTCCGGGGAAATGCCCTGCTCGCAGACCAGTCGGCAGTAGCGGTCCACCATGACTCCGGTCTTGCCGGTTCCAGCGCCCGCCTCGACCAGGACCTCGATGCCCGTCGCCTCGATCGCCGCTCGCTGCTCTGATGTCGCCTGCCGCTCGCTCACCGCTCGCCTTCCTCCTCGTCGCCGGCGGGCTCGACGGGCGCCCGGTCACGGCGGCAGATCGGAGCGAAGTCGCAGAACGCCGGGCAGATGCCGTGGTCGCGCAGGCCCTCACGCGGGCCCGGGTCGCGGTCGATTTGCCCAGCCCGCATCCGCGCGACGATCTCACCGGCTCGGTGGCGGGCCTCGGCGAGCAGCGCGTCGAATTGCTCCCTGTCGACCCTGTCGGTCTTGGAGAGTCCGTATCCGGCAAGGTCGGCAGCGGCCTCCTCGAGCACCAGCCCACGCGGCCGCCGCTCCGAGGTGCCGCGCAGCGGGTGGTAGAGGCCGCCGACGGTTTCCTCCCCCCAGAGCTCGGCGACCGCGATCAGGTAGAGCTGCAGCTGCAACTTCGCCTCCTCCTCGAGCTTCTCGCGCGCGGAGACTTTGGCCGAGAGCTTGTAGTCGAGGACGAGGGCGCGCCCGTCGGGCGCCCGGTCGACCCGGTCGATCGCCCCGTGCAGGCGCCAGCTGTCGATCTCGAGAGCGGGTCGCTCGACCTCCTCGGACTCGGAGAATCTCTCCTCCAGCAGCCAGGGCTCGAAGCCCGCCGTCTCCCGGCGCGCCTCCTCGGCGAGGAAGCGCGCGAGCAGCCCCTCGACCCGGACGAGCATGGCCCGCTCGGCCGGGTGCTCGCCGAGTCCTCTCGTCGCCGCTATCTCGCCGACCAGCTCCTGGCTGCGGGCGATCCAGAGGCCCAGGGAGTTGGGGCGGGGTAGCGCGTCGCCGCCGGGTCGCTCTCCGTAGAGGGAATAGAGGGCGGCGTGCACGATGCCGCCCTGGACGAGCGGGTCGGGAGCCGGGTCGAGCGGCTGGGGGGAGAGCTCGTGCGAGACGAACCAGCGGTAGGAGCAGACGTCGAAGCCCTCCAGAGTGGTGCCGCCGTAGGCGTGGACGTCGCCGAGCGCCGCGATCACCGCCGGGTTCGAGAGCGGCCCTGGCGCCCGGGTGGCGGCCTCGGCGCGACGAGCGACCGCCAGCCGGGCCCGGACCCGGTCGGCGGTCGCGCCTCCGGCGGCGGCGACTTCGAGCAGCCGGTCCGGGTCGGCGCTCGGTCCCCGCACGGCGATTGCCCGCGCCAGCTCGGTTTCCGACGGTACGTCGGCGATCCGGTGGACGATCTCGGCAAGAGCGCGACCGCGGATCTCGCCCTGGGTCGGCTCCAGCAACTGCCTGACGTCCTCGAGAAAGGGGGACGGCGCCTCGGCAGCGCCGTTCTCGTCGCTGTCCCGATAGGAGAGGAAGAGCCGGCGTCTTGGCAATGCCAGGCAGGCGTGGAACAGGTAGCGTTCCTCGGCCGCGTTGTCGTGGCGTGGCGGTAGCCCCAACGATTCGCGCTGGTGTTCGGAGAGGAACGGGTCGGTGTGCGCCCCAGCGCGTGGGAACTCCCCATCCTGCAGAGAGGCGACGAACACGTTGTCGAAGCGCGCCGCCCGCACCCGGCGGGGGTCGGCGATCCTGACCCGGTCCTCGACTGGCCCGCTCCACACCCGCACCCTTATTCCGGCCAACGCCCGTGCGATGGATTCGGGCAGTGGCGCCAGGCCGTCGAGTTCGGCTCGCTCGGCCATCGCGATCGCGATGGCCCCGGCGGTGCGCGCCTCCAGCTCCGAGCTCACACGGGCGCCCATCGCCGCCGCAAGGGCCCCGACCCCCGCGGCCAGGTCCGCGGGCCTGCCGGCGGACTCACGGATCCGAGTCACAGCTTCCGGCGG
The DNA here is from genome assembly GCA_033856275.1 of Solirubrobacterales bacterium. Taxonomy (GTDB): domain Bacteria; phylum Actinomycetota; class Thermoleophilia; order Solirubrobacterales; family 70-9; genus VRUE01. The sequence continues at coordinate 3,359 of JAWVFJ010000013.1, forward strand.
CTCCCCGTACTTCTCCTCCCAGAGTCGCAGCGCCGCCGCGGCTGCCTGGATGCGATTGCGGCGGAGTTTGCGCTCGAACCAATCGACCCGACCCGATGAGATACCCGAGGGGCCGCGCAGGTAGCGCAGTAGGTCTGTCGCCCGGCCGGTTCCCAGCACGGCTTCCAGCAAGGCCATCAACGAGCCTCCCACCGAGGTGGTGGACGCCGGGATCTCCGCCTCGAGCGCGGTCGGGACCCCGTAGGACTCGAGGATCGAGGCGATCAGCGGGCCGCGCCGCCCTGGGTCGCGCACGACGATCGCGATCTGCTCCGGCTCGCTCCCGTCGGCGAGCAGGCGCGCAACCCCGACCGCCATCGCCTCCGCCTCGCCACGCTCGCCGGCGGAGCGCAGGAAGACCAGGCTCTCGTCGAGGGGGCGGCGCTCCGGCACGGTCGCGCCAAAGCCCCGCTCGAGGTGGAAGAGGAGCGGCGAGTCCGTGTTGCCGGGGTCCGCCGCGGTCTCTTCGACCGAATCGATCCCGATCTCCTCGAGCGATCCGAGCAATGGCGCATTGCGGGTCTCGAGCGCCGTGTGCCCGGTCTCGTAGGGCAACGCCACGGTCACGTCGGCGACCGCCGCCAGCCCACGGATGAGGTCCAGCTGGTTGCGCGTCAGGTCGTCGAGGCCGTAGAGGAAGACCGGTCGCCGCCAGAATTCGCTCCCCGCCCTCAGTAGGCCGATCGCCTCGCGCGCGATGCCATGGGTGTCGATGAATCCGAGCCCCTCGCGAACACCCGCGTAGCCGGAGAACAGGGCAGCGATGTCACCGAGGTAGGCCGAGCCCTCGAGAGTCCCGGCCACCGCTTCGACGTCCGCCGGCTCGAGACCATCTCCCTGAAGCTCGTCGAGGAGGCGCTCCAGCGCCAGTGGAAAACCAGACTGGAGGGCGGAACCGCGCAGCGGGCCCAGCTGCGCGCGCCGGTCGGTCACGGCCGCCGCGACGGCGCCGAGGCGCTGCGCCGGGGTGAGGACGGCCCCCGGAGGGGCGCCGCCGGCCGTGGCTACCGCCCGAAACAGGCCGCCGAAGGTCATCACGTCCGCGCCGAGGACCGCGCCATCCGCGCACAGCTCCCGCTCGAAGGCGTAGACGTCGTCGAGGGTGGGGACTACGAGGACGGGATCGCGGTCGAGCACGGCGATCAGGCCGTGCCGGATCCGGCCGGCGCGGCCTGAGTTCGGGGGTCCGTGGATCAGCTTCAGCGGCATACGGCGAGCTGCCCAGCATAGGTGTGCTCGCGGCGCGTCAAAACACCGCAAACGCGGCAAAACGCCTCCCGATTTGCCGTCTTCCCCTCTCTCTAGATTGAACCCCCGATGGCCCTCTGCTTCGTAGACCCAGCCGACGCGATCCGCGCGATCTCGGACTCGATCGGCCGCGAGGCCCGCCGCCAACTGCTCGGTGAGGCGGTTCGCGCCTGGGTCGACGAGATCCCCGACGAAGAGCTCGAGACCCACTACGCCAAGGCCCTCTCCGAGCTCGACGAGCACGATCTCTCGATGCTCGCCGCCTGGCACGGCTCGCTCGAGGTCGGCCACCCGGTCCCCAACCGCGACTTCCTCATGGGCGCCTTCGGCTCGCTTGGCGAGAACCGCCGCGAGGCGATGAAGCTCGCCGCCGGCTTCCGCGGCGAGGAGGCGGTCGATGCCGGCGTCACTGAGGAGGACGCCCTGGAGCTGGTCCTCGGCCTCCTCTCGCCGCCCCGCCAGATGGAGCTGGCCCTGGAGGCCGTAGAGCTCTACATCTGGGACCGCGCCGGCTCGGACAACTAGCTCTCGAGCCACGGATCTCACGTTTTCCCCCTGGCCGTCGTTGAAAGGCCAGTGAATCGTCGCGATCTCACTTTCACCGCTGGCCGGGATGCTTGCGCGGCTTGGCTCTATGAAGGGTCCGAGGACTCTGTGGCTCCTGCCGTGGTCATGGCCCATGGGCTCTCAGGAACCCGGCGGGATCGGCTCGGAGCGTTTGCCGAGCGCTTCGCGGCAGCGGGGTTCGTGGCGCTCGCCTTCGACCACCGTGGTTTCGGTGACAGCGGTGGCGAGCCGGATCTCTTCGATCCTGCCCGGCAGTTGGAGGACTGGCGTGCGGCGATCGCGTTCGTTCGCTCTTTGCCGGCTATTGATTCGAGCCGAATCGCCACCTTCGGCTCCTCGATGGGAGGGGGCAACGCACTCGCGGCTGCCGCCGAAGATTCCGGTGTAGCGGCTGCGATCAGTCAGGTTCCCTTCCTCGACATCGTGCGACAGGCCCATCGCTCTTCGCCGCGGGTGACCGCAAAGGTGCTCATGGCCGCCGCGCAAGGCCGGTATCTCCCAGCCGTAGGACAGCCGGACGAGCCGGCCTTGATCAACGCGCCCGGTGGGGAGGAGGGCTGGCGGCGCGTGGTTGAGATCGGTGAGGATTCGCGCTGGCGCAACCGAGTCTCCTCGCGTTGGCTGCTGGGCCGTCCCTTCCGCCCGGTCCGCCACGCGACGAAGCTGCACTGCCCCTGGCTCGTCTGCGTCGGCGAGGCCGACCGCGTCGCCAAGCCTGGCCCCGCGATCGCCGCCGCCCGCCGAGCGCCGAAGGGTGAGCTACGAACCTACCCCGGCGTCGACCATTTCGACATCTACGACGGCCCTGCGCATGAGGCTCTCGTCGCCGACCAACTCGACTTCCTGCGGCGCCATCTGCTTCGGTGATGGGCTAAACATGTCAGGAGTGGACACTGAAGATTGGGAACTTGTGCCGTCGGTCGAGGCCGAGCAGTCATTGGCGCAGGTCGCTGACTGGGGCCTGTGGAGGACTGGGCGGACTGGGACGATGCGATGGGTGAGGTCTAGCCGAGGGCCGCGCGGATCTCGGCGATCGCCTGCTCGTTGTCCTGGAAGTGCACGGCGTGCAGGCCGACCTTGTGGGCGCCTTCGCAGTTGACCAGCACGTCGTCGACGAAAAGGCAGGCTTCGGCGGGTTCTCCGACGCGCTCCAGGGTCAGCTCGTAGATCTTCGATTCGGGCTTGCGGCAGCCGACGAAGCCGGAGTCGACGACGGTCTCGAAGATCTCGTCGACCGGCAGCATCGGGCGCCAGAGCGGCTCCCACTCGCGCACGTTGTTGGTCAGCATCGCCATCCGGTAGCCCTCGGCCTTGAGCTCGGCCATCAGGTCGATCATCGGCTGGTTGGTGTCGAGGGCCTCGAAGTAGATCTCACGGAAGCGATGCATCTCGGGCCGGTGGCCGAGCAGCGGTTCGAGGCAGTCGGTGAGCTGGTCGAGGAAGGCGACCTCGGTGATCTCGCCGCGCTCCATCTCGAAGAGTGGGTTCTCGCCGTTGGCCTCGGTGGCGGCCTGCATCGCCTTGCCGAGCGTTTCGGTCGTGATCCCGGTCCGGTCCTGAAAGGCCATGAAGGACTGGATCAGCGGCGTGGTCAGCACGCCACCGAAGTCCGAGATGATGGCCTTTATCTCAGCCATCGTCGCGCACCACCTCATAGTGGCCGAGCCCCTCGCGACCCTCCACCGACCAGCGGAAGAAGGCAACTGTCCCGGTCAACCCCGGATGGCTGACCGCGCTGGAGCTGATCAGCGTGCCAGCGCCGCGCAGCGGCTGGCCGTCCTCGTCGTCGAGCCATAGCTCCAGCGTCGCCCGCCGCTGCACGCCGTCGGGGCCGTACTCGGTTGAGAGCAGCGTCTCGGAGACGTCGACGGGGGCGCCGTCGGGGCCGCAAAGAACCGCCGCGACCGTCTCGTCACCGTGCCCGCTGGCTCCAAGCGGCCGGGCCGCGCTGAGCGCCAGCAGGCCACCATCAGAGAAGACGATCCCGATCGACCGCCGCACGATCTTGTGCTCAGAGCTCATCAGCGGGGAAGACTATTGGCCGGTCCAGCGCGTGGCCCGGCTACCATTGGCCAATGCCAGAGAACGAGACCGCAGCCCTGACCGAAGACGACGTCCTCGAGGCGCTCGAGGAAGTGATCGATCCCGAGCTCGGGCTTGACTTCGTTTCCCTCGGCCTCGTCTACGACGTCGAGATCGAGAAAGACGAAGTCCTCGTCACCTTCACGCTGACCACCCCCGCCTGCCCGATCGGCCCCCAAGTCTCCGAGCAGATGAAGGAGTTCGTCGGCGACCTCCCCGGCGTCTCCGCCGTCCACCCGAAGATGATCTTCGATCCACCTTGGTCGCCAGAGATGATGACCGAGGACGCCAAGTTCGCCTTGGGGTTCTAGGCAGGACTTGCGGGGTCAGTGGGGGTCATAGGGGGTCAGTTTTGTCCCCATGCCGTCCCCATGGCGGCGTAGCGGATGCTGGCGGAAAGCCGCAGGTAGCAGATCTAAAGTTTCAGGAGCCGAAGAACGCTTCAGAGCTTCGGGGTCGAGGGCATGACCGCAAAGACCAAGCAGAGGATGAGGAGCATCGAGCGAGGCTTCGGGATCGGTCTGTAGGTCCCCGGACCCGCGCGATTGAAGCACCGCGCTCGCGCTGGTCAACCCCCTACGGGGGTTCGGGCGCTTCGCGCCCTCATATGGAGAGAGGTCCGTCAAGTGGCAGGCCCTGACGAACCCCAAGCGGAGCCGGTCTGTGCGCTCCCGGTGCTCTCGGGGCGACACGGGTTGATCCCAGAGACGTCGAGTGCATCGTCAGCCTCATATGCGGGGACTGGCTACCCCATGACCGCCGATTCGTCGCGTGGCCTGCGGTCTTGAAGCGGGCGCGGCCGGTGGCTGGTGCCGCCGGTTGCCCCAGGGCGCGACGCAGGCATACCTGCGGCGACGTGCCGGTCTCAGTGCTCCCGTGCCGCCCCGACAGCGCCGGGGCGTGTCCTCGGTTTGCCTTCTCAGCGCAACTGACCCACCTCCCAAACGAAGCAACCCAGCTCGCGCGCCAGGGCGATCCTGACCACGTTGCCGGGCTTGCCCCGGGTCATCCGCAATCATGTCCACCGCTGGTGCAGACGACGCTGGGCCCGCCAGCCGATCTGCACCGCCCGGGGGTCGGCGCCTTGCTGGCGGCGCTTGAGCCTGGCGCCCACCCGCGGGCGGTGGCGGTAGTGCTGTGCCGCCTCGACCAGCAGCCGGCGAGCATGGGGCGATCCGGCCTTGGTGATCGGTCCGCGTCGGACGCGCTCTCCCGAGGAGTGCTCGGAGGGCACGATGCCGAAATAGGCCACCAGCGAGGAGGGGTGCTCGAAGCGCCGCAGGTCGCCGGCCTCCGCGCAGAGCCCGAGTGCGGTCAGCGTGTCGACCCCGCGCAGACAGCGCAGGCGGGCGACCGTCTGCGCCCAGGGAGAGGAGGCCCATGCCTGCTCGATCGAGCGCTCCAGAACCCTGCGGCGCTGTTCGAGGCTCCTTACCGCGCACAGATAGTCGCCCATGACCGTGCCGGAGGGGGCATCGGCGAACTCGATTCCCTCCAGCCAGTCCCAGTGGGCCTGCGTCCAGGCGCCGCCAGGCCCTTCCCAGTACAGCTCGCGACGCAGCAGGAACTTGGTCACCCGGTGGCGGGCGCGCATCAGGTCGACCCGGATCGCCTCCCGGCAGCGGATGAGGTCGCGGAAGCACTCTTCTTCGACGCTCGGCACCCGCACGAAGGACAGCTGGCCGGCGAGCAGCAAGCGGGCCAGCCGCTCGGCGTCGATGCGGTCGGTCTTCACCCGATCTCCCGGCGCCCGGGGGATCAATCCCGGCGAGCAGACGCGTACGTCCAGGCCGCGCTCCCTCGCCCCTCGCGCGAGGCCGTAGCCGGTCGGCCCGGCCTCATAGACCGCGAGAAGGGGAGCCGGAAGTCCTGCAAGGAACTCAAGCGCCTCGCGGGGCCGGCCGCTCAATCGCCGGGAGCGCAGCTCCCCCGACCGGGGGTCGAGAACGCAGGCTTGGGTCTGCGTGGCGTGAACATCCAACCCGACCACGCTTTTAGGCTGGGCCATGTCGGCACCTCCCATGATTGGGGTGTCGGCCGCAGGCCTTTCCTGCGGCCCAGTCCCCGCGCTGTCATGTGCGGGGTGCCGACCTACCTACCGCTGGAGTCGGTCGGTTCTCTCCATATGGTCTTGACAAGCGCTCTCGCGGCGCTGGATTGGCGGGTAGGTCGGGGGAGTGAAAGGCGGGCCAGCACCGATCGCAGCCAATCGATGGCACAGGGTCGCCGCAATTGGTTAGGTTCTGCGGAGTGCATCCAAAAACCGAACTTCTCAGCAGGCTCAGCGAGGCTCTAACGCGAGGCCAAGATGGCTTCACCGAGGATGAGCTGGCCCTCACCTACGGGGAGGTTTTCAAGATGCTGATTCAGGCCCAGCTCGGGGAGTTGATCCTTGAGGGAAGGCTCAATCTCAAGGTCACGGACGAGACGGTCCTCTACACGATCGCGAAGAACGGACAGGGCTCAGACGAGGCTGTGCCGCTCGAAACGCTGATCGAAAACGTGAGAAGCGCGGAAGGTCAGTAGGGCTCAGCTTGTTCTCGCGACTGCTCCGAAAGCTCCACAAGTTCGAAAAGTAGCGAGGCCGGTCTCGCTCGCAGGGCGATCCAAGACCGGCCTCGGGCGGTTGCCTAGCGGTTCTTAACGACCATTAGCAACGGCGCGACGGCGCTCACTTTCGTGATCGTCACCGGACTCACCTCCTCCCGTGTCGTCGCCCCGGCACAACGCTGGGGACGGGAGGCAATGGTCCCGAAAAATCTGAGCGCCCGAAATTTTGGGACCGGGGGAAAGAACCGGGAGCTAGGAGGGCTTAACCTCTATCTCTATCGAGTGCCCAGAAAACTTTGACTGAAGGGATCAGCCTTGGCAGAGGAAGCAACGGCGCCACGTAAGCCGCCAGGAGAACGGAAACGCGAGATAGGCGATGCGGTCGCCTATGCCTTGGGCAATGCGATACGGAACGTGGCGCTGGCGGTGCTTGCCGAGGGCAAGCGGAGCAAGAGCGAACTCGCCAAGATCACGGGGATCGACCTCAGGACCATGAGCCACCACGTTGATGAACTGTATGAGTGCGGGTGCATCGAAGACGCCGGCAGCGTCAAGAAAGGGAACGTAACTGAGCGCTTCTACCGCACAGTCATCCTGCCCTACATCACTGATGAGGCGTATCGAAATATGACCCCAGAGGAACGCCGTGATGTAAATGGTGTGACGGTTCAGTCGATCCTTACGGAGACCCTTGCCTCATTTCGAGCCGGAAAGATGGAGCCGGACGAGCAGCTTTGGCTTCTTTGGGATGCGTTGAATCTCGACGTTCGAGGCAAAGAAGAGGTGGCCGAGGAGCTAGCTGAATCCTACGAGCGAATCCAAGCAATACACGGCCGAGCTACCAATCGTCTTTGTGAGTCAGGTGAGACTGGAACGATGAGCATTGTGACTTTGACTAGCTTCGAGCGGGGAAGAAATAAACACCCGGCTCAAAGCTACGCACCTCCCAGTTAAATCTGAGCGCTCGTATTTACGGGACTTAAGAAGTAAGTATGGACTTTACCGTTCCGATCTGAAACCTTCCAGCAATCAGCACTACCACTCCTTTGGTCGTCAGTGATCGAAGAAGTGACCAGTGCTGGATGCCCCGGGCGACTTTACGACTTGCGAATCTGCGGTCGTCCGGGGCGCAAACCAGTCACATGCACTTACACCACACTTCCACCCAGCAGCGCGCCGCCACCCGTCTCCCAACAACTTGGCGGCGTATGCCTGCGCAGCTAGATCTGCCCGAGGGCACTGCGGGCAGTGGGACAGATGGGACCGGGCGCCTCTCTCAAGTCAGCGTCCGGTCCCATATCCACGAGGCAAAGAACGCGATCGTCGCGGAGATGCAAAAGCTGGATCGTCCCGTGACCTCCAAGGAGCTTTACGCGAGGTTGGACCGTGCCTGGTCGCTTAAGGCGATCGAGTACCACCTTTCCTCGCTCGTCAAGACGAAAGTTGTGGGTCTAGTCATCGGTCCCGAACTCCGCTTCCGTCGGTTGGACCGCGACATACCACCAGAGAACCAGTAACCAACGATTCAGGGGAGGAACTAATCATCGTGACGGTAAATGTTGGAAGACGCGCTCGCGCGTCACTAAGAATGGCGGGGGTGCGCCGACTCGGCGTCATTCTTGCCGCGCTCGCATTCATCCTCGTTTGCCTAGTGGCTACTGCCTCCGCAGATGAGTCCTCGACAGCCCAGGAAATGCCAGCTCCGTCAGGTGCTGCCATGCAGGCGGCAGAAGGAGAAGACTTCGCTTCCCGACTGACCGATCCCAAAGCCGCAGCTCAGTTGCCGCACCAGAACTTGGATCGTGCGGGAGCCCTGGACCTGATGGAAGCCGTCTTCGGCACGGAGCTTCAAAGTCCAGCGGGGCCGTTTGACGATCTGCGCGTCGAAAAGTTCCTCTCCAATAACGTCGCCGTGATCCCCACAGGAGGCCAGCCGGCAGCCGGGGGGATTGAAGTCGGGGAAACCGCCGCCCAGGCAGGCTACGAAGGTCCGACCGTCCTCGAGTCCACGCTTCCCCTGCGTGTCAACGGCACAGCACCCAGCGACGCGGTTGATCTCGGCCTTGAACGGGCCGAAGGCGAAATCCAACCCGCCAACCCCCTCGCCGAAGTCAGCATCCCGGAGGAACTGGGTGAAGGGATCGAGATTCCGGGCAAGGGAATCGAAGTCGAACTCGTAGACGCTGCGGAAGACCGCAGCCCGTCGATCATCGACCAGAGCGTCGCGGCCTACCCCAACATCGCTCCGGACACTAGCTTCGCCATCGCGCCCGCTCCTACGGGCTTCGAGACGATGACGATTCTCCAGTCTGCGGATTCCCCCACGAGCCAAACCTTCCGCCTCTACTTGCCCGATGGCGCGACACTCCAAGAGACCTTTGAAGGCGGGGCTATCGTCACGCGCGAAGGGGACACGCTGCTAGAAATCGCCAGCCCGACCGCGATCGACGCGACCGGCGCAGAAGTGCCGGTAAGCCTGTCGGTCTCTGGGGACTCGGTGAAGATCGAAGCATCGCCAACGGCGTCCAGCAGCTTTCCGATCTTGGTGGACCCGACCTACACCTACAACTGGTACGGCGGCCACACCACGGGCGCCATTGCTGACTGGAAAAGCGAAGTCGGCACAAGCGCCCTCACCACCAGCACAAAAGCCGGATGCTTTGACGGCTGCGTAGACGAACTCACCGGCAAGGAAGGACTCGATGTCTTCGCTAAAAAAGGCGGGACGATTCCGGCCGGCGGCGGAGGAACGTGGAGCTACTTCGTTCCTCGCTACGCCTCTGACATCGCTACGTACGGCACCCCGCCGCAGAGCTTTGTCACCAGCATGGTCCTCCAGGACGTGGCGTTTTGGTCCGGCGGACACGAACGTTCTTACCTACCCGCATTCGTCAGTGGCATCTACGACCCAATTGGGGCCAAATACACGAGCGTGCTGATCCAAGGCGGCACCAGCAACCTCACCAACCTGACCACGACATATACCTACGGCTATGGCGGCAATGAAAACGCTAAGCAGGCTGTGGGTGCCCAGCTCTACGCGGGCGAAGCGCACACGATGGGCGAATACCGCGAGTTGTACGTGGGCCAGGCCACCATTGAACTCGGCGACAGCGGCAAACCGACGTGGGGCGCTCCTACACCTTCGATCGAAGGTTGGGTGAACAGCAAACCGACCTCGCCCATCAACTTCACCCTCAGCGATGCGGGCCTGGGCGTGGGGTCGATCTGGGTGCGGGAAGCTGGCGTGACCGACCATCACAAAGGCTGGACGACCTCGATTAGCTGCGCAAGCACGCCTACCGAACCATGCCCGCGGACGTGGAAATCGGGCGAAGCCGGTAAGCCCGCCCTGACCTACGATCCTTCGACCCTGCCGCAGGGAGAAGACTCCCTCGAACTGACAGGGTCAGACGTAGCGAGCAATGAATCAACGACTCAGAAAATCAAAGTCAAGGTTGACCACACCCCGCCTGCTATCGCGCTCAGCGGCAGCATGACCGAACAGGCCACGATCGGCACAAGCCGACCGCGCTACATCCTCACCACGAGCAACACAGACGGCATCGAAGCAGCTCCGCAGTCCGGCGTGGTCAGCACCGAAATCACCATCGACGGCAAAAAAGTCGATTCAACCGCCGCCGGCTGCGCAACCAAGAACTGCTCGGTCAATCGGGGTTGGGCGCTTGAATCGAGCGCTTATTCCGTTGGCAAACACGTCGTTGTCGCCAAGGCGACCGATGGCGTTGGTCTGACTACGGAAAAAACGCTCAACATCGAAATCCAGAAAGACACGGCGAAACCGACCATCGAAAACTTCGGCTCGCTTTACAACGCGCCGGATGGCTGGGTTGAACAGAAAACCTATGAATTCGGCATCAACGCCTGGGACAAAGGCTACGGCGTCACCGCGCTCGAATTCAAGATGGACGGCGCGGTCGTCAAATCAGCCAAAACCGCGTGCCCCAACGGGGGATGCACCGAATGGCTCAACGTCGCCATCAACATGGCGAGCTACAAAGGCGGGGCTCACACGGCGGCGATTGTCGCCACCGATGGCGCCGGCAACGTGACAACGGAAACGTGGACCGTCAACGTCAACCCCAAAGGCGAAGTCAGCGCGGCTGAAGCGATCAACACGCTGAAAGCCGTCGATGCGACCGGCGGCACTCAGGTCGTAACACCATCATCCGAATTGGTCGAATCCGCAGAGGCCGAAGAAGGCAATATGCCTGGTCTGAAACAAACTGGCACGGAACTGGTGAGTACTGGCACCGGAGCGGAAACCCTGATGACGACCAATCCATCGGGAATTGTCACGATTGAATCCGCCGAAGGCAGCATCAAAGTCGACCCGACGACCTCGATCAAATCAACATCGAGCGAAGTTACGGGCGGCTCCTCAGTTGCCGTTGCTGGCGGAGCCAGCGTCGATACGATCGCGAGGCCGATATACGACGGTCTTATGACCTATCAAGAGATTCGCGACGCGACCGCCCCGCAGAACTACACGTGGGAAGTGTCTCTAAATGCGGGTCAATCGCTGAAAGCGGTCGATTCAAAGCATGTGGCCATCTTCAACGAAGACGGCACACAGGCATTGGCGATCGCGGCAGAACCCTCGCATGATGCGACAGGTAAAGAAGTGCCGACCGAACTAAGCGTGAGCGGCAAAGTCCTCACGTTGACCGTGAAACACGTTGGCGGAGGCTTCGTCTACCCCATCGTGGGCGGCCCGTCGTTCCATGCGAGCTACGTTGAACCGGTCATCTACACGCCGCCGCCACCTCCGCCGCCCGAAGAAGGGATGACGAAAGCCGAAGCTGAAGCGATCATCAACAGTGAAGCTGTGTACCTGAGCATTTCAGCGCCGCAGTATGCGGGATGCCCCGAAACGGGGGAAGCCTGTGCCTCTAGCTCTGCGCCGTACAGAACGTACGCAGCCCCCGCCTGCTCGTCCCTTCCGTTGGTTGGATGCAGTGTTTGGGAAGAGAAGATAAAAGGCTTCTACTACTACAATTACTTGCAGGCATGGATGAGCAAACGCGCTCCGAAATGCAGCCATCAAGCTGGCCCGACTTTTGCCGTGTCGGAGGACTATTGCAGTTGGGTTGGGCCAGATCATCAGCCTTACGGCAAACAGCCCGATGGGAGCAACGGGTACCACATCACCTCGCAGGTACGATTCAATGTCAGTGCGCTTCAAGTGCAAACAACTAGCCAGAAGTACCTCACCATACGTATGTACGGTGATGGGAATGCCTACGTGACATCCTCACCGAACATATGCAATCCATCAAAACCCAGCTGCGCGTAACAACGCGACTCCGCATGCAGGCGACGGCCTTGGCCGTCGCCTGCATGGTCGTTGTGGGACTGGTGGCAGTTAGTGAAAGCAGAGGGGCAGCGTCGATCTTCGATCGGCCTCACGCCTTTCTTATTCAGGGTCGATCGGGGCAGTTTAAGTGGCGCGTAGTCACACACCGGACCCAGGAACGGGGCTCTGCCCACCGCCCGTGCCTTGATCTGTCCATTGACCAGAGGCCGAGCCCCATTTCTACGGCTCCCTTTTTCTCGCTTTGCGGCACTGTCTCGCCCTTTCCGTTGGCGGTGGCGATGGCCACGGACGAAAAGACGAAGGGCAAGACGCTTGTGGCTGTCGCGATTCCCAGGGAGGCGCGCCTGGTCCTCATGGACCTTGGCTCAGCGAGAAAGAGAAGTCTGTCCACAAAACTGCTGAGCAAGGCGAAGGCACATGCGGCTCAGCTTGATCAATTCCGCTTTGCGTCCACCGTCGTCAGTGGCGCGCATTGCATCCAGCAACTTAAGACCTTTGATGCCAGCGGACGGCTCTTGACCGATAGCGGCCGGCATTCATGTGTGTAGCCCGATGATTTGACGACGAGGTAGGACCATCACGGACCGATGGGCGGGGCTGCCTTAAGTCAGACTCTTAGCGCGAGCGGCAGTGAACGTACGCATGCTTGAACTAAATAGCAGTCCCGCTTGGCCCAAGGGAATGATTACCAGCAGTGCGTCACCAAAATTGCCGCCGCCAGCCTGAATGGCCAGGATGCTCAGCCCGGTCATGAGGGAAAGCGCAATCAAGATCCAACGGCAAGCCCGGCTACCTGCGAGCAGTCCGAATATCAACAGACCCAAGATGATCGCGTTTGCGGGCTTCACGGAAACCGTCGTTGACGCGAAAAGGCTGGCGTCCACGTAGAACAAACCGAGCAAGGCGAGATACGCCCAGAAGGCGAAGGGATATCGCTGATTGAAATGCTCAAGACGGTTCATTGCATCTGAGGATACCGCGGCAGTGCCCCCGACCTACCCGCCAAACCCAGCGCCGAGCCTCGCACGGGCGGCGGTTGATGGGTTTGACCTCCGCTAGCGGTGCGCTCTAGGCAGCTTGCGGCGGGCGCGAATCAGCATTTGGCTCTACAACGCTGAAGCGGCTGCGAGGCGGATCGTTTGCCATGCAGAAGGTCTCCGGATCGATGTTCGGTTGTCTTGGTAGCGTGGGGTAAATGCAGGATTTTGAAGTACTCTATAAGTTTCCTAAACGAGATATGGTCAAAATTTCGAGAATCTACGTAGGGTTCTTGTTGCTCGCACTATTCGTGCTGGCCCATTCGCCGACGCGTTCCCTGGCTTCCCCGACCTGGCTTCCCCCGTTTGCGGTTTCGGGTGCAAGTCAGAAAGCCGATGGACCGAAAATCGCCACGGACGGTGAACTCAATACAACCGCGCTCTGGCGTGAATTCGACGGCGCGAACTGGATGATCAGAGAGTCAGTCCGGCCACCAGGTGGCAGTTTCATCGAACCTATAACTCTGTCGAGTGTTGGCGAGGACGCGAGCGAACCTGAGCTTGCAACGATGCCGTTTGGAGGGCGTGTGGGAGCAGTGTGGGTTGACTCTGACGGTAGCAACCAAATTATTCAAGCCTCGATTGGGGAAACTACTCAAGTTTCGATTGGGAAAACCATAGAGAGCTTCGGCGACCCTGTCGATCTTTCGGAAGGTGGCGAGGATGCTGCAGAACCACAGATAGCGCTTGTTCCGTCAGGTGAAGCAGTGGCAGTATGGAGGCGCTCGGATGGAAGCCACGAGATCATTCAGGCAGCAACGCGGAACCCGTTTGGTGGATGGTCGAATCCGGTTGATTTGTCGGGTGCAGGAGAGAATGCGTCAGAACCGGATGTTGCGCTGTCGTTCCACGGAGAAGCAACCGTCGTCTGGAAGCGCTTCAATGGTTCAAATACGGTCATCGAAGCGTCTAGGCAGCCAGAACACGGCAGCTTTTCTTCGGCGGAAGTGATCTCGGAACTCGGCCGAGACGCAGCAGAACCTCAAGTGGAAGCCAATTTGGGTGAAGCAACCGCCGTTTGGACACGTTCCAATGGCACAAACGACATCGTTCAAGAATCAAAATGGGTTGCGGAAAAAGGCGAAGGCTTTAGCGAGCCAAATGATCTTTCCGAACCGGGGGGAAGCGCGAAGGGTCTTCAGCTCGAAACGAATTACAGTGGAAGGTTCACCACTGCGATTTGGCTACGTGACGAAGGTGGACACGAGGTTGTCCAAGCTGCGACCAAGGAAAACTCAATCTTCCTCAAGCCGTTCTCTCCAGCGGTGGATATTTCCGATCCAGGCAAGGACGCCGAAGAACCGGCACTCTCCGTTGAGGGAGGTGGGTTTCCGATAGCGGTCGTGTGGCGCTCCTACGACGGAAGCAAATACTCAATCGAAGCCTCGATCGAGACGTCAGACGAAAAATATTCACCCCCCGTCGAAATATCGAAAGCCGGACCGGCGTCTGCAATGCCAGCAGTTTCGGTCTACTCTTCAACTGATGTCATTGCCGCTTGGGTGAGTCCCGAAGCCGCAGGGACGGCTATCAAGGCGGCGGGCTTTGATAGGACCGGGCCTGTTTGGGGGGGTTTTTATAAAACTTTCCTCACGGTCGGGGAAGTAGATGCCTTTTCCATACGGGGACTTGTGGACCTTTGGTCGGGAATCGCCTCTAACGAAATGGACTTCGGAGATGGTAGCTCGACTAGCGCGATGTCCGACCGCCATTTCTACTGTGCCGGGAAATATACATTTTCCTTCTCAACCACGGATGGAGTTGGAAACTCAAATAGTGAATCGGTGCCAATTCAGGTAGTAGGCTCAAACGCTCCGGAAATCCAGAAGTTGCAGACGGACCCAAGTGCCGGCACAGCAATGCTTCGAGTGAAAGTGCCATGTCCTGGCACTTTGAGCCTTCATGGCAGCGAACTACAGCCGCGCACGGTCATAGTGAATGAACCCAACAACTTGGAATTGCCCATAGTTGCGACAGGCTTGCTCAAAAGTGAATTGCGCGAAAAAGGAAGCGCTACATTCGTAGCTGAACTCGACTTCGCACCTCGGGCCGCTACGTCTATCGCTCAGTCGTTTACCGGAACTCTAGCTCAGCAGCTTCCTGCGATCTCTCAGAATCTTCCAAAAACCCGCATCTACTATTGGCGGCATTGCATTCCAGGCGACTCATTCAAAGTGAATGCACTGCTTGCCCACGGGGTGGCTTGTGGTACGGCACGCGAAGTTCTAGGCGGCATGCTGAAAAGAAAGGTGGTAGCGCGCACAGCGCGAGTGCAGGGCTTCCGCTGCCGCTTTCGCTCGCCGAAAAGCTTTGCCTGTCAGCGTGGCGCCCGGCGAATCCGAGCGCGTCTTGAATTTCCTGCGTATTGATCGATCCAAGGGCTGCTTCGTGATGCGCGCCGTCGAGTTTCTGGCATGCCAGGACCGCTGGAAGCTTGATTCAGCGTTATAGCGCCGGCGTAATGTCCCCATGCTCGTCCCCACGGCCAAAAACTGGGCTTCTATCTCAGCCCGGCAACCGCGGGTCTTCGGCATCGACCTCTTCGGCGGTCGCGTCATAGTCGTAGTGACGGTTTGAGGCGGTTGGTCCTGTGGTCCCTGGAGCGCCAACGATCAAGAAACGGCGGGTGACGTAACCGCGCATAAGCCGCCTGACGATCGCGCGGGTGGGTGGAATGAGGAGGATCAGGCCGACTATGTCGGTGACGAAGCCTGGGGTAAGCAGGAGGGTGCCGCCGATTGCGATCAACAGGCCGTCGGCGACCTCGCGGCCGGGGAAGCGGTGCTCCGCCAGGGCGGCGTTGAAGCGGCGCCAGGCGCCGCGGCCCTGATGGCGGAGCAGCAATGAGCCGAGCAGGGCGTCGGCGAGGAGTAGGGCGATCGTGGGGAGGACCCCAATCAGCGAGCCGATCTGGATGATCACGTAGAGCTCGACGATCGGCACGACGATGAAGAGGGCGACGATTATGGCCATGGACCAAGCCTAATCGGGCGCGTTGCCCGGCTTAGGCGGGAGCCGCCGCTGCCGCGGCTTCCTCGAGCTCTGCGAGCGACCGGTTGAGGCCGTCGGCGATCGCTTCGACGTCCTCCATCGCGTCGTAATCGGCGAGCAGGCCGAAGCCGACCCGGCCGTTGTAGCTCATGATCGCCACCGCCATCGCGTGGTTCTGCGGCAGGAAGGCGACCGGGAAGACCTCCTCCAGTTCGCGGCCGAGTACGTAGAGGGGGATCTGCGGCCCCGGAACGTTGGTGACGATCAGGTTGAAGAGCCGGGTGGAGAAGTTGATCCGCGACGCCTGCGCGAGCAGCGTCGGCGGAGCGAAGTCGTTGAAGCGGGAGATCACTTCGGCGCCGAGCGCCTGCTTGGAGCGCTTCAGTCCCTCCATTTGCTCGCTCACCACCCGCAGCCTCCGCACCGGGTCCTCGACATAGACCGGCAGCGGGCCGCGCATCGCCGCGATGCGGTTCCCGAGGTCGCCGCGCTCGTCCTGGGTTCGGATCGAGACCGGCACCAGCGCCCGCAGCTCCAGACCCTCGGTCCGCACGCCGCGGCTGTGCAGCCACTCGCGTACCGCCCCGGTCACCACCGCGAGCACGACGTCGTTGACGGTGCCACCGAGCGCGTCCTTGATCCGCTTGAAGGTCGCCAGCTCGGAGCGCGCCCAGGTGAAGCGACGATGTGGCCCGATCGGCTGGTTCAAGGGCACGTCTGGAGCGGGGTCGGCAAAGGCGCCGACGACCTCGCCCACGCCCTCAAGCGCCTCGCCAATCCGCCGCGCCGCCGACTCGGGATGGCGCACCGCCTCGACGGCGCGCTCGACCAGCTTGACCGGCGCTCCCGCCGCCTCGACGGCCCCACGTCGCACCAGATCGATCGTGCTCGGCTCAGGCTCGGGCACCCAGCCGTCGTCGCTGGAAGCGGGCTCCGGCACGGGCTCGAGGTCGAAGAGGACGGTGCCGATGTCGACACCGGAGATCCCGTCGACCATCGCGTGGTGGGTCTTGGTCAGCAGCGCGAAGCGGTCCCGCTCGAGGTTCTGCACGAGCCAGAGCTCCCAGAGTGGCTTGGAGCGATCGAGCTGCTGCGAGAAGACGCGGGCGGCCAGGCGCTTCAGCTGCTGCTCCCCGCCCGGATCCGGCAGCGCGGTGTGGCGGATGTGGTAGGTCAGGTTGAAGTTGACGTCGTCGGCCCAGAGCGGCCGACCCGCCTCCAGGGGCGGGACGACGAGCCGTTGACGAAAGCGCGGCACCTGGCTCAACCGGCCGCGCACGTGCTCGACCAGGTCGACGTATTTGGGCGGCGGGCCCTCGAATATGAGGATCGCGCCGACGTGCATGTGGCTCGCAGAGGTCTCGTTGGTGAGGAACGAGGCATCGACTGCGGTAAGCCGGTCGAGATGGCGGCCTTGGGTTGCCATCCTGCAAGGCTAGCCGTCCCCGGACGCGGGAGCGGGGACGCGAGATCGCCGGTGGTTGCAACGCGTCCCCGCGGGAGCGGAGGAGACGGCGCCCGGCTACTCTGCGGTTATGCCTTCCCTCGCCACGGAGGCCCCGAAGCGGGTCTTGCTTGCCGCGCCACGCGGCTACTGCGCTGGCGTCGATCGTGCCGTGCAGACGGTCGAGCGCGCGCTCGAGCTCTACGGAGCGCCGGTTTACGTGCGCAAGGAGATCGTCCACAACAAGCACGTCGTGGAGGAATTGGCGAAGCGAGGAGCGATCTTCGTCGAGGAGGAGACGGAAGTGCCCGAGGGCGAGATGGTCGTCTTCTCGGCCCACGGCGTCGCCCCCGCCGTTCACGACAATGCCGCCGCTCGCAGCCTGCGCACTATCGACGCCACTTGTCCCTTGGTCACCAAGGTCCACGTCGAGGCGCGCCGCTTTGCCGCCGACGGCTACACGATCGTGATGATCGGCCATGAGGGCCACGAGGAGGTCGAAGGCACCACCGGAGAGGCGCCCGACTCGATCGTGCTCGTGCAGACGGCGGCGGAGGTGGAGACGCTCGAGGTGTCGGACCCCGAGCGCGTCGCCTTCATCACCCAGACGACGCTTTCGGTCGACGAGACGGCGGGGATCATCGCCGCCCTGCGGGCCAAGTTCCCCTCGATCGTCAGCTCCAAGTCAGACGACATCTGTTACGCGACGACCAACCGGCAGATTGCGGTCAAGCAGCTAGCCCGCGAGTGCGAGCTCGTCCTCGTGATCGGCTCGACCAACTCTTCAAACTCAAACCGGCTGGTCGAGGTGGCGCGCGAACACGGCGCCGACTCCTACTTGATCGACAATCACAGCCAGGTAGAGGAACAGTGGCTGGAGGGAGTCGAGACCGTCGGTATCACCTCCGGCGCAAGCGCCCCCGAGGAGTTGGTCGAGCGGCTCGTCGAGCTATTCCGCGAGCGCGGTGCTGAGGAGGTCTCTGAGCTGCGCACGGTTCACGAGGATGTGCGCTTCATGCTCCCCAAAGAGATCCGCGAGGCGCTCAAGGCAGCGCCGCGGCAAAGCTGACCGACCAAATTCGCAACTCGCCGTCTGTCTTGATCGTAAGCCCATGGGTCTCATGCCGCTCGTGCTCGGCGATTGCGTAAAGACGCGGCCCGTCGATCGAAACCGATTTTCGCTCGGCACCGTCGATTTCCACTAGAAGCTCGCCCGCGCCCTCGACGGTTGCGTAGGCGCCACCGGCGGCGTACTCGACGGTCAGCGCGGAACTCTCTCCTGAGCTGACCCATGGCTGCTCCCACGAGCCGCCGGGGAAGAGCTCCGGCGATGGGGGCATCACCTTGGCGCCGGGCGCGTCGCTCGCGCGCAATGGCTGCATCGGCTCGGGCAGGGAACGAAGCGCGTCGAGTTCGCGCAGCTCTCCCTGGATTGCTTCCTCGGTGGCGAGGTATTCGCCCTCGCCGAAGTGAAACCAGCTCAGGGCCCCGCCCGTCGTCCAGAGAAAAAGGCTCGGCCAGCCCTCACAGCCGTAGGCCTGCCAGAGCTGGTGTTCCGCATCGACCGCGACTGGGAACTTGACGCCGAGTTCGCGCAGCGTGGCCGACACCTCAGTTGGGTCCGAGCCGAACGGGAAGCGCGGCGCCTGGACGCCGATCGTTGTCAAGCCGTTCTCGCGGTAGCGCCGGTCCCACTCGCTGAGGTAGGGCAGGGTGCGAACGCTGTTGAGCTGGGCGGCGTCGAAGAAGTGGACCAAGACCGGTCCCACTGCCGTGATCGCCGGCATCGACTGTGGCGTCTCCCCAATCCAGGCGATCTCGCCAGGCAGGTTGGGGGCGGCGATGTTATCTCGCTCTGGGCGCATCGGGCGCGAACGTTATTTGCTGGCGAGCTGCAGCACTCCGCTAGATTCTTGGAGCAATGCTCGAGATCGCGCTGGCGCTGATCCCGCTCTTCCTGCTGGTCGGATCGCTGCTGTTCGGCCTCTATCCGGGTCTCGGCACGATCGTCAGAATCTCGGAGCGGATCTTTTCCAAGCCTTGTTCGCGGGCCACGAAGAACCAGCGGCGCCCGCGCGCTCCGCGCTCTCGTACGGTCAGCGGCGGGCTCCTGATCGCCTTCGGGTTCGCCCAGCGACCGCCCCCGCTCGCTCCTTAGTCACCGGTTCTTTGCGCCTCGAATAAAGGAGTGAGTCATGAACTCGAACACTACGCGTGTCCTCGTCGGCATTGCGCTCGTCGTCGTAGCGGTTGTGCTTCTCATCGTGCTGAAGAGCGACAACAGCGACAAGACGACATCCAACGCCAGCGGCAAGGTCACCACGATCGTGATCAAGCACGGCAAACCTGTCGGCGGGATCGTGGACCTGACCTACAACAAGGGCGAACGGGTGCGCTTCAAGGTGAACTCGGACGTCAGCGACGAGGTCCACATGCATGGCTACGACATCATGAAGGAGGTCAAGGTCGGTGGTTCGGTCAGCTTCAACTTCCCAGCCACGATCGAAGGAGTTTTCGAGGCTGAGCTCGAGGGCCGAAAGGAACAGATCCTCGAACTGACCGTCAACCCATGAGCTTTTTTCTGCCGGTCGCGCACGCGCTGGTGGCGCGCAAGGACCTGCCGGTACCTGCCTGGCTCTTCGCCTGGGGGGCGTCGATAGTCCTGATCGTCTCCTTCTTCGCCTTCTCGGCGGCGTGGCGTAAGCCGCGCTTCGAGGAGGAACGCTGGCGGCCGCTTTCGGCGGCGTTCTCGCGTGTCCTGCTCGGTATCCCCGTGCAGGTCCTTTGCGGTGCGATCGGAGTGTTCCTGCTCGGCCTCTCAATCTATGCGGGCCTGCAGGGCACCGAAGCCCCCGATCGCAATTTCGCGCTGACCTTTCTCTTTGTCACCGCGTGGCTGGGTTTTCCGGTGTTCAGCGTGTTCTTCGGAGACGTCTTCCGTCCCTTCAATCCCTGGCGCGCCGTCGGTCGACTGATTGGCGGTGCCTTCACGCTGGTTGCGGGACAACGCCCAGCTCACATGAGATATCCCGAGCTATTGGGCCGCTGGCCAGCCGCGATCGGCCTGCTTGCGGTCGTATGGCTGGAGGTCGTCTATGGCGCCAGTGGTGGCGTGGCAGTGGGGCTTTCGCCCCACGCCGCCGCTGTCGCCGCGCTCCTGTACAGCTTCTACACACTGGCAATGATGGCCGTCTTCGGGGTCGAGAAGTGGTGTGAGAGGGGGGAGATCTTCGCTGTCTACTTCGGCATGTTCTCCCAACTCGGCGTCTTCGGACTGAAGGACGGCCGGCTTGGCCGGCGGCTGCCATTGGCAGCTTCCACACACTGGGCGACCGCGCCTGGCTCGGCCGCTGTGGTGATCGCTTCGATCGCAAGCACCAGCTTCGACGGTGCCCAGGAGGGCGCTCTCAAGGGTGCGATCGTGCAGACCTTCGAATGGCTCTCGGAAACCGGCTTGAGCCTGACCACCTCGCTGCGATTGGCGGACACGATCTTCATGGCGATCTGCTTCGCTGGCGTCGGCCTCGTCTACATGATCGGG
Organism: Solirubrobacterales bacterium; assembly: GCA_033856275.1. Lineage (GTDB taxonomy): Bacteria > Actinomycetota > Thermoleophilia > Solirubrobacterales > 70-9 > VRUE01. Next base: position 24,196 of record JAWVFJ010000013.1, read on the forward strand.
GTGCGGGGCATGGCCACCGTGCGCGGCGCCCCGCCATTGAGCAAGCTGCGCGCGGGTTTCGCCCACACCCTGATCCCCATTGCGTTCGCCTACCTGGTGGCGCATTACTTCAGCCTCGTTGTCTTTCAGGAGCAAGCTCAGTTCACGTACTTGCTTTCTGACCCACTCGGTACCGCCACAACGGACCTCTTCGGCACAGCCTCCGGGGGCATCGATTTCAAGCTGCTCAGCGCCAACGCGATCTGGTACGTGCAGGTCGGGGCACTGGTCATTGGTCACGTGGTGGGCCTCGCCCTCGCACACGACAGGGCCATCGCGTCGTGGGGCGACTACCGACAGGCCGCCCGCTCGCAGTACTGGATGCTGGCGGTGATGGTGGCCTTCACCTGCTTCGGCCTCTATCTGCTGTCGGTCGCCAACGCATGACGTTTCCGCTTTTTGCGAAAAGTCCGGATGAATCCGAAGTTAAGCAACGGTTTTTTACTGATGTAAACGCTTTGCGAAATGGTTTACTACGGATGAGTCCAATTACTTGACTCTCCCTCTCCCTTGGTGCACCGGGACCGCCGGCACAAGGCCGGCGGTCCCGGTGTGGCCAGGTCATACTGAGACATGGCCGTCTTGGTGCCGGTCGCCCACGCGGGACACTGGCTCTGGGTTCTCTATCTGCCGCCGATCCTTATCGTGCTCGGCTCGATTCTGCGTACGGCACTCTCCGAACGCCGCAAAAAGCGGGATGACTAGAGGCGAGGGCTAGAGGATCTCGGCGAGGCGGCGCTCGAGCGCCGCGGAAATTTCCTCGCGGACTGGGCCCTCGGCCAGACGTTCGACCAGAGACTCGAGGAAGCCTTCGATGATCAGCGACTTCGCCTCGGGCTCACCGAGTCCGCGCGAGGTGAGGTAGAAGAGTTGGTCCCGGTCGACCTGGGCGACGGCCGCAGCGTGGGTGCAGCGGACGTCATCGGCTTCGATCTCCAGGCCGGGGATCGCGTCGGCATGGGCCTCTGTCGAGAGCAGCAGGTTGCGGCTCTCCTGGAAGGCGTCGGTCTGCTGTGCACCGGGATCGACGCGGATCATGCCGCGCCAGACCGCGGTCGCGCCGGCGGCGAGCACGCCACGGAAAGCGAGGTCTGAGTTGGTGTTGGGTGCGGCGTGCTCCTGCGTCGTGTCGTAGTCGAGGTGTTGCCCGGGGCCGCCGGCGTAGCCGCCGGTAACCCGCGCTTCTGAGCCAGCGCCGGCGAGATTGGTCTCCATTCGCACCTTGCCGCGCGCGGAGCCGAAGCCGAGGGCGGCCCAGTCAAGCCGCCCGTCCCGCTCGACCTGCGCCCGCTGCGTGGCGAAGATCCAGGCTGACTCGGAGATGTCCTGGGTGTTGATGTAGCGCAGCGTCGCCGCCTGACCGACGCTCAACTCGACCACCGAGTTGAGCAGCGCGTCGACGTCGTCACCAGGCGATGACCAGTGCTCCCAGACCTCTGCCTCGGCGCCCTCCTCGAGCACGATCAGGGTGCGCCAGTTGAGCGCGCTGCCGTTCTGGCTGAGCGGAACCTCGATCCGGATCGGCTCTGCCACCTTGACCCCCGCGGGCACATGGACGAGAACGCCGTCGCTCCAGGCTGCGTCATTGCGGGCGACGAATGGGTCATCGGCAGGCGCCAGAGAGCCGAGCCGTCCTTCGACCAGCTCCGGCCGAGAGTCGACCGCCTCTGCCAGCGGCAGCACCACGGCTCCCTCGCTCGACCCGATCGAGGCCTCGGCGGAGCCGGGCTCATACGAATCGAGATCGAGGCCAGAGAGGTCGGTGAATTCCCATCCCTTCGTCTTCTGGTCGGGGAGGGGCGGTAGCGTCGCTACCTCAGCCAATCGAGCCCTCCATCTGCAGCTCGATCAGCCGGTTGAGCTCGACCGCGTACTCCATCGGCAGCTCTTTGGTGACCGGCTCGATGAAGCCGTTGACGATCATCTTCGAGGCCTCCTCCTCGTCGAGGCCGCGGCTCTGCAGGTAGAAGAGCTGCTCGTCGCCGATCTTCGAGACCGTCGCCTCGTGGCCGACGTTGGCGTCGTTCTCATCGATGCGGATCGTCGGGTAGGTGTCAGAGCGCGAGTCCTCGTCGAGCAGCAGCGCGTCGCAGACGACCTTGGAACGCGATTCGGTCGCTCCGTCGGCGATTTCCAGCAGGCCGCGGTAGGTCGCCCGGCCGCCGTCCTTGGAGATCGACTTGGAGAAGATCGAGGACGATGTGCGCGGTGCCGCGTGGATGATCTTGCCGCCGGCGTCCTGGTGCTGGCCGTCGCCGGCGAAGGCGATCGAGAGGATCTCGCCGTGGGCTTCGGGCCCGAGCAGGTAGATCGACGGGTACTTCATCGTCAGCTTCGAGCCGAGGTTGCAATCGACCCACTCCATCGTCGCCTTCTCGTGCGCGACGGCGCGCTTGGTGACCAGGTTGAAGACGTTCTGGGACCAGTTCTGCACGGTCGTATAGCGGACCCGCGAGCTCGGCTTGGCGCAGATCTCGACCACCGCGGAGTGCAGCGAGTCGCTGGAGTAGACCGGCGCCGTGCAGCCCTCGATGTAGTGGACGTCGGCACCCTCCTCGCAGATGATCAGGGTGCGCTCGAACTGGCCCATGTTCTCGGTGTTGATCCGGAAGTAGGCCTGCAGCGGCATCTCCACTTTGACCCCGGCCGGGACATAGACGAAGGAGCCGCCCGACCAGACCGCGGAGTTGAGCGCCGCCAGCTTGTTGTCGTTGGCCGGGATGATCGTCGCCCAGTACTCGCGCACCAGGTCCTCGTGCTCGCGCAGCGCCGTGTCCATGTCGGTGAAGATCACGCCCTGGGCCTCGAGCTTCTCGTTTACCTGGTGGTAGACGACCTCGGACTCGTACTGGGCACCTACCCCGGAGAGGAATTTGCGCTCCGCCTCGGGGATGCCGAGCCGGTCGAAGGTGTTCTTGATGTCCTCGGGGACCTCGCTCCAGTCGCGGCTGTTTTTCTCCGAGGCGCGGACGAAGTAGTGGATGTCGTCGAAATCGATCTGGCCGAGGTTGCCGCCCCAGGTCGGGGTCGGGCGCGAGTAGAAGTGTTCGAGTGCCTTGAGGCGGAAGTCGCGCATCCATTGCGGCTCGTTCTTGTAATCGGAGATCGATTCGACCACCTCGCGCGAGAGGCCCTTCGGCGCCTTGTAGGCGTAGCCCGACTCGGAGTCGTGGAAGCCGAACTTCTCCTTGTAATCGGAGTTGATGCCGGCGAGCGAGCGTTTCTCCGCTACGACCTCGGGTGTAGCCATGCTTATTCGACCTCCAGGGTGATCGTGTCGTCCACGACGGCCGCCGTGAACGTCTGCACCGGAGCGAAAGCTGGGAGTGTCTTCGGCCTGCCGGTGGTCAGGTCGAAGAGAGAGCCATGGCGCGGGCACTCAACGGTGCATGCCGCCGAGTCGAACTCGCCCTCGGCGAGCGGCCCGTCGTCGTGCGAGCAGCGATCCTCGATCGCGTAGAGCGTTCCCTCGCAGTTGAAGACGCCGATCTTGCGCCCGTCGTGCTCGACCAGGCGCATAGAGCCGTCCGGCAGATCGGCGGCGGGGCATACGGAGATGGATGTTCCAGCGGTATCTGGCAAGGGAATCGAGGCTCCCGCGGGTTTGCTAGTGCGGGTTGAGACTTAATCCTACTTCTACGGTCGGATTTTAGCGACTGGCCCTCCCGGGCTCGGGCACCGTAACAAGGCTTTGACTCGGACTTAGGCGGGAATGAAAGGATCGGCGCACCGACCTTCGATCCGAGGAGTGAGCGATGAGCGAGAGAACGAGTTATGAGCCGGGGGTCCCTTGCTGGGTTGACCTCGGCTCCCCCGACCTGGACGCCTCCGTCGAGTTCTACACGGCGCTGTTCGGCTGGCAGGTGCCGGAGAGCGAAAACGTCGAGCAGACCGGCGGCTACCGCCGGGCGACGAAGAACGGGCGCGACGTCGCCGGGATGATGCCGCTGATGCAGGAGGGCCAGCCGCCCGCCTGGAGCAGCTACGTCTCGGTCGCCGACGCCGACGCCACCGCGGCCGCGGTCAAAGAGGCCGGCGGCAGCGTGCTCGCCGAGGTGATGGACGTGATGGGCCTGGGCAAGATGGCGGTCTTCGCCGACCCCACTGGCGCCGTCTTCGGGATCTGGCAGCCGGGCACCTTCCCCGGCGCCGGCCTCGTCAACGAGCCCGGCGCCCTCGCCTGGAACGAACTCAACACGCGCGACGTCGAGGGCGCCAAGGCCTTCTACGGCGCCGTCTTCGGCTGGGGCTTCGAAGAGATGAAGATGGGGGAGAACGAGAGCTACACGACGATCCTCCACGGGGATGGCCTGGATGGCGAGATCTTGAAGGTCAGGAGTCCCGTGGGGGGCATCCTCGACATGGACGAGCGCAACGTGCCAGGGGAGATCCCCGCGCACTGGCTGGCCTACTTCGCGACCGAGGACACCGACGCGACCGTGGCCCAGGCCACGGAGCGCGGCGGCAGCTTGATGATGGGTCCGATCGACCTCCCGGTCGGTCGCTTCGCCATCCTCACCGACCCGCACGGCGCCGCCTTCGCGGTCATCGCCCTCAGCGAGAACGCGCCGCCGGCAAGCGCCTAGATCGAGCCGAGGTCGGCGGCCGCTTCCGCGGGGCTGCCGACCTCGCCCTCGTCCTCCCATTCGGCGGGCTCACCGAGGCTGGCGCTCTTGACGATCTTGAGGCCGAGCATCGCGCACTTCATCCGCGTCGCCGAGATCTCGATCCCGAGCAGCTCGAGCACGTACTCCTTGGGCAGTCGCAGCAGCTCCTCGCGCGTTTTGCCGCTGAGCTCGTCGGTGAGCAGCGAGGTCGCCGCGGTCGAGATCGCGCAGCCTTTGCCCTCGAAGGCGATCTCCTCGACTCGTCCCTCGTTGTCAAGCTTGATCGTCACGTGCTGCTCGTCGCCGCAGAAAGGGTTGGTGTCCTCGAATTCGAGGTCTGGGTGGTCCACCCGCCCGAAGTTGTGCGGCCGCTTGTAGTGCTCGAGGATCTGGTCGCGGTAGAGCTCGTCCATCAGAGCTCGAAGACCTTGCGCGCGTCGTGGATTCCCTCGACCAGGCGGTCGATCTCCTCCGGGATGGTGTAGACGCCGAAGCTGGCGCGGGCGGTGGCGGCGATGCCGAGGCGGTCCATCAGGGGCTGGGCGCAGTGGTGGCCGGCGCGGACGGCGACGCCGTGGCGGTCGAGGATCTCGGAGACGTCATGGGCGTGGACGCTCTCGAGCTCGAAGGAGACCGGGCCGATGCGGCTTGGGCTGGCCGGCGGACCGAAGACGCGCAGGGCGGGCACCTCGCTGAGCTGTTCGAGCGCGTAGGAAGTGATTTGCCGCTCGTGCTGCAACACCGCGTCCATGCCGACGCTGTCGAGCCAGCGCAGTGCGGAAGCCATGCCGATCGCCTGGGCAATGGCTGGAGTACCGGCCTCGAAGCGCGCCGGTGGGTCGGCGTAGGTCGTGCCCTCGCGAGTCACCTTGCGGATCATCGAGCCGCCGCCGAGGAAGGGCGGCATCGCGCGCAGCAGGTCCAGTTTCGTCCAGAGCGCTCCGATGCCTGTTGGCGCGTAGAGCTTGTGACCGGTCAGCGCGTAGAAGTCGACGCCCAGCCTGGCAACGTCCACCGCCATCTTCGGCGCGCCCTGGGCGCCGTCGGCGAGCACCAGCGCGCCCGCCTCGTGCGCCAGTCGTGAGATCTCCGCCAGTGGGTTCTCAGTGCCGAGGACATTCGACACGTGGGTCACGGCGATGAGCTTTGGCCCCCGCTCGAGCAGCGCGGCGTAGGCGCCCATGTCGAGCAGGCCGTCGTCTCCAACCGGCACCCAGTCGATCTCGGCTCCAACCCGCTCGGCCAGCTGCTGCCAGGGAACGATGTTGGAGTGGTGCTCCATCTCGGTGAGCACGATCCGGTCACCCTTGCCGACGTTCGCATCGCCCCACGCCCGCGCCACGAGGTTGATCGCCTCGGTGGCGTTGCGGACGAAGATCACCTCACGACGATCGGCTGCGCCGAGGTGGTCGGCAACCGTCGCCCGCGCTCCCTCGTAGGCCGCGGTCGCCTCGGCCGAGAGCGTGTGCGAGCCGCGGTGGACGTTGGAGTGGTGGGAGCGCTCGTAGCGGTCGACCGCCTGGATCGAGGCGAGTACACGCTGGGCGCTGGCGCCACTGTCGAGATAGGCGACCGGTTTGCCGTGCACCTCGCGCTCGAGTGCCGGAAAGGCGGCACGGACCTTCTCGATCGAGAACGCGGGAGCGGGGGAGGAGCGCTCTGTAGTCGTCGGCTCCATGCTCCTCGAGTCAGGCGGTGGCGCCCGCCTCGACCTCCTCGCGGATCCAGCCGTAGCCCTTCTCCTCCAGCACCCCAACCAACTCCGGGCCCCCTTCCTTGACGATCCGGCCCTCGAACATGACGTGGACGAAGTCGGGTTTCACCATGTGCAGGATGCGCTGGTAGTGGGTGATGATCAGTACGCCCATATCGGGGCCGGCGAACTTGTTGACGCCCTCGGCGACCGTGCGCAGCGCGTCGATGTCGAGGCCGGAGTCGGTCTCGTCGAGCACCGCGATCTCCGGTCGCAGCAGCGCCAACTGCAGCAGCTCCATGCGCTTCTTCTCGCCGCCGGAGAAACCGTCGTTGAGGTAGCGGCTGGAGAAGTCTTTGGGGATGTTGGCCAGCGCCATCGCCTCCTGGGCGACCTTGGCGAAGTCTTTGATCTTGATCTGCTCCTCGCCGCGCGCCTCGCGGTGGGCGTTGATCACCATCCGCAGGTACTTGCTTACCGAGACGCCGGGGATCGAGACCGGGTACTGGAAGGCCATGAAGAGGCCGGCGCGCGAGCGCTCATCGGGATCGGCCTCGGTCAGGTCCTCGCCCTTGAAGGTGATCGTCCCCTCCGTCACCTCGAGCGCCGGGTGGCCCATGATCGCGTTGGCCAGGGTCGACTTGCCGGAGCCGTTGGGCCCCATCAGCGCATGGACCTTGCCCTTCTCCACGTCGAGATCGAGACCGCGGAGGATCTCCTTGTCCTCGACGCTCACGTGCAGGTTGCGTATCTCCAGCTCAGCCAATTTCACTCCGTTTCTGGGGTTTGAGAAGTCTGTGTACTTCAGGCGGCTGTGCCGACCGGGGCCTGGCGCTCGGCGCCGGCGCCCGAACCGCCGAACTCGACCAGCTCGGCAAGCGTCGTGCCGGAAAGGGCTTTGGTCACCCCGCCCTGCACTCGCATCCACAGCAGCTTGGTCGAACAGGCATGGTCGCCGTCGTCCTCGTGCGAGCAGAGCACTTTGCCGTCGGGTACGTCGTGGAAGCACTCCATCGGGGCGATCTGCCCTTCCAGCGCCTCGACCACGGCATCCATCGTGATCTCCTCAGCCGGTTTCGCCAGGCGGTAGCCGCCGTGGGCGCCACGCGTCGAGGTGACCAGGCCCGCCTTGCGCAGCTTCGCCACCAGGTGCTCCAGGTAGGAGAGCGGCAGCCGCTCCGCCTCGGCGACGGCGCTGAGCGAGACCGGCAGCGAACCGGGCTGGCGGCCCAGCTCTACCATCAGGCGCACCCCGTACTCGGCTTTGGTCGAGAACAGCATCGAGCTAAATCCTACTGAAGCGGTCGGTTATGCGGTTTCCGTGCCGAGCTCCATGTGGGCATGGCTGTCACGACTGCGGATCAGGATCAGTGTCAGCACGAAGCCGAGTGCCGCGATCGCGGCACCGCCGAGGAAGGCCGCCTGGAAGCCCTCGGTAAGGCCGTTGGCGAGAGATGAATGCCCGGATGACATCACGTTGTCAGTGCGGGAGATTGCCACCGCCGAGAGCACGGCAAGGCCGAGCGCGCCGCCAACCTGCTGGGAGGTGTTGATCAAGCCGCTGGCGAGCCCCGCCTCGCTTTCCTCGACGCCGGAGACGGCGGCGATCGTCGTCGTCACGAAGGCAAAGCCGAGCCCGGCTGCCGCGAACAGCGAAGGTCCGAGGATGTCCGTGGTGAAGCCGCCGCCGACCGAGACCCGGCTGAACCAGGCGAGGCCGATGACGATGAAGAGCAGCCCGATCGCGAGCACCGGCTTGTAGCCGACCTTGGTCACGAGTTGTGAGGCGATGCCGGCCGAAGCCATGATCACCAGGGCCAGCGGCAGATAGGAGAGGCCGGCGTGTATCGCGCTGTAGCCCAGTACCTGCTGCATATATAGGGAGATGAAGAAGAACATCGAGAAGAGCGAGGCGCCGACGAGCAGGCCGACGACGTTTGCCCCGGTCAAGGTGCGTATGCGGAAGATCGAGAACGGCACCAGTGGTTGGGGGGTACGCAGCTCGATCGCCACGAAGGCCGCCAGCAGCAGGGCGGCGACCGCGATCAGCCCGATCGTCTGCGTCGAGCCCCAGCCGGCGTTGTTGGCGTCGACGAGCGCGTAGACGAGGACCGAAAGCCCGGCGGTGACGGTGACCGCGCCGGCGACGTCGTAGACGCGGGTCTCAGTCTCAGCACGGCTCTCCGCGATCAGCCGGGGCGATAGCGCGAAGGCAAGCAGGCTGACCGGCACGTTAACCCAGAGCACCCACTCCCAGCCGAGCCCGTCGGTGAGGATGCCGCCGAGCAGGACACCGGCGGCGCCGCCCGAGCCGGCGACCGCGCCCCAGACCCCGAGCGCCTTGTTGCGCTCCGCCCCGTCGCTGAATGTGGTGGTGACGATCGAGAGGGCTGCAGGGGAGATGATCGCGGCGCCGAGTCCCTGGGCGGCGCGGGCGGCGATCAGCTGTCCCTCGGTGGAGGAGAATCCCGCGGCGAGCGAGGCGGCCGCGACCAGCAGTAGACCGGCCATGAACACCTTTCGCCGGCCGAGCAGATCAGCGGCGCGCCCGCCGAGCAGCAGGAAGCCGCCGAAGGTGAGCACGTAGGCGTTGACTACCCAGGGCAGGTTTTCCTGGGAGAAGTTGAGCGCTTTGCCGATCGAGGGCAGCGCCACGTTGACGATCGAGGCGTCGAGGACGACCACGAACTGCGCCGAGCAGAGCAGGATCAGCGCGAGCCAACGCTTCTCACGGAATTCTCCGTTACCAGTCATCGACTGGCCTCAGTCAATCAAAACGGGATCGTGGCCTTATGGCTCGATCAGCCCACGGCGGATCGCGTAGCGAACCAGCTCGACGCGGTCGCGCATGCCGAGCTTGCGCATCGCGTTTGCGCGATGGTTCTCGACCGTCTTTTCGGAGAGGTGGAGGATCTCGGCGATCTGCCTCGTCGTGTGGGCCTCGGCAACCAGCTTCACCACTTCTTCCTCGCGCGGCGTCAACTCCTCTTCGCCGCTGGAGCCACGCTCGAGCACATCCTTGATCAGCGTCCGCTGCGCCTCGGGCGTGAGGAATGGCTCGCCCCGCTCAACCGCGCGAATCGCCGCCAGCAGGTCGGTGTCGGCCTGCGCCTTCAGCACGTAGCCGGAAGCGCCGGCCTTGAGCGCCTCGAAGAGGTAGCGCTCGTCGTCGTGCATGGAGAGGATCAGCACCGAGACCTCAGGCGCCTGGCGCTTGATCTCCCGCGTCGCTTGCAGGCCGGTCAGCTTCGGCATCTTCACGTCGAGGATCGCCAGGTCGGGCCGCTCGCGAACGGCAAGCTCCCGCGCCTCGGCGCCGTCGGCGGCCTCCGCCACGACCTCGATGTCGGGCTGGCGCTCGAGCAGCAGTCGGATGCCGGAGCGGACGATCCCGTGGTCGTCTGCGATTAGCACTTTCATCGGCTCAGTCTCCCAATTGAAGAGGGAGGGATTGCGGGCCTGGCGACTTATCCGTGAAATGGACGGGAAAGTCGCCAGGCCCGATGCCCTCATCGCAAAGATCGCCGAAAGGCAGCACGGGGTGATCGCCACAGCTCAAGCGCGCGGTGCGGGAGTAAGCGACGACGCGCTACGGGCGCGAGTGCTAGCCGGCCGCTTGCACCGAATGCATCGGGGGGTCTACGCCGTGGGGCACGCGATGCTCTCCCCCAGGGGGCGCTGGATGGCAGCCGTTCTCGCTCTGGGCGGGGGATCTGCTCGCGGTGCTTCCGTCCTCGCCTACTGGGGCGCGGCGCTGAGTCATCGCAGCGCTACCTCCCTTTGGGAGCTTCTGCCAGTTGGGGAGGGCCCGGTTGACGTCACCGTCCGGGGTGGTAGCGGGAAGGCAAGGAGAGGCGGTATCCGGGTGCACCGATCGCAAACCCTCATGACTGCTCATGTGACCCTTCGATGCGGCATCCCAGTCACGACCCCGGCACGGACGATCGCGGACCTGCGCAAGGCGATCTCGACCGGCCAGACTGGTGCTATTGCCGGCCGCGAGCTGCGTACGGCGATCCGCCAGGCGAACGTACTCGGCCTGCCGATCGGCGACGACGATGCAGAGGATCGGACCCGCAGCGACTTGGAGGGAGACTTTTTGCGGCTATGCCGCCGCCATCGACTGCCTCGACCCGAGGTCAACGTACGCGTCGGCCCCTACCTCGTCGATTTCCTATGGAGAGAGAGGCAACTGGCGGTGGAAACCGACAGCTACCTCTATCACCGTGGCAAAACAGCGTTTCAGGACGATCGCGGTCGTGAACTGGGCCTGATGCGCCGCGGTTTCGAGGTGCTGCGCCTCTCCGAACACCAACTGGACGAGGAGCCGGCTCGGGTGGCGGAGACTTTGGCCGCCAGGCTGGCTGGCAGGCAAAGCAGCTAAGCGGGATCGGGAGGCAGGGCTGGGACGACGAGGCGGACGGTGGTGCCGCGACCCGGCCGCGACTCGATCGTCAACTCGCCGCCGATCAGCAGCGCCCGCTCGCGCATCCCGGCGATGCCCAGGCCGCCCTCGGACTCGTCAAAGGCAAAGCCGCGGCCGTCATCGGCTACGTCGAGAGCGACGCCGCCATCCTCGCGACGGCGAAGCGTCACCGATACTCGGCTCGCCTCGCTGTGACGGACAGCGTTGGAAAGCGCCTCCTGCGCCACCCGGTAGACGACCAACTGTGCGTCGCCGCCGAGGTCGGCGAGTTGCCCCTCAGCGGTGAACTCCGCTTCGACCTCACCGCGGCCGATCTGCTCCACCTGGCCCGCGATCGCCGCTGCCAGGCCGAGGTCATCGAGCGCTGTGGGCCGCAGTTGGCGCGCCAGCGAGAGCAGCTCGCGCATCGCCTGGTTGGCGAGGGCCTTTGTCTCATCGAGCTCTTCCTCGAGACCTGGGGGAGCCGCCGCTCGCACCGCCTCGAGGCGCAGCAGCAGGCCCGTCAGCGACTGGTTTACCTCGTCGTGCAGGTCACGCGCGACGCGGGCACGCTCCTGCTCCTGCGCCTGCAGCGCCGCGCTCCCCGCCCTGCGCCGCTCCGCCTCCAAGCGTCGCATCATCCGCAGAAAGGCAAGCTCGATCCGCTCAACCTCCTCGGTCTCGCCGACGCCGTCGATCGAATGGGGCAGCGGGCCTGGGCGGCTCAGGTCGACCTTCTCCATCTCCTCGATCAGCCGCTCCAGCGGGGCGCGGCGGCGTCGCATCAGGAGCAGGCTGACGACGAAGCCAGCTACCGCGCCCAAAAGCAGGATCACCGCGATCGTCATCGTGGGGCCACCGATCGCATCGGCCAAGCCTAGGTGGTTCCACCACCCCCAATAGGGGATGCCACCTATGGTCACGACGCCCCCGCACGTCCATACTGGGACGACCACACGAACGAGGAGCTGACCGCATGACCACAACCAAGCAATCCACCTGGGGCGCGACGATCCGCACGACGGTCCTGATGGCATCCCTCTCGGGGCTGCTTGTCGTCATCGGCGCCCTGATCGGAGGCGCAAGCACCGCGATTCTCTTCCTCGGCATCGCCTTCCTGATCAACTTCTTCTCCTACTTCTTCAGCGACAAGATGGCACTGGCGATGAGCCGCGCCAAACCGATTGACGAGTCCGAAGCGCCGCGGCTCTACCAGATCGTCCGCGAACTGACGACCCGTGCCGGCTTGCCGATGCCACGCCTCTACATGATTCCCCAGGACCAGCCCAACGCTTTCGCCACCGGCCGCAACCCCAAACACTCGGCGGTCGCCGTCACGCGGGGCATCACCAAACTGCTCTCCGAGGACGAGCTGCGGGGCGTGCTCGCGCATGAGCTCACCCACATCCGCAACCGCGACATCTTGATTCAGTCGGTTGCCTCCAGCATCGGCGCCGCGATCACCTATATCGCCTACATGCTGCTCTGGTTCGGCAACGACAATGAATCGCCGCTTGCCCTTGTCGGCCAATTGGCGACCTTCCTGTTGGCGCCGATCGCTGCCTCGATCATCCAGCTGGCGATCTCGCGCCAGCGCGAGTACGCCGCTGACGCCGGCGGAGCGGAAATCTGCGGCAATCCCGAGTCCCTCGCCAGCGCCCTGTTGCGCCTCGAGCAGGGGGCGAAAGCGATTCCGATGCAGGTCAACCAGGCGGCAGAGCCGCTCTACATCGTCAAGCCCTTCGCCAGCAAGGGCATCGCCGGCCTCTTCTCGACCCACCCCCCGATCGAGGAGCGGGTCAAAAGGCTGCGTCAGATGCGCCCCAGCCTCGGCTGACCGCTCGCTATACTTTTTGAAGTAAAAGCCGATCCGGATTTGGGGATTTGATTCAGGCATGGCGACTGAGGCGACGACCAAGCGACAGGTCGAGGAGATCGAGCCGTTCGAGGCTGCGCGGGAGATCGAGGGCGGCGACGTCGTCCTGATCGACACCCGCGAGCCCCACGAGTACCAGGAGGCCCACCTCGAGAACGGCAAGCTCGTCCCCCCGGGCCTACTCCGCGACGAAATCGCCAGCGCGGCTCCCGACAAGTCCGCCCGCACGATTCTCTACTGCCGCAGCGGCAACCGCTCTTACAAGGCGGCCGAGCAGCTGCAGGCGCTCGGCTACGCAGACGTCGCCTCGATGGCCGGCGGCATTCTCGCCTGGCAGGAGCAGGGGCTGCCGGTCCTCGCCACCGAGGGGATGACGCCTGAGCAGCGCGACCGCTACTCGCGCCACACACTGTTGCCCGAGGTCGGGGTCGACGGCCAGCTCAAGATGCTCAACGCGAAAGTGCTGCTGCTCGGTGCAGGCGGGCTCGGCGCGCCGACGGCGCTCTACCTCGCCGCGGCTGGGATCGGCACGATCGGACTGGTCGACGACGACGTCGTCGACGCCTCCAACCTGCAGCGCCAGGTGATCCACAACACCGAACGGATCGGCACTCCCAAGACCGAGTCGGCGCGCCTTACGATCGAAGCGCTCAACCCCGACGTCAAAGTCATCGAGCATCGCCTCCGCCTCGACGCCGAGAACATCCTCGGGATCATCGAGGACTACGACGTGATCGTCGACGGGGCCGACAACTTCCCCACCCGCTACCTGCTCAACGACGCTTCGGTGCGCCTGCGCAAGCCGGTTGTCTCCGCCTCGATCCTCAGCTTCGACGGCCAGATCTCGACCTTCGTCCCCTTCGAGGGCCCCTGCTACCGCTGCCTCTACCCGACGCCGCCGCCGCCCGAGCTGGCGCCGAGTTGCTCCGCCAACGGGGTGCTCGGGGTGATGGCGGGGACGATGGGCACCCTGCAGGCCAACGAGGTGTTGAAGCTGGTGATGGGGATCGGCGAGCCGCTGGTCGGCCGCCTGCTGCTCTACGAGGCCCTCGGCACCCGCTTCACCGAGCTCAAGGTCCGCCGCGACCCGGAGTGCCCGATCTGCGGTGAGAACGCGCCCGAGATTCCGGAGTCGGAGATGGGCCAGTTCCCCGACTACGCCGCCTTCTGCGCCGGCTGACGGCCGCCTCGACTAGGATCGCGGCCGATGGCGACCGTTCGCATACCCCCGGTGCTGCGCCCGCAGACGGGTGGGCAGCCCGAGGTCGAGGCTGCCGGTTCTGACGTCGGCGAGGTTCTGCGCGCCCTCACCGCCGAGTATCCCGGCACCGAGGAGCAGCTCTTCGGCGAGGACGGCGACCTCAATCGCTACGTCAACGTCTATCTCAACGACGAGGACGTTCGGGTCCTCGACGGCCTGGGTACCACGGTCAAGGACGGCGACACAGTCGTCATCCTGCCGGCGATGGCCGGCGGTTGAAAAAGCCTTCGTAATTCCCCACGGGTGGGAACCCGACGCTATACTTTTTGAAGTAAGGGACTGGCGAGCGATGTCTGAACTTCTCAACCGACCCTGCGGGGGCCGCTTCGGCAACATCGTCGAGTCGATCGGCAACACGCCGCTGGTCGAGCTGCCGCGCCTCTCTCCCAACCCCGACGTTCGCATCTACGCCAAGCTCGAGGGCCACAACCCGACCGGCTCGGTCAAGGACCGCGTCGCCAAGGCGATGATCGAGTCGGCTGAGGCCGAGGGCCTGATCGAACCGGGCCAGACGATCCTCGAGCCGACCTCGGGCAACACCGGCATCGCCTTGGGGATGATCTGCCGCCGCAAGGGCTACAAGCTGAAGGTGGTGATGCCTGACAACGTCACCGAGGAGCGCAGCCAGCTGCTCTCGATGTACGGGGCGGAGATCGTCTACTCGGAGGGCGCCAAGGGATCCAATGGCGCGGTCGAGGTCGCGCTGGAGATGGCCAAGGACTCGCAGTACTACATGCCCTACCAGTACGGCAACGAGGCAAATCCGCGCGCCCACTACGAGGGCACTGCGCCGGAGATCCTCGAAGAGCTCGATGAAGTGACTGCTTTCGTCGGTGGCCTCGGCACTGGCGGCACCCTGATGGGCAACGGCCGGCGCCTCAAAGAGGAGAACCCGGACACGCTGATCGTCGCCGCCGAGCCGATGCAGGGCGAGCTGGTCCAGGGCTTGCGGTCCCTGGACGACGGCTTCATCCCGCCGATCATCGACCTCTCGATCCTCGACCGCAAGATCATGGTCTCCAACCGCGACGCGATCGTCTGGACCAAGAAACTGCTCGACGAGGAGGGCGTCTTCGCCGGCGTCTCATCCGGCGCGATCGCCGCGATCGCCGCCCGCATCGCCGGCGAGCTCGAGGGCGGCAACGTCGTCTTCCTCATCCCCGACGACGGCTGGAAGTACCTCTCCTCCGGCGTGTACACCAAGCCGATCGAGGAGATCGAAAACCTCGACTCCACTGTTTGGTGGTAGTTCGCCTTAGCTAGCCGGACCGCAACTCATCTCGCTCGCCGTGGTTTGAGCGGCCAGCACGCTTGATCGAATTCAACTAATGCAGGGGGAGAGGCTCTTGAAGGCTTGGCGATTCGTCTCAGTGCTGGCGCTGACGGGCAGCCTTCTAGCCGCGCACTGCGCCAGCGCGGCTGCGGCACCCGGGGATCTCGACCGGACCTTCGGCCGCGGCGGCGTGGCGGAGCTGCCGTTCGACCCGTACGTGCACGCGCTGGCAAGGGACGTCGTCGCCGCGCCGGACGGGAAGCTCTTCGTGCTGCGCAGCCGTTCCGCGTGCGGCTTCCAGTGCCCGACGGTCGAACGCCTCCGGCCCGACGGCACCGTCGATGAGACGTTCGGCTCGGGCGGGGTCGTTGGCCTCGAGGCTGGTGGGTTGGGCTCATTCGAGGGATCGCTCGCGATGACGCCGGACGGGAAGGTGCTTGTGGCGACCTTCAACCGCCTCGGCTACCTGACGCGGCTGAACCCAGACGGGAGCATCGACAGCTCGTTCGGGGAAGGGGGCTCGCTGACGTTTGGACGGGCCGCGCCGATCGATTCCAACGACCGCTCCCGCGTCTATGGCGTCCAGGTCGCCGTGGACCCCGGCGGCAAGGTGGTCCTGGGGGTCGATCAGGGCACCCCGAGCGGATCCTCCGTCCTCGAGCTGTCGCGATACGTGGAGAACGGCGTCCCGGATCCGAGCTTCGGTGGGGGCAAGCCGGTCGGCACTGCTGTGGAAGGAGGGTGGGCGGGGCTTGCGCTCTTCGACGACGCCCGCATCGCGGTTGCCGGCGCACCGTGCTGCTCTCAGCCCGCGCCGATACAGGTCGCGCGACTGCTGGGGAGTGGGGCTGCCGACCCCGGATTCGGTGGCTCCGGCCTGAGTCTGGTCGACAGGGGACTTCGGATCCACGTGGCGGCCGTTCTGCCCCGTAGCAACGGCGGCGTCGACCTGGTTGCCTCCAGGGAAGGCGGCTACGACGGCGCCTTCGCCCTCAGGTTCCGGCCTGACGGCAGCCTCGACCCGGCGTTCGGGCGCGGCGGTGTCCTTTCGCTCAACACTGCCTTCTCCTGGGTATCCGCCGCGTTGGTGGATCGCCACGGCCGTCTCGTGATCGTTGGCACGTCGAGGACCGATCCCGCGACGATTGGCGGATCTGGCCTGCTCGCCGTCCTGCGCCTGCGACCCGACGGTCGCGTCGATCGGACTTTCAACGGTGGCGTGCGGGCTCGGCTGCTCCGGCTGCGGAGCGCCGACGCCCTCGCCGGCACGTTTGGGCACGATGGTCGGATCGTGGTGCTGACGGGGACTGGGACATGCGTGCGCTCCTGCACCGCGTTTCACTCGCATCTCGTGCAGTACATCGGCGGATCGAGCTCCGCTCGCTGCCTTGGCCGGCGAGCGACGATCGTCGGCACGCGCCGCCGCGACGTGCTGAGGGGAACTCCGCGCCGCGACGTGATCGCCACGCTTGGCGGTGACGACACCGTCCGTGCTCTGGGTGGCAACGATCTGATCTGTGGTGGCAGGGGCCTTGACCATCTCTTCGGCGGACCGGGCCGCGACCGCGTGCGCCAGTAGCAGCTTGCGACGCCATCGCACCTGGCGAGCGCCGGCTGCGCTGCTGCTGTCGGCGCTCGTCCTGGTTTCCACTGCCAGGGCCGCCCCCGCCGCTCCCGGCGAGTTCTTCGGCGTCGTGCCCCAGGCCCCGCCCTCGGCCGCCGACTTCGAGCGCATGCGGGGTGTCGTCGGCACCGTGCGGGTGCCGGTCGAATGGTTCCGGATTCAGCCCCGCCCCCGCACCTACGATCTCAGCGGGCTGGATGCGATCGTTGGCGAGGCTGCCGATGTCGGCATCCGCATCCTGCCCTTCGTCTACGGCTCGCCGCGATGGCTCACCGGTGACCCGGCGCATCCGCCGCTCGGCTCGGACCGGGCGCGCCGCGTCTGGGCGGAGCTGCTCCACCGCCTGGTTCGCCGCTACGGTCCGGGGGGCCTCTTTTGGCAGGGCAGGGAGCGGCCGATGCCGATTCTCAGCTGGCAGGTCTGGAACGAGCCCAACTACCTGCTCTTCTGGCGCCCGCACCCCTCGCCACGGGGCTACGCGAAGCTGCTGAAACGCTCGGCGAGGGCGATCCGCGCCATCGACCCCGACGCCTCGATCCTTGCCGCTGGCGTCGCGCCGGTCGAGGCCGGAATCAGCCCTTGGGCATTCCTGCGGCGGATGTATCGCGTGCCGGGGGTGCGCCACGACTTCGACATCGCCGCCCTGCACCCCTACGCGCCCTACGTGCGCTGGGTCATCGACCAGATCCGCTTTGTAAGGGCCGTGATGGCGGAGGCGGGCGATGGCCATAAGCCGCTGCAGTTGACCGAGGTGGGGGTCGCCTCCGACGGTGCCTTTCCCAACCCCTTCGACAAGGGTCCTATCGGTCAGGCTTCCTTTCTGCGTAGGACACTCCGGCTCTCACTCGTGAAGCGTCACCGCTGGCGTCTCGCCGGCATCGACTGGTTTACCTGGAAAGACGCTGCCGCCGCAGACCCTCACTGCGTCTTCTGCCAGTTTGGCGGCCTATTCGACTCCGCTGGCAGCGCGAAGCCCGCCTGGTGGGCTTTCCGCAGAATCGCGACCCAGTAGACGCTCGCGCTCGAGGAGCGACTGCGAGATCGGTCCGCTAGCCTCGCCGCACGATGCGGATCCCCCAGAAGCTGATCGACGAGATGGTCGCGCACGCGCGCGAGGACCTGCCGAATGAGTGCTGCGGGATGGTCGGCGGTGCCGACGGCGAGGCGAGCGTGGTGATCCCGGTCGTCAACTCGGCCGCCAGTCCGCTGCGTTTCGAGATGGACCCGCAGGGCCAGTACAACGCGCTCAAGGCGATCGAAGGCGACGGCAAGGAAATGTTGGGGATCTACCACTCGCACACCAAGAGCGCCGCCTATCCCTCCCAAACGGACGTCAACCAGGCGGTCAACTGGCCCGACGCGATCTACCTGATCGTCTCGCTGCAGGACGCAGACAGTCCCGACGTCAAGGGCTACTGGCTCAAAGACTTGAAGATCGCCGATGTCGAGCTCGTCGTCGAGTAGCGGCCGGCTGGTCAAGGTCGCCTACGCCCAGACCCAGATGGAGGCTGAGATGATCCAGGGCCTGCTCGGAGAGCACGGCATCCCCAGCATGCTCAAGCGCGCGCCGGGCTTCGACAATCCCGATTTCCTTGGTGCGGGGCCGCACATCGTCCTTGTCACCGAGGAGACCGCCGAGGCCGCCCGCGAAGTATTGGAGGGGACCCCGGGGAGCTAGTTGGATTGCGCGGGACATGACCCCACAATCCTTCAACGGAGCGACTAGGGCGGGTTGGGCCGGGCGATTTCGCGCAGGTAACCGCGCCAGGCGTCCTCGATCTCGGCAAAGCGCGCGTCGAAGGCGGCTTCGATCGTTGGCACGGCGCCGCCGGGCAATAGTTGGAGGGAGAGCCGCTCGCATGCCTCGGAACCCCGTTCCATCTCGAGCAGATCGAAGATCGTGCCACCGAGGATCACCGCGTCGCGACGCGAGGGCGGGAATGAGGGCCGCGCGCTCTCGCGCAGGCGGCGGATCACCGCGGGTCGATAGAAGCCGACCTGGCGCGAGAAGTACTGGGCTCCGCCTTCGACAAGCCAGGCCCAGCGCAGGTAGCGGACAAAGCGGCGCGGCGTCCAGGACGGGGGCAACTCGTGGTTATTGGCGGCGATCACGAGCTGGGCGTAGAGGCGCTCGGCGGTGCCACGTAGCGCCTCGCGCGAGTCCTCGCCGGCGGCGCGCCGTTCCATATGGGGGTCGTTGAGCACGTGCAGCTCAGTCGACATTGGCCAGCCGGCGAGATAGCGGCGGCCGGCCGGGGCGGCCGACCAGCGCGCGGCCGGAAGGAAGGGATGGGCCATCGAGAGCCAAACCGGATTGGTGTGGACGACTACGGTGATGTCGCCCGGCACCGACTCGAAGCGGTCCTCTAGCCGCAGCCGCAGTTCCTCCATCCGGTCCAGCGTCCGCTCCGCGAACGCGGCGTCGCCGCTGTCGTGGCGGGCCATAAAGCTCAAAGACTGCGTCTCAACCCACGGCATTGCGCGACCCTACTAGGGCTGTCTGAGCAAGCAGATCAAGGACGCGGGGAGCTGAAGCGTGCTCTGCACGTGAGCGATTGAGGACGCCGATATGAGCTTGCCCAGGCAGCCCTAGACCAGGGCGGGCTCTGCGGCGCCACAAACTCCAAGGATCTCAGCGCGGGCGCGGTCAAACTCTTCGTCGGCCATCACCGGGGTGCCCTCGAAGGGAAGTTCGCGGTCGACCTCGACCCAGGAGCGGCAGCCGTGGTACTCCTCACGCACCCGCACCGTTACCGGACGGGGGATGCGGTGGACTCGCAGCAGCAGCACGTGCAGCGGATGGCGACGCTTCCAGTTGAGCCGCTTCTCCGCGTAGTCGGGAGTCCAGACGTAATAAGGAGAAAGTCCGTCGACGACGCGCGGGTCGTTGACCGTGATGTGGTCGGTGACCTCGGCCCAGGCGCGCAGGCGCACCCGCTCGGGCTGCGAGATGCCGCCGTCCTGGAGCAGAGCGCGCGCGGGCGGTTCCTCGTCGGGCCAGACGCCCTCCTCGAGGGCACGACCCAGCTCGGGGTGATGCGACTCGCGCACCAGGTTGTTCTGCTGGTGATCGAAGGTTGGGTAAAGAAAGAAGCGCTCGTGGTCGAGCTCGAAGTGCTTGTTCTCCTCGCGAATCCCGCCCTTACGCAAGGTAAGCAGCTGCTCGCCCTCGGCGAGCGCACGGACCGTTACGGCCCATTCCTTGAAAGCGATCGGCATTTGAAGTCGTACCTAGAGAAAGGTGGTTTGAAACGTTGACTGGGGAGGGCCACTCGGACCCCGTCCAGGTGAGAACCCCGCCCGGATCGCGCATTTTAGACGAGCCCGGCTGGATTGCAAAATTTGTGATGAAGATCACTGACGAGAATGCCCTCCGCCGCCAGGGGTTTCGATGCGGAGGGAGTCGCCGGGAGCGAGTTTGCCTTCGCACTTGCTGGGCAGGGAATCGCCGTTATGAAGGTTGCGCCCCGGGGCGCCGTCCTCACCGCCCTCGCGACCGCGCGGAGCATGGCGGCGGCGCTCGGTAATCAACGAATATCCCATCGCGGCGAGCGCTTCGATCTCGCGAATGAGCCCATCGCCGCCATTGTGCCCGCCACTGCCACCACTGCCTTGCCGTAGCGAGAGCTCTCGGACGCGCAGGGGGAATTCGCTCTCCAATGCCTCCACCGGAGTGTTGAGCGTGTTCGACATCGCCACGTGGATCGCGCTGGGGCCGTCCGCGTCCGGGCAGGCGCCCTGCCCACCGCCGAGCGTCTCGTAGTAGGTGAACGAGTCGTTGGCGAGGGTCAGGTTGTTCATCGTCCCTTGGCCCTGGGCGGGAACCGGCCGGGCCCCGCCAAGGGCGGCGATGACGAGGTCGGCGACCCGGCTCGACGTCTCGACGTTGCCGGCGGCGACCGCCGCCGGAGGGCGGGCGTTGAGAATGCATCCCACGGGGGCCAGCACCTCGATCGGCCGGTAGGCGCCGGCCGAAGGGGGCGCGTCGGGATCGGTCAGGACCCGCACGGCGAAAAAAGCAGCCGACTTGGTCACGGAGAGGGGGCAGTTGAGGTTGCCGTCCACCTCGGGGTCGCTGCCGGCGAAGTCGAGGCTGAGCTCTTCGCCGCGAATCGTCGCCTCCACACAAAGGTGCACGTCGGCGGCCTCGCCGTTTGCATCGTTCTCGAGCAGGTCCTCGGCCCTGTAGCTGCCGTCGGGAAGGGCGCCGAGGGCGTGCCGGGTGCGTCGCTCCGCGTAGGAGAGGATCTCCACCATGCCGGCGCGGAGCTGCTCGCGGCCATGCCGCTCGGCGAGCTCGCCGAGGCGCTGTGCGCCAACCCGGTTTGCCGCCTGCTGAGCGCGCAGATCGGCGAGCCGCTGCTGCGGGAAGCGCATCTGCGAGGCGAGCTCTCGCAGCGCCGTCGCATCGGCGCGGGTCGGCGGAATCACGACGCCCTCCTCTTCGAGTCGCTTCGAGGAGGAGGGCATGCTTCCCGGCGTCGGTCCACCGACGTCGGCATGGTGCGCGCGGCAAGCGGCGAAGCCGAGCAACTCCCGATTGGCGAAGACTGGGGAGATCAGGGTGATGTCGGGCAGGTGCGTCCCGCCCCTGTAAGGGTCGTTGAGGATCCACGACTCTCCTGGCCGCTGCTCGAGGTCGAGCACGGCGGCTACCGCGTCTGGCATCGAACCGAGGTGGACCGGGATGTGCTCGGCCTGCATGACCAGCTCGCCGCTGGGATCGAAGAGAGCGGTCGAGCAGTCGTGGCGCTCCTTGATGTTGGCCGAGTAGGCGGAGCGGATCAGGGCGGCGCCCATCTCCTCGCAGGCGGCGTGCAGGCCGCCGATCATCACCTGCAGCGTTACCGGATCCATCGCGACCCCGGGGTGCAACGTTTTGTAGGGGTATTTGAACTGCAACGCGTTGCACCGCCAGCGCGGGCGTGGATCGTTCCGGCTTCATCTACCTCGACATCCCAGCCGGGCGGGATGACCAAGGTCGTCTCGGGGAGCTCGAAGACGGTCGGTCCTCGGGCGCGAGTCCCCGCCGCGGGCTCACCGCGAAGCACCGGGGTATCGATCCATTCGCCGCTGAAGCGCACGCGGCGTGAACTCTCCGCCAGCTGTCCCGTCGCTGCGGCGGACGGTCGAGGCCTGGCGCCGGGGGTGACCATCGCGAGCCGGATGTGGACGAGCACGACCTCGGCCTCGGGGTCGCGGTGACCGTAGAGCTGTTCGTGCGCGTCGGCGAAGCGTTCGGCCAGGTCGGCTGGATCGGGATGGGTGGAGCCGCTGACCGAAAGCTCGAAGGCCTGACCGGCATAGCGCATCTCGTAGACGACTTCAGGCTCTGCGCCATCGGCACCGCCCAGTGCACCAATCAGCTTCTCGACCTCGGCGGCGACCCGCTCAGCCGTGAACGCATCGCCCGACAACATCACCGTGCGGGTCGTGTCGCGGCGGCGATCGGAGGCGCAGAGGCCGAGGGCGGAAAGGACGCCGCCGGCACGCGGGCAGAGAATGCGCTCGACGTCGAGCTCCTCGGCGATCGCCGCGGCGTGCATCGGTCCGGCCCCGCCGAAGGGCAGCAGGGCGAAGCCGCGAGGGTCGATGCCGCGCTCGACCGTGACGACGCGCAGGGCCCGGACCATCTCCTGATTGGCGATCCGCACGATGCCCTCGGCCGTCTCGAGCTCGCCGATGCCCAGCGCCGCGGCCAGCGAGCCGATCGCCATTTCCGCGGCCTCTGGGTCCAGCGGCACGCCGCCGGCCAACTCGGAGTTGGCCGCGAGCCGGCCGAGCAGCAGGTTGGCGTCGGTAACCGTGGGCTCGGTGCCACCGCGGCCGTAGCAAGCGGGACCCGGCGCGGCGCCAGCCGAGCGCGGCCCGACCCGCAGCGCCCCGCCACTGTCACGCCAACCGATCGATCCGCCGCCCGCGCCGACCGTGTGGACGTCCACCATCGGCAGCTGGATCACACGGCCGCCGATCGTGCGCGAGTCGGTGCGCTTCACCTCTCCCTGCTCGACTACACAGACATCGCAGGACGTCCCGCCCATGTCGAATCCAAGCGCGTTTTCCTCGCTGGCGATTCCGGCAATCAGGCTGGCCCCGACGGCGCCGCCGGCGGGGCCGGAGAGCACGCTCCAGGCACCCGTCCGCGAGGCCTCCTCGGCGCTCGCGACCCCGCCGGAGGACTGCATGACCAGTGGCGCGGGCAGGCCGGCGCTCTCCGCTGCTTCGCTTAGGCGCCCAAGGTAGTGGCCCAGCAGCGGCGAGAGATAGGCGTCGATCGCGGTCGTCGAGCAGCGCTCGTACTCGCGCAAGCGGGGCAGCACGTCGGCGGAGGCGGAAACGTGGACGGCGGGGAGTTCCCTGCGCAGATGCGCGGCGATGTGCTGCTCGTGGCTGGGATCGACGTAGGAGAAGAGCAGGCAGATGGCGACCGCATCGGCGCCGCAATCCCGCACGAGCTCGGCAAGGCGAGCTGGCTCGTCCTCTCCAAGCGGTTCGACGACACCCTCCGGCCCAATTCGCTCGCGCGCCTCGAAGCGCAGTTCCGGCCCGATCAGCGGGGTCGGCTTCGGCTCGCAGAGCCGGTAGAGCCGGGGGCGATCCTGGCGGGCGATCTCCAGCACATCGGCGAAGCCGCGCGTGGCGATCAGCGCCGTGCGGGCGCCGCGTTCCTCGAGCAGTGCGTTGGTGCCGACCGTCATCCCGTGGGCGAAGACCTCGACCTCGGCGGCGGTTGCGCCGGCCCGCTGCAGGACGGCCTGGACGGCGTCGATCACACCCCGCGACTGGTCGTCTGGGGTGGTCGGCAGCTTTGCCGTGTGAAGGTTTTCGCCGTCGAAGAGGACGGCGTCGGTGAAGGTCCCGCCTACGTCGACACCAAGCAGCACGACCCGACGCTAGCTCAGCGCCAGCTTTCACGGCGCAGCACGCCGTTTGAGGCGAGCACGAAGTGGACGCCGTCGAGCTCGGGGTCGAGGCCGGGAAAGTCGCTGCGCAGGTGCCCGCCCCGCGACTCTCGCCGCTTCAGCGCCGACCTTGCGATTGCGCCGGCAAGCGGATAGGGATCGGCGAGCAACTCGCGCAACCGCTCGGGACTGCGCTTGGGGCCGGCCAGCATCCAGACCGCCTCGCGGGTCGTCTCGCTTGGCGGTTTAAAACGCCACTCGCCCGGCTCGGGCGGGGAAGCGATGCCGTTTTCCCCAAGCGCCGCTCGTCCCGCACGGGTCCCGAAGACGAAGCACTCGCTGAGCGAGTTGGAGGCGAGCCTGTTCGCCCCGTGCAGCCCGGTGCAGGAGCACTCGCCGACGGCGAAGAGGCCCGCCAGCGAGGAGCGCCCTTCGAGGTCGACCGCGATGCCGCCCATCGTGTAGTGCGCGGCGGGTGCAACTGGCACTGGCTCGGCGCCGGGATCGAGGCCGGCCTCGCGCAGGGAGGCGAAGACGTTGGGGAAGCGCTTTGGCTCTAGGCCACGCAAGTCGAGGCTGACCGCGTCCGTCCCGTCGGCCTGGAGTCGGTCGAGGATTGCTGCCGTGACCGCGTCGCGTGGCGCCAGCTCATCGGTGAAGCGGCGACCGGAGGCGTCCAGGAGTGTGGCTCCCTCCCCCCGTACCGCCTCGGTGATCAGCAATCCGTCGAAGCGCGTGCCGGGCAGATACAAGGCGGTCGGGTGAAATTGGCAGAACTCGAGATCGGCGAGATCCGCTCCTGCCGTCGCCGCCATTGTCGGCCCGGCGCCGATCGCGCCCCACGGGTTCGACGTTCGCCGCCACAGGGCCGCCGCGCCGCCGGTGGCGAGCACCGTTGCGGCGGCGGCTATCCGCCCGTCCTCTGTAAGCACTCCGTGGCAGCGATCTCCATCGCTCCACAGTGCCGTCATCGAGGCGCGCTCGCGGACCGCGATTCCTCGCTCGGCAGCAACCATCGCGGCAAGCTTGGAGGTGATCTCGTGGCCCGTCGCGCTGCCCCCCGAGTGAACGATGCGGCGGCGGGTATGTCCGCCCTCGAGGCCAAGCGAGAGCTCGCCGTCTGGATCTAAGTCGAATGCAACCCCTCGCGAGCGCAGCTCCTGTACGGCGGCTGGCGCCTCTTCGACCAGGGTCTGCACGGCAGAGGGTCGGCAGAGCCCACGCCCGGCGGCAAGCGTGTCAGCTGCGTGCTGCTCCGGCGAATCGCCGGGCTCGAGTGCCGCTGCCAGCCCGCCCTGCGCCCAGTAGCTGGCGCTCTGGGAGAGTGGCGTGCGGGAGACGAGGCAGGCCTGACCTCCGTGCTCAGCCGCTTGCAGTGCCGTCCATAGGCCGGCCGCGCCGCCGCCAACGACGACGACGTCGAACTCCGCGTTGGGAGCTATCGCTGCCCGGCCTCTCGGCGGATCGAATCGACCTGACCGCGCAACCAGGCCGCCGCGGCCTCACGGGCCCGGGCCCGCTCGTCGCCGATCGCGCCCTCCACCTCGGCGGCGCGCCTCTCGGCGTCCGCAATCCGTTTCTCCGCTGTTTCGGCCTGTGCTTCTATCTCGGCAAGGCGGCCCTCCGCCTCGGCGACGACGCGGTCCTTCGCTTCGCGCTCGCGGCGCAACTCCTCAGCGTGGGCGGCGTGCAGCTGCTCCAGCGCCTCGGAGGCGCGGGCACGTTCGTTCTCCAGGTCCGCCTCGAGCGCCTCGATCTCGGCCGCGACACGCTTCTCGGCGGTGCTGGCGGCTGCCGCGGCCTCCTCGAGACGGCGCTTGGCCATCTCGACCTGGGCGCTTAGGTCCTCGCCACTCACGGGCTCAATCTATTACGCGCTGGCGAGGATGGCGCGGTAGGCCTCGAGCGTGCGCCCTGCCATCCGGGCCGCGGAGAGTGTGGCGGCGCGCCTGACACCTTTGACCCGAGGGTCGGCAGAATCGAGCAGGGGCTCAGCGGCGGCGCGCCACCTCCCCAGCTCAAACGGCGCGCAGAGCGTGCCCCCGATCCCGCCCAGCGCGTAGGGAGCAACTCCGACCGGCGTCGAGAGGACGGGCACGTCGCAGGCGAGCGCCTCGAGGGCGGTGAGCCCGAAACCCTCGTAGTCGGAGGTGACGAGGACCGCCTGGGCGGCATTGATCCACAGTGGCATCTGGTCCGGATCGATGGCGCCGCCGGTGATCAGGTCCGCCCGGCAGGCGGCGGCAAGTTCGGCGGCCCGGTCGTAGCGCTTCTCGGAGCGATTGGGATTGGCCGGGAAGAGCAGGTAGCGACCCGCGGGATCGAGTCCGAGCTGCCGGCGCGCCTGCTCCCGCGAATACGGCTGGAAGCGGCGCAGGTCGGGACCGCAGGGCAGCACCGCGGAACCGGGTACGGGAGGCAGCCCCGGACGTTCGTCTTCCGGCTCGAAAAGCGCCCGCGAGACGGCGGCGACGAGGTCGATGCGCCAGGCCAGCCGCCGCGAGAGGGGCCCGACGAGCCAGTGCCGCACGTCGGTTCCGTGAAAGCTGACCAGCAGCGGCTGCGCGCCGGCCAGGCGGGCACACCAACCGGCGAGGCCGTAGTGAGCGTGAACAAGGTCGAACGACCCTTCCTGCAGCAGACGCCGCAATCGCCGCGTCGCTGGGAGGTACTCACCCCTGCCGGGCGGAAATTCAAAGCGAGTCACCTCCACTCCCTGGCTTTCGAGCTCATCGATCTGATCGCGAACCCAGCGACCGCGCTGGGGCGCATTGGCATCGGGCATGAAGTTGGTGACGACCAGGACGCGCATGCGGCTTGAGCGTATCCGTGGCAACGGGTGCCGAGCGAGCGAACGCCGCAGGCGGCCAATTCGTTACTGACTCGTAACGCTGCGGTCTAGATCGGTGCGGTGGACCAGCTGAGCATTGGCCTCCAATCCAGCGAAAGGAGACCTCGATGCTTTACGCGGCAATGGGCTACGTCCATGCGTTCATCGATCGGCGGGTGCGACAGATTCGCGCTCTCGCCGGCGGAGAGCAGGGCCAGGGAACGGTCGAGTATGTCGGCTTGATCCTGCTCGTCTCGCTTCTGATGGTGGGAATGGTCGCGGCGATGAAGGGGTTCAACGGCAAGCAGGGCACAGAGTTGGCCGACGTGATCGTCAACAAGATCAAGGAGGCCGTCGACAAGGTGGCGTTCAAATGAATGCTGTGGAGGGGCGGCCCGAGCGGGTCGCCCCAGTGCCCGCGGCGGTCTTGGGTCGCATGGTCGATCCGGTGCAGGTCCCGATTGGACCGATTCCGTCCGGAATGGATCGTAAGCTGTATTACAGCATGAGGCACAGGACGCAGCTATACCTGGATGAGGGCCAGTATCGCTGGCTGAAGCAACGCGCGGGCGATGCGGGAAGCATCGCCGCGGTTGTGCGTGAGCTGATCGACTCCGAGCGCGCTCGTGGGGTCGATCAATCCGCCGATCCTCTCTTGAGCTACCTCGTCGACGAGGCGCCAGGCAAGGGCCGTGAGGGAACCAGCGTTAGCAGTCTCGACCGTGACCTCTACGGGCCATGAAGTCGGTATTCATCGATACAAGCGCTTTTGTCGCGCTACGTAATTCCTCAGAGGCCGAGCACGAACGGGCGCGGTCGGCCCTGGCCGGATTGATCTCGACCGGCGTCGCACTCTTCACTTCGAACTACGTCTTCGCGGAGACCTACACCGCCCTGATGGTTCGGGTGGGTCGCGCCGAGGCGATCGAGTGGGGCCGGCGCTTCCGCGACGGCGGCGCGATCGACCTCGTTCACCTTGACCGGACCACCGAGGAAAAAGCCTGGGAGATTCTCGAGCGGCATGACGACAAGCGCTGGAGCTATGTCGACGCGACTTCGTTTGCGCTGATAGAGCGGGACGGCGGCGGCGAGGCGTTTGCCTTTGATGCTCACTTCGCCCAACGCGGTCTACAAGTAGTACCGAAATGATTTTTATTGACTGATCGGGGAGTACCAGCCTATGCTCTCGCCAAGCTCGCGAGGCGCTCGGTCTGTTGTGGACCACCCTCTGGCGCCCGGCGGCTACCCCAGTGGGAAGGAAGGGCCGCGATCAGTCGCGGCCCTTCCGCCAATTCCTCACCGGATCTTTGCCGCAACTCACTTAGACTCGCGCCCCATGCCAGCCTCCCGCAGCTATGACCGCGCCCCTGCCGACATTCGGCCGATCTCGATCGACGCTGGTTTCGTCGACACCGCCGATGGCTCGGCCCTGATCACCCTGGGCCGGACGAGGGTGATCTGCACGGCCTCGGTGAACACCTCCGTGCCCCGCTGGATGCAAGGGCGCGGCAAGGGCTGGGTGACGGCGGAGTACGCGATGCTGCCTGCTTCGACGGGGGATCGTAAGGCGCGCGACATCGCCAAGGGCAAGCAGGATGGCCGCGGGGTGGAGATTCAGCGCTTGATCGGCCGCTCGCTGCGGGTCGTGCTCGATCCCAGGGCACTAGGAGAGCGCAGTATCTACGTCGATTGCGACGTCCTGCAAGCCGACGGAGGCACCCGTTGCGCGGCGATAACCGGCGGCTATGTGGCGCTGCGACTGGCCCTGCAGAAACTCCTCGATGCCGGCGAGATCGAGGCGCTGCCGCTGACCGGTTCGGTCGCGGCCGTGAGCGTCGGCATCGTCGACGGCAGGCCACTCTGCGACCTCGACTATGCCGAGGACTCGACGGCCGAGGTCGACGCCAACGTGGTGTTGACAGGTGAGGGGGGCCTGGTCGAGGTGCAGGCGACCGCTGAGCGCACACCGCTCTCTCGCGCCTCACTGGACGAGTTGCTCGGCCTCGCTGAGATGGGAATCTCGCGCTTGCGCCAGGTACAGGAGCGGGTAGTGGGCGGGTAGCGGCCCTTGATCTTCGCCACCGCGAACAAGCACAAGCTGCGCGAGATGCGCGAACTGCTGCCGGAACTGGACCTGATTGCGTTGCCCGAGGGGTTTGAGTTGCCGCCCGAGGATGGTGAGTCGTTCGCGGCGATCGCCCTGGACAAGGCTCGCGCCGCGCACGCGGCGAGCGGTGAAGCCGCAATAGGCGATGACTCGGGCATCGAGGCAAGCGGCCTCAGCGGTCAGCCCGGTATTCGCTCGGCTCGCTATGGCGGTCCCAACGCCAGCGACGCGGAGAACCTGGCGAAGCTCCTGCGCGAGGTCTCCAAGGCCGGCGAGGACCGTCGCGCGGCATACCACTGCGCTCTTGCACTGGTCGAAACCGATGGCGCCGAGCGGGTCTTTGAGGCCCGCTGCGAGGGATACCTGATTGAGCGGCCCCGGGGCGAGGGCGGCTTCGGCTACGACCCCGCCTTCGTCCCCGATGACACTGGCACGGATGATGAGCGAACGATGTCGGAGCTGAGCCAGACCGAGAAGAACGGGATCAGCCATCGAGGCCGGGCCGCGAAGCTGCTGGCGGCGCATTTGAGCGCCGACGAGGCGACGTCCAGGACACGATGATCCGCACGAAGAGCGGCGCCGCGGCGCTCTCGATTGCCTCGAACGCGCTGCTGATCGCGATCAAGCTGGCGGCGGGCGCGATCACAGGCTCGATCGCGATCCTCACCGAGGCCGTCCATTCGCTGATCGATCTCGTCGCTTCGGTCGTTGCCTTCGTCTCAGTGCGCAAGGCAGACGAGCCGGCCGACGCCGAGCACCCTTACGGGCACGAGAAGGTCGAGAGCCTGGCGGCGACGATCGAGGGCCTGCTGATCCTTCTCGGTGCGGCGATCATCGTCTATGAGGCAACGCACCGACTCGTGGTCGGCGCCAGCGTCGAAACACTCGGTGTCGGCATCGCCGTGATGGGTCTCTCGGTCCTCGCCAACCTCGTCGTTTCGACGGTTCTCTCCCGCCAGGCGAAGCTGCACGACTCACCGGCCCTGGAAGGCGATGCCTCGCACCTGCGCACCGACGCGCTGACTTCGGCGGGCGTGCTGGTCGGCCTGGTGCTGGTCGAGATCACCGGCAACGCCGCCTTCGATTCGATTACCGCGCTCGCCGTCGCCGCCGCGATCGTTTTTGCCGGGATCCGCATCGTTAGGCGCTCGTCCGGCGTGCTGGTCGATGAAACGCTGCCGGGCGAGGAGATGGACCAGATCGAGGCGGCGATCGCCAACGCTCGCACCGCGGAGGTTGCCGGCTACCACAAGCTGCGCGCCCGTCGCGCGGGCAGTCGCCGCTATATCGACCTGCATGTCCAGTATCGCTCCGGGACCAGCCTCGAGCGTGCCCATGAACTGGCCCACGCGATGCGCGACTCGATCGAGGCAGCGATCCCGCGCGCCGAAGTCCTCATCCACGCCGAGCCCGAGACCTCCCTGCGCGACCCCAAACGAGCCCGCTCCGGCCCGTTTCGGGCTGGTTAGGAGTTGGCGCTGGAGACCTAGGGCGAAGAGGCCGGCCGTCCTCCAGTCGAATTGATGTCTGAGCGCGCCTTTGGCGCGCAATGACCGGATTGCATTTCCGCCGCTTCGCGACATTCGCCTGGAGGACGGCCGGCCTCTTCTCGACAGGCTTCGAGAGACCAAGCTTCGAAAGCGAGATCGACGGTCAGAGTGCTTAGAAGCTTGAGCCGCTGGCTTCGTGTTGAAGCTTCGAAGCTGCGGTGTGCGTGGGAGGGATGGTGGGTGCCCCACTTCGGAAATGTCGCGAAGCGGCGGAAATGCAATCCGGTGTCCGCGCGGCAAAGCCGCGCACCAACATCGTCGCTAAGCGCGCGAAGCGCGCGTGCGACATCAATTCCCGAAGAGGGGCACCCACCATCCCTCCTGGTGTCAAAGAGGGCTACGGACTCGGCAGCAAGTTGACCGCCGCAGCAAGTCCCACCGCGCCCACCGTGATCGAGTAGCCGGTGTAGCCGCTGATCGCGAAGAGGACGACGGCGATCGCGCAGATCGAGACGACGATGATCCAGGAAGCTCGGGCGAGGGACACGGCTCGCTATTTTGGCCGAGATGCCCGACGGCCAGACGAGCGATGCGGTTTCCGGCGAGGCGGCGGCTAGCGCGCTCGCCTACCTGACCGAGATGTCACCCGACCTGCGTGGCGGCGCGATCCTCGATGCTGGGGGTGCTGTCCTCGCCGCCAGTGGCCAACCGGAGCGCTGGCGCGACGATGCCGCCGCATTGCTCGCGGTTGCCGACCGCGCCAGCCGCGAGTCGGTCGAGCAGGTCCACATCGCTACCGAGCAGGGCGAGGTCTTCGCCGTGCGCCAGGACGGGCTCACGGCCCTTGCCGTGACGGACCGCTTCGCCCTGGCCTCGCTGCTGCTCTTCGACATGCGCTCCGTCCTTCGCGATCTCGCGGCCGGCGGCAACGGAAAGAGCCTCGATGCCCCCTAAGCCACACCGCATTCTGCTCGACCGCGTCTCCGGCTACGCGGATGAGGCGGCCGCATACATGCGCCGCCGCCGGGTTGCTCGCAAGCCATTCGCGCGGCTCTACTACTCCGAGGGACGCGCCAGCGACCACGCCACGGACTCTCTCGCCGGCGGCGAGCTCTTCGTCGCGGCCGGGCGACTGATCGAGGTTGCGGGAAAGCGGCCAAAGCCGTGAGCGAGTTGATCGAGGCTGGGGTTGCCCAGGACGTGCTGGCCCGGGCATTGGCCCATGGAGGCGAGTTCGCTGAGGTATTCACAGAACGCAACGCGGGCCTAACGATGGCGATCGACGAGTCGCGGATCGAAGCGGTGCAATCGGGTGCCGCCGAGGGCGCCGGAGTACGGGTCATCAGTGATGGGACGACCTACTACTCCCACGTCGATGGTCTCGACCCTGCTGACATCGAGCGCGCCGCCGAAGAAGCCGCCATGGCCATGCGCGCCGGTCGAACCGAGCCTCGTCCCCTGCGGGCCGTGGCCAGCACGCCGCTGCCGATAGAGATGCCTCCCGCCGCCGTCCCGGCTGAGCGCAAGGCGGCGTTGCTGCGGGAGCTCGACGAGCGCGGCCGCGGGGCCGGCCCGGAGATCACGCAGTTCACCGCCTCCTACGCGGAGGTCCGCCGCGAGCTGAGCGTCGCCAACTCCGACGGGCTTTTCAGCGGCGACGATCGCACCCGCGTGCGCATCGGCGCGCAGGCGGTGGCGCGTCGTGACGCTGTGGTCGAGACCGGCGCCGAGACATTGGGCGGCCATCGCGGCTTCGAGCTCTTCGGCGACGACCCAGGCTCGATCGCAGACGACGCCGCCCGCAAGGCGTTGATCCTGCTCGACGCCGGCCCGGCGCCAGCGGGCTCGATGCCGGTCGTGGTGGGAGGTGGCTTTGGCGGAGTCCTCTTCCATGAGATGACCGGCCACGGACTGGAGGCCGATCACGTCCAGAAGGGCGCCAGCGTCTATGCCAGCAAGCTCGGCGAGCAGGTGGCCCAACCGCTTCTGACGGCTTATGACGACGGCCGCATGCCTGGCGAGTGGGGCAGCGATTCGATCGACGACGAGGGCGCGCCGACCCAGAAGACGCAGGTGATCGAGGCGGGTCGGCTCACCTCTTTCCTCTATGACGGCGTTACCGCCCGCCGCGACGGGATGGCCTCGACCGGAAACGGCCGCCGCGAGAGCTTCCGCCACTTGCCAGTCCCACGTATGACCAACACCTACATCGCTCCCGGAGAGGCTGAGCCCGAGGCGATGATCGCCGAGGTGGAGCGTGGCTTCTATGCCGTTTCATTCGCCGGCGGCCAGGTCGATCCAGCCACCGGCGATTTCGTCTTCGGCGTCTCGGAGGGCTACCTGATCGAGGGCGGCCGGGTAACGCAGCCCTGCCGCGGTGCGACTCTGATCGGCAACTGCATCGAGGCGCTGGCCGCGATCGACGCGCTCGGCAACGATTTCGAGATGAAGACGGGAATCTGCGGCAAGGCCGGCCAGCGGGTCCCGGTCGGGACCGGCCAGGGTCACGTGCGGATCGCGGCGATGACGGTGGGCGGGACCGAGCTGTGAGCGCCCAAATCGTCACGGTAACTTCCAGGCGTTCGAATCCGTGGCGATCTGGGCGCGGGGTCTTGTCGTGATCGAGGTGGCCCGGCAGGCCCTCGAGGCGGCTATCGGCGCCGGCGCCAGCGACGCGGAGGCCTATGCGGCCGAGGACAGCGGGCGCGAGGTGCGCGTGCACGGCGGCGAGGTCGAGAGCCTCACCGCCGCCACCCGGCGGGGGATCGGGGTGCGCGCGTGGATCGGCCAGCGGGTGGGATACGCCTATGGCACGGATCTCTCCGGTGCGGGCATGTCCGCCCTTGCCGAGCGTGCAGCCGAGGCGGCACGCGTCGCCGACGAGGACGAGTTCGCTGGGCCGCCCGACGACCAGGGCGATAGGACCGCTGTGGAGCTGCAATTGAGCGATCCCGCGATCTCCCAATGGTCGACTGGGCAGCTCGCCGACCTCACCCTCGAGATCGAGCGCTCGGCGCTCGCCGCCGACGCGAGGATCGCCGGCGTCGAGCAGGCCGTCTACGCCGATTCGGCCGAGCGCGTCGCGATCTTCTCTTCGG
This sequence comes from Solirubrobacterales bacterium, assembly GCA_033856275.1. Taxonomy (GTDB): domain Bacteria; phylum Actinomycetota; class Thermoleophilia; order Solirubrobacterales; family 70-9; genus VRUE01. The sequence continues at coordinate 57,401 of JAWVFJ010000013.1, forward strand.
CCGGCGTCGAGGGCGAATACTCGAGCTCCAGTTGCTACGGCTATGTGCAGGCGCTGGCCGCTGGGGATGAAGGGCGTGAGACCGGGTTGGGGTTCGGACTCGGGCGCGGTCCAGCCGCGCTGGATCCGGTCGCGATCGGACGCGAAGGGGCGGAGCGCGCGGCGGAAATGATCGGCGCCGGCAAGCCTCAGTCTCAGTCCTGCCCGGTCGTCCTCGACCCGACTGTCGCTGCCAGCTTCATCGCCCTAGTCGGCAGAGGGCTCAGCGCCGGAGCCGTGCAGCGCGGGCGCTCGCCCTTCAGCGAACTGGTCGGCAAGGAGGTTGCCAGCGAGGCGTTTTCGCTCTATGACGACGGTCTCGATCCCGAGGGCTTTGCGTCGGCGCCGTTTGACGGCGAGGGAGTGTCGAGGCGTCGCACGCCGCTGATCGAGGGCCAAGCGCTGCGCACCTTTCTCTACGACACCTACACCGCCCGCCGCGCTGAAGCCGATTCGACCGGCAACGCGAGCCGCAGTGGATATCGCTCCCAGCCTTCGGTCTCGCCCTCCAACCTGATCGTCGAAGGCGGCTCGTTCGGCTTCGCAGAGCTCTTGCGCGAGGCTGGCGAGGGCGTGCTGATCACCGACGTCGCGGGCCTGCACTCCGGCGTCAACCCCGTCTCAGGGGTCTTCTCGGTTGGTGCTTCCGGGCGGACGATCCGCGACGGCGAACTAGGCGAGCCACTGCGCGAGTTCACGATCGCCAGCGATCTGGTCGCGATGCTGCGGGCTGTGCGGGCGGTCGGTACGGACTCGCGCTGGGTCCCTTTCGGCGGCTCGGTCAGGACTCCCTCGCTTCTAATTGGCGAGATGACCATCGCCGGATCCTGAGTCCCAAGCCAAGCGCTGGTGAGCCCGGGCGGGCTCTGACGCCGTGACCACTGTTAGATTGCCGCCGATTTCAAACTACCCACCGACGGAGGAGCTTCGACGTGACAAAGGCTGAATTTCTGGACCAACTTGCAGGCGACGAGCGGCTGGGCAGCAAGAAAGCAGCCGGCGACGCGGTGGATGCCGTGCTCGACGCGATCACCGACACGCTGAGCGGCGGCGGCGAAGTCAGCTTTACCGGCTTCGGCAAATTCCACGTCGCCGAGCGCGGTCCGCGCCAGGGCGTCAATCCGCGCACCGGCGAGCGGATCACGATCCCGGGCGGCAGGGTGCCTCGCTTCTCCGCTGGCTCGGCGCTGAAGGCCAAGGTCAAAGGCTAAGGCAAGCCTAATTTCGGGCACGTCACAGCCTGGTTTTTCGTCGCCCGAAATTGGGTGAAGCCGGTTGTGACGGAGCCCTTTGCGGATCGGCTGGCGGCGCTCGTCGAGGAGCGCCGCAGCCAGGTCTGCCTCGGTCTCGACCCGGATCCGTCGAAGCTCTCCGGGGCCGAGCCATATGTCGGTCCCCCCGCCACGGTCGCCGAACGAGCGGCCATGGCGGTGACGGCGCACTGTCACTCGCTGATCGAGCGTGCCGGCCCCGCTTGCGTAGCGGTCAAGCCCCAGCTCGCTTGCTTCGAGCGATTGGGGGCGCCTGGCTGGGCTGCGCTGGCCGAGGTCTGCACGGCGGCGCGCGCAGCCGGCCTGCTGGTCGTCGCAGACGGCAAGCGTGGCGATGTACCGGTCACGGCCGCGGCCTACGCTCAGGCTCTCGTCGGCGAGACGCCGACACCGTGGGGGCCGGTCGCCGGTCTGGGGGCAGACGCTTTCACCGCCAACCCGCTGCTTGGGACGGACGCGCTGGAGCCGTTCGTGGCGGCGGCGGCAGCAGCTGGCGCCGGGATCTTTGCTCTCGTGCGCACGAGCAATCCGGGCGCCGTCGAGATCCAGGATCGGCCTGCCCCCGAGCAACCGCTGCACGAGCGGCTCGCTGAACTTGTCGACAATCTCTCCCCGCGGTTGCTCGGCGAGGGTGGCTTGAGCGGCATGGGCGCGGTGGTTGGCGCTACGGCGCCCGAGCACATCACCAGGCTGCGAGCCTTGATGCCACGCTCGATCCTCCTCATGCCCGGCGTTGGCGCCCAAGGCGGGCGGCCTGGATTGCTAGGTCCTGCTTTCTCTGCCGGCCCTGCCTCGGCCCTGGTTGCCGCCTCGCGCGGGATTGCTGCCGCGGACGACCCTGCCGCCGCGGCGGAGAGTCTGCGTAGCGCAGTCTGGGATGTTTCGACCGCCTAAAACCGCGCTGACCGTATATACGATCAGCGGCGCCTATCCGAACGCCCATCAAGTCCAATGAACAAGCGCTCCTCAGCCTCCACCCGGGTCCTCGCGGTGACCGCACTGGTCGTTGCCTTCGTCGTCGCGGTCGTCGCGATCACCGGCTCTGTGGGTGGCGACGGCTCAAACGGGTCGGGCGGCAACAAGCACGGCAGCAAGGCAGCGCACAAGACGCACCCCAAAAAGGTGCCCGCCACCTACGAAGTGAAGAGTGGCGACACCCTGATCTCGATTGCCCACCGCATGGGCGTGCCAGTGGCAACGATCCAGGAACTCAACCCCGAAGTCGACCCGCAGATCCTGATCGCCGGCGAGCAGCTGAAGTTGCGGTGATTTGGAAGCGCCCTCGGGGCGCGTTCCTCCTCGCAGTCGCTTTCCTGGGCTTGGCCCTGCCGGCTGGCGCCCTCGCTAAGGGTCCCCCAATAGAGGCACGCTCGTGGGCGTTGATCGACGCCCGCAGCGGCGACGTGCTCGTCTCCCACGCCGCCACCAGGCACTTGCCTGTCGCCAGCACCACGAAGCTGATGACCGCCTACGTCGTCCTGCGCGAGTTGCCGCTCGATCGCATCGTGCGCGCCGCGCCGTATGAGGCCGAATACGGCGAGTCGCTGCTTGGCTTGCGGCCGGGGCAGCGGATCAGCGTGCGCGACCTGCTCTACGGCCTGATCCTGCGCAGCGGCAACGACGCCGCCTACGACCTGGCCCTTGGGGCGGCTGGTTCCGAGGCGCGCTTCGTCGCCCAGATGAACCGCTATGCCGCGGCGATCGGGTTGGCCGACACCCACTACGCAAACCCGATCGGGCTCGACCAGCGCGGCAACTACTCGAGCGCCGCTGACCTGGCGACGCTGACGCGGCGCCTGCTGGCGATTCCTGCCTTTGCCAAGATCGCCACCGCCCGCAGCGCCGTGCTGCGCAGTGTGCGGCCGCGACGCCGCATCACGACGATCAACGAACTGCTGCGTATGGCGCCTTGGATTACGGGGGTGAAGACCGGCCATACCTTTGGCGCCCTCTATGTTCTCGTCGGCTCGGGCCGGCGCAAGGGGATCGACCTGATCTCCGTCGCCGTCGGCGCTCCCACCGACGAAGATCGCTTTCAGGACAACATCAAGCTGCTCGAGTACGGCTTCTCGCTTTACAAGCGGCGTCTGCCCGTCCATGCCGGCGCAGCCTTGGCCCGTCCCGCGATTCGCTACAGCGGCGGCGAGTTGCCTCTACGCGCTGCCCGCACGGTTGCCGTCGGCGTCCGGCCCGACCAGCGGATGAGCGTCGCGGTGCGGGCACCGAGCGAAGTCGAGGGAGCGATTCGCCGCGGCGCGAGCTTGGGATGGGTGAACGTCTACGTCGACGGCAGGAGAGCGGCGACGGTACCGCTGCGGGCCGGGCACTCAATCGAGGAGGCCAGCGTCTTCGAGCGGGCCGGCAGCTTCCTCGACGACGAGAAGATCCCCGTCGGAATCGCGCTTTGCGTGATACTGATCGGAGCTGTGTTCTTGAGGCGCTTCGCACGATGATCCTCACCGTCACCCTCAACGCCGCGATCGATCGCACTGTCGCGGTACCCAACTTCCGTCTCGGCCACCGCCACCGGGCCGTAGAGAGCCGCACCGTGGCGGGCGGCAAGGGCATCAACGTGGCCCGAGCGCTGAAGCTGCTCGGGCGCCCGACGATCGCGACCGGCTTCGCCGGCGGGCCGACCGGAAACAGGCTGCTGGAACAGCTGCGCATCGAAGCGGTGCTGACCGATTTCACCCGGATCGCGGCTGAGACGCGGATCAACCTTGCGGTGATCGATCCCACCTCCGGCGAGCAGACAGAGATCAATGAGCGCGGTCCGGCCGTCAGCCCCGAGGAGGTCCAGGCTTTCGTCACCCGCCTCGGCTACCTGGCCGACGGCGCCAAGCTCTGCGTCCTTGCCGGCACCCTGCCCCCTGGCGCCGGTGACGATCTCTACGCCCGTCTGGTCAAGGACCTGACCGAACGCGGTGTGCCGGTCGTGCTCGACGCCGAGGGGGCGGCGATGCTTGCCGGCCTGCGCGCCGGCGCCTCGATCGTGACGCCGAACGAGCGCGAGGCCGAGGAGTTGGTCGGCCAGGAGTTCGCCGATCGCGACGACCTCGTGCAGGGCCTTGCCGAGTTGGTCCGCCTCGGTGCCACCGAGGCGGCGATCACGCGGCCGGACGGCTGCGTCGCGGCGATCGGCGAAGGTGCCGAGCGGCGCTTTCTCGAGGTGCGGACCGAGCCGCTCGATCCCGTCTCCACGGTCGGTTCGGGCGATGCCTTCCTGGCCGGCTACGTGGCCGCCCGCTACGACGGCAGACCGGCCGACGAGTGCCTGGCCTATGGGGTCGCCTGCGGCGCCGAGTCGACGCAGCATTTCGGCGCCGGCAGCGTCGATCGCAACCAGGTCGAGCGCCTGCTCGGCGAGGTCCACGTCCAGGACTTGGAGGTCCCCGCCGAAGTGTAGGCTGGGTTTTCAACGCCACCCTGGAGGACCTAATTGGAGATCGACATCGGTCGAGGCAAGAAGGGGCGGCGCGCCTACGGATTCGATGACATCGCGATCGTTCCGTCGCGCCGCACCCGCGATCCCGACGACATTGACATCAGCTGGACCCTTGGCCCCTACCGCTTTGAGTTGCCGCTGGTCGCTTCGGCGATGGACGGAGTGGTCAGCCCCAACACCGCCGTGCTCGTCAACGAGCTGGGCGGGCTTGGTGTGCTCAACCTCGAGGGCATCTGGACTCGCTTCGAGAACGCCGAGGAGAAGCTGGAGATGGTCGCGGCCGCGCCAAAGCACGAGGCGACGCGGATCATGCAGGAGATCTACGCCGAGCCGGTCAAGCCGGAGCTGATCGGTCAGCGGATAGCGGAGATCAAGCAGCGTGGCGCCGTCGCCTGTGGCTCGCTGACCCCGCAGAAAGTGCGTGAGCACTACGAGATCGCGGTTGAGGCGGGGATCGACATCCTCGTCATCCAGGGCACGGTGATCTCCGCCGAACACGTCTCGACCACGGTCGAGCCGCTCAACCTCAAGGAGTTCATCGCCGAGGTGCCGGTGCCGACCGTCGTCGGCGGCTGCGCCTCCTACTCGACCGGCCTGCACCTGATGCGGACCGGCGCGGTCGGTGTTCTGGTCGGAGTCGGTCCTGGCGCCGCCTGCACAACCCGCGGTGTGCTCGGCATCGGCGTTCCCCAGGCGACCGCAATCGCCGACGTCGCCGCGGCGCGCTCCCAGCACATGCTGGAGACGGGGGAGTACGTCAATGTGGTCGCCGATGGCGGCATGCGCACCGGCGGCGACGTCTCCAAGGCGATCGCCTGTGGGGCGGACTCGGTGATGGTCGGCTCGCCCTTGGCGCGGGCCAAGGAGGCTCCGGGCCGCGGCTTCCACTGGGGGATGGCGACCTTCCATCCTTCACTGCCGCGCGGTACCCGCGTCTCGACCAAGCAGGACGGCACGCTGGAGGAGATCCTGCTCGGTCCGGCGCAGGAGAACGACGGCACTTTCAACCTGATGGGGGCGCTGAAGACTTCGATGGCCACCTGCGGCTACGAGGACATCCGTTCCTTCCAGCGGGCCGAGGTGATGGTCGCGCCGGCGCTGATGAGCGAGGGCAAGAAGCTGCAGAACGAGCAGTCCGTAGGGATGGGTTCTAATGGCCGGGCGGCGGTTGCGACTGGAGTGGCCGTATCGGATGACTGAGGACCCCGGCGTGGTTGGGCCGGCGGGTCCTGTCGCCGCAGGGGACCCACCGCCCCCTGCGGTAGCTAAAGCTTCCTCGGGGGCGGTCCCCCCTGCGACGCCACCCCCCGGCAAAAGCGCGGTCGAGGAGGTGCTTGTTCTTGATTTCGGGGGGCAGTACTCGCAGTTGATTGCCAGAAGAATCCGCGAGTGTGGGGTGTTTGCCGAGTTGCTGCCGTCAACGACATCAGTGGCGGCGATTCGCGAGAGGGCTCCTAAGGGACTAGTGCTTTCGGGGGGGCCGGCCTCTGTTTATGAGCCGGGGGCGCCTGCGTTCCCAACCGAGCTGTTGGATTTGGAGATTCCGATGCTGGGGATTTGTTATGGCATGCAGGCGATGGTCCAGGCGCTCGGCGGACGGGTCGAGGCGGCCGAGGCGGGAGAGTTCGGCCGTACCGACCTGACCCTCCGCGATGGAGGTGGCCAGCTGCTCGCCGGGCTGCCCAAGGAGCAGCATTGCTGGATGAGCCATCGCGACGCGGTCTTCGCGCCACCCGAGGGGTTCACCGCACTGGCTTCGAGCCCCGGCTCGCCGGTGGCAGCCTGCGAGTACCCGGGCCGCGGGCTCTACGGCATCCAATTCCACCCCGAGGTCGTCCACACGCCCTACGGGACCGAGATCCTCACTCGTTTCCTGCGCGACGTCGCCGGCTGTACCGAGCAGTGGTCGCCGCAGTCGGTGATCGCCGAACAGGTGGCGAAGATCCAGACGCAGGTGGGGGAGGGCCGGGTGATCTGCGGACTCTCCGGTGGCGTCGACTCCTCGGTTGCCGCACTGCTCGTCCACAGGGCGATCGGCGAGCAGCTGACCTGCGTCTTCGTCGACCACGGCCTGATGCGCCTGAACGAGGCCGAGCAGGTCGTCGCCGCCTTCGAGCAATTCGGCATCCCCCTCGTCCACGTCGAAGCCGAGCAGCGCTTCCTCGACAAGCTCGCCGGGCACGATGAGCCAGAGCGCAAGCGCAAGATCATCGGCGAGGAGTTCATCCGCGTCTTCGAGGAGGAGGCCGCGAAACTCGAGGACGCCGCCTACCTGGTCCAGGGAACGCTCTACTCCGACGTGATCGAGTCCGGCGGCAGCGACAACGCGGCGACGATCAAGTCCCACCACAACGTCGGCGGCCTGCCCGAGGACCTCGAGTTCGAGCTGGTCGAGCCGCTGCGGATGCTCTTCAAGGACGAGGTCCGAGCCGTCGGCGCCGAGCTCGGTCTGCCGGAACGGATGGTCTGGCGCCAGCCCTTCCCCGGCCCCGGCCTGGCGATCCGCATCGTCGGCGGTGAGGTCAGCAAAGAGCGGCTGGACATCCTCCGCACCGCCGATGCGATCCTGCAGGAGGAGATCCGCGCTGCCGACCTCTACCGCCAGCTCTGGCAGTCCTTCTGCGTCCTGCCCGTGGTCCGCTCGGTCGGCGTCCAAGGCGACGGTCGCACCTACGCCTACCCGATCGTGATCCGCGCGGTCACCTCCGACGATGCGATGACCGCCGACTGGGCGCGCCTCCCCTACGACCTGCTCGAGCGCGTCTCCAACCGGATCATCAACGAGATCACCGACGTAAACCGCGTCGCCTTGGATATCTCCTCCAAGCCGCCGGCAACCATCGAGTGGGAGTAACGGGGTAGGGCACCCGGTGCCCTCGTTTGCGGTTTCGATCTCGATCCTTGGGCTCGTTCAGGCAGCGCTTGTGGCGCTGCCGGCGCCACGGCCACCGCCCGCTTGGATTGGTCGCCTGGGCAGCCCCTGGTGGGCGCTGATCCCGGCGCTCTCGATCGCGGTCGTGATCGCGATCGTCGAACTCGACTCCGAGTCGGCAACCTGGCTCTCTTACCTGGCGCTGGTCGCGGTGCCGCCGCTTGCCGCTGTCGCACTCGGCATCCTGGTGCGAGGCTCGCAACCTTCCTGGGCGCTCGCGGTGGTGCCTCTATTCGCGCTCGCTTGGGCGTCGAAGGACTCGCTCGCCGGGGAGGCGGCGGCGACCGCGCTTTCGGGGCTTTCATGCATCGCCCTGGGCTGGCTGCTCGTCTCCATGGTCCCGGCCTACTGGCTGCGGCTCGGCGTCTACGCGATGGCGGCGATCGACACTTGGTTCGTCGCCTCGGATTTGCTCCAAGGCCCCAACGCAGTACTCAGCGCAGCCGCGCCGGCAGGGGACCTGCCGCGCCTGCAGGCCGTCCACTTCGGCTCTGCGCTGATGGGCTTCGGCGACCTCTTCGTCGCTGCCCTGGTGGGTTGCCTGCTGGCCGGCAATCGCTCTCGCCAGCTCGAAGGCGCGTTGCTGGTCGCGGTTCTGGTCCTTGCCTTCGACTTGCTCTTCTTCGCCGTCGACGAGCTGCCGGCGACCGTGCCGGTCGCACTCGCGCTTGCCCTCCTCCGGTGGGGGCGGCTACCGGCAGCCAGGCGCAGCTTGCGCCGCTTCCTCGGGGCAGATCAGCTGTAGGCGTCCCATTTTTCGAGGTATGGCAGCGGGTCGATTGGGCTGCCGCCCTCATACCAGCCGGGAGCGGTCCAGATCTCGAAGTGGAGGTGGCAGGCGGTGGCGTCGCCAGTGTCGCCGACGATGCCGATTGGCTGGCCGGTGCGAACCGCATCGCCGGTCTTCAGCGGCGACGGTTCCGCCAGGTGCGCGTACATGAAGTCGAGCGTGGTGCCCTTGCCATCGATCACGACGTAATTGCCGGCGGCGTACTGGTAGCCGGCGTACTGGACCGTGCCGCCGCGGGCGGCGACCAGTGGCGTGCCGCAGTCCGCCATCGTGTCCTGGCCCTGGTGAGTGTGGCCGGAGCGGGCAGCCCCGAAGCGGCCGGCGGCACCGCCGAAGTCGTGTGCTCCCAGCACCGGGAAGGCGTAACCGTAGAGGGCGAAGCCGAGGCTTAGCGGTTCGCTCGAAGTTGCGACCCGGGCGGCGACTTCAGTGCCGCCCTGTGGCCCGATGCGGAAGCTGTAGCGGCCATTGCGGGCGGGCCGGCCTTCGGCGGTCGTGCCATCCCAGCGGATCCGAACTTCGCTGTTGGGTTCGACGTCGTTGCGGTAGAAGCTGCGCACCACTTCGCTGGCCGCGTTGACGACGTCGATTTGCAGGTCGTTCTGCGGTTGGGTGCTGGCGATCGAGAAGCGCACGCTTGGGTAGCGGAAGCCGTAGAAGAACGACTTGCGCGGCGTCGCCTGCGCCGAGACCAAGCTCAACGTGCCGGCGCTGGGCGCTTCGCTTGCCGGTGTGCCCGAGGGGCTGCCAGCGGCCGCTGGCACGCTGGCAGCCGTCGGCGCGCCGCCCGTAGTCGCCGCTGCGCTGGCGGCAAGGCAAAGCATCAACAGCACCGTTGCTGTGAATGTGAACGACATTTCCGCCAACCAAGGCCGGGGTCTATCGACCGCCACGTGCCCTCTCTTTCGTTCGCCTACGGAGTTAGCTGTCGGGCTCGCGCTGAAAGAGATGCGCTACGACCTTTTCGGCCGATTCGCCCCCGGAACCTGCAATGGTTCCTGCGGTTCCTCCGCTCCCTGTCACCTGTGCGGCAGGGATTAGGCAGTTATTGGGGCGGCAGTATAAGTCCTCAGCCGGCGCCGAGGAATCAGACTGCGATCGGGGGCCCGACTGAGGACGAATCAATTCGCCCATGGCTGCGGCCTTCGGCCTCGCCATATGCGGGAAACCCTGCTGTCGCGCGCAGTTCCCTATGATCCCCCGCCGGTGAAGACCTATGTCGCCACAGCCGCCGATCGCCAGCGTGACTGGTATGTCGTCGATGCCGAGGGCCAGACCCTGGGCCGCTTGGCGACCCGCATTGCCGACGCTCTGCGCGGCAAGCGCAAGCCCGAGTACACGCCACACGTCGACACCGGCGACTTCATCGTCGTCGTCAACGCCGAGAAGATCCACGTCACCGGCGACAAGCTGAACCAGAAGCGCTACTGGCGCCACAGCGGCTACCCCGGCGGGATCAAGTCGCGAACCCTGGCGGAGATGCTCGACCGCCGCCCCGAGGAGGTCATCCGCAAGGCGGTCAAGGGCATGCTGCCGCGTAACCGCCTTGCCCGCCAGCAACTGACCAAGCTGAAGGTGTATGCGGGCCCGGACCATCCCCATGCCGCGCAGCAACCCAAACCGATGGAGATCCAAACTTGATCGACGAGCCGCAGGACAGCGAGACCTCAGAGGAGCAGGACGACGTAGCCGAGGGCTCAGCGGATCAGCCCGCGGATCCTGTCGCGGCAGAGGACTCCTCGTCCCCGCAGGCTGCGGGCAAGGAGCCCACCGCCACGCCACCCGCGGGAGATCCGTCTGAGGCTCAGGACGAGGGCCCCGCGGCCGAAGGAGATGCCGCGGAGGAGCCTGTTGCGGAGGAGCAAGCTGCCGAGGAGCCCCAGGCCGAGGCTGAGAAGCCCAAAGCCGAGGAGAAGAAAAAAGATGTGATTCCGGGAGCTGACCTGGAGCCGATCGCGGTTGAGTCGCAGGAGCGGCCGCTTAGCGCTGAGGAGCAGGCTCGCAAGGAAGCGGAAGAGGAGGAGCGGGCCAAGCGCGAGGCCGAGCTGACCGGTGAGGCCGAGGAGGAGCCGAGCGCCGCGAGCCGGGCGCCGGCGAAGATGGAGGGCGACGCCCGCTACCTCGCCACCGGCAAGCGCAAAACTTCGATCGCCCGCGTCACCCTGCTGCCCGGTAGCGGCAAGATCGAGATCAACAAGCGGGCGCTGGAGGAGTTCTTTCCCCGCCCGCTGCATCAAACAATCGCGCGGCAGCCGCTCACAATCACCGGTTACGAGGGCAGCGTCGACGTTCGCGTTCGGGTCCACGGCGGCGGCATCAGCGGCCAGGCCGGCGCGGTGCGCCACGGCATCGCCCGAGCGCTCACCGAGGTCGATCCGGAGCTGCGCGGTGAGCTCAAGCGGCGCGGCTTCCTGACCCGCGATGCGCGGGCCAAGGAGCGCAAGAAGGCCGGCCTCAAGAAGGCGCGCAAGCGGCCGCAGTTCTCGAAGCGTTAGGCCGCTTGGAGTGACGACGGGGCGCAAGCTCTTCGGAACCGACGGGGTCCGAGGGGAGGCTGGAACCTTCCTCACGGCCGAGCTTGCCACCGCGCTGGGTCGGGCCGCCACCGCGTCGCTGGACTTGTCGCGGCCGCAGGTCTTGATCGTGCGCGACACCCGTGCGTCGGGACCGATGCTCGAGTCCGCCCTGGCCGCCGGTATCGCCGCTGCTGGCGGGGACGCACTGCTCGGTGGCGTGCTGCCAACGCCGGCCGCGGCGATCTTGGTCAAACGACTCGGCTTCGACCTCGCCGCCGTCGTATCTGCCTCCCACAATCCCTATCGGGACAACGGGATCAAGTTCTTCTCGGGGCAGGGGACGAAGCTCGACGACGATGCCGAGGCACGGATCGAGGCACGGATCGAGGCCGCCGGAGAGAACGCCGAGACGGGTCAGGTGCGCGAACTGAACGGCGGCCTCGAGGACTATCTGCGCGCCCTGCAGTCGGCTTTTCCGCTCGACCTATCGGGCCACCGAGTGCTGCTCGACTGCGCCAACGGCGCCACCTTCCGCGCCGCGCCGGCGATCTTCGAACGCCTTGGCGCCAGCGTCGAGACGATCGGTACCGAGCCCGACGGGCGCAATATCAACGACGGCTGTGGCTCCACCCACCTCGATCGCATCGCCGCGGCGATCGCGGCCTCCGAGGCGACGATCGGCTTCGCCTTCGACGGTGACGGCGATCGAGTTCTCGCAGTCGACGGTTCCGGCCGTACGCACGATGGCGATGAGCTGATCGCCTTGGTTGCCCGTGGTATGGCACACCGGGACGAGTTGGCCGGCGGTGTCGCCGTTACCGTGATGAGCAACTACGGCTTCCACCAGGCGATGGAGGAAGCCAGTATCGACGTCGCGGTGACCCAGGTCGGCGACCGCTACGTGCTTGACGAGCTGCGCGAGCGCGGCTGGGCGCTGGGTGGCGAGCAGTCGGGTCACATCATCGACACCCGCTTCGTCGCCACCGGTGACGGCATCGCCGCGGCGCTGGCGACGATGCGCGAGCTGGACGGCGGCGATCTCGCCACGGTCGCCCCGATGGACAAACTGCCCCAAACCCTGGTCAACGTCGAGGTCGCCGACCGCGAGGCGATCGCCGAGGCGAAGCCGGTCTGGGAGGCGGTCGAGCGCGAGGGCGCGGCGCTCGAGGGCCGTGGCCGGGTACTGCTGCGGCCGTCGGGTACCGAGCCCCTAGTGCGGGTGATGGTCGAGGCGCCGAGCGCCGAAGAGGCCGAGGCGGTTTGCCAGAGGCTTGTCAGTCTCGTCCGCCAAGAGCTGGCCTAGCTCCGCGGCCTCTACCCTTCATCGCCTCCTTATGTGCGGAATCGTCGGATACGTGGGCGGACGCCCCTGCCTTGACCTCCTGGTGGCGGGACTCGAGAAGCTCGAGTACCGCGGCTATGACTCGGCCGGAATCTCGGTCATCGACGACGGCAAGATCGACAGCGTTCGCGCCGTTGGCAACCTCGAGAACCTACGCGCGGCGGTCGCCGAGCAGGACGAGAACGGCGGCGGGGTCGCGGTCGCGGCTCGGGCCGCGACAACCGGCGTCGCCCACACCCGCTGGGCCACCCACGGTCGCGTCACCGAGGAGAACGCCCATCCCCACGGCGATTGCACCGATCGCATCCACATCGTGCTCAACGGGATCGTCGAGAACCACGCCGAGCTGCGCCGCGAGCTGGCCGAGCAGGGGCATCGCTTCAGCTCCGAGACCGACGCCGAGATCGTCTCCCACCTGATCGAGCGCAGCTACGACGGCGACCTCACCGAGGCGGTGCGTACCTGTTTCGCTGAGCTGCGCGGTCACTACGCCTTCGTCGCGATGCACGCCGACGAGCCGGGCCGCCTGGTCGGCGCCCGCAGGGAGTGCCCGTTGGTCGCCGGCGTCGGCAAGGGGGAGACCTTCCTCGCCTCGGCGATTCCCGCCTTCCTCGCCGAGACCCGCGAAGCGGTGGCAATCGAAAACGACGAGATCGTCACCGTCGACGCCTTTGGCGTGAGCATCACCGACGCTGGGGGCGAGCCGGTCGAGCGAGGCTCCGAAGAGATCTCCTGGGACGAGTCCGCCGCCGAGAAGGGCGGCTATGAAACCTTCATGCTGAAGGAGATCCACGAACAGGCCGATGCCGTCGCCGAGACGATCGCCGACCGGCTGCCAAACGACGACGCGGTCGACCTCTCCGAACTCGAGCTCGACGACTCCTACCTCCGCGGCATCCAACGGATCGTGATCGTCGCCTGCGGCACCTCCTACCACGCCGGCCTGGTTGGCCGCTACGCGATCGAGGAGTGGGCGCGCGTGCCGGTCGAGATGGACATCGCCTCCGAGTACCGATATCGCAATCCGGTGATCGGCAAGCAGGACCTGGTGATCGGCATCACCCAGTCGGGAGAGACGGCGGACACGCTGGCGGCAATGCGCCTCGCCCGCGAGAACGGCGCCAAGGTGCTGGCGATCACCAACGTGATGGGCAGCCAGGCGACCCGCGATGCCGACAGCGTCCTCTATACCCGCGCCGGGCCGGAGGTCAGCGTCGCCGCGACCAAGACGTTCGTGGCCCAGGTGGCCTCGATGTACCTGTTGGGGCTGCGCCTGGCTGAGCTGCGCGGCACCTTGCCGCCGGAGCGCCTGGCCGAGCTGGTCGCCGAACTGAAGTCGATTCCGTCCAAGATCGACGTCACGATCGCCGCCAGCGAAGGCCCGGCTCAGGAGATCGCCGCTGCCCAGGCCGACCACGACTTCTTCCTCTACCTGGGCCGCCACATCGGCCTACCCGTTTGTCTCGAGGGGGCGCTGAAGCTGAAGGAGATCTCCTACATCCCGACCGATGCCTACGCCGCCGGCGAGATGAAGCACGGGCCGATCGCCCTGCTCGATGAGTCGACTCCGGTCATCTGCGTCGCCACCGACAGCCCGGTGCTCGACAAGGTGCTCTCCAACGTCGAAGAGGTGCGCGCCCGCGGCGCCGAGACGATCGCGATCGTCACGCAGGGCGATGAGCAGGTCGCCGCCGTGGCCGATCGGACGATCGAGGTCGCCCGTACCGACTGGATCCTGCAGCCAATCGTCGCGATCCTGCCCCTGCAGTTGCTCGCCTACGACATCGCCCGTGCCCGGGGGCTCAATGTCGACCAGCCGCGCAACCTCGCCAAGACCGTGACTGTCGAGTAGCGCCCCGACCGCTACTCTTCTCGCCAACATGGTCAGGATCCGTCTATCCATTGCGGTTCTCGCGCTGATTGCGGCGATTGTGGTCGCTGGCTGTGGCGGCGGTGGCAGCAGCAGCGGCTCTTCCAGTTCGACCTTGGCAGCGCTCGCTTCCCCCGGCTCGCTCGTCTTCGCCGAAGGCGAACTGAAACCAACGGGGGAACTGAAGAGCAACGTCGATGCGGTTGCCAAGCGACTGGCGGGGGTCAACAGCCTTGGCGAATTCGTCATCTCCGAACTTGAAAGCTCCGCGCGCCAGGAAGGCGAACCCTTCGATTACGCCAGGGAAGTCGAACCCTGGCTAGGAAAAAGGGGGGGAGTCGCCTTCGAACGGCTCATTGACGGAGAACTCTCCGAACCGCTGATCGCAGTGCAGACGACAGATCCAAAAGCGGCCCAGGCCTTCATCGACAAGCAGACTAAAGAAAGCAGCGATCCCTCTAAAGGCGTTTCCTACGAAGGGATCCACTTCAAGGTTGGTGGCCCCGAAAACAATGCGGTTGGCCTGATCGGGGAAACGCTCGTTTTCGCTAACAGCGAAAAGGAATTCAAAGCCGCCATCGATGCGTCTCAGGGCGATTCGCTCGGCGGTGAAGATCGCTTCCAGAAAGCAATCGCGTCCGCCTCCAACGGCAGCTTCGCCGACGTCTACGTCGACGTCGGCGGCATCATCGAACAGTCCGAAGACGAAATCGACGCCCAAACAAAGGAAGTGCTGCAAAGCGCCGGGATCGATCCGAGCGAAGCGACGGCGGTGGCCAGCGTTATCCCCAAGTCCGACCAGGTCCAGGTCGACCTGAGCAGCGATCTTGGCGGCGAGAAGGCGCCCGCTGGAGACTCCTCCAAACTGCTCAGCTCGCTGCCCGCCAGTTCTTTTGCGGCCTTCGCCTTCACGGGATTCAACGAACAACTCGAAGAAGCGATCAACAGCCTCGACGAGTCCGGTATCCCACCTGACTTGGGCTCGAACGAACTGAAGAGCACGCTGAGCCAAGCGGGCATCGACCTCGACAAGATCGTGGCTTCGCTGCGGGAAGGCGCGGTATTCGCGGAAGGCAATAACCGGAGCAGTCTCGGCGGCGCCCTAGTGGTCACCGGCAACTCGAGCGAAGCGGCTGACGCGATCGGCAGCCTCGGCACGCTGCTGCGCGGCGCCCACGTGCCGGGGATAACGGCGGTCGGAGGCAAGGCGAGCGGCTTCTCGGTCAACAACGGGGGACCCAGCGCCACACCGATCGTCGTCGTCGCCAAGGGCGATCGGATCGCGGTTGGCTACGGCTTGGCCCCGGCGCTTGCCGGGCTCAACGCCGGCTCCGGCGCGACGCTCTCGGACAAGCCCGGCTACAAGGCCGCCGTCGCAGCGCTTGGTAAGACGCCGATCAGCGCTTTCGTCGACGGTCCGGCAGCTTTGAGCCTCGCCGAAGCGCTCGTGCCGCGCTCTAAAACCGAATTCTGGGAAGCCGTGCCCTACCTGAAGAAGATCAGCTACATCGGCCTTGGATCCGGCACCAACGGGGAACTGGCTACAGCGACGCTGATCGCGGGTCTCGGCAAATAGCTGCCCGATGAGGTCGGGAGTCGGCATCGATCTGCTCGAGATCGACCGCCTCGAGCGCGCCCTCCAGCGCTATCCCCGCCTCGCCGAGCGTGTCTTCACCTACGCAGAGCGCGAGTACGCGATGGCACGGGTACGCCCGGCTCGTCACTTCGCGGCCCGTTTCGCCGCCAAGGAGGCAGTGGTCAAGGCGCTTGGGCTCGACGGTGGTTTCGGTCTCGGCGAGATCGAGGTCGTAGCGGGAAAGCCCCCCGCTGTGCGACTTTCCGGTCACGCCGCCGAGGTGGCGGCCGGACGGCTTATCGATGTCTCACTCACTCACTCGCGGGACTTTGCGGCCGCCGTCGCGGTCATCCAGGCAAGTGATAGTTAGCAAATATCAATGAATCATTGTGCTTTTCGAGGCTAGGCTCTCGGCATGGAGCCGTGGCTGAGTCCCCTTTTCGACGCTGATGGGATCCGGGCGGTGGACCGCTGGGCGATCGAGGAGCAGGGAATCGCAGAAGCTGAACTGATGGACGCGGC
Organism: Solirubrobacterales bacterium; assembly: GCA_033856275.1. Lineage (GTDB taxonomy): Bacteria > Actinomycetota > Thermoleophilia > Solirubrobacterales > 70-9 > VRUE01. The sequence continues at coordinate 73,703 of JAWVFJ010000013.1, forward strand.
AGGAACCGCGCTGGCAGAGGCCGTGGCCGGATTGGCGCCGCAGGGGCCGGTGCGGATCGTCTGCGGCAAGGGCAACAACGGCGGCGATGGCCTGATAGCGGCCCGGCGGCTGGGCGAGATGGGGTTCGAGGTTGCGGTTCTCGAGCTCCCCGAGGGGGAACTGGAGGACCTCGACGGCTGGTTCGAGGGAGCTGGAGCCGTCGTCGATGCGATCTTCGGCACTGGCTTCGCGGGGGCGCCTCGCGCACCAGCCGACGCGGCCATCGAAGCGATCAACCGCTGCGGTGCCCCGGTCGTGGCTTGCGACATCGCCTCTGGAGTCGATGCCTCGACTGGAGAGGTCGCGGGGGCCGCCGTCGAAGCCGACCTGACCGTCAGTTTCCATGCCGCCAAGATCGGGCACCGGATCGCCCCGGGAAAGTGGCACACAGGCGAGCTGCTGGTCGTGCCGATTGGCATTCCGGATGGGGCGCCCGTCGAGCCACGGGCGGGGGCTATCGGACCAGAGGTGCTCGCAATGCTGCCCTCGCGCGGGCCGCGGTCGACCAAGTTCAGCTCCGGGCAGGTGGTCATCGCGGGCGGGTCGCGTGGCCTCACCGGCGCGGTGCGGATGTCTGCGGGGGCGGCAATTCGCGCCGGGGCCGGCTACGCCACCGTCGCCGTGCCGGCCGACCTGGAGGCGATCTTCGAGAGCGGCCAGCCCGAGGTGATGTCGGCGGGTTGCCCCGGAGGCGATGGCTGCCTGGCACCCGCCTCGCTCAAGGCGATCCTGCGCGCGTTCGAACGGGCCGCGGCGGGGGTGCTCGGTCCGGGGATGGGTCGCGACCCCGGCTCAGTCGAGCTTGCCCGTGAGGCCGCCGCTGCGATCGAGGCGCCGCTGGTGATCGATGCCGACGGGCTCAACGCCTTCGCCGGGGAGCTAGGCCGGATCGCCCAGCGCAAGGCGGCAACGGTCCTCACGCCGCATGCCGGGGAGCTGGGACGGCTGCTCGGTCGCTCCTCAGAGGAGATCGGCGCAAAACGGCTTGCCGCGGCCCGGGAGGCCGCCGAGCAGGCAACCGCGATCGTCGTCCTCAAGGGCGACGACACGATCGTCACCGATGGCGAGCGGCTGGCTGTCAACGCGCTCTCCTCTCCGGCGCTCGCGACCGCGGGTACCGGCGACGTCCTCTCAGGCATCACCGCGGCGATGCTGGCCCGCGGCCTCGAGCCCTTTGCCGCCGTTTGCGCCGCGGTCCTCGCCCACGCGCGGGCGGGTCGCGAGGCAGCCCGTCGAATCGGAGCCGTGGAGTCGGTCATCGCCACCGACGTGATCGAGTCGATTGCGGGGGGGATGCGCCCCGGCGCGCCCGTGGAATAACCTCGTACTGACGAAGGGGCTGTGCGTCGGCTCCGGGTCGCGAAGAATCAGATATGCACGCTCCCTCCGCCGACACTTGCCTGTGAAGACCGCCGCCGAGATCATGGACGCCGACGTGCCGACCGTTTCCCCGGACGCCGATGCACGCGCCGCGATCGAGCTGCTCGCGAAGACCGAGATCGGCGCCTTGCCGGTCACCGACGAGGAACGCAAGGTGGTCGGCATTGTCAGCGAGTCCGACCTGATCCTCGGCGACGAGGAGGCTGACTTGCACCTCCCCCACTACCTCAACATCATGGGCGGGATCGTCTTCGTCGGCTCGATGAAGGGTTTCGAGAAGCGGCTCGACAAGGCGTTCGCGACGAAGGTCTCCGAGCTGATGACTCCCGACCCGGTCGTCGTTCACACCGATGACGACGCCGAGGCCGTCGCTCGCAAGATCGCCGAGTCGCACCACAACCACTTGCCCGTTGTCGACGCCGAGGGTCGCCTCGCCGGGCTTGTCACGCGGGCCGACGCGCTGGCCGCGCTCGTCGCCAACGACTAGTGCCCGGGCACTGAAAAGGCCGATGGCGCGGGCAGCCGCCCGGATCGACCTTGGCGCCGTCGAGCGCAACTGCGCGCGGCTGAAGACAGAGCTGCGCGAGGGCGCCGAGCTCTGCGCCGTGGTCAAGGCAGACGGCTATGGACACGGCGCCGATGCCTGCGCGAGTGCGGCGCTGGCCGGTGGCGCCACGCGCCTGGCCGTGGCCACCGGCGCCGAGGCAGCGCAGATTGGGCGACGCCTTCCCCAGATTCCCCTGCTTACGATGGGAGCCCTTACCCCCGACGAGCTCGACAGCGCTCTGGCGGCGGGCTCTGAAGTCGCCGTCTGGCGCGACGGCTTCCGCGATCTCCTCGCCGCTCGCGGGCGGGCGCAGGGCCGCGCTATCCGCGTCCACGTCAAGCACGACAGCGGCATGGGGCGCCTCGGCAATCCCGACGCGAGCGAGGTGCTCTCTCTGGCTCGTGCCTGTGCCGAGGACCCGATGCTCGAGTTGGCCGGAATCTGGACCCACTTTGCCACCGCGGATGAACCCGATTCCAGCTTCTTCGGCGAGCAGGTCGATCGCTTTGAAGCGGTCGTCGAGGCAGTCAGGTCCGAGTTCCGGGGCGTTATCGCGCACGCTGCTAACAGTGCCGCGGTCTTTCGCGATTCCCGCGCGCACTTCGACATGGCGCGCTGCGGTGTCGCCGTTTACGGTCTTGACCCCTTTCAGGGCGACCCCGCGGAGCGGGGTCTCGTTCCGGCACTCTCGCTGCATTCCTACGTCGCCGACGTCAAGCGCTTTCCCGCGGGTGCCAGCGCGGGCTATGGACGGACCTGGAGGGCGCCAGCCGATACCTGGGTCGGAGTGCTGCCGCTCGGTTACGGCGACGGCGTGCGACGCGGCCTCTCGAACAACGCTGAGGTCTTGGTCCGCGGCCGTCGCCATCCCCTTGTCGGCACGGTCTCGATGGACAACCTGACCGTTGATCTCGGTCCTGAGACGGATATCGAGCCGGGGGACGATGCCGTTCTGATCGGTTCCCAAGGCGGGGACTCGATACGCGCTGAGGAGGTCGCACAGCGCCTCGGCACGATCAACTACGAGGTCACTTGTGGGATCTCGGCAAGGGTCCCCCGCGAGCCGGCATGAGCACAGTCGGAGAACGTCTTGACTCCGCTCCACTGGTTGACTTGGCGCGGCGCGCCGTTGGCGAGCGGGACGGGGTGTGGATCGCCGGTGGCGCGGTCCGCGACGCGGCCCTCGGGCGCGAGGTAGTCGACCTCGACCTCGCCGTCGCCGGCGATCCGGCGCCGGTCGCAAAGGCGATCGCACGCGAGGGTGGCGCCCACTCCTTCGAGCTCTCCGCCGAGTTCGCGACCTGGCGGGCGGTGGCTGCCGATCACAGTTGGCAGATAGACGTCACGGCCCTGCGCGGCGAGACGATCGAGGCCGATCTGGCGGAGCGCGATTTCACCATCGGCGCCGTGGCCGTACCGCTTGGCGGCGGTGCGCCGCGCGATCCGTATGGGGGCCTTGCCGATCTCGACCGTGGCCTGCTGCGCACGGTAAGCGCGCGCAGCTTTGCAGCCGATCCGCTGCGCCTGTTGCGCGCCGCCCGCTTCGCCGCCGGACTCGGATTGGAGGTCGACTCCGCCACCGCCTCGCTGGCGCGCGCGGAAGCTGCTCGCGCCGGTGAGGCCGCCGGCGAGCGCCAGTTGGTCGAGCTGCGACAGCTGATCGGAGGCCCCGATCCATTGCGAGGGATGCGGTTGCTCGACGAGCTCGGCCTGACGGCGGTAGTGCTGCCGGAGCTGGAGGCGTTGCGCGGGGTCGAGCAGGGACCCAACCATCACCTCGACGTGCACGGCCACACGATGGCGGTGCTCGAGCGCACGCTCGAGGTCGAGCGAAACCTGGCACGCTTCGGCGGTGAGCGCGCTGATCAGCTCACCGCGTTGCTTGCCGAGCCGCTTGCTGACGAGATCAGCCGCGGCACGGCCCTGCGCTTCGGCGCCCTGCTGCACGACATCGGTAAGCCGGTGACGCGCTCCGAGCGCGACGGCTACGTCACCTTCCTCGGCCACGACCGCGACGGTGTCGAGATCGTTGGCACGCTCTGCGACCGTCTGCGAGCGAGCCGGGGCCTCACGCGTCATCTTCAGGACCTCACCCTGCACCACCTGCGCCTTGGTTTTCTCGTCCAAGAGGCGCCGCTGCCACCGCGGCGTGTCCACGAGTACCTGCGCGCTACCGATCCTGTCGCCGCTGACGTGACGCTGCTGACCGTCGCCGACCGGCTCTCCGCTCGTGGCTCGGGTCCCCTTGCCACGGAGGAGGCGATCGAGGCGCATTTGGCGCTCGCCAGGCAGATGCTTGCGGCCGCGCTCGACTGGCGTCGCGAGGGTCCGCCGAAACCGCTGTTGCGGGGCGACGAGCTGGCCCGCGAGCTCGGTCTGGCCGTTGGCCCCGAAGTTGGCGAGCTGCTCGCCGAGCTGGAGGCGGCCCAGTATGCCGGCGAGATTTCCAGCCGCGAGGCCGCGATTGAGCACCTGCGCCGTCAAAAGTGAATTGGAGCGCCGAGCGGGCGAGCAATCCATATCTGATTCCGTTGCGCAGCGAGCGCGGCGCGACTGTTATGTTCCCCGCCGCATGGCGAAAGAGGAGAAGATCGAGATGGAGGGCGAGATCACCGAGGCCCTCCCCAACACGATGTTCAGGGTCAAACTCGACAACGGCCACGATGTGCTTGGCCATATCTCGGGCAAGATGCGCCGCCACTACATCCGCATCCTCCCCGGCGACCGGGTCAAGATCGAGCTTTCGCCCTACGACCTCGACCGGGGCCGCATCACCTACCGCTACAAATAGGCGCAGCGGTGAGCGAGGCGCGCTTCCGCATCGGACCGGAGATCGTCCACGAGACGGTCGACGGAGAGGTGATCGCGATCGACCTCGGTAACGGCAGCTACTACAGCCTCGCCGGCAGCGGCCCGGCGATCTGGGACCTGCTCGGCGATGGCGCCACTGAGGCGGAGATCGGCACTGCGCTTGCCGTTCAATTCGAGGCGGGCGAGGGCGAGATCGGGGCAGCCGTCTCGGCCCTGCTCCCGCGGTTGGAGCAGGACGGCCTGGTGGTGCGCGAGGAGAGAACCCAGAACGGATATTCGGCAGCGCCTGCTGCGGCCGGTGGCGAGCGAGCCCGATTCGAGCCCCCGCGCCTGGAGCGCTACACGGACATGAAGGATTACTTCCTGCTCGACCCGATCCACGAGGTCGACACCGCGGGCTGGCCCCGACCGGCGGCCTAGCGCGCGGTGCCAGGCCGAGCATCCGCAGCGACAGAGCGCCGCGACCTCGCCGGCGAGTACCTGGAGCAGTTGCGAGGCCGTTTCGACTTGGCGGCGGCAGCAGTCGGCGCCGCCTCAGAGCAGGATCTGGAGATGGCGGGCATGCGCCTGCGCCTGCGCTTTGCCGGCGAGTCGATGGAGCGAGCGCTGTTTCCGCCCTTCGAGCACCTCGCCGTCGAAGCAGACGGAATTCCCGGCCTCACGGTTTCCGCCTTCGACACCGCTTCGAGCGGCGTCGAGGCGCCGCTCCCTGTCTGGGAGCCGCTTGAGGCTGCTCCCGGCACCAATCCAGTCGCCCGGCTCAGGTCCGAGCGCGCCAGCGTGCTCGCCGCGGCAGGCAGCGGAGCGCTGACGGCTGTCGAGCCCGCGGCCGGCCAGGCGTTCTTTCATCTTCCCGATGCCGGCCAGATTCCAGCCAGCGAGCGGGCGGCGCCGCTGCGCGATGCGTTGCAACTGCTGATGGGGACCCGCGGTCGCTGGATGACCCACGCCGGAGCGCTGGGCCGCGGTGGTCGCGGCGTACTGCTCGTCGGCCACGGCGGCTCCGGTAAGTCGACCCTGGCGCTTTCCTGCGCTCTGGCCGGGATGGAGATCGTCGCCGACGACTACGTTCTGCTCGAGCCGGGCCCACCGCCAGTCGCCCACGCGATGCAGTCCACGGCGAAGCTGACAGGGGACAGCGCCAAGCTTCTCGGCATCCCGACCGCCACGATCAACCCCGCCGGCTTCGAGCCGACTCTGGAGGGCCCGGCGAAGGGGCTGGTTGACCTCCGCACCCTGGCGCCCGGGCGAATGAAACGCCACCTCGAGATCCGCGCCGTAGTCGCCCCCCTCCTTCCTTCGCTGACTTCGCGTTTTGTTTCGCATGCCGCAACAAAACGCGAAGTCAGCGCCGCTGGCAATGCGGTGCGGCCGGTGCTACGCCCTATCTCCAGGGCAGGGGGGCTGCGGGCGGTGGCCCCGAGCACGATCCTGCAGTCGGGCCTGCAGGGCGCCCCCTCGCTGGCGGCGCTGGCCGACCTGGTGCGCCGGGTGCCCAGCTACGCGCTCGAGCTCAGCCCCGACCCGGCCGCGAACGCGGCCGCGGTCGATCGCTTGGTGGGCGAGCTTGGCTGAGCCGACGGTCAGCGCGGCGATTCCGGTTCGCGACGGCGAGGCCTACCTGGCGGAAGCGATCGAGAGCGTGTTGGCCCAGGACCGGCCCTGCGATCAAGTAGTCGTCGTCGACAATGGCTCGACCGACCGCAGCGCCGATATTGCCCGCGGCTTCGCTCCAGCGGTGCAGCTGGTGTCCGAGCCGAAGCCCGGCATCGGGGCGGCTCGCAATGCGGCGATGCGCACTGCGAGCGGGGACTACGTCGCCTTCCTCGATGCCGACGACCTTTGGCAGCTCGAGAAGACCCAGCTGCAACTTGCGGCCTTCAAGGCCAGGCCCGAGTTGCAGCTGGCCTTCGGACACGTGCTCCAGTTCGTCAGTCCCGATGTCAGGGCCAACGACGCGGGCGCGCTGAAGGTTCCGGAGGGCCCACAGCCGGGTCTCTATATAGGTGCGATGCTGGCGCGGCGCTCCGCGATCGAGGCAATCGGGCCCTGGGCCGAGGACGTGCGGGTCAGCGACGGTCTCAGTTTTCTCCTGCGTGCCCGCGAGCTCGGCCTCGAGCAGGCCATGTTGGGCCCGACGGTCACCTACCGTCGCGTGCACGGCGAGAACCATTCGCTTCACAATCGCGGCGAGCGCAGTGAGTTCGCCCGCCAGCTCAAACGCTCTCTCGACCGGCGCCGGGAAGCTCCCGGATGAGCGAGCCACTCGGCAACCTGCCGGCAAAGGAGCAGCGCCTCATCCTGCACGCGGCGCTCGACGATAGGGACGGTGCGCTCGCTGCCTGGGGGCGCTGGCGCCAAGCCGTCGATTTCGACGCCGTCGATCACGGTTCGACGCGCTTGCTTCCGCTCGTCTATCGCAACCTCGGTCCTGACTCGTTCGACGCCGAGGTGGCCGGCCGGCTGAAGGGTCTCTACAGACGCTCCTGGAGCCGCAACCAGCTGATTTTCAAGCGCGCCGCAGAGGCGCTCGGCGTGCTCCATGAGATCGGCATCGAGACGCTCGTAACCAAGGGGGCCTCGCTGGCGATCCTCTCTTACCGTGACGTTGGGGTGCGTCCGATGGACGATGTTGACGTGCTGGTCCCAATCGACCGAGCCCGCGAGGCAATCGAGGCGCTGGTGGCGGCTGGCTGGAAAGCCGACCATGAGGATCCGCTGGCTCGGACCCAGGTCCATCACTCACTTGGCTTCAGGGGGCCAGACGGCGGCGAGATGGACCTGCACTGGTTTTCGCTCTGGCAGCCGGCAAGCGATGTGGCGCTCTGGCGAGCCTCGGTGCCGCTCGAACTCGGTGGCGCGAAGACGCGGGCCCCCAGCGCCGCCGATCAGCTTCTGCTCGCTTGCGTACACGGAACTCCCTGGAGTCCGCTGCCGCCGTTTCGCTGGATCGCCGACGCCGCGACCGTGATCCGCGCCGCCGGTGATGAGCTCGACTGGGGTCACCTCCTCGCCGAGGCTGAGCGTCGGCGGCTGACTGTTGCCACGCTCGCGGCCCTGGGCTACCTGCGCCAGGAGTTCGAGCTCGCGGTCCCTGAGGCAGCGTTCGCCAAGATGCGGGCGGTCCCAGCCTCACGACACGAGCGCGCCGCCTTTCGCGCGGCTTGTCGCCCCGATTCGCCTATTCGCACCCTGCGGATGGCCTGGGATCGCTACCGGCGCCTGCGCGATCTCGACACCGGCGCCCCCCGGCCAGATGGCTTCCTCCAGTTCGCGCGGCGCTTCTGGGGCCTGGAAAGTGTTTGGCGGCTACCGCTGCACGCCGTTGGCGCGCTCACTCGCCGCCGCGGGCGCGGTGCCGCTCGATCCGAGCTTTGAAGGCGCGGAAGAGGCCGGCTCGTGACGCCGCGGCATCCTGCGTGAGGCTGCCGGCGCGAACACGGCGCCGCAGCAAGACGTTTGAGAGGCGGGCGATTCCGATCTCCTCCTCGGCGGCTCGCAGCATCCAGTCGAAGTCCTCGGCGGCTCGCATTGACTCGTCGAAGCCGCCGATCTGCCCGAAGGTGGCACGCCGTACGACCATCGTCATCGGGTGGACGAGCGGCTCGTCGGACAGCTCGGGTGGCCGTGGCGGCATCACTGTCTCCACCTTGGTTCCCGCAACCCAGAAAGGCAGCTCGGCGCCCGGCTCAATCAGCAGTTCCTGCTCGGCGAGTACGCAGCCGACTCCGGGATTGTCAATCAGGTGGCCGACCTGGACCGCAAGCTTGTCGGGAGTCATCGCGTCGTCGCTGTCGTGGAAGGCGACGAACTCGCCGCGGCTTGCGGAGAAGCCACGGTTGCGTGCGGCTGAGGGTCCGCTGTTCTCCTGTGCGATCAGGGTGACGCCGCCGTAAGCGCAGGCGACCTCAGCCGTCCTGTCAGTCGAACCGTCGTCAACGACGATCGTCTCGACCGGTGAGTAGGTCTGTGCAAGCACGCTCTCGATTGCCTCGCCGAGGTAGCGCTCGGCGTTATAGGCGGGGATGACGACGCTGGCGAGTGGCTTCTCGGACACGGACGGCATTGTGCCCAAAGAGGTGCAACGTGTTATCCCCCTGGCACGGGGTCAAAGCGTTGCACCTCGTTATAGGTGGCTGCGCGACGCATCCGGGTCTGGCTCTGCCAGCTCAGTCACAAGTGCAGACCAGGCGAAGTCATGAGCGCCGAGTCCGGCGCCGGTGCGCGGGTCGTAGTACTCGCGCAGCCCTTCGCGCTCGATCGCGCCGGTCACCCCGTTCGCCAGGCGCGTCGCGGCCTCCTCGTAGCCGAGCCGAACCAGCCCGAGCCAGACGAGCCAAGCGGAGTTGACCCAGGTCGGGCCGCGCCAGTAACGCCGTAGTAGCCCCTGGCTGCCCCCCGGTTCATAGCTCGGCTCGGTTGCCGAGACCGATGGCGGCGCAACCGGGGTGAGGAACTGGCGCTCGTCGAGCAGGTGCTCCTCGGCCAAGCGGCGACCGATCTCCTCTGGCAGGTCAGGCAGCGCCAGCGGCGCCAGCGCGGCCCAGGTCACGACACCCGAACGAACGCCCCCGGGTTCCGCCCAGTCGAGGAAGAGGCCGCGACGCTCGTTCCAGAGCCGCTCGACCAACGCCGGCGTCGCCGAGGGACGCCCCAGCGCCTGCAGGGAGAGCGACCAAAGCGTGTTGACCAGCGTCTCGCAGAGGACCGGGCCGCCGCGCTCGCGGATCCGCCTCGCATCGAAGCCGAGCCCGCGGTTGCGGTGGACCAGTAGCGGGAATCCGGGGCGAGGGTTCGCCCACCACCCCCAGACGGGCTCAAACTTCGGCGAGGCGTCGAGGCCCGACTCGTCTGGCTGGACGATCCAGAGCAGGCCATCGCCCTCGAGGTCGCGGTTAGCGGCGAGCCAATCTGCCTGGGCGCCGATTCGCGGCTCCTTGGCCGGGTCCCCGACGGCGATCTTCCAGGCCCAGGCGAGCAGTGGCGGCTGGATCGTCTCGGTCTGGAAGGCGCGACGCGAGGTGACGTTGTAGAAGGGCAGGCGGCTGAACGCGACGGGCCGGTCCCAGAAGATCGTGTGACCGACGAAGCCGTCGTCGCGCTGCGCTGCCAGCAGCGTCTCCAGCTCCGCCCGTGCCCGGGCGGGTTCGAAGCGCCGCCAGACGATCGCGGCGAAGCAGGAGTCCCAGTACCACTGCCACGGGTAACGGGTGGGGCTCGGTCGGGTGTAGGCGAAGTGGGTGCCCTGGCGCTCCCCTTCCAGCCAGTTCTGGCGCAGGACGCGCTCGGCGATGGCGGTCGCCGCTGCGGTCATCGCAAATGTCCGCGCTTCTCTCGCTGCGCGAAGAACCAGAGATGCCTCATTGGGCTCGCTCCGTGCTCACAGCGCCGTGCGGCGCATTTCGCGCAGGGCCCAGGCGCCGAGGATGGCGAGCAGGCCGATCAGCGCCAAGATCCCCGGCCAGGTTTCGGCCCAACTGACAGTGCCGACAAAGCCCTGGCGGGCGGCGTCCATCACCTGCGTCACCGGGTTGACTTCGGCGACGCTTCGCATCCAGGGCTGCAGCAGGGCGAGCGGCGCGTAAGCCGTGGTGGTGAGGATCAGCGCCATCATCCCCGCTTGCATCAGCGGTGCCGCCGATTGGCTCTTGAAACGCAACGCCAGGCCCGAGCCCCAGCAGGCGGCGACGGCGGACATCGCAGCGACCATGAGGTAGGTGACGAGCAGCCCGTCGATTCCGGGCCAGCCGGCACCGAGCACCAGCGCGATCACGAAGACGAAGGTGGCGGGGATCAGCGCTCGGGCGCTGGCCGCGAGAACCGTGCCCGCCAGCAGCACCCAGCGCGGGGCCGGGGAGACGAGAAGCCGATCGACCCAGCCACCCTCGATGTCGCGGGCCAAGTTGACGCCGGCGGCGGCACCGGTGAAGCCAGCTCCCTGCAGCATGCTCACCGGCACGATGAAGCTCTCATACGTCCCCGTGGTGAAGCCGTTGAGCTGGGTCAGCGCGCCGAAGACGCCGTTGAGACCAAGGAAGAAGATCGTCGGCGCCAGCACGCCGGGGATCGCTGCCCCCGGAACGCGGAGCAACTCGTTCTTCGCTCGCGCCATCAGCGCGGCGATCGTTGCCAGGTTCGCCCGCCACTGCGGCAGCGCCGCGACCGGTTCCATTAGCCCACCCTCACCCGATGGCGCAGGGCGCGGGCGCTGAGCACCAAGCCGAGGACGACGATCCCGACAATCGCCAGCACCGCCTCGAGCAGTTCGGTGGCATCGATCCCCGCGATGATCGGGCCGCGGATGCCTTCGACGACGAAGCTGAGCGGGTTGTATTCGGCGATCGCCTTAGCCGGTTGGATCATCAGCTCGTTGGGGAAGAAGGCGGAGGAGAGGAAGAGGACGACGAGGACCAAGGGGAAGAGGCCCTGGACCACGCTGGCGCTGCCGGTACGCAGGGCGATCGCGGCGCCGATGCCGCCGACCGCCATCGCCGTCGCCGTGACCAGGGCGATCGCGATCAGTGCGCCGGGGACGCCGCTCTCAATATGCGCGCCGAAGATCAAGCCGATCGCGAGGAACCAGAGCGAGGCGAACAAGCCCAGCGCCGCGGTCCCCGCCAAGCGACCGAGCACGATCGTGTAGCGCGGGATCGGGGCCGAGAAGAGGCGATCGGTGAAGCCCATCTCGATGTCGACCGCGAGCGCGATGCCACCGCTGTTGCCGGCCAGCATCAGGGACTGCATCATCGCCCCGGCGAGCATGAACTGGAGAAAGCTCTGCACCGGCGGGAAGCCGGGCAGGTTGACCGCGCCGCCCGCGCCGCCGGTCTGGATCGCCAGCAGCAGGGTGGGGAAGACGACGATCGGCGCCATCAGCTGTGGCCGGCGGAAGGTCTGGCGGATCGAGCGCATGCCCAGTGCTCGCACGACCCTGGCGTTGATGGCGAGCTCGCTCACGCCTCGAGGGCCTCCGCCTCGGTGTCCTCCTGCTCGTCTTTCTCCAGGTGGTGACCTGTCTTGGCGACGAAGACGTCGTCGAGGGTCGGGCGGACCAACTCCAGGGCCTCGACCGCGATCCCCGCATCGTCGAGGGCGCGGACGACCCGCGGGATGTCGGCCGCTCCGTTCTCGACTTCGACCAGCACGGTGCGGCCGTCCACCGGTGGCAGCAGCTTGCCGATCCGGGCGCAGACCTCCTCCGCCTCGGCGATCGAGCCCGCGGCGAGCTGCAGCTGGATGTGCGGGTTACCCATTTCCGTCTTCAGCGAGTCCGGCGTCCCTTCGGCGACGATCTTGCCGCTGTCGATGATCGCGACGTGGTCGGCGAGCTGGTCGGCCTCCTCGAGGTACTGGGTAGTGAGGAAGACAGTCGTGCCCTCGTCGTTGAGCGCCCGTACCTCTTCCCAGATCGTCTTGCGGCTGACCGGGTCGAGGCCGGTCGTCGGCTCGTCGAGGAAAAGCACCCGCGGCTCATGGACGAGCGCCGCCGCCAGGTCGAGCCGCCGCTGCATCCCGCCGGAGTAGGTGCCGACGCGGCGGTCGGCGGCGCCGGCGAGGTCGACCCGCTCGAGCAGGTCGTCGGCGCGCTGCTTGCCCTCGGCGCTGGGCAGGCCCTGCAGCGTCGCCTGCAGGCGGATTAGCTCCCGCCCGGTCATCAGCGGGTCAAGGGCCGCCTCCTGCAGGGCGACGCCGATCGTTGCCCGCACAGCGCGCGCCTGCTTGACCACGTCGTGCCCGGCAACGGTCGCGCGTCCGCCGGTGGGCAGCAGCAGCGTCGTCAGCATCCGCACCGTCGTCGTCTTGCCGGCCCCGTTCGGTCCCAGGAAGCCATAGATTTCGCCCTCCTCGACCGCGAGATCGACGCCCTGCACGGCGAGCACCTCGTCGAAGCTTCGCTCCAACCCCTCTACGACGATCGCCGGCATCGGCAGGCAACCCTACTGGGGCAACATGGCCGGGATCGTGCAAGGCGCACGTTGTTGCGGCATCGCCGCGGCCTGGGCGGCAGAATCAGCCCGCAACCCTCGCCACGCACGGGGTTTGCAGCGTGAGATCGTGCAAGAAGCAGCGAAAAACCGGATCGTTCGGTCACGGGCGCCCTTGGCGGCCGCCTTTGCCTGCGCGCTAATCGCGCTTGTGGTCACCGTTTGGCCCGGCGCCGCCGACTCGGCTCCCCTTGGCGTCGTCGTCCTCGGCAAGACCACGGCGACACCGCCGCCGTCCTGCCCGGGCAAGATCGTCAACAACGTCGAGGTCGTCCCCTGCCGGGTCGAGGGCCACGTCAGCGGCTACCAGGTCAAGGCCGGTGGGGTGGACCAACCCTACGAAGTTCCCTTCGACGGCAAGATCGTCGCCTGGTCGATCACCCTCGCCAAGCCCTCCCGCACCGATACGAAAACGACCACCAACGAGATCGGCTTCTTCGACGAATTCCTCGGCAAACCCTCAGAGGCCCGGATCGGCATCCTGCGCCCGGTCGATGAATCGAAACCGCCGAAATACACCCTGGTGCGCCAGAGCCCACTGGAGGTGCTCAACCCCTACTTCGGCAGCACCCCGATCTTCGCCCTCGACCACCCGCTCTCCGTTCTGCGTGGCCAGGTCGTCGCCCTCACCGTTCCCACCTGGGCACCGATGTTCGCCTTCAATGTCTCCGAAGAAGACACCTGGCGCGGCAGCCGTCTCGAAGACCACTGCGCCTCCAAGGAAGACATTCAGGGGGGTCACCCCCAACAGGGCGTTGGCAAGGTCAAGACCTACGGCTGCTTCTACTCCAACGCGCGGCTGCTTTATACGGCGACGCTGGTCAAGAAACCGTAGACTCGGAAACGGCAGCTAGGCCGGATCGCCGGGCACTCCGGCCAGCCCCAACGGCTCGCATAGCGGAAGCTTCAAAAGCGCGGCGAAGCACGGAAGCTTCTGAAGCGAAGGACGTTGGCGATGAACCCAAGCCCCGCGCTGGGGTGGTTTGCGTTTCAAGCTTCTACGGGACGGCGTCGGTAGGCCCTCTCCGAACGTTTTGCGCCGCTGGCCCACAGAGGTCCTCGGACGGCCGCAAACGACCCAGCCAGTCAGGCGAGTGAGGAGGGCCTACCGACGCCCGTCCCCGCCGGCGCTAAAGCGCTTCTTGCCTAAGCCCGCAGTACTGGCAGTCGCTGACGTCCAAGCCGATCAGTTGATCGCAGCGACGGCAAGCTCGGAGGTTCTCTGGAGTGCGCGGCAGAGCCGATGCGGATGGGGCAAGCGGGAGGACCATTGCGACGGGTTCCATCTCCTCGCCGGTCTCGCGATCGACGTAGACCTTGCCCGGTTCGGCGTAGGCCAGGGCCTCGCGGCCCGAGGCCGGAGCACGCATCCGGTAGAGCTGCTTCGAGTTCACGGGCGGCGAAGACTAATAGCTTGCGCGGTCCCGATGCGTTTCCTGATCTTCCACGGCTACATGCTGCGCGGCACCGGCAGCAACATCTACAACGCCAACCTGGCGCGGGCGCTGGCCAGGCTCGGCCACGAGGTCCATCTCCTCTGTCAGGACCACGAGACGGAGATCGAGGGTGTGGAGATCCACAATCCCGACATCCACGGTCTGCTTCCGGTCTACGTCAAGGACCCCTATGACGGCTTCGAGGTCAAGGCCTTCCCGGAGCTGAGCGATGAGGAGCTCGACCGCTACATCGAGGCCAACGTCGCTGCGGTCCGCAAGGTGGCGGAGCGGGTCGGCGGCATCGATGCGGCACTGGCCAACCACCTGGTGATGGGGCCGGCGATCCTCGCGCGTGCCGAGATCGCACCGTTCGCAGCCAAGATCCACGGCTCGGCGCTCGAGTACACGGTCAAGCCGAATCCGCGCTTCCTGCCCTACGCACGGGAGGGCATGGAAGCCGCCCAAGGTGTCCTCGTTGGCTCTCGCCACACGGCCGAGTCGCTCTGGGCGACGCTTCCAGAGGTTGGGGCCCTGCGAGAGAGGACCCGACTTGGCCCCCCTGGGGTCGATACCGAGGAGTTCAGTCCCGGTGCCGAGCGTCGTTCCAAAATCGTTTTCGTGGGCAAGCTGATCGTGTCGAAGGGTGTGGATCTGCTCTTGGCAGCGTGGCCGCTGGTGCGAGCTGAGCATCCGGATGCTCAGTTGGAGATCGCGGGCTTCGGCGAGTACGAGGAGGGGCTGCGACGGCTTCAGGCAGCTTTGGAGCGGGGAGACGTCAATGATGCACGGGAGGTTGCGCTCGCGGGCAGGGCTATCGAAGGCGGGGGGGAGAAGCCACTGCCGATCCTCTCGGCATTCCTTGCCGAGCCTCCCGCCGGCTATCGGGAGGCATGCCAGGACGCGGCCGGCTCGGTCGACTTCATCGGGCGGCTCGAGCACGATGAGGTGGCGGAGGTGCTGCCCGGAACGGAGGCGCTGGTCATGCCGAGCACGTTTCCCGAGGCCTTCGGGATGGTGGCGGCGGAGGCCGCTGCCTGCGGCACGCTGCCGGTTTCGGCGGGACACTCAGGGATGCTGGAGGTCTCGCGCCAACTGATGGAGGCGCTGCCGGCTGAGGTTGGACGCCTGACCTCGTTTCCGGTCGAGAAGGGTGCGGTCGAGGGGATCGCGGAGCGGCTGAACCGGTGGTTGGCGCTGCCGGAGGAAGAGCGGGCGATCGCCCGTGGGGCGCTGGTCGAGACGGCGCGGCGGCTCTGGAGCTGGGAGGGCGTCGCCGGTGGAGTGCTGGCCGCCTCGGCGGGCCAATTGAGCGGGCTGCCGCTGCCCGAGTAGCTAGTGCCGAGCGTCACCAGAGGCTGAAAGCTTCCCGCCGTCGCTTCAATAGAATGCCCGCCGCCTCATGTACGGCCGCCTGCCAATAGTGAAGATGCTCGCCGTCACGCTCGTGATGACCGCGGCGATCTCTGCCGTGATGCTGTCGATCAATTGGGACGGCCAGCAGGCTTCCACGGCGGCCCCGAAGATCGACGAACTGCTCGACGTGATGATCGTCCTCTCATCCTTCGTCTTCTCGCTGGTGATGGTGATGCTCTTCTACGCGCTTTGGAAATTCAAAGCCAAGCCGGGCGACGAATCCGACGGCGAGCCGATTCACGGCAATACCAAACTCGAGATCGCCTGGACCGTGATCCCGACGATCATCGTGCTCTTCGGCGCCGGCTACAGCTGGTCGGTGCTCAACGACATCGAAGAGACGACCAAGAACCCGCTCACGGTCGACGTTTTTTCCCAGCAATACGCTTGGAGCTTCGGCTATCCTGGCAAGGACAACGTCTGGTCGCAGGGCGAGCTGCACGTGCCGCTGGACCGCCAGGTCCACTTCAAGATGCACGCCCAGGATGTGATCCACTCCTTCTGGGTGCCCGAGTGGCGGATCAAGAAGGACAACGTTCCGGGGATCACAACGACGGCGATCGTCACGCCGGACAAGCTCGGTACCTACCAGCTGATCTGCACTGAGCTCTGTGGCTTCGGCCACGCTGCGATGCGGGCCAAAGTTGTGGTTGAACCCCCAGCCGACTTCCGCAAATGGGTCGGCGGGCTGAAGGAAAAAGTCCCCCAGCCGCTGGCCGATTCGATCGCCCAGGACACCGAAACCAACCCGGTGCCCGTGAGCGCCGGAGGGGCATAATGGGGCCCGGATGATCGCTGCGATCAAGCAACCGGGATGGATTCGGGGCCTGCTCGGCGCGCTTCTGGGCGCCGCTTTCGGCTTTGCCCTGGTCGTCGTGCTGCGCAAGGCGTCCGGTCTGCCCGTCTACCAGACCGAGCAGACCGGCTACCCGCATGTGGTCGTGCCGCTGATCACCGGCCCGCTCGGCTTCCTCGCCGGCTTCGGCTGCTTCGACTACTGGCTGCGTTGGGCGGCGGGGATGCCGACAATCCCGGAGGACCACTCCCAGCACGGCGCCAAGAGCTGGAAGGACTACTTCCACTTCAACACCGATCACAAGGTGATCGGCATCCAGTACATCTGCACCACCTTCTTCTTCTTCTTCGTCGGCGGTCTGATGGCGATGCTGATCCGGGCCGAGCTGGCCCAGCCCGGCACCCAGATCGTCGACGCCGCCACCTACAACAGCCTCTTCTCGACCCACGCGGTACTGATGATCTTCGTCTTCGTGATCCCGGTCTTCGCCGGCATCGCGAACTACGTGCTGCCGCTGATGATTGGCGCGCCGGACATGGCTTTCCCGCGCCTCAACGCACTCAGCTTCTGGATGCTGCCGCTGGCCGGCCTGCTCTTCATCGGCAGCTTCCTCGCCCCGGGTGGCGCTTTCGACGCTGGCTGGACCGGCTACGCGCCGCTATCGACCGGCGCCCCGCTCGGGCAATCGTTCTTCAACCTCGGGGTGCAGTTTGCCGGCGCCTCATCGATCGCCACCGCACTCAACTTCCTGGTCACGATCATCACCATGCGTGCGCCCGGGATGACCTTCTGGCGCATGCCGCTGCTGGTCTGGGCCAACCTCTCGACTTCGCTGCTGGTCGTTGCCGCGACGCCCTTCATCGCCGGCGTCCAGTTCATGGTCCTCTTCGACCGCGCCCTGCACACCAACTTCTTCCAGTTCGCCGGCGGTGGCGACGTCGTCAGCTACCAGCACATCTTCTGGTTCTACTCGCACCCAGCCGTCTACATCATGATGCTGCCCGGTTTCGGGATCATCAGCGAGGTCATCTCGACCCATGCCCGCAAGCCGATCTTCGGCTACCGGCTGATGGCCTTGGCGCTGATCGGCATCGTCGTGCTCAGCTACTCGGTCTGGGCGCACCACATGTTCGTCGCCGGCATGTTCAGCTGGCTGCGGGTGCCGATGATGCTGACCACGCTGCTGATCGCGGTGCCGACCGGGATCAAGATCTTCTCCTGGCTGGGAACCCTCTATTTCGGCAAAATCCACACGAAATCGACGGCGATGCTGTTCGCCCTGGCGATGATCGTCACCTTCTCGGTGGGCGGGATCTCCGGGGTCATGCTCGGCATGGTGCCGTTCGACATCCACGTCTCGGACACCTACTTCATCGTCGCCCACATCCATTTCGTGCTCTTCGGCGGCTCGGTCTTCACGATCTTCGCCGGCGTCTACCACTGGTTCCCGAAGATGA
>JAWVFJ010000014.1:0-15351 GCA_033856275.1 Solirubrobacterales bacterium
CATCGACCTCTGCAACGAGATCATCGACGAGGAGCTGACCGCACCGCCGGCCTTCGAGCTCGAGAACCTGCCCAAGCCGCAGGAAATCCACGACGTCTTGGAGGAGTACGTGGTCGGCCAGGAGGCCGCCAAGCGCTCGCTCTCGGTGGCCGTCTACAACCACTACAAGCGGGTCCAGATCGCCCAGTCCGAAGAGTCGGACGTCGAGCTGCAGAAGTCGAACATCATGATGCTCGGCCCCACCGGCTGCGGAAAGACGCTGCTGGCGCAGACGCTGGCGCGCATCCTCAACGTCCCCTTCGCGATCGCCGACGCGACCGCGCTGACCGAGGCCGGCTACGTCGGAGAGGACGTCGAGAACATCCTCCTGAAGCTGATCCAGGCTGCCGACTTCGACGTTAAAAAGGCCGAAACGGGGATCATCTACATCGACGAGATCGACAAGATCGCGCGCAAAGCCGACAACCCGTCGATCACCCGCGACGTCTCCGGCGAAGGCGTGCAGCAGGCGCTGCTGAAGATCCTCGAGGGAACGACTGCCTCAGTGCCGCCGCAGGGCGGCCGCAAGCACCCCCACCAGGAGTTCCTCACGATCGATACCACCAACATCCTCTTCGTCTGCGGCGGTTCCTTTGCCGAGCTCGACAAGGTGATCGAGAAGCGCGTCGGCGACCGCGGGGTTGGCTTCGGCGCCGCGATCTCCTCGCGGGAGGACAAGGAGGACGCCGGCGAGTGGTTTGAGCAGGTGCTGCCCGAGGACTTGATGGAATACGGCCTGATCCCCGAGTTCATCGGCCGCCTCCCCGTTGTCGCGGCGATCCACCAGCTCAGCCGCGACGACCTGATCACGATCCTCACCGAGCCCAAGCATGCGCTGACCAAGCAGTTCCAGCGCTTCTTCGAGTTCGACGAGATCGAGTTGGTCTTCGCTGAGGACAGCCTCGAGGCGATCGCCAACAAAGCACTCGAGCGCGAGACCGGCGCCCGCGGCCTGCGCTCGATCCTCGAGGAGACGCTGCTCGACGTGCAGTTCGAGTTGCCCTCGCGCCGTGACGTCACCAAGTGCGTCGTCACCAAGGAGACGATCGAGCAGGGGCGGCGGCCGACTCTGGTTACCGAGGCTGCCCCTCAGGACATCGGTGGGATCAGTGACGAATTGAGCGAGGAATCGGCGTAGTGGTGGGAGGGGTCAGGTGCCCCTCACTCAGAAGCCGTTGCGCAGCAGGTCGGCCAGGAGCTTCGGAGTGTGGTCCCTGAGCTTCTGCGAGAGGGGCACCTGACCCCTCCATCGACACGCGGCTTCAGGCCGGCTGAGGTGGCATCTATCTAGACTCGGCGCGTGGACGCTGCACGGCGCGAAAAACTGGAGCAGACGACCCGTTACGACCCGGTCGAGGTCGAGGGGCGGGTCTTTGGGGAATGGATGGAGGCGGGTTACTTTCACCCGCCGGCTGAGGGGACACCGGAGGAGAACTTTTCCGTGGCGATCCCGCCGCCCAATGTGACCGGGGCTTTGCACATGGGCCACGCGCTGAACGGCTCGATGCAGGACGTGCTGGTGCGGATGAACCGCATGCGGGGCCGCAACTCGCTCTGGATCCTCGGCACCGACCACGCCGGTATCGCCACCCAGTCGGTGGTGGAGAAAATGCTCCGCGCCGAAGGCGTCTCACGCCACGACCTGGGCCGGGAGGAGTTCGTCAAGCGGGTCTGGGAGTGGCGTGAGGAGTACGGCTCGCGGATCGTCGAGCAGTACAAGCGCCTTGGCGCCTCCTGCGATTACGAGCGCGAGCGCTTCACCCTTGACGAGGGCTATGTCAAGGCCGTCTACCGCGTCTTCAAGCGGCTCTATGACAAGGGCTACATCTACCGCGACAACTACATCGTCAACTGGGACCCGGGCTCCCATTCGGCGATTTCCGACCTCGAGGTTGAGAACCGGGAGGTCGAGGACACCCTCTACTCGATCGATTACCCAGTTGAGGACTCGGATCGGGTGTTGACAGTCGCCACCGTGCGCCCGGAGACGATGCTTGCCGACACGGCGGTAGCCGTTCACCCCAACGACGAGCGCTACCGCGACCTCATCGGCCAGCACTGCATCCTGCCGCTGGTCGGACGCCGCCTACCGATCGTCGCCGACGAGCACGTGGACCCCGAGTTCGGCACCGGGGCGCTGAAGATCACCCCCGGCCACGACCCCAACGACTTCGAGATCGGCCGCAAGCACGGTCTCGAGGAGATCGTCGCGATCGGGCCCGACGGGAAGCTGACTGAGGAGGCGGGGGAGAGGTTCGCCGGCATGACCGTGGCCGAGGCACAGGAGGCCGTGATCGCCGCCCTGCGCGAGGAGGG
Source organism: Solirubrobacterales bacterium (assembly GCA_033856275.1). Lineage (GTDB taxonomy): Bacteria > Actinomycetota > Thermoleophilia > Solirubrobacterales > 70-9 > VRUE01. Next base: position 2,356 of record JAWVFJ010000014.1, read on the forward strand.
GGCGCTGAGAGCCGAAGAGCCCTACGTCCACTCGGTGCCGTTCTCGCACCGCTCCGGTGAGCGGATAGAGCCATTGATCTCGTTGCAGTGGTTCTGCCGCATGGACGAGCTGGCGGCCCCCGCGATCGAGGCGGTGGAGAGCGACCAGGTGCGGATTGCGCCTTCCCAGTGGAAGCGCGTCTACCTCGACTGGATGCGGGAGATCCGCCCCTGGTGCATCTCGCGCCAGCTCTGGTGGGGCCACCGAATCCCGGTCTGGTACTGCGACGCTTGTGAGGAGACGATCGTCGCCGAGTCCGAGCCCGAGCGCTGCGGAGCCTGCGGCGGCGAGCTGCGCCAGGAGGAGGACGTGCTCGACACCTGGTTCAGCTCGGCGATCTGGCCCTTCGCCACGCTCGGCTGGCCCGACGACACGCCCGAGCTGCGCGCCTTCTATCCGACCAGCTTCCTCACCACGGCGCGCGAGATCCTCTTCCTCTGGGTGGCGCGGATGATCATGACCGGGCTCGAGTTCGCCGGCGACGTCCCCTTCCGGGACGTCTACGTGCACTCGGTGATCCAAGCCCGCGACGGGCGGCGCATGTCGAAGAGCCTCGGCACCGGCATCGACCCGCTGGAGGAGATCGACGTGCACGGCGCCGATGCCCTGCGCTTCGGCCTGCTGGCGATGTCCTCGACCCAGGACGTGCGCTACTCCGACGCCAAGGTCCAGCAGGGCCGCGACCTGGCCAACAAGCTGTGGAATGCGAGCCGCCTGATCCTGCTGAATACGGCGGAGGTCGAGGCGAAGCCGATTGCCGAGCGGATCGAGGATCGCTGGATCCTCTCGCGGCTGGAGCGCACGATCGCCTCGGTCAGCGAGAAGCTCGATGCCTACGACTTCGCCCACGCCGCCCAGGAGGCCTATGCCTTCTTCTGGTCGGAGCTCTGCGACTGGTACCTGGAGATCGTCAAGCCGCGCCTGTACGAGGGCGAGGCCGAGGTCTCGGCGAACCTGCTCTGGGTGCTGGAGCGCACGCTCGCCCTCCTGCACCCGATCATGCCCTTCGTCAGCGAGGAGGTCTGGTCCTACCACCCAAGTCGCGAGGGCCATCTCGAGGTGCACTCCTTCCCGCAGGCCGACAGGTCGCTCTTCGACGACGAGGCCGAGTCGAAAATCGGAAGCGGCATCGAGTTGACCCGGCGCCTGCGCGCCTGGCGCGACATGGTCGAGGCGCCGGCCGCCACGCAGCTCTCGTGCGTCGTCGAGGGCGGCGCGCAGCCGGAGGAGTTCGTCGCTCGCCTCGCCCGTTTCGAATTCGTCGAGAACGGTGGCGATCCGATCGCTGCTGTCGGCCCCGTCAGGGTGCTCGCCTCCGCCGAGATCGATGCCGAGGCAATCGCCGCGCGGCTCGAGAAACGACGCGAGGAGCTGCGCTCGGAGGTTGCCCGTGCCGAGGGCAAGCTCGCCAACGAGAAGTTCGTCGCCCGGGCGCCAGCCGAGCTGGTCGAGGAGGAGCGCACCAAGCTCGAGCGTTACCGGGCCGAGCTGGAGGAGCTCGCCGAATAGATCCGCAGGCCTATCTCGACTCGCTGCAGCCGGTTGGCTGGAAGCTTGGCCTCGAGCGGATGCACCGGCTCAGCACGGCGCTCGGGATGCCCCAGCACCGTTTTGCCTCGATCCACGTCGTCGGCACCAACGGCAAGTCCTCGGTGACGCGGATGACCGCGGCGCTGCTGCAGGCGCACGGGTTGCGGACCGGCGCCTGCGTCTCACCGCATCCGACGCGCTGGTCCGAAAGGGTCCTGCTCGACGGGGAGACGATCGACGCGGCTGCCTTTTCCGCCGCGGTCGAGCGTGCGGCGCAGGGGGCCGAGACCGTCAACCGCTCCCTGGACGAGGGCGAGATGGTGACTCAATTCGAGCTGGCGACGGCCGCGGCGTTTGTCGCCTTCGCCGCCGCAAGGGTCGACGCCGCCGTGATCGAGGCGGGACTGGGAGGCAGGCTCGACGCGACCAACACGATCCCCTCGCAGGTCACCGTGCTCACCTCGATCGGGCTCGATCACACCGCTTGGCTCGGCGATACCGAGCTCGAGATCGCCGCCGAGAAGCTCGCCGTGCTGCGCGATCACACGACCCTCGTGGTCGGTCGGGTTCGCCCTGAGGTGATGCGGTTGGCGCAGCGGACGGCCGAGGAGCATGGGGCGAGGCTCATCGTCGCCCCTGAGAATCCCCCCTCGGGCCTCGAGCTACGTGTCGCCGGGCCGTTCCAACGTCGCAACTTCGCCCTTGCCGAAGCCGCCACACGGGCTTTCCTCGGCGACCTCGACCGGGACAAGGTGAGCGCAGTGGCCGCATCCCTGACCGTGCCCGGGCGGCTCGAGCGAGTTGCCAGCAACCCCACCACGTTCATTGACGTCGCCCATAATCCGGACGGTGCCGCGGCGCTCGCGGAGGCCCTGGTCGATGTCGCGGCTGGCCGATTCGTGATCGCCTGCATCGCCGCGCTGGCCGACAAGGATGCCGAGGCGATGGTGCGGGCACTCGCGCCGAAGCTTGAGCTTGCGGTTTGCACCGAACTCGACCCGGCGGTACTCGAGTCGCGAGGGCTGCCGGGCATCGCGTCTCACAGTGCGGCGAAACTCGCTGCCGCCTGTGCGGCAAGCCGCCTTTCGGCCGAGCAGGTGCCGGATTTCAACATGGCGGTGCGCCGCGGCCGCGATCTGGCAGCGGGGCTGTCCGATGGCGTTCTCTTGATCACCGGTTCGCACTACGTGCTCGCCCCCGCTCGCGTTGCCCTGCGCCTGTGCGAGGATTCCGGCGATGGCCTCGGGAACTAAAAGCGCCGGCTCGGAACTGCTCTCGATGATGGCGCTTGTGGCCGCCGTGGTCGCCGCCGTGATCCTCGTCTTCTTCGGCCTCGGCTACCTGTTCGGGAGCCTTTTCCTCTAGCGCTGCGTACTTTGACCACAATGGAGTGGGGTCAAAGTCGGATGCGAGGGTTCGAGAACCCGGCGGCGAAGTAGACTGCCGCTCCCTCTCCAGTGGGGCGTTCAGCCATGGCACTAGCGATCTTCGGCATCTCCAACAGCGGCCTCAACCTGGCCGTGACCCTCTTCGTTCTGATGATCGTCGTCGTCTGGCTGGCCTTGATCGTCTACACGTATCTCGACGCCCGCCGTCGTATCTCCGACCCCTTCCTGGTCGCCTGCGCCACGATCGGCTCCTTCTTTCCCTACATCGGCACCGCCGTCTACGCCATCGTGCGGCCGCCGGAGTTCCTCGAGGACGCCCACGAACGCGAGCTGGAGATACGCGCCGCCGAGCTACGCGTGCGCCAGTTGACCGAGGCCTCCTGCCCCAACTGCGAATACCCGGTCGAGAAGAACTACCTGCGTTGCCCGCAATGCCAGCGCCGCCTCAAGGACCCCTGTCCAAGCTGCGGCAAGCCGGTCGACCCGCGCTGGGCCCTTTGCCCCTACTGCGAGAACCCGATTGCCGAGCGCCCGCGGCGACAGCGACCGCCCGGCGAGAAACGACGCCAGCCAGCCGGCGAGCGTGCCGCCTCCAGGGGGGAGGAGCGCCCGAAGCGCGAGGAGCGCCCCAAGCGCCGGGCCGCGTCGAAAGCAAAAGAGGCCCCCGCGCCCGAGCAGGACACCGAAGCTGCACCACCGCCCAAACGAACTCAAAGGAGCCCCGCCCGTGAGCCGGACGCTGATCCTCGTAAAGCCTGACGCCTTTCAGCGCGCCTTGACCGGCGAGGTGATCGCTCGCTTCGAGCGCAAGGGGCTGCGGATCGCGGCGCTGAAGACGATGCGGGCCGATGAGCCGATCGCCAACAAGCACTACGAAGAGCACGCCGACAAGCCCTTCTTCGGCGAGCTGGTCTCCTTCATCACCGGCGGCACGCTGGTCGCGATGGTGCTCGAGGGCGCCGAAGCGGTGCCAGCAGCACGCCAGCTGATCGGCACCACCAACCCAGTCGAGGCCGCCCCCGGCTCGATCCGCGGCGACTTCGCGCTCGAGGTGACCTTCAACATGGTCCACGGGTCAGACTCGGATGAGTCCGCGGAGCGCGAGATCGAGATCTGGTTCCCAGAGCTGTCTTGACGGTAGTCCTCGCTTCCGGCTCGCCACAGAGGGCCGAGATACTGCGGAAGCTTGGGGTTGTGTTTGAGGTCGTCGTTTCCGGCGTCGAGGAGTTGACCGGGGGAGATCCCGAGTTCGAGGTCTTGGAGAACGCCCGGATGAAGGCCCGTGCAGTTGGCCAGGACGGAACCGTGATCGCTTGCGATACCGACGTGGTTCTGGATGGCAAGGCACTGGGTAAGCCCGGGGATGCCGCGGAGTCGCGCCGCTATCTGGACAGGATGTCGGGCAGGGCGCACGAGGTGTTGAGTGGGCTTGTGGTCGTCGTCGACGGCGAGGAGCGAGTTGGCCTCGAACGCACCACCGTCGTTTTCAAAGAGCTGAGCGAAGCCGAGAAGGAGCGTTATGTGGCCTTCGGCGAGTGGGAGGGCCGCTCGGGGGGCTACGCCATCCAGACGCTCGGCTCGACTCTGGTCGAGCGGATCGAGGGGAGCGTCTCCAACGTGGTCGGCCTGCCGGTGGGGCTGCTGATCGATCTGGCGCCGGAACTTTTCGTTCAAGCCTGAGCTCGAGTCAACGTCCCGTTTGGCCCGTTTGGGATCATTTCCATGGAAGTTCTCCAAAGCTACGCATGGGTGTTTTCAGCTACCTCAGAGGATTGGGCGGTCGCGATATGGCTGTCGACCTCGGGACGGCCAACACGCTCGTCTACGTACGGGGTCGCGGAATCGTCCTCTGCGAGCCTTCCGTGGTGGCGATCGATTCCCACACCGGCCAGGTGCACGCGGTCGGGGTCGAAGCGAAGCGGATGCTTGGCCGCACGCCGGGCAACATCACGGCGATCAGGCCGCTCAAGGACGGGGTGATCGCCGACTTCGACGTCACCGAGCAGATGCTGCGTCATTTCATCAAACAGGTGCATTCCAACCGCTTCGCCCACCCGCGCGTGGTCGTCTGCGTGCCCTCCGGCGTCACCGGGGTCGAGAAGCGGGCGGTCGAGGAGGCCTGCCTCTCGGCGGGCGCTCGCCAGGCCTACCTGATCGAGGAGCCGATGGCGGCGGCGATCGGTGCCGGCCTGCCGGTCGCTGAGCCGACGGGGTCGATGGTCGTCGACGTTGGCGGCGGTACCACCGAGGTGGCGGTGATCTCACTTGGCGGCATCGTCGTCTCGCAGTCGATCCGGGTCGGCGGCGATGAGCTCGATGAGGCGATCGTCAACCACTGCAAACACGAGTACAAGCTGGCGATCGGCACACAGACGGCGGAGGAGGTCAAGCTGGAGGCTGGCTCCGCCTCGCCGTTGCCCGAAGAGGTGCGCGCCGAGATTCGCGGCCGCGACCTCGTCTCCGGCCTGCCGAAGACGATCACGCTCGGCTCCGAGGAGGTGCGCGAGGCGCTCGGGGAACCGGTCGGCCACATCGTTGAGGCGGTCAAGGACACGCTCGATCGCACCCCGCCGGAGCTCGCCGGTGACATCATGGACCGCGGCATTACCCTTGCCGGCGGCGGCGCGCTGCTGCAAGGACTCGAACAGCGCCTGCGCGACGAGTGCCAGATGCCCTGTCAACTGGCAGAGTCACCGCTTACGTGCGTGGCGGTGGGATCGGGAATCTCCCTTGAGGAGTTCGAGACCATCCACCGCGCCAGCAAGCAGAATTCCGGGACCAGGCACTTTGCTTAGGTCTCCTTCATCGCAAGCCCCAAACTTAGGCCTTCACCGTGTATCGAAAGCAAGTACGCCGCCGTAGGGCGGTGCTCGCCCTGCTGATCGTCGGCTCTTTTGTGCTGCTCACGATCACCTACGGGCAGGGCTCCAACGGCCTGCAGCGCGGCGTGAGCACGATCTTCAGTCCGGTTCAGGGGGTCACCGACCGCGCCCTCAAGCCGGCCCGCGACCTGGTCGACTGGTTCGACAAGACCTTCGATGCGCGCGGCGAAAACAGCCGCCTCAAGGATCAACTGGTCAAGGTCCGAGGGCAGGTGGTCGCTGGGCAGGAGGCGTTGCAGGAGAACGCCCAACTGCGCAAGCTGGTGGAACTCGATAGCGGCCCTGCGCTTGCTGCCTCCGCGTATCACCCGGTTGCCGGACGGGTGATTTCGCGCTCGCCGACACTGTGGCGTTCGAGCGTGACGATCGACGTCGGCAGCGGCGATGGCGTGGCGGTCGACGATCCGGTGATCAGCGGTGACGGATTGGTCGGCCGCATCGCCGCTGCCGAGCCGGGTTCTTCTCAGGTGATGCTGCTCACCGATCACGCCAGCGCTGTGTCGGCCAAGGTGGTTCCCCCCGGGATCCAGGGCGTGATCAAGCCTGAAGTGGGCGATCCCGAACACCTGATCCTCGACTTCATCGACTCGACCGAACGGGTCCACGGTGGCCAGACCGTCGTCACCGCCGGCTGGCGCGCCCAGGGTCTCGCGTCGCTCTTCCCTCCCGGCCTGCCGGTCGGAGAAGTGACCAAGGCCCCGATCGTCGCTCAGGAGGCCAAGGAACAGGTCGACGTGCGACCGTTTGCCGACATCCGCAATCTCGACCTCGTCCAGGTGCTGACCGGGGGTTCGCGCAAGTGATCCTGACGCCGAAGATCGTCATCCGCATTGCCCTGATCGGCATGCTCGGCGTCCTCCTGCAGCTTTCCTTCTTCTCCCGGGTCGAGCTCTTTCACGTCAGCCCCGACATCCTGCCGGCGCTCGTCGTCTGCCTGGCTCTGCTCGGAGGCAGTCTCACCGGCGCCGTCGCCGGCTTCTCGATCGGCCTCTTCCTCGACTGCCTGCTGGTCGAGGCCCTCGGCGTCTCCTCCTTGGTGCTGCTCAGCATCGGTTATCTCGCCGGACTTTTCCGTGAGCGCTTCGAGGTCCACAGCTCGCTCGTTCCGGCCCTGCTCTGCATGGGGCTCACCCTGTTCGCCGAGCTCGGCTTTGCCGCGATTCAGCTGTTGCTCGGGATCGACGCCCCGGTCAGCGTGCTGATCGTCCGCGACATGCTGCTGAAGAGCGTCTATGCCTTCTTCCTCGGCTGGCCGATTTACCTCCTCGTGCGGCGGGTGCTGCGCCCCGCCCTGGTCGAGGAGCCGAAAGTACAGCGCCGGCGGCAGCCCAGGGTACTGGGGGCATAGGCTTGTATTTGCGCTCAGACGAGCGTGGTCCGGCGATGAGCAACCGCTTGGCGCTGCGCCTCGCGCTCCTCGGCGGCTTCGCGGTGGTTCTCTTCGCCGTCCTCTTTCTGCGCCTCTGGCTGCTGCAGGTCCTCGACGGCGAAAAGTACCTCGCCGAAGCGAAGAACAACCGCACGCGCTCGTTCCGGACCAGCGCGCCGCGCGGGGAGATCCTCGATCGCAACGGCAAAGTGCTTGTCGCCAACAGAACCAGTCTCGCCCTGCAAGTGAACCCGCGCAAACTGCCCGCAGATCCGGCCGAACGCCGCGCCGAGATCTCGCGCCTCGCCGGCCTCACCCACAGCACCCTGCGCCGCGTGCGCCGCACGATGCACGAAGAGCTGAAGCTGGCGCCGGCGGCTCCGGTGACGCTGCGCCGCGACGTCGGCCATTACCTCGTCTACTACCTGCAGGAGAACCAGGACCGCTTTCCCGGCGTCGAGGTGCAGCGCGTCTTCGTCCGCGCCTATCCGGACGGGACGCTTGCCGCCCACATCCTCGGCAACGTCGGCGAGATCTCCCCAGCAGAGCTGAAGGAACCGCGCTTCCGCGGCTTGCAACCGGGCGATGAGATCGGCCAGGACGGGGTCGAGGACACCTATGACCGCTTCCTGCGCGGCCGTCCCGGCTTGACTCGGATACAGGTCGACGCCCTGGGCGAGCCGACGCCGAACGGTCGGCTGGTCTCCAAGCCGCCGGCGCCGGGCGACAATCTCAGGCTCTCGATTGACACCGAAGTACAGGCGGCCGGCGAGGCGGCGCTGGCGGCCCGGGGGCTGCCGGGGGGCTTCATCACGATGGACGTCCACAGCGGTGAAATTCTCGGCTTGGGTTCGTTCCCGACCTTCGAACCGGCCCTCTTCACCCGGCCGCTGACCCAGGCCCAGGTCGAAGAGACTTACAACAATCCCTCGGCGCCGCTGACCGATCGTGCGATCGCCGGGTATTACCCAACCGGCTCGACCTTCAAGCTCATAACCGCGATGGCGGCGCTGGAAAGCGGCATCCTCACGCCCTCGCGCTCGATCTTCGACGGCGGCGCCTTCACCGTCGGCGGGGAAAGCTTCAAAAACGCCGGCGGCGCCTCCTACGGGAGCCTGACCCTGGTGCCGGCGCTGGAAGTGTCCGACGACGTCTTCTTCTACACGCTGGGCTACGAAATGTGGAACACCGGCCAGCTTCAGCACTGGGCCCACGCGCTCGGCATCGGCAGGCCGACCGGCATCGATCTGCCGGGCGCGGTGGAAGGCCTGCTGCCGACCAAAAAATGGCGCGACGAACTGGCCGCGGAAGGCCTTGCGGAAGGGCGTCCCTGGTCCTCTGGCGACAACATCCAGCTCGCCACCGGCCAGGGTGACCTGCAGACCAACCCGCTGCAGATGGCGATCGCCTACGCCGCCGTGGCCAATGGCGGCACCGTGGTCACCCCACACGTGGGCAGGGAAGTCACCGATGCCGCCGGCCGCGTGCTGAAGGAATTCGCGCCGCCGCCGCGCCGCCACGTGAAGATGAACCCGGCCAACCGCGACGTCATCCTCGAAGGCCTGCACGACGCCGCGCAGGGGGCGAGCGGAACCTCCTACGCGGTCTTCGGCGGCTTCCCGATCCCGGTGGCCGGCAAGACCGGGACCGCGCAGCGAGATGGGCACGCCGACCAGTCCTGGTACATCGTCATGGCGCCCTATCCCAACCCCAAAATCGTCACAGCCGTTACGATCGAGGAAGGAGGATTCGGCGCTGAATCAGCCGCGCCGGTCGCTCTCGACATTCTCGAAGCCTATTTTCACAAGCACGCGACCGCGTCAGCCGGTCCCAACGGAGGCAGTCCGGGCTGATGTACGCGACCCGCGCGCGCCGCGCCCGGCCCGAGCCCTTCGCCTTCCATCCCGGCATCGCCGAGCGCCTTGGCCTGCCCTACATGGACGGCCCGTTGGCCCTCTCTGCGGCCGCCCTCGTCGCCTTCAGCATCTTCACCTTGGCCGAGGCCACAAAGCATGATGTCCCCGGTAACCCGTATTACTACGTGGACCGGCAGGCGATCTACGGCGTGCTCGGGATCGTCGGCATGTACCTACTCACCCGCATCGACTACTCACGCTTCCGCGAGCTACGGGTCGGTATCTACACCTTTCTCTGCGTCAGCATCTCGCTTGTTTTCGTCTTCGGCTTCGCCGCGCGCGGTTCGCGGCGGGCCTTTGAACTTCCTTTCTTCAGCTTCCAGCCATCGGAGCTGGGCAAGGTGCTGCTCGTCTTGGCCCTTGCCGGCTTTGTCATCGATGGCGCCAGAAACGGGTCGGATTGGCAGCGCACGGTGCGCTACCTCTGCCTCGGGCTGGCACCGGCAGCGCTTGTATTCCTGCAGCCGGACCTCGGCACCGCCTTGGTGTTCGGGGCAATCACACTCGCCGTGATGTACGTGGGGGGCATCCGCTGGATGCACTTCGCGGTGATCGGCGCAGCCTTCGTCGCTTTGACGGCGGCGGTCCTCGTGGTGGCGCCCGCAGTTGGGACGCCGATCCTCAAGGGGTACCAGGAGCAGAGGCTCACCTCTTTCCTGCATCCCAGCGCGGACCCCGCCGACGCGGGCTACCAGCAAAATCAGGCCAAGATCGCAATCGGATCCGGGGAGAAGACCGGACGGGGCGATCGGGCCACCCAAACGCGGCTCGACTTTGTCCCTGAGCGGCACACCGATTTCATTTTCGCCGTGATCGGTGAGCGCTACGGATTTCTCGGCGCCGCCTTGGTCCTATCCCTATACGCCCTGCTGATCTGGCGGGCGCTGCGGATTGTGACGCTCTCTAAGAACTCCTACGGGACCCTGGTGGCAGGTGGCATCGCCGCCATGCTGCTTTTCCAGGTCTTCGTAAACGTGGGAATGAACCTGGGGATCATGCCGATCACCGGGATCCCCCTGCCGCTGATGAGCTACGGCGGGTCGTCTGTCTTGGCGACCTTCCTGGCGGTGGGGGTCCTGCAGAGCATTCACATGCAAGCGCGGCTCAGCCAGAAAGGCGGGTTCGCCTGGTGACCCCCTAGAGGGCACCGGGCGTGCGTACCTACTCTGAACTGAGCTAACTGATGAAAAAGACAATTCTGGTTTCCGCCGATCGTGGCGAGACCCGCGTCGCCGTCCTCGAGTCGAAGACGAAAGGCGGCAAACGCGACGTTGCGGAGCTCTACATCGAGCGCCGCGGCCGACGTTCCATCGTCGGCAACATCTACAAGGGCAAGGTCGACAACGTCCTGCCCGGCATGGAGGCCGCCTTCGTCGACATCGGCCTCGAGCGCAACGGCTTCCTGCACGTCGACGAGATCGTCCTGCCGGGCGGCGAGGCCGCGCCGAAGCGGGGACGCGGCAAAGGCCGCCGGATCGACGAGCTGATCAAACCCGGTCAGGAGATCGTCGTGCAGGTGGTCAAGGATCCGCTCAAGACCAAGGGCGCGCGGCTTTCGATGAACGTCTCGATCGCTGGTCGCTACCTGGTCTACGCGGCGCAGGGCAGTGGCGTCGGCGTCAGCCGGCGACTTGCCGACTCCGAGCGGGACCGCTTGCGCAAGATGGTCGACCGCACCTACAAAGGCCCGGGTGGGCTGATCGTCCGCACCGCCGCCCACGGCGCCAAAAAGGCCGACTTCGTGCGGGAGATCGGCTACCTGCACAAGCTCAACGACGTACTCGAGCGGCGCACCGAGCAGATCGTCGCCCCGGACCTCGTCTTCCAGGAGGCCGACCTACCGGTGCGGGTCCTGCGCGACGTCTTCCTCAGCGACTTCGAAAAAGCGATCATCGACTCGCCCAAGCAGTTCGAACGGGTGACGAGTTTCTTCCAGCGCACCGCGCCGGAGTTGGTCGACGGCGTCGAACTGTACGAGGAGCGTAAGCCGCTGTTCGAGAAGTGGGGGATCGACAAGGAGATCGAGTCGACCCTCGGCAAGCGCGTCGACCTTGCCTCGGGCGGCTACCTGATCATCGACTACGCCGAGGCGCTGACCGTGATGGACGTCAACAGCGGCAGCTTCACCGGCCGCGGCAAAGGCGGTCTCGAGGAGACGATCACGAGGGTCAATACCGAGGCCGCCGATGAGGCCGTTCGACAGCTGCGGCTACGCGACATCGGCGGCATCATCGTCATCGACTTCATCGACATGGCGCGGGCTCGCAACCGCGACAAAGTGCTGAAGACGCTGCGCAAAGCGCTCGACGCTGACAAGTCGAAGAGCTACGTCGTCGAGGTCTCGCCGCTGGGCCTGGTTGAGATGACCCGGCAGAATGTCACCGACGGAGTGCGCGAGATCCTCACCGTGCCCTGTCCGACCTGCGTGGGCGAAGGCGTCGTGCTCTCCGCCGAGACCGTGGCGCTCGACGCGATGCGCCGCCTACCCGATGTGGCCGCGGGTGCCAAAGAGGCGGAGGCCCTACTGGTCCGCGTCCATCCCAAGGTCGCCGCCGAGTTGATCGACCCCGAAAGCGGCCTCGCCGAGCTGGAGTCCGAGACCGGCAAGCAGTTCCACTTCGAGGGCGGCGACGCGCTGCCGATCGACACCTTCAAAGTGGTAGAGACGGGTAGCCGCGCCGAGATCGAGGAACGGGCGCTGCCCTTCAAGGTCGGCGAGGAGGTCTTGGTCAAAATCGACGAGCCGCACATGTACAACGCCGATGACGCCGTTGCTCGCGTCGACTCCTACATCGTCAGCGTCACCGGTGGAGGTCGCTTCGTCGGTGAGCGCAAACTGGTCCGGATCGAGCGGGTCGAGCGTGCCGCCGCGGTGGCCTCGCTGCCCGAGGGTGAGGCGAGCAACGGTGCTGGCGGCGAGGAAAACGGCGCCCAGCTAGAATCCTCGCCCTCGCGCAGTAGCCGTCGCGGCCGCAGAGGCGGTCGCGATAGGTCGCGCTCAACCCAGAGCGGCAAGGACGAATGAACACGTACGCAGTCATAGAGACCGGGGGCAAGCAGTACAAGGTCGAGAAGGGCACCTCGCTGCTCGTCGATCGCCTCAGCGCCAAAGAGGGCGACAAGGTCGCCCTGCGGCCGGTGATGTTCCGCGACAAAGAGGTCGTCGCCGGGGCCAAAGAGCTGGAGAAAGTCAAGGTCGAGGCGACCGTGGCCGAGCACCTTCGTGGACCGAAGATCAAGGTCTTCAAATACAAGCCGAAGAAGGGCTACCGCCGCCGCGCCGGCCACCGCTCCGAGCTGACCAAGCTCGAGGTGACCGAGGTCAAACTGCTGGGACGCAAACCGGCAGCGGCGAAAAAAGAGGAGCCGGCCAAAGAAAAAGTGGCTGTGGAGACCAAGCCGGCTGAGAAAAAACCGGCCGCGGCGAAAAAACCAGCGGCGAAAAAAGAGACCGCGGAAGCTACCGAGAAAAAACCGACTGCCAAAGCCAAAAAAGCAGCCGCAAAAAAACCGGCTTCCAAAGCGAAAAAACCGGCTACCAAAAAACCGGCTGCTAAAAAGGATTCTAACGATGGCTCATAAGAAGGGACTCGGCTCAAGCCGCAACGGACGCGAATCCAACCCCAACATGCTTGGGGTCAAGGTCTTCGCGGGCCAGAAGGTCTCCGGCGGGGAGATCATCGTGCGCCAGCGTGGCACCCGCTTCTGGCCTGGGGATGGCACCGGGCTTGGGCGCGATCACACGATTTTCGCCGCACGAGCTGGAATTGTCGAGTTCAAGCCGTCGCGCAAGGGCCGCACGATTTCCGTTCTTCAGGACTCTTAGGACTCAGCGGGGGGAGGGCCGGGTGCCCCCTCCCAAAAAGAGCGG
>JAWVFJ010000015.1:0-41727 GCA_033856275.1 Solirubrobacterales bacterium
TTGGTAGGGGGGGTCGGGCGCCCGACCCCCGCCTAGGTAACCGATGTCCCGAGTTCGTGTAGCGCTTACAGATGGACCCTGCACGCCTCCAGGCGTACCACCAGTACACGCGCGCCCACGGCGTAAACCCGATCCTCTACATCCTGGCCAGGATCTTCATGACCCCCTTCTTCCTGACGTACTTCCGCTATGCCCGCACCGGCCGCGAGCACGCCCGCCTCAAGGGGGGCTTGATCGTCGCCTCCAACCACCGCAGCTTCCTCGACCCCTTCGCCATCGGCGGCGCCCTGCCGTGGCGACGGCCGATGAACTACGTCGCCAAGGTCGAGCTTTTTGAGCGCCGCTGGCAAGGCTGGATCCTTTCTCGACTCGGGGCATTTCCAATTCGTCGCGGTGAGTCCGACGAGGACTCGGTGGAGACTGCGCGGCTCATCGTCGAGCGGGGCGGCGCCGTCTGCATCTTCCCCGAGGGCACGCGCATTCGCAGCGGCTCCCTGGGTGAGCCCAAGCGCGGCGTCGGCCGTCTGGCGCTGCAGACCGGTGCGCCGGTTATTCCCGCCGCCGTGCTCGGCACCGAACACGTGCGGCGCGGCTGGCGCATTCGCCCGCGCAAGGTCAAGGTCCGCCTCGGCAAGGCGATGACCTTTCCCCGTGCCGCCGATCCTTCCCGTGGTCTCGCCTCGACGGCGACGGCACGGATCTGGCCTAACGTCGAGCTGCAGTGGGAGGACCTCGGTGGCCTGCCGCCAATGCGCCGTGCGGCCGTCATCGGCGCCGGGAGCTGGGGGACTGCCGTTGCCGTTCTGCTTGCCCGCGGCGGCTTGGAGGTCCAGCTCGCCACTCGCAGCGCCGCTCACGCCGCGGAGATCGAGGAGGCGCGAGAGAATCATCGTTACCTGGAGGGAGTGCGCCTGCCGGACTCGGTCCGTGTACGGCAGGCCTCCGAAGTCGAGCTGGCCGGCCTCGATCTCATCTGCCTGGCGATCCCCTCGGGCTCGCTGCCTCAGGCGGTCGGCGCAATCTCCGATCGCGTCGGCTCGCGCTCGGCGATGCTGCTGCTGACCAAGGGCCTGATTGCCCCACTTGGCCAACTCCCCGCCGAATATGTCGGCGAGCGGGTGCGGGCCCGCGCGATCGCTTGCCTGGGCGGGCCGGCACACGCCCGCGAGGCCGTCTCTGGCTCTGCCGCTTTGGTGCTCGGCTCGGCAGACCGAGACTTGCGCGATCAGCTTGGTGTCGTCTTCGATCGGGCGGGTCTCGTCTGCGAGCGCTCGCGCGACATTACTGGCGTCGAGATGGCCGGTGCGGCCAAGAACGCAGCGGCGCTCGCCGCCGCGGCAGCCGAGCCGCATGGGCTCAACGCTGCCGGGATCGCTGCCGCTCAGGTCTGGCACGAGTGCATCGAGCACGCAATCGACCGCGGTGCCGAACTCGGCACCTTCTCGGGTCTTGCCGGCGTCGGCGATCTGACCGCGACCGTGATGGCGCCGACGGGGCGCAATCGGCGAGCCGGCGAGTTGCTCGGACGAGGAACACCAGCCGCGGAGATTCCGGCCAAAATCGGCCAGGCATCGGAGGGTCTCGATGCGGTGCCGCTGTTGGCGGAGGCGACGTCGGCCAGCGGGGGCAGCGCCGAGGCGCTCTCGGGGTTGGCGGCCCTAATCCGCGGTGAGATCGATGCCGATGCCTGGGTGGCCGGCCTGCGACGCGTCGAGCGATCCAGGAGGGCCGCTTGATGGGACTAGGCTTGCGGCGTGAGTGGGGCCAAGGAAAACGTCGAGCCGGCCAGCCTCGACCCTGCTGCCAAGGCAGAGCTCGACCGCGCCTTCGAGGACCTCTACCGGGCCCACCTGCGCGACGTCTACTCCTACGCCTACTACCGAATCGGCAACCCACACGACGCCGAGGACCTCACCGAGCAGGCCTTTCTGCAGGCCTACCGCCATTTCGACCGCGCCCGGCGCGAGTCCGACGGGCGGCCGCTGCGCCCCTGGCTGATCCGCATCGCCCACAACCTCGCCTCCAACTACTACCGCGACCGCTCGCGCCGGCCGCAGACCTCGCTCGAGACCGCCGACCCGATCGTGGCACGGCACGGCACCGAGGCGATCGCCGAGGGGCGCGAGGAGCTGCGCCAGGTGATGGCGCATCTCGAGCACCTGCCAGACGACCGCCGCGACGCACTGATCATGCGCTTCGCGCTCGGTATGGACAACCGCGAGATCGCCCGGGCGCTGGGGCGCAGCGACGGTGCCACCAAGGTCTTGATCCATCGCGCGATCAAGCAGCTGCAGGAAGAGATGGGCAGTGACCCCGAGTGAGGTGAGCAAACATGTCTGATGATCGTGCGAACCGAGCGAGTGGGGGAACAGGTGTGTTTGGTGAGGCGGTGAGTCTGACCGGGAACTGGGACGTTGAGAACCTGCTCTCCGACGCATTGCGGCCGATCGAGCCGCCGGAGCGGCTCTCGGGCAGGGTCGAGGACACGCTCGCGGCCGTCACCCAGGCCGCCGCGGAGGAGCTCTCGCAATGGGCCGAAGAGCTCTCAGAGAGCGAGCTGCGGGCGCTGCGCGACCCGCGCAATTGGGTCCGGCCAGTGGTCGCGCTCGGCGCCGGCGGGGCCGCCGCCGGCGCTCTGGTCGTGATCGAGATGCGCCGGCGCGGCAAACAACAGGCCAAGGGCGGCCTGCGCTCCTTGACCGGTCGACTCAGGCCGTAATTCAGCCCCGCCGAGTGAGCATCGCAATCTGATTCCTGCGATCCCGGTGGGGCGGCGCTAAGGCGAAGACCGCGGGGCACGCCCGGACGCGAAGCGGAGGACGTGCCCCTTTGTCCGGGGCGTTCCGCGCGCGGCGAGGACGCCGAGCGCGCCGAGCGCCAGGTGAAGCAGATTGTCGCCGGTGTTGACCGGCAGGAAACCGAGGATCGCCTCGCCGCTGCCGAGCGCGAACCCCCAGAAGCCCAGTACGACGTAGAAGGCCCCGAACCAGAGCGAGTACCGGCGCGAGGCGTAGTCGGCGGCCAGCAGGCCGATCGCCCCGGTGAGGATATGCAGGACGTTAGCCCAGCCGTTGACCGCGAAGGCGCCGAGCATCTCCTCAACCTCGCCGGGCGAACCGAACGAGGCACTGTAGAAAAAGCCGACGATGCCGGCGACCATGAGTGTCGCGCCGACCAGCGTGGCGTAGAGACGGGCGGGGCTGGGTGCGTCCATCGGCGGCGATTGTAGGCTGCTCATCCGTGGCTGAGACTTGTTACCGGCACCCCCATCGCGAGACGGCCGTCTCCTGCTCCTCCTGTGGGCGACCGATCTGCCCCGACTGCATGACGCCGACCCCGGTCGGGATGCGTTGTCCGGAGTGTGCCAACCAGCGCACGAAGGTGGTGCGAGGCGTCGGCGAGGCGTCGCTCCTCTCCAGTGCGCCGGCAACCTTCATCCTGATCGCTCTCAACGCCGCTGCGTTTCTCGCCGAGATCGCGACCGGCAGCGGTGGACTGGGCATCGAAGGCAGTTCGGTCGTGCGCGAATTCGGGCTCTTCGGCCCACTCGTCGCCGAAAGCGAGTGGTACCGGCTCGTCACCGGCGGTTTCCTTCACGCCAGCCTGATCCACATCGGCTTCAACATGTTCGCCCTCTTCTTCCTCGGCCGGATCCTCGAGCCCTCGATCGGCACGCCGCGCTTCCTCGCCGTCTACGTCGCTTCCCTCTTTGGCGGTGCCTTCGGGGCGCTGCTGCTCAGTCCAGACGCCCTGACGATCGGGGCCTCGGGCGCGATCTTCGGGATCTTCGGCGCCACCTTCGTGATCGCCCGTGGCCGCGGATTCGACGCTGTCGCATCCTCGATCGGGATCGTCTTGCTGATCAACCTCGCCCTCAGTATCGGCGCGTCGCACATCAGCCTAGGCGGTCATCTCGGTGGCCTGGCGGCTGGGCTTATCTGCGGTGGCGCGGTCATCGCCGGCGACCGGGGATCGCTCGGCGAACGGCACCTAGCCGCTGAGATAGCGGTGATGGTTGGGGTCGCCCTGTTCGCGCTTCTGGGCGCTCTCGCGATCGCCTGAAGCCGAGGACGGTCTAGCCGCCGGCACCGCGCCAGACGCTTGGCGCCCGCACCTCGGCGAAGCCGATGTTGCCAGGGGGGTCGACCAGATCAGGGTGGAGCAGGTGGCCGAGCAGCTCGACCCCGTCGATCAGGCGCGGCCCGGGTCGCGAGAAGGTCGAGGCGGCATCGACGGCAAAGACGCGCTGGGCTCCCAGCGTCTCGATCTGGTCCCAGTAGGCGAGGGCCTGCGCTCGCGAGTCCTCCACGTACCAGCCGCAGGGCATCGCGATCGCCACGTCGGGATTGAGCCCGGAGAGCTCACCCCAGGAGACCTCGGGCGACTTCAGCCCAGGCGGACCGGCGACATCCTCGCCGCCGGCGATCGAGATCATCTCCGGGATCCAATGGCCGCCGACGAAAGGAGGGTCAAGCCACTCGAGCGCGATCACCCTTGGCAGGCTGGCGCCGCCGACGGCGGCGCGCACGGTCGCCAACCGTCCCTCTAGCTCGCCGCGCAGCTCGTGGGCCTGGCGAGGGATCTCGGTCGCCTCGCCAAGCCGGATCACGTCCTCGAGCATCTCCCCGAGCGTGCTCGGATCCTGCTGCAGGACGCGCGGCTTGCTCGGCAACCGCGCGGCCACCTCGAGCACCTCCTCGTAGGAGACCGCGCAGACCGCGCAGACCGCCTGGGTAACGATCAGGTCCGGGGCGAGGCTGGCCAAGAGCTTCTCGTCGAGCTCATAGAGGGCCTGGCCCTCCGCCACCCGCGCCTTCACTGTCTGGTCGATCTCTGCTGCGCTCAGGCCCGCAGGTAGCACGGTCTTGGTCAGGTGGGGGAGAGAACGGGCCTCGGCCGGGTAGTCGCACTCGTGCGTGACCGCGACGACGCTGTCGCCGAGTCCGAGTGCGTAGAGCATCTCGGTCGCAGACGGAACCAGGCTTGCGATCCGCATCCCACGATCAATATGCCACCTATCGCAAGATCAGCGGAGCGGATGGCTATATTGCCTACGCCGAATGGCCGACGACGACCTCCCCCGAAGTACCGGGCCATATAGACGATGAGCGCCCTGCTGCTCGTCCTCCTTCTCTTGCTGGTTGCGATCAACGGCTTCTTCGTTGCTGCCGAGTTCGCCCTTGTCCGCAGTCGCCGCGGCAAGATCGAGCAGCTCGCGGAGGAAGGCGAAAGCGGCGCCGAGGAGGTGATCGAGCAGCTCGACAAGATCGACGAGTCGCTCTCTGCCTGCCAGATCGGCATCACGATGGCCTCAATCGGCATTGGCTTCCTCGGCGAGCCCTCGCTGGCGAAGCTCTTGGAACCGGCCTTTGGTGGGCTTTCACACGGTGCCGCGGTCGGCCTCTCGGTGGCGATCGCCTTCGCCCTGGTCACCGCGATCCACATCAGCATCGGCGAGCAGGTGCCGAAGATGCTGGCGATCAGCCATGCCGAGCGCACGGCGCGCCGCGTCTCCCGTCCGCTCAACTGGTTCCGGGCCGCGACGGCGCCGGTGATCATGGCGTTGAGCGCGATCTCCAACGCAATCGTCCGCCTTTTCGGCGTCGACCCGACCGATATCGAGGAGCATCACACCGCCGAGGACCTGAAGCAGATCATCGACCGCTCGAAGATCGGCGGCACGCTCGATCCCGGCGAGGCGGGCATGCTCGGCGGTGTCTTCCACCTCCACGAGCAGGAGGCGCGCGAGGTGATGACCCCGATCCCGGCTGTCGTGACCGTGGACGCCTCGGAGACGGTGGAGACGGCGCTGCGGCGCTGCGTCACCTCCGGTCATACGCGCCTGGTCGTGATCGAGGACGAGAACCCCGACCGGGTCAAGGGGATCGTCCACAACAACAGCCTCGCCCGCCTCTATATGAGCGAGGGGCCGGAGGCCGAGATCGCTCCTGCCGTACGCGACGCGGTGATCGTGCCCGAGACGCGCCCGCTCGACGACCTGCTCCACGATCTCCAGGTGCAGCGCACCTCGCTCTCGGTGGTGGTCGACGAGTACGGCCGCACCGTTGGCATCGTCACGGTCGAGGACATCCTCGAGGAGGTCGTGGGCGAGATCGAGGACGAGACCGATCCGCGCGCCGCCGCCCTGCGCCAGTTGGCCAGCGGCGAGTGGTTCGTCCGCGGCCATGTCTCTCTGGGCGACCTCTCCGACGCCGGGATCGAGTTGCCGGTCGACACCGATGCCTACAACTCGATCGGCGGCTACGTCTTTGGCGAGCTCGGGCGGCTGCCCAAGCGCGGCGACACGATCACCGCCAACGGCTACACGATCCGGGTCGAGTCGGTGCGTGAGAACCGCATCGAGGCGGTGCGGATCAGCGGTTCCGTCCGCCACGACTCCTAGCTTCTCGGGGCAACCCGCGTTCCCCGAGACCTTGGAGGTATCGCATGTGGGTTGTGCGATTGAGCGACAAGCAGCTTGAAGTCCTAAGGGCCCTGCTGCGATCAGAGGAGCACCTCGGCCCGGCGCTCAAAGGCGCCGTCGAGGCCCTCGACCTGGCCCGCTGGGACGAGCTTCCCGAAGCCGAGCTTCCCTGGGAAGAGATCGAAACGATCGCCCGCCATCAGGGCATCTCTCCGGCCGACGTGATCTGGGACCTGGCCGGTAAGCGCTGACCAAGCAGATTAAGGACGCAGGGAGCGTGGCGTGGTCCGCACGCGAGCGACTGAGGACGCCGATGTGCGCCGGTCTAGTCGTAGCTGTAGAAGCCGGCGCCGGACTTGCGGCCTAGCTTGCCTTCGCCAATCATCTCGACCATCAACCCGGGGGGGTTGTGCGTGGGCTCATTCGAGTCGGCATAGAGGGCATCGCCGATCGCCTTGGAAACGTCGAGCCCAACGAAATCGAGCAGTGCCAATGGCCCCATCGGGTGGCCAGCGCCAAGCTTCATGCAGGTATCCACCTCGCCCGCCTCCATGCCCGTCTGCTCGATCAGTCGCACCGCATCGAAGAGGTAAGGGAAGAGCAGTCGGTTGACGACGAAGCCAGCTTGGTCTGGGACCTCGACCGCCGTCTTGCCCAGAGCCGCGCACCAGGCGAGCGCCGCTTCCCGCGAACCCTCGGCGCCGTCCGGAAAGCAAACCTCGACCAGCTTCATTCGCGGCACCGGGTTGAAGACGTGCAGGCCGAAGAGCTTGGTTACTCCCCCAGCCTCGGCAATTTCAGCGATGCTGAGCGAAGACGTGGTAGTTGCCAGATCGGCGTTCGGGCATGCCTCTGCGATCGTTGTCAGCAGTTCGCCCTTGGGCTCGACTTCCTCGACGATCGCCTCGACAATCACGTCGCAGTCGACAAGATCCTTGGGATCCGTGGTAACCCGCAGCCGCGAGGGTTCTCCCCCCTCGATCTTGGCGCAGGCCGCAACAACTTTCTCCTCGGCGCGCCACGCAGAAGCCTCGCTCCGAGCCAACAGAATCGTGTCGGCTGTCGTGGTGGACACGGCAGCTAGACCCGTAGCGATGGCGCCGCTCCCCGCGATTCCCGGACTCTCATACCCCTTGCTTGCGTTCATGGGCGGGTTCCTATCAAGCTCTCGTGATCGGAGGTCGGGCGCCCCTTCGAACGGCTTGTACTTTTTCGGCAATTCGCTTGCGGACGACCGACTCCGACTCACCGAAAAAGTTGAGTGAGGAGGGGTGCCCGACCTCCGTCACCAGATACCCTTGGTTGACTGACCAGTCAATCGAACCGGAGGCAGGCGATGGCAGACAACGGAAACGGCAAGTTCGGGGGCCGCGAGGTCGTCATCGTCGAGGCAGTGCGTACGCCGATTGGGCGGGGGCACGAGGAGAAGGGGTACTACAAGGACGTCCATCCCTCGAACCTGCTCGCTAAGACTTACAGCGAGCTGTTCGAGCGCAGCGGTGTCGATCCGGCCGAGACCGGGGACGTGATTGCCGGTTGTGCCCAGCAGTTTGGTGAGCAGGGGGTCAACATAGGGCGCAACGCTTGGCTCGAGGCCGGGCTGCCGATTGAGACCCCGGCCACCACGATCGATCGACAGTGCGGTTCGGCCCAGCAGGCGGTCAACTTCGCTGCGACGCTGATCGCTTCTGGTGTCCACGATGTCGCGATCGGCGGTGGGGTCGAGCACATGGGGCACATCTCGTTTGCCGATGGCTACTCGGTGATGCAGGAGCACGGCGCACCCTTCTCGCCCGAGTTGATGGAGCGCTACAACCTGATTCCGCAGGGTCTCTCGGCCGAGATGATTGCTGACCAATGGGAGATTCCCCGCTCCGAGCTCGACGAGCTTGGCGTGCGCTCCCAGCAGCTCGCTGCCAAGGCGACCGAAGAGGGCCGCTTCGAGCGCGAGATCATGCCATTCAGCGTCAACGGCGACACCTACTCGACCGATCAAGGCATCCGCCCGGAAACTTCAATCGAGGTGCTCTCCCAGCTCAAGCCCGCATTCAAGGAGGACGGCAAGATCACCGCTGGCAACTCCTCCCAGGTCTCCGATGGCGCCGCCGCTGTCCTGCTGATGGCGCGGGAGAAGGCCGATGCGTTGGGACTGAAGCCACGGGCGCGGATCTTCGACCAGACCACCGTCGGCGTCGACCCGGTGATCATGCTCACCGGTCCGATCCCGGCGACGCGGAAGCTGCTCGAGCGCAACGGAATGGCGATGAACGACATCGACCTGGTCGAGATCAACGAGGCCTTTGCCTCCGTCGTGGCCGCATGGCGCCGCGAGCTCGACCCAGACATGGATCGCGTCAACGTCAACGGCGGCGCGATTGCCCTCGGCCACCCGCTCGGCTCGACCGGGGCCCGTCTGATTACGACTCTGCTGCACGAGATGGAGCGCACCGACAAGGAGATGGGCCTGGTGACAATGTGCTGCGGCGGCGGCCTTGGAACCGGAACCTTGATTCAGCGGATCTGAGCCCGGACCGCCTCGGGCAATCTGAAAATGTAGGTTTCCCGTGTGGGTACGCGGCTGATTTCGTGGTGGGCAGGGGCCCTGGTGATCACCCTGATCTTCGCCGGTTGTGGGGGCGGCGACTCGAGCTCGAGCACGACCTCGATCTCCAAAGAAGAGTTCATCGTCAAAGCCGATGCCGTTTGCAAACGAGGCACCAAGCGGTTGGAAGCGGGACTCGTCCAGTTCTTGACCAAGGGCAAGAAAATCCAGAAGCCGAGCCAGCAGGACAACGAAAAGTTCGTCGTCACCATCCTGATTCCGAGCCTGAGGCAGGAAATCAAGGAAATCCAGGCACTCGGCGTGCCCAAGGGCGACGAGGAAAAGGTCGGCGCGATGATCGATGCCCTCGAAGAAGGGCTCGAAACGGCCGAAGACGATCCAGAAGCGGTCGCTGCCGGCAGCACCGACATAGTCTTCGGGATCGCCAGCCGGCTGGCCGGTGAATACGGGCTCGAAACCTGTGGCAGCCGCTAGGCGTCCCTTCGGACGCCTAGCCTGGCTGGACAGCCAGTCGGTCGCTATGCTCCGCAGCCGATGGACCTGACCCTCTCGCCGTCCGAGCAACAGTTCCGCGAAGAGGTCCGTCAGTGGATCGAAGCGAACCATCCGGGCCCCGAGCCGGAAGCCGGCCTGGAGGAGGTGATGGCCTTCCGCCGCGAGTGGCAGCAGCAGATGCACGCGGCAGGCTGGGCTGGGATCTCATGGCCAAAGGAGTACGGCGGCCGTGGTGCCACCCTGATCGAGCAGGCGATCTTCGTCGGCGAGGCCTCGCGGCTGGAGGCGCCCAGCCCTGCCAACGTGCTCGGCCTGGCGATGGGAGGGCCGGTGGTCATTGCCCACGGCACCGATGAGCAGAAGCAGCGCTACCTGGAGCCGATCCTCACTGCCGAGGAGATCTGGTGCCAGGGCTTCTCGGAGCCCGAGTCGGGCTCGGACCTCGCCTCGCTGAAGACGCGCGCGGTCAAGGACGGCGACGAATGGGTCGTCACCGGCCAGAAGGTCTGGACCACGTTCGCCCAGTACGCCAAGTGGTGCATGCTCGTCGCCCGCACTGACCCCGACGCCCCCAAGCACAAGGGGCTCACCTACTTCCTGATGGACATGGATCAGCCGGGCGTGGAGGCCAAGCCGCTGGTTCAGATAACCGGCGAGGGCGAGTTCAACGAGGTCTTCATGGAAGAAGCGCGGATTCCCGAGGCCAACGTCGTTGGCGGCGTCGGCAACGGCTGGTCGGTGGCGATCACGACGCTGATGAACGAGCGCGCCGGCCTTGCCTTTGGCGCGATCGCCCAGATCGCCAACAACCTCAAACGCCTCGGGGCGCTGGCCGCTGAGACCCGCGTGAACGGTGGCAGTGCGGTGGACGACCCGGTCTTCCGCCAGCGCCTCGCCCAGCTCCACATCGAGGCCGAGACGATGCGGCTCAATGCCTACCGCGGGCTGACCAAGACGATGCAGTCGGGCATTCCCGGGCCGGAGGGCTCGCTCGGCAAGTGGCAGTGGGCCGACATCAATCAGCGCATCGCTGAGTTGGCGCTCGACATCGAGGGCGCCTACGCGCCGCTGGCGCGCGGCGACGAGCACGCGCTCGCGGGCGGTGCCTGGCAGTACAGCTTCCTGCGCTCGCGTGCCAACTCGATCGAGGGCGGCACTACCGACATCCTCAAGAACATCATCGCCGAGCGGGTGCTCGGCTTGCCGAGGATGCGCTGAGCGACATGTACTTCGACCTCACCGACGAGCAGCAGGCGATCAAGTCGACCGCCCATGACTTCCTGGCCGCCCGTTACAAGTCGGAGCGCATCCGCGAACTGGCTGAGAGCGAGAACGGCTTCGAGCAGTCCGACTGGGAGGAGATGGCCGAGCTCGGCTGGACCGGCCTGGCGCTGCCCGAGGAGTGGGGCGGACAGGGACTTGGCATCGTCGAGCTGGCCGTGCTCTTCGAGGAGATGGGTTACGCGCTGGCGCCCTCGCCGCTCTTCTCGAACACGATCGCTGGGCTGGCGCTGACCCTCTGCGGCTCCGAGGACCAGCGCGAGCGCTTCTTGCGGCCGCTAGCCGAAGGGAAGCTGCGCGGCACTCCGGCGCTCTGGGACGCGGGAACGGCGGCGACGATTGGCAGCTTTTCAATGGAGGCCCAGGCTGACGGCGACGGCGTCGTCCTCGACGGCGAGAAGGTGCTGGTGATGGACGCTGCTGCTGCCGACTTCTTCCTCGTCGCTACCGCCGACGGGCGTCGCCACGTCGTCGAGCGTGGCGCCACGGGCGTATCGATCTATCCCGCGACGACAATTGACCTCACCCGCCGTCTTTACTCGGTTCGCTTCGACGGCGTCCGCGTTGCGGCTGAGGACTCTCTGCCGGCGGAGGAGACCGAGTACTACCCAGTCTTCTTCAGGCTCTGCGTAGCGCTTGCCGCTGAGTCGACGGGTATCGCTCAGCGGACGATGGAGATGGCCGTGGAGTACGCCAAGGACCGCCAGCAGTTCGGCCGGCCGATTGGCTCCTACCAGGCAGTTTCCCATCGCTGTGCTCAAATGTTGCTCGAGACCGAGAACGCGCGCTCAGCGGTTTACGGCGCCGCTTGGGCCGCGGACGCCGAGCCGGAGTCGTTTCCCACCGCCGCCTCGATGGCCAAGGCCTATGCCTCCGACGCGGGTTGGCGCGTGCCCGACGCCTCGATCCAGGTGCACGGCGGGATCGGTTTCACCTGGGAGCACGACCTGCACTTCTTCCTCAAGCGCGGCAAGGCAAACGCGTCGATGTTCGGCGACGCCAAGTGGCACCGCGAACGCGTCGCCGATGCCGTTCTCGCCGTGCCTGAGCCGGTTTCGGCCTGACGGTGTCTGCCAAGACCGCGCTCGAGCGCATTTCCGTTGCCGCGATCGGGACAACGATCGCCGACCTCGAGGCCGAGACGCAGCGTGCCGAGTCGGCCGGAGTCGAGTGTGTCTGGGCGCCGGAGTTGTTTCGCTCCTCGGTCACCCAGGCCGCATACCTGGCAGGCAAGACCGAAAGCATCGACGTCGCTACGGGGATCGCCTGGGCCTTCACTCGCAGCCCCTTCATCCTCGCCGTCAGCGCCCTCGACATCGACGAGATGTCGGGCGGGCGTTTCCGGTTTGGACTTGGCTCTGGCGTCAAGCGGCTCAACGAAACCTGGCACAACGCCGAGTACGGCAAACCGGCGCCGCACCTGCGGGAGGCGATCGAGGCGACCCGGCTGATCATGCAGCAGGCCGGCAAGGGGGAGGCGATCCGCTACGAGGGCTCCTACTACGACATTGACATCAAGGGCTGGATCCGACCGCATCCGGCGCCGCGCGAGAGCGTGCCGATCTACACAGCCGGCGTGCAGGGCGGCATGTGCCGAATGGCGGGTGACGTCGCCGATGGCCTGATCGGCCACCCGATTCAGAGCCTGCGCTGGATCGACGAGGTCGTCGTCAGTTCCTTTGAAGAGGGCCTGCGGCGTTCGGGACGCGAACGCTCGGGCTTCGACTACCTGCCGACGGTTTGCTGTGCAATCGATGATGACGAGGCGCGGGCGATCGACATGGCCCGCCGCACGATCTCCTTCTACGCCACGGTCAAGACCTATATGCCGCTTTGGGAGTTGCACGGCTTCGCCGACAACGCGGTCGCCGCCGGTGAGGCCTTCCGCCGCGGCGACCTTGCCGCCGTGCCGGCCGCGATCAGTGACGAGATGGTTGAGGCCTACTGCGCAGCCGGCCCGCTCGACAAGGTCCGTGCCCGCGTCGAGGCGACCGCCGAGCGTGCTGATGGCCTTTTCCTCACCCCTCCCACCTACTTCATCTCCCCCGAAGAGCTCTCCGAGTACCAGAACCGCATCATCGCGGCCTTCGGTCCCGCCTCTTGACCGGGCCGAACGAAGACCGCCTGCTCGAGGTCCTCGCTCGCGTCCGCGAGATCCCACCTGGCTTCGTTCGAACCTACGGCGACGTTTCGCCTGGATCGCCCCGCTTCGCCGGCGCCGCCCTCTTCCAGTGCGACGACCTCGACCTGCCCTGGTGGCGCGTCGTCCGCTCCGACGGCTCGCTAGCCAAGGGAGCGCGGCAGCGCCGGCGCCTGGTCGTCGAGGGTGTGCCCTTCCGCGGCGAGCGCGTCGAGATGACGAGCGCCCGACTCCCGCCCTGAATTTGGACGGGTTCGGCTGGGATGCCGGTACCCCTCCCGTGAATTTATGTCGCACGCGCCCGCTTCGCGTGCGCTTAGCTCCGAAGGAGGAGCGCGGCTGACGCCGCGCAGACATCGGATTGCATTTCCGCCGCTTCGCGACATTCCCGGGGAGGGGCACCGGCATCCCAGCCAAAGCTCATCAGCTTCATACCCACGGTACGCGGCGTCACAAGCTCTTCACAGGCTTGGCCTAGCGGTAGCGGCTTTGAAGCTGGAGTTGTCGGAGCGTGTTGGGAGAGCTACTCGTCCCGTGGCGTGATGCGGAAAGTCGAGACGACCTCGGCCTGTTTGGCCTCCGGGTGGACGACGTAGGCGCTCGGGCCGCCGCCGAACCAGCCCGAGCTCTCGTTGTCGGCGACGAAGATGCCTGGGTGGTGACGGCCGTCACCGTCCTCGACCCAGACCTTGTCGCCCTCCTTGAATCCATGTTCGGCCTCGCTCACGCGTCCAGACTAGCTAGGACCGGGTTCTCCAAGGGCAGACGACGATCAGGTGGAAGTCTGCATCGGCGTCAGCGCCTTTTTCGTCGCGTGTGCGGACTTCGATCGCGTTCGGATTCGCCGGTGAGACGTTCGTCTGTGCATAGCCGGCGCCCGGCACCGTCGTTCCGGCGTTGTTGCGTGCGGCGACGTTTGCGCAGACGCTGACGTTGGTCGGGAAGACCACAGCCACTGCGCCGCCGCCCTCGGCCGCGGTGATGCCGGTGTCGCTTGCCCTCGCCAGCGCGGCGTTGCCGGGGCCGGCGGGGTTGTTGACGACCGCCCAATAGGTGCCTGCCGCCCGCTTGGCCGCAGGCACAACGCCCAGCTTGTTGGTGTTGATCTGGAAGCCGGTCAGCGTCTTCTTCTTCAGCTTGCCGCCGCCGATCGTCTGCTTCTTGATCGCGCCGCCGTTGATCGACTGTGCGGCGTAGGCCGTGCCGGCCAGGGCGACGATCAAGGCGACTACTGCGACGAGCATCGCCGGCGAAGGTCTCCTACTCCTCGTAGCGTCCATGGAACCCCCCTTTGTCTCGAGGACGTGTCTGAGCTTTACCCCCAAATGGGGTGGTTAAGCGCAGACACGTGCCGGGGACGGCTGTTTCGCTTTTGACTGAAGGCGCTTGCTATGCCGGCAAGGTGGCGACGAAGCGCTTGAAGGCAGCCATGTCGGTGACGGCGGGACCGTGGCCGGGGAGGATCAGGCTTGGACCGAGTTCGGCGAGCTTGCGGATCGAGCGGCGGTTCTCGGCGGGATCGTAAGTGAAGATGTCGGGCGGCTCCTTGACGCCCGGGAGCCCGGTGGTGTAGCTCATGTTGCGGATCACGTCGCCGCAGATCGCCACTCGGTCGGAGTCGCGGAAGTAGATCACCTCGCCGCGGGAGTGACCGGGCACGTGGATGACACGGAATCCCGCCACCTCGTCGCCCTCGCTCAGCGCCCGGCCGACCTCGTGTGGAGGCCCCTGCCAGATCCTCTTGATGAGTCGGTTGAAGGGGTTGTTCGGGGCAGCCTCCTGAACTGGACGGCGGCCCTCCATCGCGTCGACGTCGTCGGCGTGGCAGGCGAGCGGGACCCCGCGCGCCTCACAGATGTCCTTTGCAACTCCCTGGTGGTCGGGGTGGACGTGGGTGAGAGTGAGCAGCGAGAGCTCGCGCCCCTCGATCTCGGCAAAGATGCGGCCACGGTCCCAGCGGGTGCCGGCGTCGATCAGGACGTCCTCGGCGAGGTACACGTTCACGCTTGGTGCCGGGAACTGCTTGAGGCGCCAGACGCCGGTCGCGAGGTACTTCAATGCGAGGAGATCCCCATCGTGCCGCGCGGCTCGCCGCTGTGCTCGGCCAGGTCTTCCAGTTCGGCGATCTTGCGTTCCCCTTCGATTCGGGCGGGATCGTCGGGACTGAGCGGCTCGATCAAGCGGCGGATTCGGTTGCGCACCTGCAGCGCGAAATGAGGAGTGGCGGCGCCGGCTAGGGCGCGGATGTCCTCGGCGGTTACGCGATGGCCACCGCTGAGCAGCTCGGGGCTCTCCGCCTCGCTCACGACCCCCCGCCGATCTTGGTCAGTTCGACCAGTTGGTTGATTTCGGCTTGCTGGCTCACGTCGATGGCCTCCTGGTCTCCGATCACCCACACGTGGTTGTAGAAGGCGCGGGTCGGATCGGTGGTGTAGCCGGGCTTGATGTCAAGCAAGTATTCGCGCAGCGCCTTGGGCAGCGTATCGGCGTCGTCGGTAAGCAGCAGCGGTCCCCAGGTGCCAGATGCCGAGAGCGGCGAGGCGATCGCCGCGGTAAGCGGTTCGTCGCTGCGCGCGATCACGAACCCGTGGCCGGGGTCATTGACGTTCCAGCCGAAGTCGCCGCTCGCATAGCGGGCCAGGGCGATTGCGTTTTCGACCGGGTCCTCGCCGGAAATGCGGCGCACGGGGTTGCCCAGCTTGGCGACTTCGCGCACCACGTCAGAGGAGATCGCCGAGGACGGTCCGGGTACGAATACCGGCGTCTTCGGATGCCGTTTTAGCTGCCTCACCGTGGCGGCCGGGAGTTTGTCTGTGGCGGTAAAGAGCACCGGATCCCCAGACCGTGCCGCCCAGGCTGCGGCGGGAATAGCAAACTCAGGCCGCGCTTCGGCGGCGAGGACGATGTGTTTCGGTGCGCCGCCAAAGAGTCGATCGCGCAGGTCCGCGACCGCGGCGGCGAGCGTCGCGGGATCGCTTCCCTTGATTTGAGTCGCCTTCAGGCCATCGGGCACGGCCGAGCTGCCGACGACGAAGACCTGGGCTTTGCCGCTGTTGGCACTGCCCTGAGGGGCAAGGGCCGCAAGCGCCTGCGTCGTCGGCTCAGGCAGTTCGCCTTCGGATGAGACCAGCAGGGGTGCCCGCACCGGTTCGGCCATCAGCACAGAGGCCGCAACGGCCGCCTGCCAATCGTCTTCGTCGACCAACGTCACAGCGTCTGGGCGCTGGCGCGCTTTCACCGACGGGAAGACTGCGAGCGACACCCCCGCCGCGGTAGCGGCGGCGTCCGAGCCACCGACTCGGGTTGTGTTGTCGGTCGCGAAGGAGGGATAGCCGAGCGCTTCGGCCGCTTCGGCAGCTGGGGTTTGCTTTTCTTCGGCAGCTGGTTCGGGTGGTGCCTGAGCCGGCGCCGGCGCCGGCGCGGGATTTTCCGCCGGCTGATTGGAGCCGCCGCCACCGAGAACCGCGGCAACGAGAAAGACGACCGCGATCAGGACCAGGCCGGCGATCGCCTTCAGTGCTGGCGGAATCGGTTTGCGCTTCCGCTTTGGGGCCGTTGGCTGGGTTGGGCCCGGCGGCTTTGCCTTCGGTGGCCCTGGCTCCTTGGTCGCTGCTTTTGGTGTGGGCGCGGCCTTGGCCTCGCGAGGCTCATCCGGCTTCGGCGCAGCGGTAGTCGGGACCGGAAGGTCGGCGTTGATGGGGCGTTTCCCGGCCAAGGCCGGAACGGTACATGTGCGGCGATGGTTGTCCGGTGAGCTAATCTTCCCGGACTGGTTGACTGACCAGTCAATCAGCCGCCGCCGACCCAAGAAGGGACTCATGGACTTCGCACTGACCGACGAGCAGCTGGACTACAAGGAGCGCTGCCGGGCCTTCGCCCGCGAGGTGATCAGGCCCGCCGCCCGCAAGCACGACGAAGAGGAGAGCACCCCCTGGGAGGTGATCAAGGAGGCGCGCAAGCAGGGCTTCGGCGGCCTCGAGAGCATCCAGCGTTCGGCCAGCGACGAGCAGGGCCAGATGCAGGTGATCTCGGCCGAGGAGTTCCACTGGGGCTGTGCCGGCACCGCCCTGGCGATCTCCGGCTCCGGCCTGGCCGCGGCGGGAATCGCCTCCTCCGGCACCCCCGAGCAGATTGCCCAATGGGTGCCCGAGTGCTTCGGCAGTGGCGACGAGATCAAGCTCGGCGCCTACGCGGTCACCGAGCCGCAGGCGGGCTCTGATGTGAAGAGCCTGAAGACGACCGCCAAGCGCGACGGCGACGAGTGGGTCCTCAACGGCACCAAGGTCTTCATCACCAACGGCGGCATCGCTGACGTCCATGTCGTCGTCGCCACCGTCGACCCCACCCTCGGCACCCGCGGCCAGGCCTCCTTCGTCATCGGCAAGGGCATGCCGGGGCTGATCCAGGGCAAGAAGGAGTCGAAGCTCGGCATCCGCGCCTCGCACACCGCTGAGGTCGTTCTCGACGACTGCCGGATCCCAGCTGAGAACCTGCTCGGCGGCGAGGAGAAGCTGGAGCGCAAGCTGCAGCGCGGCAGGGAAGGCAAGAAGTCGCGTGGCGCCGATGCCCTGGCGACGTTCGAGATGACGCGCCCCCTGGTCGGCGCCTCTGCCCTCGGCATCGCTCAGGCCTCCTATGAGTGGACCCTCGAATACCTCGATGGCCACTCAGAAGCCGGCAAGCCGCTTCTGCAGGAGCAGCGCATCCAGCAGACGCTCGCCGACGTCGCCACCGAGATCGAGGCGGCACGCCTGCTCGTCCAGCGCGCCGCCTGGATGGGCCGCAACGGCATCCCGATGCGCGGCGGCCAGGGCTCGATGTCGAAGCTCAAGGCCGGTGACGTGACGATGTGGGCCACCACGACGCTGATGGACCTGGTCGGTCCCTATGCCTGGAACACCGACTGCCCGCTGGAGAAGTGGTTCCGCGACGCCAAGATCTACCAACTGTTCGAGGGCACGGCCGAGATCCAGCGCATGGTCATTTCACGGATGCAGGCGCGCGAATATGCCGAGCGCCTCGGCTACGCCGCCGAAGTCGCCGAGCAGGCGATCGCCGAGAAGCCCGCCGACAAGGAGCCCATCCCCGCTTAAGGACCCAATTCGGTCACTCTAAGCTCGGGACGTGCACTCGCACTCGCACGACCTCGACGCCCGGCGTGGCGACAGCCGGCGGCGGATGTGGATCTCGCTGGCGATCAACGCGGCGCTGTTGCTTGCCGAGGCGGTTGGTGGTGTGCTCACTGGCTCGCTGGCCGTGCTCGCCGACGCTGGGCACGTCCTCTCCGATGTCGGGTCGATCGCCCTGGCGCTGTTCGCCGGGGCGCTCGCCAGCCGGCCCGCCGGCGGTCGGATGACCTTCGGCTACCAGCGTTCGGAGATCCTCGCCGCACTGGTCAACGGACTGCTGCTCGTCGCTGTCGCGATCGCCGTCGCCTTCGCCGCAATCGGCCGCCTCGGCAACCCACCGCAGATCGATGCCGGCGGCGTGCTAGGCCTCGGTCTCCTCGGCCTTGCCGGCAACCTCGCCGCGACGCTCGTGCTCGCTCGCGGTGAGCGCGCCGACGTCAACCTCGAGGGGGTTCTGCGGCATTCCGCGGCCGATGCGCTCGGCTCGATTGGCGTGGTCCTCGCCGGCGTGATCGTCCTCGCCGGCGGTTCGTCGATCGTCGATCCGATCGTCAGCTTGGCGATCTCTGGACTGATCCTGATTTCCTCCTGGCGCCTGATCAAGGAGCCGGTGGACGTCTTGATGGAGGCCGCGCCCGTTGGGCTTGACGTCGACGCCGCCGGCGCGGCGATCTGCGCCGAGGAGGGAGTGCTCTCGGTCCATGATTTGCACATCTGGACGGTCACATCCGGTTTCGGCGCGCTGGCCGCTCACGTCGTCGTCGCAATCGATTGCGATCGAGACTTGGTGCGAGCGCGGATCGAGCTCCTGCTACGGGAGCGCTTCGGCATCGACCACACCACCCTGCAGATGGAGGAACAGGCCCCCGGGGGTCTATTGCACGTCGAGAACATCCCCCCGCAGGCCTAGCCGCAAGCGCGATTGCAGGGCTAATCCCCTGCAAGGAGGCATATCCTGACTTAGCTAGCCTCGCCAGCGATGTCCAAGACTCGCCTTGCCCTGGCGGCACTGCTTGGCGCCGCCACGGCGGCGCTGGTCGTGCTGCTCGCCGCCAGCGTTGCCCCCGCTGAAGACCTCGAATCGAAGCTCGACGCCAAGGAAGCAAAGCTTTCCAAGGCGCGCGAACGCTCGGGGGTCTTGACGACGACGATTTCGCGCTACGGCAAGCGCATCGACCAGTTGACGAGCGAGGTAGCCAACCTTCGCAACCAGGAGGCCGCAGTGGAGGTGCGCCTCAATGCGAAGCAGGCCGAGCTCGATCGTGCCGAAGCGCAACTGGGCGTCGCGAAGAAGCACCTCGCCAAAATGCGGGCCCATTTGAAGCGCGCCCTGGTCTCGCTGCGCGACCGGCTCGTCGCCATCTATGAGACCGGTACGCCGGACGTTCTCAGCGTCATCGTTGGTGCCAACGGCTATGACGATCTGATCGATCGCACCGAATATCTCAACCGCATCCGCGGCAACGACGAAGCGATCGTCGGACGGGTGCGCGAACTGCGCGACCAGGTCAAGCGGACCGTCACTCGCCTGCGCACAGCGAAGGATCGGATCGAGGCGGCACGGAATTCGATCGCCGCCGAAGAGCAGGCCCTGGCCAGCGCGCGCACAGCCGTGCAGCATCGGCAGTCGGCGCTGGTGGCGGCGCGGGGCGAGCGCCTGGCTGCCCTGAAGAAGATCCGCGCTCACGAAGAGGAGCTGGACGGCTCGGTCGCCGCGATTCAGGCCAAGATCGCCGCACAGCTGGCGAGTGCCGGTTCGGCTCCCCTTCCCTTGGGTCCGATCCGGGCCGGCAGCGGCAGCGGCTTGATCTGGCCGGTGGACGGGCCGGTCGTTTCGGGGTTCGGTCCGCGGACGATCAACGGCAGCTACGAGTTCCACCCAGGAATCGACATCGCGGTTCCGAGCGGGACGCCGATCCGTGCGGCGGCCGACGGCACCGTGATCTTCACCGAGCCTGAGTCGAGCAGCGGCGGCTACGGCAACTACACCTGCATCGACCACGGCGGGGGGCTCTCGACCTGTTACGCCCATCAGGAGACCTTCGCGGTCTCCGCTGGCCAGCAGGTTTCCCAGGGCCAGGTCATCGGCTACAGCGACTGCACCGGCTACTGCTTTGGTCCGCACCTGCACTTCGAGGTTCGCATCGACGGTGAAGTGACCGATCCGATGGCCTACCTGTAGAGCGGCGGCGCTCTACGGCGCCCTCGCCTGCACCTACTCGTAATTCCCTAGGAAATCCAATTATTTGGTATGTCCGATGGGTTTGAGCCTGCAACCCTGGGTATGCAGCGTCGAGGAGGCGACGATGATCCGCCAGGCTCATACCTATCTCGCAGGAGCGGTGTCCGGCACCGCGCTGATCGCCGCCGCCGTCGTCACGTTCGTCCTGTTGGTCTCTTTCCAGGCCCTGCGGGATTGGCCGCTGGCCGGCATCAATCTCGGCGGCGACGACAACGCGGCAAGCGCACCCAGCTCAACCGGCGCGGGCGCCGCTGCTGGGACCGGCCGAACCAGCTCGGGCGCGGCTGCCGGCACACCGGGCGGAGCGACCGCGGGACGGACCAACCGCAACTCCCGTGATCCCGCCGGGGCACAGGGCACCAAGGGGGCCGTTGGCGAGGCACCGACCGCGCCTTCCGGCTCTCCTGCCGCCGAACCGCCGGCGTCGAGCCCCGCGGGCCAGCCTGGACAGGCCGGTTCGTCCCCATCCGGTTCTTCGAGCTCGAGCTCCAGTTCCAGCGCTGACAACGGTGGCGGTGGCGGCTTGACCCCCAGCGTTCCAGGAACCGGTGGCGGTGGTCAGTCGACCTCAGGAGCGGTCACCGGCGCGGTCAACAACACCGTCTCGGGCGTCGATGAAGCCGCCGGCGGGGCGCTCGGCGGCACCGGCGTCCCCAAAGTCACCGAAGAAGCCGTCAACGGTGTCGCCGGCCCGGAATCGGCGATTGGCAAAACCGCCGACGAAACCGTGAAAACGGTTGGCGACCTGCTCGGCAAATAGCCACTAGCCGCCGCTTCCCTTTCAACCGTCACAATGCCCGCCTATGGCGGAGCGTGGACAGGCGGGCGCGGTGGCCGACCCGATCGAGGGCTCACTGGTCTACCCGGCGGGAAGCCGTGTCAACGAGCAGGGGCGGCTCGAGATTGCCGGCTGCGACTTGGTTGAGTTGGCGGAAGAGTTCGGCACTCCCGCCTACATCTATGCCGAGGAGGACATGGGCGCCCGGGCGCGTGCTTACAAAGCGGCTTTTGAGCGGCGCGATGCCGACTTCGAGGTCCTCTTCGCCAGCAAGTCGCTGCCCTGCACGGCGGCCTACCGGCTCTTCGCTGAGGAGGGCCTTTCGGTCGATGTCGCCTCGGGCGGCGAGCTGCACATGGCCCTGCGCGCCGGCTTCGATCCGGCCCGTATCCACATGCACGGCAACAACAAGAGCGACGAGGAGATCCTCTTTGCGGCGCGCTCCGGCGTCGGCCATCTGATCCTCGACTCCTTCGATGAGATCGACCGCTGCGAGCGGCTCTTGGAGGAACCGCAGGACGTGCTGGTGCGGGTCACCCCGGGGATCAAGCCTTCTACCCACGACTACGTGCAGACCGGCCAGCTCGACTCCAAGTTCGGCTTCGGTCTCGAGGACGGATCGGCGGCAAGGGCGATCGAGCGGGTGCTCGCCTCCGACCTGCTCAACCTGACCGGGTTGCACGCCCACATCGGCTCGCAGATCTTCGAGCTCGAGCCCTACGCGCTGGCGATCCGGGCGATCGGCGAGCTGGCTGGCGAGTGGTGCCGGATCGTCAACGTCGGCGGCGGCCTTGGCATCGCCTATACGGCCGAAGACGAGCCCCCTTCGATCGACGCCTACATCGACGTCAAGGTGCGCGGTGTCAGCGAGGTCTTCGGCGAGGGCGTGCGGGTCCTGATCGAGCCGGGACGCTCGCTTGTCGGCAACGCCGGTGTTACCGCCTACCGGGTCGGAACCGTCAAGGAGATCCCCGGTGTGCGCACTTACGTTGCAGTTGACGGTGGGATGTCGGACAACCTGCGACCGATGCTCTACGGCTCCCGCTACGAAGCTTTGATCGCCGACCGTGCAGCCGAGCCGGCGCAGAGCCTGGCGACGATCGCTGGCATGCACTGCGAGTCGGGCGACATCATCGTCCGCGACACGATGCTGGCCTCACCCACGGTCGGCGACGTTCTCGTCACCCCGGCGACCGGCGCCTACGGCTACGCGATGGCGAGCAACTACAACGGGGTCACCCGGCCGCCGGTGATCTTCTGCCGCGACGGAGACGCCCGCGTCGTCGTGCGGCGCGAGACCTACGAGGATCTGACCGCTCGCGATGTCTGACCCCATTCGCATCGGGCTGCTGGGACGCGGCACGGTCGGTGGCGCCTTCGCCGAGTTGGTCGCTGCGCGAGCCGAGGCGGTGGAGGCGGCCACCGGCCGCCGTCCCGAGATTTCGGGCGTGCTCACTCGCGAGGAGGGCGATTTCGGCGAGATCGTCGCTCGCTCCGACCTGATCGTCGAGCTGATGGGCGGCACGGATCCGGCTCGCGACTACGTCCTCGACGCGCTACGCGCCAACCGCCCGGTCGTGACCGCCAACAAGCAGCTGCTCGCCCAGCACGGCGAGGAGCTCTTCGAAGTCGCTCGGCAGGCCGGCGTCCAGCTTCGCTTCGAGGCCGCGGTGGCGGGGGTGATCCCGATCGTGCGGGTGATCCAGGAGAGTTTCGGGGTGACCGAGATCGCCAAGGTCTTCGGCATCGTCAACGGCACCACCAACTTCATCCTCAGCGAGATGGCGGCCAGCGGTGCCCCCTACGGCGACGTGCTCGCGCGGGCGCAAGAGCTCGGCTACGCGGAGGCTGACCCGACCGCCGACGTCAGCGGCGCTGACGCCGCAGCCAAGATGGCGATCCTCGCCAGGCTCGCCTTCCATACCCCGGTGACCCTGGACGAGGTCTCCTTCGAAGGGATCGAGCAGGTGCAGCTCGATGACCTCGCCTACGCCAAGGAGCTCGGCCTCTCGTTGAAGCTGCTCGGCGTCGCCGAGCGCCGCGAAGGGGGCATCAGCGTGCGCGTCTTCCCCTGCTTTCTCTACGGGGGCCATCCTCTGGCCCCGGTCGAGGGCCCGTTCAACGCGGTGATGGTCGAGGCGCCGGAGATCACTGAGGTGACGATGTCAGGGCCTGGGGCCGGGGGAGTGCAGACCGCCTCCGCGGTGCTGGGCGATGTCGTCTCGATCCTCAGCGGCGACGCCCCGGTTCACCAAACCCGCGAGCGCCTGCCGATCGTCGCCGACGTCACCTCCTCCTTCTATCTCCACCTCGCGGTCTCCGACCGGCCCGGTGTGCTGGCCAAGGTTGCCCAGGTGCTCGGCGACAAAGACGTCTCGGTGAAGAGCGTCGTCCAGCGTGGGGCCGGCGATGACACGCGCTTGGTGATGGTGATCCACGAGTGCTTAGAGTCGCGCTTCTCAGAGGCACTCGAGGCGATCGATCGGCTCGACGTGCTGCGCTCGCCCCCGCGAGCGATCCGGGTGATCGAAGAGGAGTTCGTTTGAGCCCGGCCCCCTTGGTCGAGCGCTACCGGGAGCGCCTCTCGCTGGAGCCCGGCGATCCGATCGTCACCCTGAACGAGGGCTCGACACCGCTGGTCGAGGCGCCGCGCCTTTCCGAGCGGCTCGGCGTCCGCGCCTACCTCAAGTTCGAGGGCGCCAACCCGACCGGCAGCTTCAAGGACCGTGGTATGACTGTCGCCGTCTCGCGAGCGAAGGGACGGGGCGCCGAGGCGGTGATCTGCGCCTCGACCGGCAACACAGCGGCGAGCGCGGCTGCCTATGCGGCGCGGGCCGGCATGCGCGGAGCGGTGATCGTGCCGGAGGGCAAGATCGCGATCGGCAAGCTGGCGCAGGCGCTGATGCACGGCGCCCGCGTGGTCGCCCTGCAGGGCAACTTCGACGACGCGCTGCGGATCGTCCGCGACCTTGCCGACAAGCACCCGATCGAGCTGGTCAACTCGGTCAACCCACACCGCATCGAAGGCCAGAAGACCGCCGCCTTCGAGGTGATCGAGGAGCTCGGGGAGGCGCCGGGGGCGCTGGCGATCCCGGTCGGCAACGCCGGCAACGTCACCGCCTACTGGCGCGGCTTCCAGGAGGCTGGAGCTGCCCCGATCCTTTATGGCTTCCAGGCGGAGGGCGCCGCGCCGCTGGTGCGCGGCGAGCCCGTCGCCAACCCCGAGACCGTCGCCTCGGCGATCCGGATCGGCAACCCCGCCCGCTGGGAGGAGGCAATGGCCGCCTTCACCGCCTCCCGCGGCCGCGTCGCCGCCGTCTCCGACGCGCAGATCCTCGACACCTACCGCTGGCTTGCGGCCGGCGAGGGCGTTTTCTGCGAGCCCGCCTCGGCGGCCTCGGTCGCCGGCCTGCTCGCACACGGGCTGCCAATGGTCGACGACGCCCCGCCGCCCGAGTCGGTCGTCTGCGTCCTCACTGGCCACGGCCTCAAGGACCCCGATACGGCGCTTTCCAAGGCGCCTGCGGTGATCAACTGCGAGAACGACCTCAGCGCCGTCGAGCGCGCGGTATTCGAGTGACGACCCGCCGTCGGCTCGTCCGCGTTCCGGCCTCCTCCGCCAATCTCGGCCCGGGCTACGACGTGCTCGCCGCGGCGGTCTCGCTCTTCCTCGAGCTGGAGGTCGAGGAGACGGGCGAGTTCTCGCTTGACCCGGGCGATCTCGATGTCTCGACCGGGCGCGACAACCTGATCGTGCGGGCCTTTGAGAGCCTGCACTCGGCCGACGGCATCTCCTTCCGCCTGCGCGGCGATATCCCGCTGGCGCGCGGTCTCGGCTCCAGCGCCGCGGCGATCGTCGCCGGCCTCTTCGCCGCCGACCACCTCTTCGAGCTGGCGCTCTCCAAGGAGGAGATGCTGGCGCGCGCGAGCGAGATCGAGGGACACCCCGACAACGTCGCGGCCGCGATCTACGGCGGTTTCGTGATCTGCGGAGCGGGGGAGGGCAAGGCGCCAACCGCCGCTCGGTTCGACCCGCCGAGCGGCCTCGAGGGGATTGCCGTGATCCCGGCAGAGGAGGTTTCGACCGAGCGCGCCCGCGCGGCGATTCCGGCTGAGGTCCCATTGGCCGATGCCGTTGCCAACGTCTCTGCCGCTTCACGCCTCGTCCTCGGGCTGCAGCGTGCCGACCTCGACCTCGTCGCCTCGGGTCTCGCCGATCGCATTCACCAGCCTCGCCGCCGCGATCTCTATCCCCGCTCGATGGAGCTGGTCGACAGCGCCAAAGGGCTGGGCGCTCTAGGCGCCACGATCTCGGGCGCCGGCCCCACGGTCCTCGTCTGGACCACTTGGCAGGACGCCGGCAAGGTCGCTGAGGCTTTCGAGCAACGCTGTGCTGGCTGGGCGGAGGTCCGGCGCCTCCCCTTCAGCCCCCACGGCGCCGACGTTCCGGAGCTCTAGCGTCTCAGCGCACAAAATGGCGCATTTTCCTCTGTCGACCTACCGGAATGGTGAAGATCGGCGGGAGTGATCCCTATAGCCTGCGGCCAGATCCACCGGGCGTACAGGGTAATTGAGCGAGGGGGAGAGGTAATTGATGAGCGGATGCGCGCGGGGGAATTCCGGTCTGAGGGCAACGCTCGGACGCTGGATGTGGCAGCAGGGAACCCTGCCGGGGTCGCTCTAGCAGGACACCTCTGCCGGCCGGCAGCATGCCTGTCGGCAGAGGGTGAACCCCGCGAAACTCGCTGCGGTCAAAAGGCGCCTCTTTATACCCCGGGGCGTACTCCTGGGCTAGGATCGCCTGCGTGACCCCACGGTCCATCGCCGGGCTCGCGACGGTAATCGTGCTTCTCATCGCCCCGGCGAGTTCGGAGGCGACGCTGGCCTTCACCCGTAACCCGCTCAGCCCGACTGTTTTCGCAGCCAACGACAACGGCTCAGCGGCGCGGAAGCTTGGCTCGGGATCGAACCCGCGGGTTTCTCCCGACGGGCAAATGGTGGTCTTCTATCGCTTCGGCAAAGGTAAGCAGCCCTCGGAACTGATGGTGGCGACTGCGACGGGTGGCACGCCGAAGAAGCTTGCAAGCGGCTGGCGGGATCCCTTTGTCTTCGCCTGGTCATCAGACTCGACCACGATCGCGGTGCTACTGGGTCCTGAAGTCGGCAAGCAGCGCCTGACCACGATCGACATCGCGACCGGGGCGCAGCACACAATCGCGCGCGGCTACTTCAGCGGCGTCAGCTTTGCGCCGCAGGGCAGCGAACAGCTTGTCTATGCGAGGGCAACGAGCGAAAGCTTCCCGCCTCGCAGCGACATCTACGGGATCGACCTCCTTCCCCTCGGGGCCATCGGCATCGCCGCCGTGAGCCCGCACCGGCTGACAAGCGACCACCGCTCGTCGAGCCCGCTCTGGGGGCCGGACGGGCAGATCGTCTTCGTCAAGCACCTCGGCGAAAAGAGCCGGAAGTACGGTCCCAAGAACGAGCTCTTCCTGATGAACCCCAACGGCAGCAAGGTCGAGCGGCTCACCCACACCAAAGTCGATCCGCTCCTCTCCGGCCTCAGCCCGACCGAGTGGTCGGCAAACGGCAGTCGCCTGCTCACCGAGTTCGGCGGCCAGGACACCACCTACGCGGTGACCGTCAACCCAAAGACTGGCGCCGAACGGACCTTGACCAAAGAACGCGAGGTCGGCTTCGTCGGTACCGCACTCTCCAAAGACGGGACCACGGTCCTCGGCAGCCTCGGTGGCTTCGAACCCGGTCCCGGCCACAGGGTGATCAGCATTCCCTACGCGGGTGGTAAACCAAAGGTGCTTGCCAACAACGCTTCCGAACCAGACTGGAGCCGTTAAAGCCTATGGCTGGATACACGATCAAGCACCGCGACGAGTTCGACTCGATGGAAGGGTCCGGGGACTCGACCTGGCGACTCGCGCGCAAGGCGCTCGGCACCTCGGCCTTCGGCTTCAACATGGTCGAAATCGATCCTGGCGGGGAGATCCCGGAGCACGACGAGGGGCAGAGCGGCCAGGTCGAGCTCTACATCGTGCTCGAAGGCGACGCCGTCCTTCGGATCGAAGGCGAGGACCACGAGGCGCCCGCTGGCACCTTCGCCTCGATCGAGCCGCCTGCCACCCGCACGATTCTCAATCGCTCCGACGCCCCCGTCACCGCCCTGCTGATCGGCGTCCATCCCGAGGGTGGCTACGAGCCGATGAGCTGGGCCTAGTCCCGCCCAAAGGCGGATTTTTGGCGCTATTTGCAGGGAAACGCGGATTCGCTGGTCGGGGCTTGTTGGCCGCCCTATAATTCTCGAACTTGTCAACCCGTCGCGTGCCCGCTCGAAGAAGGTGCGGAAACCGGGAGGTCAGCGTGTCTCATACCCAGTCCCGTGAGCTTCACGGCGAGGGCCCCGTCCGCTACTCGCCAGAGCGTGCCTACCGCCCGCTTGTCTCGCCGCCCAGCGTCGAAGACAAGGATGCCTGTGCGATCTACGCCTCGGTCCGCAAGGACGCGACGCCGAGCCATGCGCCGATCGAGCTGGCGATTCCCGCGCTGCAGAAGATGCTCCACCGCGCCGGCAACGTCGACGGCGAGGGGGATGGCTGTGGGCTGCTACTCGACCTGCCGCGCAAGATCTGGGCCGAGGAGGTCCGCTCCGGCGGCCACGATCCTTCGCTGACCCTCGACGACGCTTTCGCCGTCGCCCACATCTTCGTCGAGCGCTCCCAGGACCTCGAGCGGATCCAGCATGACGCCCGCGAGCTGCTCGGCCAGGGCGGCTTCCGCATTCTCGCCGAGCGGATCGGCGTGGTCAACTCGCCCGCCCTCGGCCCGACCGCGCGCGAGGAGGAGCCGCACTTCTGGCAGCTCGCCGGCCTGGTCGCCGACGCCTCGCGCCGCGACCACGTCCTCTTCGACCTGCTGATCGAGCTCGAGGAGCGCCTCGGCGTCCACGTCCCCTCCTTCTCGGCGACGACCTGCGTCTACAAGGTGATGGGCGCGCCGAAGGTGCTCGGCGATTACTACCCCGACCTGCGTGACGAGCGCTTCGAGACGATCGGCTGCTTCGGCCACAACCGCTACTCGACCAACACTTGGCCTTCCTTCAAGCGCGTCCAGCCCTTCTCGATGCTGGGGCACAACGGCGAGATCAACACGATCACCCAGCTGCGCCAGGAGGCGAAAATGCTCGGTGTGCCGATCCATCCCGACGGCTCCGATTCCCAGGATCTCAACCGCACGATCGACACCCTGGTCAGCCGCGACGGCCTCAGCCTCGCCGAGGCGATGGAGATGATCGTGCCGCCAATCGTCAACGAGATCCGCTCGCTGCCGGACGAGCTGCACCGCTTCTACATGTACCTGCGCCAGGCAATGGGGCCGTTTGCGCAGGGCCCAGTGGCCTTGATCGCCCGCCACGCCTCCGAATGCGTCTTCTCCTCCGACGCGCTCGGCCTGCGGCCGCTCTGGCAGGTCGAGACCGGCGATGACTTCGTCTTCAGCTCCGAGCCCGGCGTCGTTCCGGTCAAGGCGATGGTCGCCGAGCCCAAGCCGCTCGCTCCGGGTGAGAAGGCACTGGTGATCATCGACCGCGAGCGCAAGCGCTCGACCCTGCACGCTCACGACGCGATGCTGCGCATCGTCCGCGAGAGCTGGCTGCGCCGCAACGGCGCCGATGAGGCCGCCGCCTACGATCGCGCCCTGATGACAGGCGGACCGCTTGAGGGCGAGGAGGTGCCGGGCTACTCGGACGCCGGGCCCGAGGAGCCGGTCAAGGTCGTCGATCGCGTGCTCGCCGGCTTCGGCTGGCAGCGTGACGACGTCAAACTCGTCCAGCAGATGGCCTCGAACGGCTCTGAGCCGGTCGGCTCGCTCGGCTATGACGGTCCGCTCGCGGCGCTCTCGCCGGAGCGCCAGAACCTCGCCGACTACTTCAAGGAGACGGTTGCGGTCGTCACCAACCCAGCGATCGACCGCGAACGCGAGATGGAGCACTTCTCCACGCGGACCGTCTATGGCCGTCGCCCCTCGCTCGGCGCCGCCGGTGAGGACACCGGCACCGTCGAGGCCTCCTTCCCGGTAATCCTCGGCGGTCACCACGGCCTGGCGCCGCTCTCCGACAAGA
This sequence comes from Solirubrobacterales bacterium, assembly GCA_033856275.1. Classification (GTDB taxonomy): domain Bacteria; phylum Actinomycetota; class Thermoleophilia; order Solirubrobacterales; family 70-9; genus VRUE01. The sequence goes on from JAWVFJ010000015.1 coordinate 29,184, forward strand.
CCTACCGGGCGATCGCCCGCAGGCACCACACCTACCTGCTCGAGGACCTCTGGGAGGAGTTCCGCGGCCGCGCCGACGCGGTCGACATCTCCCTGCTCGAGTCCGAGACGACGCGGGGCGCGATCGAGCGGATCAAGCAGGAGGCGGTGAAGAAAGTGCGCGACGGGGCCGAGCTGCTCGTGCTCACCGATCGCACCGTCTATGACGCCGACCGCCGCTACCTCGACCCGCACCTGGCCACTTCCGCCGTCGACCAGGCGCTGAAGGGCTTCAAGGTCGAGCTGGGCGAGGAGAACCTGCGCCGCCGCTGCGGCCTCGTCCTGCGCTCGGCGGCGATTCGCAACGTCCACGACGCGATGTTGGCGCTCGGCCTCGGCGCCAACGGCGTCTGTCCATACACGATGGTCGAGGTGATCTGTGTCGAGGATTACGAGTCAGACGTCTCAAACCTCTGCGACGCGCTCACCAAGGGCATCGAGAAAGTGATCTCGACGATCGGGATCCACGAGGTGCGCGGCTACGCGCGCCAGTTCTCCTCGATCGGCGTCAAGCCCGAGCTGACCGAGATCTTCATGACCGAGGCCTTTGCCGCCTCCGATCGCGCCGGCGTCGGCTTCGCCGCGCTCGACGAGGACACCAACGAGCGCGCCCGCATTCTCGCCGGCGATGAAGACGCCAAACCGGCGAAGACGTTCCGCTTCTACCCCAAGGTCTACAAGGCGGCGATCGCGACCGCCAACGGCACTGGCTCCTACGAGGACTACTCGCAGAAAGTCCGCGATTTGGAGCAGCAGAGCCCGATCTCGATGCGCCACATCATGGGTCTCAAGGGGGACCGCGATCCAATCGATCCAGCGAATGTCGACGCCGGCATCGGCCACCACGACTACCCGGTGGTGATCTCCTCGATGAGCTTCGGCTCGCAGTCCGAGCCGGCCTTCCGCGCCTACGCCGAGGCGGCGAAGTCGATCAACGTGCTCTGCGTCAACGGCGAGGGTGGCGAGATCCGCGACATGTACGGGCACTACCGCAAGTGGCGTGGCCAGCAGGTTGCCTCGGGCCGCTTCGGCGTCTCGGCGGAGATGCTCAACTCCTCCTACCTTGCCGAGATCAAGATCGGCCAGGGCGCCAAGCCTGGCGAGGGCGGCCACCTGCCCGGCAAGAAGGTCTCCGAGAAGGTCGCCGCCGCGCGTAACGCCGCGCCCGGCACCGACCTGATCTCGCCCTCCAACAATCACGACCTCTACTCGATCGAGGATCTCGCCGAGCTGATCGACGAGCTGAAGACGGTCAACCCCGACGTGCGCGTCTCGGTCAAGGTCCCGGTGGTGCCGAACATCGGCACGATCGGCCTCGGCATCGCCAAGGCCGGCGCCGACATCATCACCCTCTCGGGCTTCGAGGGCGGCACCGGCGCCGCCCGCCAGCACGCCCTGCGCCACGTTGGCCTGCCCTCGGACATCGGCACCCGTGCCGTGCACCGGGCGCTGATGGAGGCCGGCCTGCGCAACCGGGTCGAGATCTGGGCCGACGGCGGCTACCGCCACGGCCACGACGTCGTCAAGCTGCACTGCCTCGGCGCCAACCGGGTCGGCTTCGGCACCCTGGCGATGGTCAGCCTCGGCTGCACGATCTGCCGCGGCTGCCAGCTCGATACCTGTCACGTCGGCATCGCGACCCAGATCGAGACGGTCGAGCAGGCCCAGGAGCACGGCCTGAAGAAGTTCACCCCGCAGGAGATCGACACTGCCGCCGAGAGCTGCGCCCGCTTCTTCCAGGCGATGGGCGAGGAGGTCAAGCAGGTCGTCGCCTCGCTCGGCTACGAGCGCGCTCAGGACCTGGTCGGCCGCTACGACCTGCTCGAGCAGGTCGCCCACCACGACACGGTCGACCTGGCGCCGCTGATCACGCCGCTGGAGGAGTTCCTCGACCTCGAGCCGATCGACCTGCCCGTCGCCGAGACGGAGGAGACGCGCGCCGAGGCGGGCATGGTCGTCGCGCGGCCGATCCGCATGGAGGCAAAGCAGGCCTCGACCCAGATTGCCGGGCTGGCCGGCGACATCTGCTCCGGGCGCACGATCCGCAACGAGTTCCCCCGTGCCACCGACGCCAACGACCGCGTGCTGGGTTCCGAGCTCTCCGGCGCGATCGCCCGCTCACGCATCTTTGAAGACGGCCCCGAGTCCAACGACGACGTGCTGGCCAGCCTCGAGTTCAACGGCGGCTCGGTCGCCGGCCAGGGGCTCGGCGCCTTCAATTCCTACGGCGTCGCGATCCGGGTCGAGGGCGGTGCCCAGGACGGCGTCGGCAAGGGGATGCTCGGCGGCAGCGTCGCCGTGCTCAAGGGCAAGGGCGCCAAGGGCCAGCGGGTCAACGGCTCGGTTGGCAAGTCCTTTGCCTATGGCGCCCAGCGCGGCCGCCTCTTCGTGCAGGGTTCGGCCGACTCGCGCTTCTGCATCCGCCTCTCCGGCGCCGACGTGGTGCTCGCCGGTGAGCCGGAGGAGTCGATTGACGACAGTCGCGGCTGCGTCGTCGACCGGGCCAACGCTAAGGGCTTCGCCTTCGAGTACATGACCTCGGGTCGCGCGATCGTGCTCGGCGACCTCGGGCCGTGGGCTTGCGCCGGGATGACCGGCGGCCGCGTCTACGTCCGCCAAAACGCTTTCGGCATCGACGCCGAGGCGATCCAGCGCCGCCTCGGCGAGGGCGCCAAGGTCGAGCTAAAAGAGCTAGACGCCGAGGGCCTGCTCGACGTCGACGACCTGCTCGGGGCGTATGCGAACGAACTTCGCGCTACCAGTCAGGACGATGAGGCTGAGCGTGTCCTCGGGCTGGCGGCGGCTGCCAAAGACAACTTCATGATGGTCGTTCCCCACAGGGTCCAGGCGGACCCGAGCATTTCTACTGAGTAGGGACCGGCCGCGGAGGGCGGATGCCTCCTCCTGCGGAACCCGCGCCAGCACTCCCGAAGGGGTCGAGGTTTAGTTGCTCACAAGTTCCGCCGGAGGAGGCATCCGCCCTCCGCGGCAGGACGCTCTCGTGCGAGACGCTCTTCTTGCTCTTGCTGGCCATATGAGGTCATCCGCAGTTCGGACCCGGATAGGCGAACGAGTGCCCCTCCAGAGGAACTTGTGAGCAACTGAGCTTTGGGCCCTAGCTGGGATTCCGACGCGGGTTCCGCCGGAGGGGCACTCGTTCGCCTAGCGCGTCGTGGTGAGGAGGTCAGCTATTGCCCGGACCTCACGGAGGAGGCCGTCGAGCATCTGCTCCGTGTGCGTGTGGATGCGCCACTCGGCGTACTTGCGGTCTTGCTCGACTTGGTCCAGGCGCTGCTCTAGGGCGTCGGTGCGGGAGTTGACCTTGTCGATGCGCTTGTTCAGGCGCTTCTCGGTCTTGCGGACGCGGCGTTTGAGGAGAAAGGTGGTCTCCTCGCGGATCGCGTCGAGTTCTCGACGGAGGGCGGTTTCGTCGATGCCGCTCTCCTGTTCGATGAGCATCTCCTCTACGCCGATGCGGACGCGCTCGATCTCGGCGTGGAGGCGTTCACGGGCTCGCTCGGCTGCTACCTCGGGAGGCTCCGGTGAGGCTGGCTCGCCCGCTGTCGGGAAACGATCCACGCCGCCATGCTACGGGCGGAAGAGGCCGGAATTTCCGGAAAGCCGGGCGCCGCCTCCTCAGCGCCCGCGAGGACGCGCCAATCATCCCGGCGATCTCGCGTCCTCGCTTCTGCGTCCGGGGGCGGCTAGCGTTCGAGCGTGAAGAGGCAGTAGCGGCCGATCGCCAGTTCGTCGCCGTCGCCGAGGCGTCCCCAGTCGACGATCTCGCCGTTGAGGAAGACGCCGTTGAGGCTGCGATCGTCGAGGACGCGCAGGGAGTCGGGTTGCTCGGAGACGATCAAGGCGTGGCGCCGCGAGACGCTGGGGTCGTCGAGGCGGATGTCAGCGGTGGCGCTGCGACCAATCCTGGTCCAGCCCTGCTTGATCGTGAAGATCGTAATCTCATCGTTCTCCTCGCAAAGAGCGACATAGCGACCTGAGCCGGGGAGCATCGTCCGCGCCATCGACAGCCAATCCGGGGCACTGGTCTCGACCGGGAGCGCCATTTCGGCGGTCTGACCGTGCTCCTGCATCGCCTCGAAGATCGAATCGCGGCGGTACTCGGTTGCCCCGCAGCGGGGGCACTCTGGCAGCTGGTCGGGCTCCCTTAGCGATAGCTGCGAGCCGCAGGACGCACAAAAGTAGGTTCCCGATCCGGGGACCGTGCCTGCGGACAAATTGTCAACGTCACTACCGGGGCTGGGGCTGGTGATGATGCTGACTCCTTCCCGACGCCTCCGTTCGAGCGATACTAGCTGGGCGTTTGGGACGTCGCATCAGGGGTTTCCCGCAGATGACGGCCGCGAAACCTTCGCCGGCATAGAATCGCGCCGCGATGGGCCCGGTCAGCGCCGAGATCGAGATTGACGTGCCGCGCCAGCGCGCCTTCGACGCGATCGCCGACCTGGCGCTGCGTCCCGCCTTTACCGGCCACTTCATCAGCGACTTCCACCTGACCCGGATCGAGCCCCGCGGAGTCGGCGCCGGCGCACGGTTCCGCTTTGCGGTGCGGCCGCGGCGCGTCTGGATGGACACGACGATCGTTGAGGTCGAGGAGCCCCATCGCCTGCTCGAGCACGGGCGCGGCGGCCGTGGCAACCGCATTCCCTCGACCACGCTCTGGGAGTTGACCGAGGGCCCCGGCACATTGACCACGGTCCGCGTCTCTTACTGGACCGAGCCCTCCAATCCGATCGATCGCGGCCTCGAGCTGCTCTCCGCAGCGTCGATCCCATACGAGCGGGGCTGGCGTGAGGCGTTGCGGCGGCTGCGTGATCAGCTGGAGTCGGGCGAGCTCGATCGGCATCGCCTCACAGTCGCGGGCGGCAACCCCCACGCGACCGGTATTCCCTGAGCCCGGTCTTATAGGCTCTCGCCCGCCGATGTCCCGTCGCACCCGACTCGTTCTGCAGCTGCTTGCCGCCCTTGCGCTGGGGACCTTGGCCCTCACCGTCTCCGCTTGCGGCTACTCGAGCGACTCAAAGAGCGTGGTCGAGGGTGAGGTCGTCAAGCTCGGCGAGCTCAAGTACCAGGTGGTCTTCTCGCGCTTTCTCAACATCAATGACAACGAGGACTCCGCCTACCTGGCCGGCCAGCCCACCCCCAAGAAAGGCTCGGCCTACTTCGGTGTCTTCCTCGAAGTCCAGAACAAGAGCGAAGGGACCCAGAAACTAGCCGACTCCTTTGTGATCACCGACGCGGGCGGCCAGCCCTTCGAAGCGATCCCCTCCGAAAGCCTCTACGCCTTCCCTCTCGGCGGCGAGGTCGAATCGCAGGAACCGATCCCGGCGCCAGACTCGACTCCCCAGCAGGGCCCAATCGAGGGTACGCTAGTGCTCTTCGAACTGCCTGCCAGCGCCTCCGAGAATCGCCCGCTAACGCTCTCCATTGCCGGTCCCGAAGGGCCGGCCGAAGTCACGCTCGATCTCTAACTGCGCCTAGAGGCCCGCCGAAAGCACTTCCGAGGCCGCCGGGGCGGCGACTTCGCCGCCGGCCGCTTCCGCTTCGACCAGCAGCACTCCGACCGCGAGCTTGCCGCCTTCGGCGGGGGCAAAGGCGGCGAACCAAGCGTCCTTGCGTTGCTGGGGGTGCGGGGAGTTCTCTTCGCCCGGCTTCGGTCCCAGCTCAGCGGTGCCCGTCTTGCCCGCCACCTGGGCCTCCGAGATCGCACCGGCGGTCCCGGTGCCGCCGGTGACCACGCCCACCATCAGTTCGGTCAGTTCGTCGGCCACCTGCTCCGACATCACCCGCACCGGCTTGGCCTCCGGTCGCAGCTTCTTGTTGGCCACGATCGAGGTCGGCTCGCGAACGCCGCCGTTGCTGATCGTCTGCGCCACGCTCGCCATCTCGAGCGGCGTGGCGAGCACCTCGCCCTGGCCGATCGCGCTGACGCCGAGGTCGACTTCTTCGCCGATTTCGGTCGGGATCGTCGATTCGGCCGGTTCGACCTGGGCGATGATTTTCGACGCGTAGAGCGACGGCGGCGAGTTGAAGCCGAAGCGTTCCGCGGTCGCGACCAGCTCGTCGTTGCCGATTGCCGGTCCAAGTGGGACGAAGTCGGCATTGCAGGACTCGGCGAAGGCCTCGCGGAAGGTGCCGCCGCAGTACTCGCCGTTGGCGTTTTCGATGAAGCGACCGCCGACGTTGACCCCGCTGGTGATTTCGAATTCGTCGTCGAGCGAGACGACGCCCTTTTGCAGGGCGGCGGTGGTGGTGATCATCTTGAAGGTCGAGCCCGGTGGCTGGGGTGCCGAGAAGGCCTGGCCGGCCAGGGCCCGCACGTCGCCGTTGCGGGCGTCGAGCACGGCGATGCCGCCGACCTGGCCGGCCAGAGCTGACACGGCTGTTTCCTGCAGGCCGACGTCGATCGTCGTCTTCACCGGCGCTCCGGCTTTCGGTTCAGCTTCGGCGATCGTCCGCGACGAGCCGTTGGCGTCGCCGACAGCGAGCAGCGAGCCACCGGGCTTGCCGGCGAGCCGGGCGTTGAAGGCCTGCTCGAGACCGCTGATTCCAACTGGGGTTTCGGGTGCGAACCCCTGACGGGCGAGCGCTTCGGCTTCGTCTTCGTCGGCGCTGCCGACTTCGCCGGTGACGTCGATCGCAGCGCTGCCGATCGGGTGGGCGCGAGCTTCCGCCGGGCCCTCGGCAAGCGGTGTGCCGTCGGCCGCAAGTATCGGTGCGCGAGGGGCCAGATCGATCTGGCTTTCAAGGTGCTCGCCGGGACGCAGGCCGGGGAAGACGAGGCTTTCGTCCCAGGCAACTCCGCCTTCGTCGAAGGGCAGGGCGACGTCCGCTGCAACTGTGCCGAAGGCGACTGTGGCGGCGACCAGTGGCACTGGCACGACGGTTTTGCCAGCGCGCGAGGAGGTGTTTCCGGGGGAGTCCGCCCGCAGTGAGCCGAGCGTCGCGATGTCGGCAGCAGTGCGGTAGGTGGTGACGAAGTCATTGAGTTCGATGCGGCGCCGAGAGGAGGGGTTCAACTCCTTGTACATGGCGGCGAATTCGTCGCGTTCCCAAGCCCGCGTGAAGCGCTCCGCGGCTTCCTTCTCCGGCGACCCGGGGATACCGGCCATCGCGCCGATCACGAAGGCGACGAGGGCGATCAGGCTGAGGGGAAGCGCGCGGGTGGTGAGACGGCGGCGCCGCTCCATTTCGGAGGGACGGGCACTCATATTGCTTGAAAGGTATTGGAGGGGCCGGGTGCCTCTCCCGCTTGCTGGGTTTTTCGCCTGGCGCGTTATTTCTCTCGCCGAGTGGGCTGTGCGAAAAACATGACGCCGCTGCGCAGGAGAGGCACCCGGCCCCTCCTTCCTGATTCCATTGCCATATGACCGTTCTCGATTGGGCGATCGTCGCGTTCACGTTGGCGCTTGGCTTGTGGGGCTTCCGGCAGGGGCTGATTGTCGGGACGCTGACGCTGATTGGGTTCGGGGTCGGAGCTTTTGTTGGGAGCCGGGTTGGGCCGCTGGTGCTGAATCAGGGAGCGGAGTCTCCTTATGCGCCATTGTGCGCCGCTTTGGGGGCGCTGCTGGGCGGGGCGCTGGTGGCGGTAACGCTTGAGAGTTTGGCGCTGACCCTGCGTGCGCGGTTGATTCGTCGCGATGGCTTTCTGCACCTCGCGGACGGGGCTGGTGGGGCAGCGTTGATCGCTGCGGTGGCGTTGGGGCTGGTTTGGGTCTTTGGCTCTGTGGCGCTGCACGCCCCGGGGACGGCGCAGCTACGCATCGATGTGCAGCGCTCGTTGATTTTGCGCAGTCTCAACGAGGTGCTGCCACCGTCGGGACCGATTCTGCAGGCGCTCGATCGCGTTGATCCGGCGCCTTCGATCATCGGACCAGCAGCCCCGGTCGCCGCGCCGGATTCGGCGATTGTCGATGACCCCGACGTGGTCGCCGCGGAAAGCTCCGTGGTGCGTGTGCTTGGGACGGCTTGTGGGCTCGGCGTCGAGGGCTCGGGCTGGGTGGCGGAGCCTGGCCTGATCGTTACCAACGCGCACGTCGTCGCTGGCGAGGACGACACCACTGTGACTACGTCCGGTGGCGCCTCCCTGCCGGCGACAGCGATCCACTACGACCCGGAAAACGATCTCGCCCTCCTGCGGGTGGACGCCGATTTGCCCACGCTCGCGCTCGCACCCGAACCAAGCTCCGGCACGGCCGCGGCGGTGCTCGGCTATCCGGAGAACGGCCCCTACTCCGTCGCGCCAGCCCGCCTCGGCGAGACCCGCGACACGATCAGCGAGGACTCCTACGGTCGCGGGCCGATCCGCCGCCCGATCGTCTCCCTGCGCGGCAGCGTTCGCAGCGGCAACTCCGGTGGTCCCCTGGTCGACAACCGGGGCCGCGTCCTGGGCACCGTCTTCGCCGCCACCACAACCGGCACCTCCGGCGGCTTCGCTGTCCCTGACGAAGTAGTCGAGGCCGCCCTCGACGGCTCGCTTTCCCCAGTCGATACTGGGCCCTGCACAAGCTGAGAGCCCGTCACTTACGTTGTGTAAGCTCGTTTCTCTACGTGGAGGCTGGGTCCCGGACCCAAGATCAGGCCAGCAACGGCGTCTGCCCGCACTTTCACGCGGCGATCGAGCTGATCGGCAAGCGCTGGACGGGAGCGATCCTCTGCGCGCTTACCGAGGGGCCGCTACGCTTCGGCGAGTTGGCGCGGGCGGTGCCGGGTCTCTCCGATCGCCTGCTCTCTCAGCGCCTGCGCGAGCTGGAGGATGAAGGGCTAGTCGAGCGGGAGGTCGAATCGGCGACGCCGGTGCGCGTTATCTACTCCCTTACCGAGAAGGGCGCCGAGTTGCGCCCGGCGATAGCTGAGCTGAAGACTTGGGCGAAGCGCTGGAACCGGACCGCCTAGGCGGCGACTCGATAGCCGCGTCCGAGCCCGAGGTCCCTCGCGGTCCAGACCTTCCCGGCCCCTTCGCGGTTGGCCGTTACGCCCGCAAGCTGCAGGAGGAGATGCGACGCCGGGCACGGGTCCTGCTGATCGGTGAGGTCACCGGCGTCGGTCGCAGCAAGGTGCAGGCCTATTTCGAGTTGCGCGACGGCGAGGGTGCGGTGCCCTGCGCGATCTGGCTGGACGATCTGGAGAAAGCGGGCCTGCCGGACGGCGCGTTGCGCGATGGCGCCGAAGTCGTGATCGCCGGTGGCCCGGACTACTACCCTGGCGGTGGCCAGGCCTCGCCCAGCTTTTCCTTCCGGGCTACCCACGTGCGGCTCGCCGGCGAAGGCGATCTGCTCGCCCGGCTCGAGGCGCTGCGCAAGCAACTCGGGGTTGAGGGGCTTTTCGAGCTGCAGAAGCAGCTGCGCCGGCCGCGGTTGCCGAAGACGATTGGCGTCGTCACCGCGGAGTCGGGCGCGGCGCGGCGCGACCTGCTGGCCGGCCTCGAGCGGCGCGGCTGGCGTGGCACGGTGGTTTGGGCGTTCGCGCCGGTCCAGGACCGCCATGCCGCGCCGGCGATCTCTGCGGCGATCCAGGAACTGGCCGCCCAGCCTCGGGTCGAGGCCATCGTCGTGACCCGTGGCGGGGGCAGTCTCGCCGACCTCTGGGCATTTTGCGACGAGACCCTCTGCCGAACGGTGGCGATGCTGCGCGTGCCGGTCATCAGCGCCGTCGGTCACGAGCGCGACTCGACCCTGATCGACGACGTCGCCGCCGTCGCCTGCTCGACCCCTACCCACGCTGCCGAGGCGGCGGTGCCGCTCGATTGCGGCGTCGCCCGCATCGACCTCGAGCGCAGCCTCGCTGCGCTTTGCCGGGCAGCGGAGGGATCGGTACGTGGGCGCACGCCTCACCTGGTCGCCCTGGCGCGCGGCCCGGCCAGGGCCCTGCGCCGCGAGCGTCTCTCGCTGAATCAGAAGACCAGGGAGATCCGTGCCGCCTCCGAACGCGGCGTCACCGAGCGGCTCGGCTTCCAGCGTCGCCTGGCCACGGTCGTGCTCGAGCGGGCGCGCCTTCGCGCCCTGGGCGCTGAAATGCAGCGCCGGCGGGCAGCGCTGCACCGCGCGGCGGTGGCCCTGCGCGCGCATGAACCCGAGCGGACCCTCGAGCGCGGCTACGCGCTGGTCGAGGACAGCGAAGGCGAGCCGGTGACGGATACGGCCGCAGCGGCGGCCGCCGAGCGCGTCAGACTGCGCTTCGCCGACGGCAAGGTCGAGGCTACGATCGGGGTGGAGCAACCCGCGGACGCGGACCTGGGTGAGCAAGATCGCCGGTGAATATGAGTGCGAACGAACAAGAGCAGAGCACGCGGGTGGAATTTGATTCCTATGAGGACGCGGTAGAGCGATTGGAGCAGATCATCGACCGGCTCGACTCCGGCCAGGCCGGTTTGCGAGAGACGCTCGCTCTCTGTCGTGAGGGCCGCGAGCTGGTCACCTACTGCGCTGGGGAGCTCGACGCGGTGGGTGCGGGCCTGAAGGAGCTGAAGCTAGACGAGCTGGCCGAGAAGCTCGCTGACGAGACGCGCTGACCGGCGCTTGCCGGCGTCCTCGGTCGCTCGCGTGCAGAGCACGCTTCGCTCCCTGCGTCCTTGGCCTGCTTGGTCGCGTCTCGTCAACCTTCCCTAATGCGGTGGATCTTCGCCTCAAGCCGGCGTCGACCCGCTTCGATCTCCGCCGGCCCCCATTGCGCCACGGCTGGATGTTCGGGGCGCTCCAGGAAGACGTAGGCGAGTTCGACCCCCGATACCCCGCGCGCCTCGGCGACCGCGAGCGCGTATATGGCCTGCTGAATCTCGTAGCGAGCCACCAGCTCGGCGATCTCCGCGCCATCGACCCTGTCGGTCTTGTAGTCGACGATCAAGGGCGGCTTCCCGTTCTCTTCCACCAGCAGGTCGATCGAGCCGCGTAGGACCGTGTCGCCGACTTCGACTAGCAGCGGTACCTCGGTCCGGGTCCTTTCCGCGTTCTGTATCCGCTCGGCGAAGAAGCTGGAGTCAAGCCAAGCCTGGAAGGGGGCTAGCAGCGTCTCCTCGCTGAAGTCGGAGCCGCCGCCGACCTCCGCCGATGTAGAGATGCGACGAACCAGCTCCGCCGTTGGCGCTCGCCAACCGTTGGCCTGGCTCCACTCGAGCAGAGAGTGCACGGCTATGCCCCGGGCCGCCCCCCTGTCGGCTTCGGCCCGCTCATCGCCTGCCGATTCGCGGAGGGCGCGGTCACTGTCGAGCGGCCGCTCTTCGGAACCCTCGCCGTAGGTGGAGATCGCGGTATAGGACAGGGGACGCCTCGCGGCCTTGGCCGGCCTTCGCGCGACCAGCGGGGCTGGTCCCTCGCCGTCGTCTCGCGCCGCGTCCGGCTCCTTCCGCACGGCGGTCAGGGTGGTTGCCCGCTCGACCGAGGCGAGGTTGAGCCGAATCGCGATCTCGGACGGCTCGAAAGCCGCTTCCAGTCCCGGCCTCGGCTCTGGGGCCGCGACCTCGACGGTCGAGTCGCGCTCGCGGTCGATCTCAAAGGCGGTGGCGATCCGCTCGATGACCGCTTTCCCGTGGCTTTCCCGGGACGGGGAAGAGGAGCCGATCACGCCGCTCAGCAACAACCGCTCGCGCGCTCGCGTCGCCCCGACGTGGAAAAGGCGGAGCTCCTCCTCGGCTTCCCGCACCTGGGCGTCCTCGCAGAGCTCGCGCTGGGCGTAGAGGTTGACCCCGCGGGCCCCGAGTCGGCGCAGCTGCATCCCCACGCGCGGCCCCTCCTGCTCGCGGCCGAGGGTGAGCAGCGGCGTGCGCGCGGCGGGGAGCAGGCCGCGGGATAGATGGGGAATCGCGACCACGTCGAACTCGAGCCCCTTGGCGCTGTGGATGGTCATGATCCGCACCCCGTCGTGGCCCTCGACGGCAGTCGCCGCCTGCGCATCGGCGTCGGCGTCCGCCCGCGCGGCGAGGAAGTCGAGCAGGCCTCGCAAGTCCCGGCCCTCTGCACTCTCGAACTCCGCCGCGAGGCGCATCAGCTTGCGCACGTTGGCAAAGCGGGTCTCGCCCGCGGGACGCATCAGCACCGCGAGGTCATAGCCGGTCTCGGTCACCGCGGCATCGATCAGGCCGGCAAGCGAGAGCGAGGTGGTCCGACGGCGCAGCTCCGCGATCGTTTCGGCGAACGCGCGCAGCAAGGAGAGCTCAGCCGCAGGGATCTGTCCGAGGCGCTCGACGTCGGCGCCCTCATCCTCGCCCAGGCCCGCTGTCTGCTCGACGGTTGGCCAGATGTGGCGACCCCCGCCCGCGGCGGCGCGCAGCAACCAGAGCGTGTCGGGGGTCACCCCGCAGGCAGGGGAGGCAAGCGCGCCCAGCAGCGCCTGGTCGTCGAGCGGGTTGGCGATCGTCGCCAGCAGGGCGCAGACGTCGGCGACCTGCTGCTGGGACCAGTAGCCGCGGCCGCCGACCACGTAGGGGCGCAGGCCGGCACGCTCGAGGGAGTCCTCGTAGGCGTCGAGGCGGGTGAAGGCTCGCAGCAGCACTA
>JAWVFJ010000016.1:0-94289 GCA_033856275.1 Solirubrobacterales bacterium
GTAGACGCCCTTCTCGACCCAGCCGTTGTCGTAGACGCGCTGCATGATCTCGGCGACTCGCTCGGTGTGGCGGGGGTCGGAGGTGCGGATGAAGAAGTCGTTGGTGGCGTCGATGATCGGCATCAGCTGGCGGAACTTCTCCGCGTTGCGGTCGGCCAGCTCTTGCGGTGAGATGCCCTCCCGCTCCGCCGCCGTCTCGATCGGCTCGCCGTGCTCATCGGTGCCAGTGAGGAAGAAGACGTCCTCGCCACGCTGGCGCATGTGGCGTGCAAGCACGTCGGCGGCCATCGTCGAGTAGGCATGGCCGAGATGCGGCTCGGCATTGACGTAATAGATCGGGGTGGTGACGTAGTAGGACACTGCCGGGCCAGGCTAGTAGACGCTCAGCGCCTTGGCTCGCGGCCGGTCAGCGCTCGGTAGAGATCGTTCGCCCGTGTTCCGGTGAGCGCGGCGACGACGCTGGCGGCGGCGCGCGGGCGCGCGCCGGACTGGACCAGGTGGCGCAGCGCATCGACAGCGAAACCGACGTCACGGTCGTGCTCCTCGGCGGCAGCGGGCGCGATCACCAGCACGATCTCCCCCTTGACGTCGCCGCGAAAGCGCCGGGCCAGTTCGGCCAGCGAGCCGCGGGCGACTTCCTCGTGCATCTTGGTCAGCTCGCGGCAGACCGCGGCGGGCCGGTCGGGGGCGATTGCCGCCAGCGCCGCCAGCGACTCGCCGACGCGCCGCGGCGACTCGAAGGCGATCACGGTCTCGGCCGAGCGCAACACCCGCTCCATCTCGCCGGAGCGCTTGGGCAGGAACCCCTCGAAGCGCCAGCGGTCGGTTGGCAAGCCGGAGGCGACGAGGGCAACGGGGACGACGGAGGGCCCCGGCAGCACCGTGACGTCGAGATCGCGTTCGATGCAACGACGGATCAGCCGGTAGCCGGGATCCGAGATCGCTGGCATGCCAGCGTCGGAGACCAGGGCGACGATGTCGCCGCGCTCGATCCGCTGCGCCAGCTCCGTCGCCCGCGCCGCTTCGTTGCCCTCGTGGTTGGAGACCAGCGGCGGCGCCGGGCGAATGCCGAGCTTGTCGAGCAGGCCGCCGGTGCGGCGAGTGTCCTCGCAGGCGATCCAATCGGCGGCGACGAGCGCTTCGCGTACGCGCACCGTGATGTCGTCGAGGTTGCCGATCGGGGTCGGGCAGACGATCAGCTCGCCCGGCATCAGCCCTTTCCCCGCTCGAGCTCGATCCGCGCCATCGCCGCCGCGCCGATCATGCCCGCATCCGCACCCAGCTCGGCGGCGACGACCGGGATGCGCTTCATCGGCGGCAGCGCACGTGCTTCGAGCTCGCGCCGGGCGGGGTCAAGGAGCAAATCGCCGGCGGCGATCACGCCGCCGCCGATCACGAATACCTCGGGCTCGAAGATGTTGGCGAAGCTGGTCAGGGCGACACCCAGCCGCGAACCGATCAGGTCGAAGACGCCCCGGGCGGCGGCGTCGCCGCCGAGCGCGGCCTCAGTGACCACCTTGCCATCGATCGTCTCGCCGGCGGCGAGCATTGCTCCCAGCACCGATTTTGGCTCGAGCTCCGCCGCCGCCCGGCCCTCGCGCCCAAGCGCGGTACCCGAGGCCAGCGTCTCAACGCAACCGCGACCGGGGCAGTTGCCCTGACAGGGCGGTCCGTCGGCCTCGATCACGGTGTGGCCCAGCTCGGCCCCCGCTCCGGTCGAACCGCGGTAAACCTCGCCGCCGAGGATCAGGCCGCCGCCGATCCCGGTGCCGATCGTCAGCATCACCGCGTTTTCGGCGCCGCGCGCCGCGCCGTAGAGATGCTCGGCGAGGGCAGCGACGGTCGCGTCGTTATCGACGAAGACCGGCAGTCCTGTGCGACCGCCGACCAGGTCGCGGATCGCCAGGTTCTCCAGTGGCAAGTTGACCGCCGAGACCGCGATGCCTTTGTCGTGATCGATCGTGGCCGGGATGCCCAGCCCAACTGCTGCGACCCCCTCGCGTGCGGCGTGTGCCTCTTCGACCTCACGCACCAGCAACTCGACGAGCTCGTCCTCGGTCTGCCCGGTAGAGGCCTCGCGGCTCTCCCACAGAACCTTCGAATCTGGGTCGAGAACGCCGAGCAGCATCTTCGTGCCACCCAGGTCCACACCGATGATTTCCCCTGCACTCATACGAGCTTCCAAGCAGGGTAGAGGCGGGCGACCGCGGGCATCGGCATGATTCCCGGCAGTCTTTCATGGCCGACAATGGCGAGCAGCAGCCCTCCGGGCCGCCCGAGTACAAGGTCTACCGGTCCCGGAAGGGCCGCTTGTCTGGGCTGCGGTCCCCCGATCTCTCCGGCCTGCGGGAGCGGACTCCGCGTGCGCCGAAATGGTGGCGACGGGACAAGGGGCCTCAGCCCGAGCGCACTGGACCGCCCCGCCGCTGGAGCGGCAAGCGGGTGCTCAAGTGGGTGGGGCTGGCGGCGCTCGGCTGGATCCTGCTCAGCTTCCTCGCCTTCGCCGTCTCCGCCCAACTGCAGTCCTTCAAGCTCTCCGGCGAAGCGAAGGACGCGTTGCACGGCAATCCCTTCCTTCTGCCCAGCGCCCAGACGATCCTCGTGCTCGGCACCGACGCGCGGCCGCCCGACACCAAGGAACCCGGCGCGGCGCCCTCGCAGAAGTGCTTCGAACAGCAGGCCCACGGCGACGCCCCCCACAACGGCTGCGAACAGGGTCAGTTCCGCGCCGACACGCTGATGCTGATCCGCGCTGGCGGTGGCGCCTTCCGCAAACTCTCGATCCCGCGCGACAGCTACGCCGAAATCCCCGGCCAGAGCCCGACGAAAATCAACGCCGCCTTTGCCTTCGGCGGCGCCAAGGCGCAGATCGAAGCGGTCGAAAACTTCCTCAACATCCAGGTCGACCACGTCGCGATCGTCGACTTCACCGGCTTCGAAGACCTGATCGACGCCGTCGGCGGGGTCAAGGTCGACGTCCCCCACAAGCTCTGCGCCGACATCTCCGGCGGCGCTGGGGGCGGCCAGGGCGGCGTGACGCTGCGCCTGCACAAGGGCGAGAACACCCTCGACGGTGAAAAGGCCCTCGCCTATTCGCGGGTGCGCGAGCCGGTCGAATGCCCCGGCCCCGGCAAAAGCGCCTTCTCGCTCGGCTACAACGACTTCCAGCGCGCCCAGGCCCAGCAACGCGTGATCAATGGAATCAAGGACCGCCTCACCGATCCGCTCCGCCTCCCGTACAACTTCATCCATGGCCCGATCATCGGCTGGGACGCGCCGAAGGCCTTCGTCAGCGATATGGGCTTCCTTACCATGCCGCAGCTGATCCTCTCCGCCGCGATCGGCGGCAGTGCCCCCACCGACGTCCTCTGCGCCGGCGCCAACTCAGGTTGCGGCGTCGGCCCCGGCGGCAGCGTCGAAGTCCCCGAGTCGGCTCGACGCCGCGCCGTCGACCGCCTCCTCAACGGCTAACGGCAAGCACATCGACTGGTCACTTGTGCCGCCCCGAGCCGGCAAAGATGACCACTCGACGCTTGATCAGTCGCTGGTGGTCGACGCCTTGGGCTTGGAGTCGCCGGAGGGCTTCGAGTCGCTGGAGCCTTCGCCGGATCCCTTCGACTCGCTCGAACCCTCGGAGCCGCCGTTGGCGGCCGCGCCCTTCTTCTTCTTGCCGTAATCGGTGTTGTAGAAGCCCGAGCCTTTGAAGTGGACGGCGACGGGGTGCAGGACGCGCACCGCGGGGGCGCCGCACTCCTGGCACTCGGTCAATGGCTCGTCGCTCATCCGCTGGATCACGTCGAAGACGTGGCCGTTCTCGCATTTGTACTCATAGATGGGCACGGGATGCGGGATTATCGCAGCCGATACGGTTCCGCCATGGCAGCCACCGAGGAGGGAACCCGACCGACCGACGTCTCGATGGAGGAGATCGTCGCCCTCTGCAAGCGGCGCGGCTTCGTCTTTCCCTCCTCGGAGATCTACGGCGGCCTCGGCTCGACCTACGACTACGGCCACTACGGCGTGCTGCTGAAGAACAACGTCAAGGCCGAGTGGTGGCGGGCAATGCTGCAAGAACGCGACGACATCGTCGCGCTCGACTCGGCGATCCTCCAGCACCCGCGGGTCTGGGAGGCCTCGGGTCACCTCGAAGGCTTCACCGACCCGCTGGTCCAGTGCCTCGGCAAGTGCAAGAAGCGCTGGCGCGAGGACCATCTGCGCGAGGCGGTCGAAGCCGAAGGCGGCGATCCGAACGCCGAGCTGCGCTGCCCCGAGTGCGGCGGCGAGCTCTCGGAGCCGCGCCAGTTCAACCTGATGTTCGAGACCCACATCGGGCCGGTGGCAGGCGAGGGCTCCGAGGTCTACCTGCGGCCCGAGACTGCGCAAGGCATCTTCATCAACTTCAAGAACGTGCTCAGCTTCGCTCGCAAGAAGCCGCCCTTCGGGATCGCCCAGATCGGCAAGTCCTTCCGCAACGAGATCACCCCCGGCAACTTCATCTTCCGCACCCGCGAGTTCGAGCAGATGGAGATGGAGTTCTTCGTACCCCCCGCGGACGCGCAGCGCTGGTATGAGACCTGGATCGAGGAGCGCGAGCGCTGGTACACCGAGCTCGGCATCCGCCCCGACTTCCTCCGCGTCCGCCCCCATGACCAAGACGAGCTCTCCCACTACTCCTCGGGCACCAGCGACGTCGAGTACCTCTTCCCGATTGGCTGGTCGGAGCTGGAGGGGATCGCCAACCGCGGAGACTTCGACCTCACCCAGCACGCCAAGTTCAGCGGCGAGAAGCTCGAGTACTTCGACCAACAGACCAAAGAGCGCTACGTCCCCCACGTGATCGAGCCCGCCGCCGGCGCCGACCGCGCCACCCTCGCCTTCCTGGTCGACTCCTACGACGTCGAGGAAGTCGAGGGCCGCCAGCGCACCGTCCTGCGCCTCCACCCGCGCCTCGCCCCGGTCAAGGTCGCGGTCCTCCCCCTCGTCTCCAAGGAGGGCATGCCGGAGAAGGCCCGCGAGATCTTCAGCGAGCTCCGCACCCGCATGCCCGCCGAGTTCGACGAGGGCGGCTCAATCGGCAAGCGTTACCGCCGCCAGGACGAGATCGGGACCCCATGGGGCATCACCGTCGACCATCAGACGATGGAAGACGACACCGTCACCCTGCGCGACCGCGACTCGCTCGAGCAGACGCGAGTCTCGGTCGCCGGCCTGGCGGACGACCTTGCCGCCCGCCTCTCTCAGCCCTGGCGCAGCCCAAAGCTCGACTAGCCACATAGGCGGCGCGACGCTGCCAGGCGCTTACTCGCGACCCTCGATCAGGCCGATCACGTTGCCCTCGGGGTCGGTGAACTGGCCGAGGACCATGCGGCCCATGATCGTCTCGGGGCCCATGACGCGGGCCCCACCCAGGGTCTCGGCCTTGCTCAGGGCCTCCTCGACATTGGGCACTTCGACGTAGAAGGTGACGTGGCCGTCGTAGCCCTCGGGGCCCTGGCCGATGCCGCCACCGAGGCCGATGCCTTCGGCGTTTTGGTTGGCCTCGCGGTCGACCAGGCCGTATTTCATCTCGTTGCTCGCATCGACATTCCAGTCGAAGAGCTCGGCGTAGTAGCTCTGCAGCTTCTCGCCGTCCTTGCCGACCACCTCGAAGTGGACCACTGGTTGTCCCATCTCGCCTCCTCCGGTTGACTGGTGCGCCCGATCAGGCGCTTGCCATGAACCGTTCCACATCGGCGGCGTCGGCGGCAAGTGCCGCATTCGCCTGCTTGGTGATGCGGCCGAGGGGCTCGATCGTGACCTTGCCGCGGCTGAGGCGCCAGGTGCCGACGGCGCGACCCTTAACCATCGCGAAGGGCTTGAAGATGCCGTTGATGGTGACGAGCTGGGTGTGGGGACCAAGCACCGCCTCTCGCGAGGTCCAACCGAGCAGGAGCGGGTCGAAGGCACCGAGCAGTCGCGGGCCGGGAATCTCGGCGACGGGTGGTCGGGCGACAAGATGGACCAGACCATCGTCCCGCTCGACCAGCTCCGAGGCGATCGTGACGAGGCCAGCGCGCGCGTCACGCAGGGGCAGCCCCGCCCAGCGAGCGAGATCGCGGTCATCGGCGGGAGCGTGCCCGATCAGGTAGCGGCGGGCCAGTTCGGCGAGGGCGGCGTCACGATCAATCGGTTTTGGGGCATCGAGCCACTCGTCGACAAGGACGTAGGCGTGGTGGCTGCCGACCATCGGCCCGCGGACGGCGATTCCGCGCAGGGTCGTGAGGAAGAGAAGGTGGATCAGAGCCTGGCCCTCCGTCGGCACTCCAGCCGCCTCGAGCCGCTCGCGGAGCTGCAGCCGCGTCAGCGGACCCTCGTCGGCGAGTGCGCGCTCGATCGTCGCCACGCCACGCTCGGCCGCATCGGGCGAGACACCCTCCTGCACGAGCCGCCGTGACGCGGAGGTGAAGAGCGGCGGTGTCGTCAGGGCGTGCAGCCACGGGTAGTCCTCGCTGCGCACGAGGTGCAGCGTGCCGCGATTGAGCCAGGTGATCAGCAGTGAGCGCTCTTCGCTCAGCGCTCGATCGACGTCGGCCGCTGTCAGTCCCTCGCTGCGGGCGCGCACGGCCAGCCGAGCGCCGCGGGGGTCCTGGCCCTGCACGGCGAGCAAACGCTCGGCGACGGCGCTTGCGTCGCGCTCTGGCGGCCCGGCCAACCCCTGGGCCGCGAAACGCTCGGCAAAGATCGAAGCGGTCGGCAGGGTGCTATTCGACCCCGAGCAGGTCGATCACGAAGATCAATGTTTCGTTTGGCCCGATGTTCGGCGGCGAACCCGCGGGGCCGTAGGCGAGGTTGCCCGGGATGAGCAACTCGCGGCGGCCGCCGACCTTCATCCCTTTAACGCCCTGGTCCCAGCCTTTGATCACTTCTCCGGCGCCGAGGGTGAAGCTGAACGGTTCGTTTCGCTTCCAGGAAGAGTCGAATTCTTTTTCGCTGTCGTAGCCGACGCCGACGTACTGGACCGTGATTTCGTCGCCAGCTTTGGCCGTGGCGCCCGTGCCTTTTTCCAAGTCCCTGTAGGCATACTTTTTGGGCGAAATGCCTTTGGGCACGGTCACCTTCGGCTTCGTCTTTTTGCTCGTCGAGGACGATTCCGTCGAGCTGGTCGATCCGGAGGAGTCGCTCGAGGAATCGCTGCTGCTGCCACAGCCGGCGACGGCAATCGCCAAAGCAAGGCACAGCGCAAGCATCAATGCAGGCAACTTCATTGAGCGGAGATCCTACGCAAGCACGGCCATTAAGGGCGTGCGGCTCAGCGCCTGCCGGAGAACGCGGACCAGACTCGCCGGAAGAAGCCGGGGCGAGCGCCCCCGACGAGATCAGCTGGGTTGACCGAGAGGGCGCCCGGGTTGGCGTCCGGCGCCGGCAGGCTCGCGGCCTCGGAGGCATCGATCTTCAATACGACTCCGCGCTCGTAGATCGCGTCGACCTCCGGCGCATCGACGAAGCGGTGCCCTCCCGGCCCGGCGGTCGTGTCGAAGACGATCCCATCGAACATGTCGAGGTTGGGCGCGGAAAGGACGCGCACGACCCGGCCGAGGCGCTCTCCGTCGCGCGAGTAGACCGGCACGCCTTTGCTCGCCGCAAGATAAGAGGTCGGCTCCCCCAGGTCCTCCATTGAGGTGAGCATATCCACCCTCAAAGATCTCCTCGTCCCTCTCGGGCGGGCTATGCTCGCGACGGTACTCCGGGTTCTATTGAGGAGGAGCAATGGCAGTTGGTCTGAGATTGAAGTTCGAGGGCGGCACTCTGGACGAGTACGACGCGGTGCACAGCCACATGGGCATCGACGACGATCCGCCGGAGGGTCTGATCTTCCATTCCGCCGGGCCGATCGATGGCGGTTGGGGCGTTATCGATTTCTGGGAGTCGCGCGATCACTTCGATCGCTTCCAGGGCTCGCGGCTGGTGCCTGCGATCCAGGAGCTCGGCGACCGGGCGCCGCAGGGACCGCCCGACATCAAGGAGTTCCCCGTCCATCGCTTCACCAGGCCGTAGCCAGCGCGATGGGCCTCAACCTCGCATCATTGCTGACTGAGAGCGCCGGACGGGCAGCGGAGATGCCGGCGATCCGGCTCGACGATACCGAGCTGGGCTATGGCGAGCTCGACGAGCGCAGTGCCCGTCTGGCGACGCTGTTGTACGAGAAAGGCATCGAGCCCGGCGATCGGGTCGGGGTGATGCTGCCCAACGTCCCTGAGTTCCCGATCGCCTACTACGGCGTCCTGCGCGCCGGCGCCGTGGTCGTGCCGATGAACGTGCTGCTGAAGCGGCGCGAGATCGCCTTCTACCTGGAGGACTCGGGGACAAAGCTGCTGCTCGCCTGGCACGGCTTTGCGGAGGAGGCGCGCGATGGGGCCATCGATGCCGATGCTGAGTCGATCGAGGTCGAGCCGGACTCGTTCGCGGCGACGCTGGCCGAGCTCGAGCCGGCCGCCGGCCTTCACGACACCGCTGAGGACGACACCGCGGTAATCCTCTACACCTCGGGTACGACCGGCAAGCCCAAGGGCGCCGAGCTGACCCACCTCAACCTCTTCCGCAACGCCGACGTGTCGAGCCGTACGACCTGCGAGGTCGCCGAGGGCAACGTCGTCCTTGGCGCCCTGCCGCTCTTCCACTCCTTCGGCCAGACCGTCGGAATGAACGCCTCGCTCAAGGTAGGAGCGTGCCTCACGCTGGTGCCGAAATTCGACCCCGGCGAGGCGCTGGCGACGATGCAGCGCGACGCCGTCACCCACTTCTACGGCGTGCCGACGATGTTCGGCGCCCTGCTCCATCACCCCGAGCGCGAGAGCTATGACACCTCCTCGTTGTGCACTTGCATCACCGGCGGCGCCTCGATGCCGGTCGAGGTCCTGCGCGGCTTCGAAGACGCCTTCGGCGCCGTCGTGCTGGAGGGCTACGGCCTCTCGGAGACCTCTCCGGTCGCCTGCTCCAACCACCCGGACAAAGAGCGCAAGGCGGGCTCGATCGGCACCCCGATCGAAGGGGTGGAGATGCGCGTCGTCGGCGAGAACGACGAGCCGGTCGACCAGGGCGAGGTCGGCGAGATCGTGATCCGCGGCCACAACATCATGAAGGGGTACTGGCAGCGTCCCGACGCGACCGAGGAGGCGATGCGGGGCGGCTGGTTCCACAGCGGCGACATGGCCCGCACCGACGAGGACGGCTACTTCTACATCGTCGACCGCAAGAAGGACCTGATCATCCGTGGCGGCTACAACGTCTATCCGCGCGAGGTCGAGGAGGTGCTCTTCGAGCACCCGAAGATCCGCGAAGCCGCCGTCCTCGGCGTCCCCCACGACGAGTGGGGCGAGGAGATCGGCGCCGCGGTCGTCCTCCACGAAGGCGAGGAACTCGCACCGGAGGAGATCAGCGCCTACGTCAAGGAGCGCATCGCCGCCTACAAGTACCCGCGCCTGGTCTGGTTCATCGACGACCTCCCCAAGGGCCCCACCGGCAAGATCCTCAAGCGGGAGATCGAGACTCCGGCTTCTGTGACGAACTCACCCTGAGCCATCCTGGCTGAGCAGCCAGTTTGGCGGTAACCTCCGGGGCAGCCGCCCGCCGCACCAGCAAAGGAGAGAGATGAGCGTCGCATCGCAGAGCCTGATGGACAACGTCACCTACGAGGATCTCTACAAGCGCTGGGAGCAGGGCAACTGGAGTGCCTACGACATCGACCTCTCCGCGGACAAAGCTGGCTGGGATGGCCTCAGCGACATCCAGCGGCGCTCGGCGATGTGGATCTACTCGATGTTCTTCTACGGCGAGGACCGCGTCGCCGACACCCTCGCCCCGTACATCACCGCCGCCCCGACCGAGGAGCAGTCCTACTTCCTCGCCACCCAGCAGGTCGACGAGGTGCGCCACTCGGTCTTCTTCCACCGCTTCTTCAAGGAGGTGATCGGCGTCGGCGGCGACTCGATCCAGCAGACGCTCTCCGCCACCCTGCCGCAGCTCAACTGGGGCTACCGCGGCATCTTCGACCGCCTCGACGTGATGGCGGAGGAACTGCGCAAGGACCGCTCGCTGCCCAAGTACGCGCAAGCAATCACGCTTTACCACCTGATCGTTGAGGGCTCACTCGCCCAGCCCGGGCAGCACTTCATCGAGGACTTCTTCGCCTCCGAAGACACGATGCCCGGCTTCAGCGCCGGAATGGCCAACGTCTCCCGCGATGAGCAGCGCCACATTGGCTTTGGCGTCAAGGTGCTCGCCGAGCTGCTCGCCGACGAGCATCCCGCCCACGAGGAGTGCAAAGCGGCGGTGGTCGAGCTGCTGCGCGAAGTGCTGCCCTACGGCCCGGCGGTCTTCTACCCGCCCAACATGGACCGCTCCTACACCGAGTGCTACGGCTTCTCGCTGGAGGACATCTTCGCCTTCGGCCTCAAACTGATCCGCCAGCGCTGGCGCACGATCGGTTACCCGACTGAGGAGATGCCGCCTGGCGTCTTCCCCTTCGACCCCGAGGCCTCTGCCGAGGAGGTTGCCGAGAACCAGGTGAAGCTGATGGAAGCGGGCATCCTCGGACCGCCCGAGGCCACACCGGAAGCCACGCCCGAAATGCAGCGCCTCTACTTCGACGTGGTCAAGCGCGCCGCGGACCCCAAGGCCGCAAACGGCTCGAAGCTCGTCTACCAGTGGCGCTTCACCGACGCTGACCCCTGGCACCTCGTGCTCGACAACGGCTCGACCCGGGCTGAGCCGGGCGAAGCCCCCAACCCCACCGTCACCCTGGAGGCGAGCTGGGCCGACTTCGTCTCGACCAGCAAGCCCGACGCCAATCCTCTGAAGCTGGTGCTGACCCGCCGCATCCGCCCCCGAGGCTCAATCCGCGAGATCGCGCGGATGCGCAAGGTCTTCGGCTAGCCAGACCTGTCCGGCAGGCCACCGCAACCTTCCCGTTGCGGGAATGTTGGGACCCATCAAACGATTGGGGGAGGGGTGCCTGGTGGGAATCGCTCGTTCTGTAGTTGCCTGGCTGTTGCTCGGCGTGGGGTTCGCAGCGGTGCCGATATCTGACGCTTCTGGCGCGCCAACATCGCAAGGACCTGACCCGATGGTCGCGAAATGGCCTTACTGGCCCTATCCGACGACTTGCGGAGGAGGCCCCGCATTCGATCCGGTAAGCGCGTTCAGTGGGCCAACCGAAGCGGAGACAGGCCCCGGCCCCGCAGAAGAGGGGCTGCGGAAGACGATCGAGGAATGGCAGACCGGCTACCCGACCTTGCCCAAGCGCCACTGGAGGCCCCTGAGCCAGGAACCCGGCGTTGTCGTCTACGCCCACGGCCGCCTGCCGGGCGTTGAAGAGTTGACGCTCGAGGAATCCGATGGACTGTGGGACTTCGCGAGCTACAGCAGCCGATGCGAACCGGCCTCGATCGTCGACGACAGACAAGCCATCACCTGGACGCTCTCGTCAAAACAGTCACGACTTCGACCGAGCACGCGTCGGCTTTGGATCGACCTCGGTCCAGGCGAATGCGCGAGTGGGCGCAGTCAGAACGACAGGGCGTTGAAGCCGGTGTTCTTCGAGTTGGGCAAGCGGCTGATGATGGTGATGCGGCTGAAACCGCTCCCCCCAGGCAGCTACACGTGCGAGGGAATCTTCGAGCCGCCACTGCGGGTGAAGTTGCCGAAGCGCCTCGGCGACCGGGTGCTCTTCGTCGGCGGCGCCTATCCCCCGTCTCGAGCTGTTCTGCCTAGGCACAGACAGGGGGCCTGAACTCTGCCCAGGGCCGCTCGGACTCGAGTTGGCCGGCGAGCGAGAGCAGGGTCGCCTCGTCGCCGGGGCGGCCGATGATCTGGACGGCCAAGGGCATGCCGTCGTCGGCGAAGCCGGTTGGCACCGACATCGCCGGGTTGCCGAGGTGATTCCAGGGCACGCAGTAGGGATAGAAGCGGCTCATGCCGAGGACTGTGCGCAGGGCGCCCTGCCCCTCCCAGCGACGGATCGGGAGCGCGGTGCCGCCCATCACCGGGGTGATCAGCACGTCGAAGGAGTCGAAGATTGCGTTGACTCGCGCAGCGTCGACCTCGCGGCCGCGCAGGGCGCGCTCGTAGATGCCGTCCGGAATCGTGCGACCCAGCCTTCCGAAGCCGCGCGTGCGACGTTCCAGCCGCTCGGGGTAGGGCACTTCGTCGACCGTGTCGGCAACGCCGCGTAGAAAGCGCGGCGTGATGTTGTTGCCGATCCCGCCCCAGGCGGGATCGCGCTCGGTGACCTCGTGACCAAGCGAGCGCATCAGCTCGGCAGCATCGGCGACCGCTTGCTTGACCACATCCGACACGGTCGGCGGGGCGGCGGCACGGGGCGCAAGCGTCGAGTAGGCGACCCGGAGCTTGCCCGGCGGGGTCTTCGCCGACTCGACGAAGGGACGCTCCGGTGGCGGCGGCGCACCGGGCTCCTGCGAACCGCCCGCGGTGACGTCGAGCCAGAGCGCCGTGTCGAGCACGTTGCGGCTGAGGCAGCCGTTGACGGCGAGGCCGTTCCAATATTCGCTCGCCGGCGCGAGCGAGATCCGCCCGCGCGAAGGCTTCAGGCCGAAGAGCCCGCAGGACGCCGCGGGGAGTCGGATCGAGCCGCCCCCATCGCCGGCCGAGGCGATCGGGACCAGCCCGGCCGCGACAGCGGCCGCCGAGCCGCCGCTCGATCCCGCAGGGCTGCGCTGCAGGTCCCAGGGATTGCGAGTGACCCCATAGGTTGCGGACTCGGTGAAGCCGCAGATCGCCAGCTCGGGCAGCAGCGTCAGCCCGACCACGATCGCGCCAGCCTCGCGCAGGCGCCGCACCATCTCGCAATCGGCACTGGCCGGCTCGGTGAAGGCATCGGTGCCGTGCGTAGTGACCTCGCCGACGACGGCGCTTTCGTCCTTGATCGCGATCGGCACGCCGAGCAGCGGCCGCTCGTCGCCCGCCTTCAGCCGTGCTTCTGCCTGCTCGGCCTCGAGCAGGGCCCGCTCACCCAGCACCTTGCGAAAGGCGTTCAGCTGCGGGTCGATCCGGGCGATCCGATCGAGGCAGAGCTGCACCAGCTCGGTCGGGGACACCTCCCCCGCCCGCACCATCTCCGCCTGGCGGGCAGCTCCGGCAAAGGCAAGATCGTCGCTCATGGCGACACAGCGTATTCAGACCTATCCCGGTAGGGGCGGAACGTCTTGTACTTTTTCGCCGCCGACCTTGAGGCGTCAGCGACATCCGATCCACCGAAAAAGTTAAGTGGAGCCCCTACCGGGATAGGCCCTCAGGCCTCGACGGGCTCGGGCTCGGCCGCGCCGCCCTCGAAGCTGAGGTCGGGCAGGGCGCGGTCGAGCCAGGAGGGCATCCACCAGTTCCAGTCGCCGAACAGCTTCATCGCCGCCGGCACGAGGATCAGGCGGACCAGCGTCGCGTCGAGTGCGATCGCAACGGCGCAGCCAAGCCCAAGCTCCTTGATCGAGGGAACGCCAGTGAGCACGAAGACGGCAAAGACCGAGGTCATGATCAGGGCGGCCGAAGAGATCGTGCGGGCGCTGGTCGAGAGGCCTTCGGCGACAGCGCGTTCGTTGTCGCCGTGCTCGAGGTAGTGCTCGCGGATGCGCGACATCAGGAAGACCTCGTAGTCCATCGAGAGGCCGAAGACGATGGCGAAGATCAGCGGCACGTTGATCGTGTCCAGCGCACCCTGGCTTTCGAAGCCGAGCAGGCTGTCGAACCAGCCCCACTGGAAGATCGCGACGAGAACGCCAAAGGCAGCGCCGATCGAGAGCAGGTTCATCAGGACCGCCTTCAGCGGCAGCAGCAGCGAGCGCAGCATCACCATCAGGACCAGGAAGCTGAGGGCGAGGACGAAGAGGACGATCTTCCACATCGAGCCGCTGACCTGAGTGCGCGCGTCCTGGCTGCGCGCCGTTTCGCCGCCGACGTCGACGGTCGCGACGTGGGCGAGCGCAGTGGCAGGAATGACGCCGTCGCGCAGCCGTTCGACCAGGGCGATCGTCGCGTCGGACTCGCTGGGCGCGCTAGGAGTGGCCTGAATCAGGACGCTGTCACCGGCGAATGCGGGAGGCGTCACAGAGCTGATGCCCGGGGTCGACTCGATCGTGCGGGCAAAGCCGGCTATTGCCGCGTGCTCCCCGCGGGCGGTGCTGGCGCCGTCGAAGGAGGCGACGATCTGCACCGGATCGGTGCCGCCGCCGAGCTGCTCGGAGGCGAGTTCGTTGCCGACCCGCACGTCGCTGTCCTTGGGGAACTGGCTCAGCGCCTGCGTCCCGGTCTCAATCGAGAGCAGCGGGATCGCCAGGGTGAGCAGAACAGCGGAGACGCCGATCACGGCAAGCCACGGGCGCGCCATCACCCGCGTGGTCCAGCGCACCCAGAAGGCCTCACGGTCGGGGCGCTCGCCGCGGCGGCGGAAGATCCCAAGCACCTTGGCGACGAAGCCGCCGGGCAGGACGCGGTCGCCGAGCATCGCGATCAGCGCCGGCAGCAGGGTGACCGCGGTGAGGATCGAGACGGCGACCACCGTCATCGCCCCGAGCGCCATCGAGCGCAGCGCCTGGTTGTCGACCATCCAAAGGCCGGCGAGGGAGACGATCACGGCAAGGCCGGAGAAAGCGACTGCCAGGCCCGAGGTCGAGAGCGCCTCGGCGCGCGCGGCGTCCTTGTCGCGGCCACCCGCGCGCTCCTCGCGGTAGCGGGCGAGGATGAAGAGCGAGTAGTCGATCGCGACGCCGATGCCGATCATCGAGGCCATGTTGGTGACGAAGACCGAGGTCTCGATCTGCAGGGAGAGGAAGTAGATAAGCGCCCCGGTGACGATCACGCTGACGAAGCCGAGTACCAGAGGCAGCGCCGCGGCGGCCAGCGAGCCGAAGACGACGAGGAGGATGATCGCGACGATCGGAAAGCCACCGGCCTCGGCTTTCGCCAGGTCCTTCTTCGAGAGCTCCTGCATGCCGGCCCAGATCGTCGGCTGTCCGGCGAGGTAGGTGGTCACTCCGCCGACGACGGTGCCGGGGTCGAGGTCTTCGCGCAGGGTGGTCGCCGAATCGATCTGGCGATCGGAGGACTGTTCGCTGTGCAGCGGCAGCATCGCTGTCCCGGTCCGCTGCACAGCGATCGCGCCGCGGCGCGCGGTGGCGGGCGGCAAGGACACTTCGTCGAGGCCCGCCACGGCACGGCGCACCCGGTCGATCGCGGCAGCGCGGGCGGCGCGCCCAGCACCGTCTTCGGCTTGCAGCAGTACGGCGATGCCACCGGTCTTGTCGCTGAAGTTGCTTTCGAGCGAGTCGCTGACCGCCTTTGACTGGGTACCGGGAACGTCGAAGCCACCACCGGTCAGATGATCGGTCTGGTGCGAGGCGATCGGCAGGGCAACGGCGACTACGGCGATCCAGGCCAGCAGGACCCAGCGGCGGCGACGCCCCAGTATCCCGGCAAGTCTGACCATGAAGTCACGCATTGGCTGGACAGCCAGCCTTTCGAACGAACGGCCGGTCGTCTGTGAGAGCGATCACGCCGCGGGCCGGTAAACCGGCACTCGCCGCGGCTACTCGGAGATGAGCAGGTAACGACCCGAGGCGGCAGCCACTGCAAGGCCGCCGCTTATGTCGCGCTCGGTGTCGGAGAGTGCTTGCAGGGCGAACCCGTCGGCGATTGCGAAGAGGAAGGAGACGATCTCCTCGGCGTCGTGGCGTAGCTTCAGCACGCCCTCCCGCTCCTTCGAACGCAGTACGTCGGCGACGTGGGAGCGGGTGCGCTCGAAGAGCTGGCCTACCTCGTGCTGGATCTCCGGATTGCGCCGGCCAGCGCTGAAGAGCTCGTAGAGAAGCAGGAAGAAGGCGGGCTCGTTCTCGATCAGGTCCGTGAGGCTGGCGAGCAGAACGTCGATCACGTCGTCGACCGTCTTCGCTTTCTCCAGCGGTTCGTCAAGGCGGGCGACGCGGATCTCGGCGTCGCGCCGCACGACCTCGACCAGCAGCCGCTCCTTGGTCCCGAAGTAGTAGTGGAGGAGGCCGCGACTTACGCCGGCCTCGCGGGCGACGTGCTCGAAGGTCGAACCCGCCGCGCCGCGCTTGGCGACGCTGACCCGCATCGCGTCGACGATGCGCTGGGCCTTCTCGCCGCTGAGCTCACGTTCCTTGGTCGCTGCCTCCATGAAATTCAGTCTACGTCGCCCAGACGGATAGATGACCGCGGCCGATCGACGTGCCCGAGGAAGTGACTGACCAGACAGGACTGACTGGGCCCAGTCAGGAGCCGTTGATACTCGTGGTGGACGTGTACTCGAACTCCTCCTCGGCTCCAAAGAGGGCGTCGAGCACGGCCTTACGGGCATCCTCGCTGAGGAACAGGGCAACCGCGGTGCCGACCAAGCCGAGCAGGATGATGCGGCCGAGGCGGCTCTTCTTGCGCTTCTTCGGCGCCCGCAGGGCCTCGGAGGCATCGCGCAGGTTCTCCGCCGCGGACTTGAGGTCGCGCTGCACCTTCTTGTCGCTGGTGACGGCCTTGACGGTGCTGCCGTTGCTGGTCGCTCGGCCATAGGCGCCCCGCGCTGCCTCGAAGGCCTTCTTCAGGCTGTCGCGCAGATCTTCGTCTTCGATCAGTCGCTGCACGTAGGGGTTCTCACGTGCGGTCGAATAGATGTCGGCGGCCTGGGTCGCCTTGGTCTTGCTCATGCCTTCTCCTCGCTGGATTCTCCGGGGCACTCAGGATAACTCGCTTCGATCGGGGCGGCGTCAGCCCGGTCCTATGCCGTCCAGCAGTACCCCGTTGGTGCGGAAACCAAGCTGGGCGTCGCGGACCGTGCGCAGCCGCAATGGCCTCAGCTCCGGGCCCGGAGTGGCGAAGCGCCGCAGGTAGAGCCTCCCCACCCGCTCGTAGCCGACTTCGCGGAAGCCGGGACCGAAGATGCGTGCGGGCGGCGCCGGCGCGGGACCGTCGGAGATGAAATCGATTTCTCCGACCCACCAGTCGAAGCCGTCGGAGGGCTGGACCTGGATCGATCCGGTCGAGAGGTAGTAGCGAAGCGATGCCTCGCCCAGGGTCCAGGTCACCATCGCCCGCGGCACCGTCGGTTCGCCGATGGCGGTGGCGACCGGCTCCCAGTTGGGGCGCTGCAGGGCCGGCGAGAGGCTCGCCCAGACCGAGAAGCCGAGCGAATAGGCGACCAAGATCGCGGCGAGTGCCGCACCGCGGCGGCGCGCGCTTGGCAGGGTGAAGCCGACCGCCAGCGCGACCAGCAGCGGCACCAGCGCCGGCAGCAGGTTGCGAGCGAGCACGTAGTCCTTGCTCGAGTCGAGCAGGCCGATGACGAGTGGCACCACGACCGTCACCGCGGCGAGCGTGAGTGGGACGCGCGCGGCGCGGTGCTCGCGGTCGGAGCCGCGAACGAAGACGAGAATCAGACCGGCTATCGCAACCAGCGCCGGGGCAAGGGCCAGCAGGGGATGCTCGGGCCGAGCGATGATGTCGCCCGTCTCCCCCAGCGCGAAGGTGAGGCCCGTCTCCCAGAGACGGTGCCAGAGGCTGAAGTTGCTGATCCATTCGGCGTGGGCGAACGACGCTTGGTGGATCAGCAGCGGCGCCAGCAGCAGGCCCGCCGCACCGATGATCCAGAGGCCGGGGAAGGCGCCGCCGGGTTCCCGTCTTCGCCGCCGCAGCAGCCAGAGCGCCTCGGCGGCGATCGGGAAGGCGGCGAAGTAGTGCGTGGCGAGCGCCAGCGCCGAGGCGATGCCCCAGGCGACCGAGTCGCGGCGGCGGCCGCGGTCGAGCGCACGCATGAAGTAGAGCATGGAGACGGCGGTGAGCAGGACGAAGAGCGCGTAGCCGCGCGCCTCCTGTGAGTACCAGACCAGCATCGGGTTGACCGCAACCAGCGCGGCGGCGAGGAGACCGGCGCGGCGGCTGCTCAGCTCGGCTCCGAGCAGGTAGGCGACCGGGACCGTGGCGATGCCGGCGAGCGCCGAGACCGAGCGCAGGCCAACCTCGCCCGTTCCCGTCACCTGCGTCCAGAGCCAGGCGGTCGCGTAGTAGAGCGGTGGCGCCGACTCGCTGAAGCCGACCGCGTCCATCGCGTGCCAGAAACCGTCGCGGAGGATGCGGCTGGCGGTGACGATCTCGTCGTGGTGGTAGCTCTGCAGGCCGAGCGTGGCGAAGCGCAGCACCGCAGCGAGGGCGGTGAGGCCGGCGACGAACCAGAAGGTGCGCGAGCGCGCTCGCACCAGCGCCGCGATCGATTCCAGATAGGTCGAGAAGCTGCTCCTGCGCAGCGTGCCGGCGGCCTCCATGGGACTAGGCGAGTGCTGCTTCGATCGCCTTGGAGACGTCGTCGACGAAGACGAACTCCAGCTCACTGCGCTCGTGCTCGGGGATCTCCGCCACGTCCCCTTTGTTTCGCTCGGGAACCAGCACTCGTTTGATACCCGCCCGCTGCGCCGCCAGCGACTTCTCCTTCAAGCCACCGATCGGTAGCACCTGGCCGGTTAGCGTTACCTCTCCGGTCATCGCGACATCGTTTCGAACCGGGCGGCCGCTAATCAGGGAGGCCAGCGCCACGGTCATCGCCACGCCCGCGGACGGGCCGTCCTTTGGCACGGCCCCGGCCGGCACGTGGATGTGGATGTCGTGCTTGGCGAACCAGTCCTCGTCCAAATCGGGGGCGATCTCGCGCCAGTGGCCCCGCACGTAGGAGAGTGCCGCCTGCGCTGACTCCTTCATCACGTCGCCAAGCTGGCCGGTGATCGTCAGTTTGCCCGAGCCCGGCATCGCGGTCGCCTCGATGAAAAGCACGTCGCCCCCAGTCGGCGTCCAGGCAAGTCCAGTCGCCACGCCTGGGACTTTGGTGCGCCGCCGCTGCTCAGCAAAGACGCGGCGGCGGCCGAGCAGTTCGCGGGCACGCTTGGCCGAGATCTTCACCTTGCCTTTGCTCTTCCCTTCAGCTACATCGCGAGCGACTTTGCGACAAATGGCGCCGATCTGCCGCTCCAAGTTGCGCACCCCGGCCTCGCGCGTGTACTCCTCGATGATCGCCGTCAGCGCCGAGTCGGAGAACTCGATCTGGGAAGGCTTGAGGCCGTTGGCGGCGATCTGACGCGGCACCAAGTAGCGGCGGGCGATGTGCTTCTTCTCCTCGAGCGTGTAGCCGGCCAGCTCGATCGTCTCCATCCGATCCAGCAATGGACCGGGGATGGTGTCGAGAATGTTGGCGGTGGCGATGAACATCACCTCGGAGAGATCGAACTCGAGGTCGAGGTAGTGATCGCGGAAGGAGTCGTTCTGGGCCGGATCGAGCACCTCAAGCATCGCCGAGGCGGGGTCGCCGCGGAAGTCGGCACCCATCTTGTCGATCTCGTCGATCATGAAGACGGGGTTGCGAGAGCTGGCATCGCGCAGGGCGCGAATGATCGTGCCGGGCATCGCGCCGATATAGGTGCGGCGGTGGCCACGGATCTCGGCCTCGTCGCGGACGCCGCCGACTGAGATGCGCTCGAACTTGCGTCCCAGCGCCTTGGCGATCGAGCGGCCAAGGCTTGTCTTACCGACGCCGGGCGGTCCGACGAAGCAGAGGATTGGGCCGGGCGAGTCCGGTTTCAGCTTGCGCACAGCCAAGTACTCGAGGATGCGGTCCTTGACTTTCTCCAGGTCATAGTGATCCGTGTCGAGCACTTCGCGGGCGTGGGCGATGTCGAGGTTGTCCTCGGTCTCCACGGACCAGGGCAGCTCGACCAGCCACTCCAGGTAGGTGCGGATGACGCCGTGCTCGGCTGCCGCTGGTGGCAGCTTCTCCAGCCTCGAGAGCTCCCGTTCGGCGGCCTTGCGAGCGTGCTCGGGAAGTTTCGCGGCCTCAATTTTTTCGCGCAGTTCGTTGACTTCAGCCTGCTGCTCATCGCCCTCACCCAGCTCGTCCTGGATCGCTTTCATCTGCTGGCGGAGGAAGAACTCGCGCTGGCCTTTGTCCATCTCCGACTGCACCTGCGACTGAATCTGGGTTCCCAGCTGCACGACCTCAAGCTCTCGGGCGAGGATCTGGGAGAGGCCGCGCAAGCGGGCGACGACGTCGACCTCTTCGAGCAGCTCCTGCTTCTCCTCGACCGAGATGCGCAGGGCGCCGGCGATCAGGTGGGCGAGAGCGGCGGGGTCGTCGAGGTTGGCGACCGCCATCTGCAGCTCCTCGGGCAGGTAGGGGATCTGCTCGATGATCTCCGAGAAGGTGCGCTGGACGTTGCGGGTAAGCGCCTCCAGCTCGGGGCCGTCCTCGACCACGTCGGGTAGCTCGGCGATCCGCGCCACCAGGTAAGGCTGCTCGGCGACGAAGGGCCCAAGCCGCACCCGCTGCATGCCCTGGACAAGGACACGAAGGGTGCCGTCCGGCACCTTGAGCATACGCGCGACGACGCCGACGACGCCGACCTCATAGAGGTCTTTTGGCCCGGGCTCCTCGTTCTCGGGATCGCGGGCGGCAACCATCGCCAGCATCCGGTTTGAGCCGAGCACGTCGTTGACCAGCTTGATCGAGCGCTCCTGGCCAACCGCCAGCGGGGTAAGCGTCTCCGGGAAGGTGACGGTCTCGCGCAGTGGCAGCACCGGAAGCGCATCCGGCAACGGCTCAGAGGCGCGAATCGCGTTTTCCGCATCGAGCGAGTCGACGACCTCGAGGACCGGGCTGCTCTCCATCAGAACCGCCGCTCGTGAGTCGCCACTAGTCCCTCCCGATCGGGACCCGGCGCGTCGTCTCGGCCGGATCGCGCAAGGGCAGCTCGATTCGCAGCACCCCGTCTTCGTAAGTCGCGCTCGCCCGCTCCGGATCGACGTCCACCTGCAGCTCGACGACGCGCCGGAACGGGCCTGAGGGAATCTCCACCTGCTGGTAGACCCGCCCCTCGGTCTCCTGCACCTGCCGCTCGCCGACTACGGCGAGCTGCCTCACCCCGACCTCGATCCCAACCTCGTCGAGGTCGACACCCGCCAGATCGACCTTCACGACCGCTCGCTGAGGATCCCCGCAGTAGTAGACGTCGACGTTCGGCGTAAAGCCCCGGCTTCTACGACTGACGTAGGTGGTCCGAGCCCAGGCATATAGATCCCGCTCCGGCATCTAGCCAAAACATAGCCAGACCGCCGCTCAGGCGGTGCCGGCCTGCGATGCCCAGCGTGGCGGCCGCATCAACAGGACCGGCTGCCGCGGCGGAACGAGGCCCTCGGGACGGTTCGGACGAAACGTCGCGCAGGGCTCCTCCAGCTCGAGTGCGCAGAGAAGATTCTTCTGGAAGTAGCAGTCCTCACAGCTCGGCTTCTTCTGCTTGCGCGGCACGGCGGCGATATTGCCATCGACGTGACGCTTTCGCGAGCCTCGATTCCGCAAAGCGCAACCTTCTTGACACAGTCTCGTCACAGGTTCCCCGCGTCTTGCGGAAGCCGGTGGCCGCATCGCTACCATGGGCCTTGCCCGATGGACGCCAATCGGACCCAGAAGCTCGCCGCCTCGCCGCAGCTGTTCGAGAGCGACTTCCTCAACTTCTTCTCGCGGGTGCACCCTTCGGTCCCCGCGATCGTCTTCGTGCCCGTGATCGTGGCGGTGGAGTGGCTCGGCGCTGACCGCGGCTACGCCGCCTGGCAGCTGATCCTGCTCAGCCTTGCTGGGATCGGCGTCTGGACGCTGACCGAGTACTGGCTGCACCGGCTCGTCTTCCACTGGCAGCCCGACAATGCCTTCGGGCGGCGGATGCACTTCATCATCCACGGCATCCACCACGACCATCCCAACGACAAGCTGCGCTTGGTCATGCCCCCCGCGGTGGCGATCCCGCTCGCGGCGCTCTTCTTCTTCGCCTTCACGCTGATCTTTGGCACCCCTGCCACTTATCCGATCTTCGGCGGCTTCATCCTCGGCTACCTCCTCTACGACTACACGCACTACTACGTGCACCACTTCGTGCCCAAGTCGGACTTTGGCAAGGGCCTGCGCGAGCGGCACATGCGCCACCACTTCCAGGATCACCGCTACGGCTTCGGCGTCTCTTCCCCGCTTTGGGACGTCGTCTTCCGCACCTTGCCGCGCAAGCGGCACGATTAGAGCCCGGCGGGCCGGTGGGGGAAGGAGATCGCTACTGGCGCCCGGCGCGGTGGCGCAACGCGATCTCCAGCTCGAAGCGGGCGTCGGGGTCGTCCAGCTGATCGCCGAGCAGTTCGCGCAGGCGGGCGACGCGGTAGCGCGCGGTCTGGGGGTGGATGTGCAGTTCCGCCGCCATCTCGACCGAGTTGCCGCGCTGGCGCACGAATGCCAGCGCCGTTTCCTTCATCCGCGCGCGGGCGTTCTCGGTCAGCGAGTCGAAGGGAGCCAGCCGCCGGTCGGCAATTCTCATCGCCAGGGCTTCGCCTTCGAGCAACAGGAGGTCAGCGAGGTGGTCCTCGGCTCTGAGCAGGCCGTCGGTTGAGACCGTGCCCGCTTCCAGGGCGCGCAGGGCAGCCTTGGCGAGCTGCCATGACTCTCCCGTACGCGCTGGAGGGCAGGACGGCCCCATCGCGGCCATCCTCTTCGCGGCGGCGCGAGCGACGTCTTTGGGCCGACCGGGCCCGCCGGGGTCGGGAATCAGAACGCAGCCCAACTCGTCGAAGTCCGTGATCAGCACGTCGGCAGGCAGTCGCCGGGCGATCGTGGTGAGATCGTCCTCCCTGCAGGCAAGTGCCGCCAGCTTGCTCGGCAGTTTCCAGCCCACGACCTGGGCAGCTGCGCGGACGTCGTCGGTCTCGGCGGCAGGCTCGCGCATCAGCAACGAAACCAGCTCCTGCCGGCGGCGCCGGCGAACGTCCTCGCTCTCGGCCTGGGCGGCCGTGTAGCCCTCAACCGAGTCGGCGGCGAGCTCGTCGATGTAAGCGAAGATCGCCTCGGCGAAGAGGCTGAGCACCTCGGAGTCGAGCTTTGCCTCACGACCGACCCGGGCCAGATGTCGCCAGGCGACGCGGGCGCCGACGCGGTAGGCCGCTTGCAGGGAGTCGAGGGTGCGGCCTTGGCGCAGCTCACCGCGGCCAAGGCCGACGTAGACCTCGCGACCGAGACCGCGGCCGGCGTCGGGATCGCGGATCAGGGCGACGAACTGGTTGAGGGCCTCGCCGACGCCGGTGCGGATCCCGCGGCCGAAGCGTCCCTCCAACGGGCGCGCATACTCAGGCACCTCGCGCCCGATCGTCTCGAGGATCTCCCCGGTAACCGCTTCGAGTTCTGGCTCGATCAAGTCAGCAATTGATCGCGGAAGGCTTCGCCAGGGCTCAGAATCTAGAGAACTTGTCATTTAAATAATGAGAATCAGGGAAAAAAATTGGCCTGAAGCCTAATTCTTATCTTCCATAGCAAGCTAATTTGCCCAGCATGCACGAAATGACCAAGATCGAGAAGTTCGCCAACCTCGCTGCCGTCGTCGTTCCCTTCCTCGCCACCCTTGCCGCGGTCGTGCTGCTTTGGAACCAGCTGGTCAGCGCGACGGACCTGGCGATAGCCGCGGTGATGTATCTCGTCACCGCGATCGGGATTACCGTCGGCTTTCACCGCCTGCTCACTCATCGCTCCTTTCAGACTTCAAAGCCCCTGGAGTACCTCTTCGCGGTGCTGGGCTCGATGGCTGTGCAGGGGCCCGTGATCTCATGGGTTGCCGATCACCGAAAGCATCACGCGCACACCGACAGCGATGGCGACCCCCACAGTCCCCATGTCGGGCACCAGGACGGCCTCCGCGGGGTTGTCACCGGCCTCTGGCACGCCCACGCCGGTTGGCTGACCTCCACTCAGGGCCGCGCCGACTGGAAGCGTTATGCCGCCGATCTTCACGAGGACCGCGGCATGCGGCTTATCGCTCGTCAGTTTGTTCCCTTGGTTCTACTGACCCTCTTGCTACCTGCAGTGGCTGGCTATATAGCCAGCGGCACCGTGGCAGGGGCGGCCACTGGACTGCTTTGGGGTGGATTGGTGCGTATCTTCTTTGTGCATCACGTAACTTGGAGCGTCAACTCGGTGTGCCATTATTTCGGTACGCGTCGGTTTAGTACTGATGATCGCTCGACCAATGTCTTCTGGCTCGCTTTGCCGTCACTGGGTGAGTCCTGGCATCACAATCACCATGCTTTCCCCCGGTCCGCGGTTCATGGATTGCGCCGTCGGGAGATCGACCCTTCCGCACTAATAATCAGCGCGATGGAGAAGCTGGGTTTGGCCTGGAACGTGGTGCGCATTTCACCCGAGCGACAAGCGCAACGCACGGCCTGAGTGAGCCGCTCAAGCGGGTACCTTCATCCAAATGGCCAGAGTGACTAATGTTGATTTGACTATATGAATAGTCACCGTCACTGTGACTCTGCCACACTCCCGAGTAGCTGACGACCCGGGAGGCACAAAGCTGACGGGATGAAAGGAAGGAAATGCCTAGCACCAGCAACGTACTCGACGAGGCTCTCGGCCTGGTCAAGAAGAGGCTTGCCGAGCTCGACGAGGAGCGCAAGCGCCTCGAGCGTGCACTCGCCGAGCTTGGTGGCACCGTAACTCGTCGCCCCGGTCGCCCTCCCGGCTCCGGACGCGGCCCCGGTAGGCCCCGCAAAGCTACATCTGCATCAACCTCGACTGCTCCCCGTAAACGTCGCCGGCGTCGCCGCGGCGGCACTCGCGCTGACCAGGCAGTTGCCTTGGTCGAGCAGAACCCCGGTATCTCCGCTTCGGAGATCGCCAAGCAGATGAAAATTAAACCGAACTACCTCTACCGGGTACTCGGTGAAATGGAGAAAGAGGGTCGCGTCAGCAAGAAAGGGCGCGAGTACCACCCCGGTAAATAGCTCCAAGCTCCGTGCTTTGCAGAACAAAGCCGGCCCTTACGGGCCGGCTTTTTCATTTTCGGGCCAGGTCAGACCAAATCGAGTTTGCTCACCGCGTCGCGCTCCTCACGCAACTCCGCCGCACTGGCGTCGATGCGAGTGCGTGAGAACTCCGGCACCTCAAGCCCCTCGACGATCGACCACTGCCCGCCGCTACACGTGCACGGGAACCCAGCGACGATTCCCTCCTCGACACCGTAGGAGCCATCGGCCGGCACACCCATCGAAGCCCAGTCCCCATCGGCTGTGCCAAGCACCCAGTCGTGGACGTGGTCGATCGCGGCATTGGCGGCGGAGGCAGCACTGGAGGCGCCGCGTGCCTCGATGATCGCCGCCCCGCGTTTTGCCACGCGAGGAATGAACTCGTCCGCGATCCAGGTCGGATCGTCGATTGCATCCCAGGCACTCTGGCCGTTCACCCTCGCGTTAACCAGATCCGGGTACTGCGTTGTCGAGTGGTTGCCCCAAACCGTCATATTGATGACATCGGAGATTTGCACCCCGAGCTTGTTGGCGGTCTGGGCGATCGCGCGATTGTGATCTAGGCGCATCATCGCCGTGAAGCGCTCCCGCGGCACGCCATCGGCGTTTGACATCGCGATCAGGCAGTTGGTGTTGGCTGGATTGCCGACAACGAGGATCCGCACGTCATCGGCAGCACCAGCGGCGATCGCTTCACCCTGTGGCTTGAAGATTCCCCCGTTGGCCTCCAACAGGTCCGAGCGCTCCATGCCTGGCCCCCGCGGGCGAGCGCCAACGAGTAGGCCAACGTTGCAACCGTCGAATGCCAGCTTGGCATCATCGAAGATGTCGATGCGCCGCAAGAGGGGAAAAGCGCAGTCATCGAGCTCCATCGCGGTGCCCTCCGCCGCCTTGATGGCGTCTGGAATCTCAAGCAGGCTCAACTCAACCGGTGTGTCGGGGCCAAGCATCTGACCGCTGGCGATGCGGAACAAGAGCGCGTAGCCGATCTGCCCAGCGGCGCCGGTCACGGTGACTTTCACAGGGGTGCTCACGGAATCTCTTTCTCCTGGATTCGTGGTTTTTGAACTAGGCCATGGCCTGGCGCAGAGCCTCGTCGATCGAGCCGAGGAACTCCTGCGTTGTCTGGAATTCCTGGCCGGGACCGACCAGCAGTGCCAAATCTTTGGTCATCTTGCCTGCTTCGACCGTCTCGACGCAGACGCGCTCCAAGGTCTCGGCGAAATGTGAGACCTCGGGTGTGTCATCGAGGCGACCGCGGGCAGCAAGGCCGCGGGTCCAGGCGAAGATGGAGGCAATCGGGTTGGTCGAGGTCGGCTTGCCCTGCTGGTGCTGGCGATAGTGACGGGTGACGGTGCCATGGGCGGCCTCCGCCTCGACCGTCTTGCCATCGGGACTCATCAGCACGCTGGTCATCAGTCCCAGCGAACCGAAACCCTGCGCGACTGTGTCGGACTGCACATCGCCATCGTAGTTTTTGCAGGCCCAGACGTAGCCACCCTCCCACTTCAGCGCCGCCGCCACCATGTCATCGATCAGGCGGTGTTCATAGGTCAGCCCAGCGGCCTCAAAGTCGGTCTTGAACTCGTTCTCGTACACCTCGGCGAAGAGATCCTTGAAGCGGCCGTCGTAGCGCTTCAGGATCGTGTTCTTGGTAGAGAGGTAGACCGGGAAGCCACGGTCGAGCCCGTAGCGCATCGACGCCCGCGCGAAATCGCGGACCGAGTCGTCGAGGTTGTACATCGCCATCGCGATACCCGGGCCGGGAAAGTCATAGACGTCGAGTTCGATCGGCTCGCTGCCATCTTTGGGGGTGTAGGCGAGGGTCAGCGTGCCCTCGCCCGGCACGACCATGTCGGTGGCGCGGTACTGGTCGCCGAAGGCATGGCGGCCGATCACGATCGGCTTCGTCCAGCCCGGAACCAAGCGCGGGACGTTGGAGATCACGATCGGCTCGCGAAAGATGACCCCGCCGAGGATGTTGCGGATCGTTCCATTCGGCGAGCGGTACATCTCGGCCAGGCCGAACTCCTTCACGCGCGCCTCGTCAGGTGTGATCGTCGCGCACTTGACGCCAACTCCGTGCTGCTTGATCGCGTTCGCCGCTTCGACCGTGATCTGGTCGCGCGTGGCGTCGCGGCTCTCGATGCCGAGATCGAAATAGATCAGCTCCAGATCGAGGTAGGGCAGGATCAGCTGCTCTTTGATGAAAGCCCAGATGATCCGGGTCATCTCGTCGCCGTCGAGCTCGACGATCGGGTTCTTGACTGGGATTTTCGCCATTGGCGCGGCGATGCTACCGGCGTGGGGCTCCGGCCGCGAGACGGTCCGAAGCGAGTCAGGCCGAGGGCGTACTTCGGCCTCGCCGATCCGCCGGAGACCGGCGATTTTCCGCTAGGACCAAGGCCAGATGGATCAGCTCGCGCAAGACGACGGTCATCCCGATCACGGCGACAAGCGCTAGAACCGCGATTAGAGCGTTGAAGCTCATGATCGGAAGCCTATGGACTCTTCCCTCAAATCAAGGCCGATTGGTGTGGACGAGGTGCCTTTTCGCCCTGAAAGGCAGCCCAGCACACAATGGGTCGAACTGCGAGAATCGGAGCGATGGCGACAATCGAGCGAAGCTCATCAAGCACCCACGAGGTCTTCAACCAGTCCTCCCCGCTGGAGGACTACAACCCGTTCGACGCCGACAGGCCGTTGCAGGAGGCCCTGCGGCGAGAGGGCGCCGACTGGGCCGAGGACCGCGCTCGCGAGCTGGGCGCGATCTGTGGCTCGGCCCAGACGATCCGCTGGGGCTTCGAGGCAAACGAACGCAAGCCCGAGCTGAAGACCCACGATCGCTACGGCCACCGCGTCGACGAGGTCGAGTTCGACAGCTCTTGGCACGAGCTGATGCGGATCGGCGTCGACCACGGACTGCACGCGATGCCCTGGCGCGAGCCGGGCACGGGCGCCCACGTCGCCCGCGCGGCGATGTTCATGCTGCTGATGCAGGCCGAGAGCGGCGTCGGCTGCCCGCTCTCGATGACCTA
Source organism: Solirubrobacterales bacterium (assembly GCA_033856275.1). GTDB lineage: Bacteria > Actinomycetota > Thermoleophilia > Solirubrobacterales > 70-9 > VRUE01. The sequence continues at coordinate 27,900 of JAWVFJ010000016.1, forward strand.
CTCGGCGATCCCGGCCCTGCGCAAGCAGCCCGAGCTGGCAGCCGAGTGGGAGGACCGCTTCCTCTCGCTCGACTACGACGAGCGCTCGCTGCCCGCCGACCGAAAGAGCGGTGCGCTCTGCGGGATGGCGATGACCGAGAAGCAAGGCGGCTCGGATGTGCGCGCCAACACCACCGTGGCGACACCGCTGAACGGCGGCGGCCCCGGCGGCGAGTACGAGCTGGTCGGCCACAAGTGGTTCTGCTCGGCACCGATGTGCGATGCCTTCCTCGTCCTCGCCCAGACCGACTCCGGCGTCTCCTGCTTCCTGATGCCGCGCTGGACGCCCGACGGCGAGCGCAACGGTTTCCAGATCCAGAGGCTCAAGGACAAGCTCGGCAACCGCTCCAACGCCTCTAGCGAGCTCGAGTTCCGCGGCGCCTGGGCGCGCATGGTGGGCGAGGACGGGCGTGGCGTGCCGACGATCATCGAGATGGTCAACCACACCCGCCTCGACTGCGTGATCGGCGCCGCTACCGGCTACCGCGCCGGCCTCGTGCAGGCGCTCAACCACACCGAACACCGCTCTGCCTTCGGCAAGGAGCTGATCGACCAGCCGCTGATGCGAAACGTCCTCGCCGACCTCTGCGTCGAGTCGGAGGCCGCCACGGTCGCAGCGATGCGCCTAGCCCGCGCCTACGACGAGGCCGCCGCCGGCGATAACGAGGCGGCGGAGTTCCGGCGGCTTGCAAACGCGGTACTCAAGTACTGGCTCTGCAAGCGCGCTCCCTCCCACGCCGTCGAGTGCCTGGAGTGCTTGGGAGGAAACGGCTACGTCGAGGAGTCGGGGCTTCCCCGCCTCTACCGCGAGGCCCCACTTGCCTCCATCTGGGAGGGCTCAGGCAACGTCCAATGCCTCGACGTCCTCCGCGCCATGGTCAAGAACCCAACGTCAGTGGATGCTTTCTTCGCTGAGGTTCTGGAGGGCGCAGGCCCCGAACCCAAGCTAGACGCCTACGTCTCTTCGCTACGGAACGAAATCCCCGGCGACATCGAAACGATCGAGTCCCGCGCCCGCCGCATCGTCGAGAAGATGGCGGTAGCCCTTCAAGCTTCGCTGCTGGTCCGCTACGGCGATCCGGCAGTCTCGGATGCTTTCTGCGCCTCACGCCTCTCTGGCGATTGGGGCAACGCCTTCGGCACCCTCCCGGCGGGCACCGATTTCGGTCGCATCATCGACCGACACCGCCCTGTTTAGGAGACCCCGACAGGGGGTGGAGCGTCTTGTACTTTTTCGGCGCTCCCCAAGCGGCGCCAGCAGCAAGACGATCCATCGAAAAAGTCAAGCGGAACCCCTGTCGGGGCTTTCCTACTTCGCAGTATCGCGTAGAGCGCGCCCAACCTGCTCGACCGTAATCACTCCCGATAGGCGGCCATCGGCGTCGACCACCATCAGGGCGCCGAAGCGACGCAGCGCCCGGCTCGCGAGCAGCGAGTCGAGCGGGGCGTCGTCGCGAACCTGGAAGGTGCCGTCGTCCCGCTCCAGCAAATCGGAGACATGAGACGTCGTACGCGAGGTCTCCGGCACCTCGTCGGCTTTGTCGCGGACAACCAGGCCAAGGAAACGGTGGGCGGCGTCGACGACCGGGAACCAGGGCCAGCGGTAGCGCAGGAAGTACTCGTCAAGCGCCTGCTCGACGCTGAGCTCGCCCGGGATCGCCACCGGTTCGCGGTCCATCACGTCGGAGACGCGCAGCTCGCTGATTCGGCCGGTGATCTTGGTCTGCATCGAGGCAGCGCGCGCCGAGCTGTTGATCACGAAGCCGATCAATGCCAGCCAGATGCCGCCAAAGGCGTCGCCGCTGGCAATCAGGACGAGGCCGCCGCCGATGAAAATGTAGGCGAAGACGCGGCCCAGGTTGGCGGCGAAACGAGTGGCCGAGTTGCGGTCGCCGGTGCGCCACCAGGCGATCGCGCGCACGATCCGACCGCCATCCATCGGGAAAGCGGGCAGCAGGTTGAAGACGAGGACGAGCAGGTTGATCGAGGCCAGCCAGCCGATCACCGCCATCGCCCCCGAGACGCCGGAGTTCGCCTTGATCAGTACCGCCTGCTTGAACTCCTCAGGGCCGACCGCGGCCACCCCGATCGCCGTTAGCGCAACGACGATGGCAAGGGTCACCAGCGGCCCGGCGACCGCCACCTTGAACTCGGCCGCAGGGCTGCCGGATTCGCGATCCATGCGGGCCATGCCGCCGAAAATCCAGAGCTGGATGCTGGAAATGCCGATCCCGTTGCGCAGGGCGGCGAAGGCGTGGCCGAGCTCGTGCAGGACGATCGAGCCGAAGAAGCCGAGAGCGCTGATCACGGCGAGGGCGAACGGTGTCGAGGCCGAGCTGCTTTCCCCGAGCACGTCGCCGTAGAAGCGCGAGAGCCAGAAGATCACCAGGAAGAGGACGAGGAACCACGACCAGTCGACGGTGATGCGGATGCCGCGGACGTGGAAGAGGGTGATCGGGGAGCCGCCCAGCATGTAGCAATGGTAAGCGGCGGCTAAGGTCCGATTTCTATGACCGATCAAACCTGGCTCAGGGAGCGGCTCGAGGAACTCGAACAGATCCACCGCCCCTCCGCCTCCGAAGGCGAGCGCCAGGCGGCCGAATGGATCGTCGAGCGCTTCGCCGAGCTCGGCGCCGAGGCTCGGATCGAGGCCGAGCCGGCGCACGGCACCTTCTGGTGGCCGGTGGGCATCGGCGCTGCCCTCGGCGCGCTGGCTGGCTTTGCCGGCTTGCGCGGTCGGCGGTTGCTCGGCACCGTCCTGGGCTCGGTTGGCGCCGCCGGAATCGCCGCTGACTTTCCGCCTGGCAAGCGCCCACTGCGGCGGCTGCTGCCCAAGCGCACCACCTACAACGTCGTCTGCGAACTGGGCCCGGCCAAAGCCGAGCGCACGGTCGTCCTCATCGCTCACCACGATGCCGCCCACTCGGGGCTGGTCTTCCATCCCACGATCCCACGGATCGCCGACCGCCTCGGCCTGATCGAGGGACAGGACACGAGCCCGATGCTGATGGCGCCGGTGGTAGGCGGTCCGCTTCTCGCCGCGCTCGGAGCGCTCAGCGGCAAACGGCTGCTGTCGAAGCTCGGGGTGTTCCTCGGAATCGGCTCGGCGGCGGCGATGGCCGACATCGGCCTGCGCGAGACCGTCCCTGGCGCAAACGACAACGGCACTGGCGTCATCGCCCTGCTCGCCCTGGCGAAGCGCGTCGTGGATGAGCCGACCGAGGACATCCGGGTCGTCCTCCTCTCGGCAGGTTCGGAGGAGTCCTTCAGCGAGGGAATCAAGGCCTTCGGCGAGCGCCACTTTCCCCACCTGCCACGGGACCGGACCTTCTTCCTCTGCCTGGAGTCGCTCGGCTCTCCGCACCTCTTGGTCCTTCGCGGCGAGGGATTCCTGAAGATGCACGAGTATCCGTCGCGCGCGCTCGCGCTGATGGACGGCCTCGCCGAGGAACTGGGCATCTGGCTCTACCCGAACCTGCGCCTGCACAATGGCACTGATGGGCTGGAGCCGCTGGCGGCGGGATATGAGACCGCGGCGCTCTGCGCCTGCAACGATCTCAAGCAGCCGGCCTTCTACCACTGGCCCAACGACGTCGCCGAGAACGTCGAGTTCGGCACCGTCGCCGACGGCATCCGCCTCAGCGAGGCCGCCGTGCGCCGCCTCGACGAGCGCTGGTTGCGGTGAACGCTGGTAAGCCGTAACGCGTTCTCGTTCTATAACAACGAAAAGCGTTACGGCCGGCTTGAAATCCGACTGCGGCGTCGGATTTCGCCTCTATAGAGTGCGCGGCCGTGCCCACGCATGACGTACTGGTGATCGGCGCCGGCCTTGCCGGACAACGAGCAGCACTGGCGGCCGCCGAGAAGGGCGTCTCAGTGGGCATCCTCAGCAAGGTCCACCCGGTCCGCTCGCACTCCAACGCGGCCCAGGGCGGAATCAACGCCGCGCTCAACCCCGGCGACTCCTGGGAGTCGCACGCCTTCGACACGATCAAGGGCTCCGACTACCTGAGCGACCAGGACGCGGTCGAGATCATGTGCCGCGAGGCGCCAGAGGAGATCCTCCACCTCGAGCACCTCGGCGTTACCTTCCACCGCAACGAGGAAGGCAAGCTCGGCACCCGCGCCTTCGGCGGCGCCTCCGCCGCCCGCACCTACTACGTCGCCGACATCACCGGCCAGGCGATCATGCACGTGCTCTACGAGCAACTGATGAAGCACTCCGAGCAGGTCGCCCGCTACGAGGAGTGGTTCTGCACCGCGCTCGCCCTCGACGACGACGGCGAGTGCTGCGGGGTCGTCACCCGCAACATCGCCGACGGCTCGATGGAGCTCTTCGAGGCGAAGTCGGTGATCCTCGCCAGCGGCGGCAACGGGCAGGTCTGGAAGCCGACCACCAACGCGCTGATCTGCACCGGCGACGGGATCGCGATGGCCTACCGGGCCGGGGCGAAGCTGATGGACATGGAGATGATCCAGTACCACCCGACGACGCTGGCGGGCAAGGGCTTCCTGATCACCGAGGGCGCCCGCGGAGAGGGCGCCCATCTGCTCAACGCCAAAGGCGAACGCTTCATGGAGCGCTACGCCCCTAACAAGATGGAGCTGGCCTCGCGCGACGTCGTCTCGCGGGCCGAGCAGACCGAGATCAACGAGGGACGCGGCTTCCCCGACGGCACCGTCGCCCTCGACATCACCGTGGTGCCGAAAAAGCGCGTGCACGAGGCGCTGCGCGAGATCGTCCTCGTCGGCCGTGACTTCGCCGGCGTCGACATCACCAGGGAACCGATCCACATCAAGCCCGGCAACCACTACACGATGGGCGGGGTCAAGACCGACGTCGACGGGCGCACCGACATCCCCGGCCTCTACGCCGCCGGCGAGGTCGCCTGCGTCTCGGTCCACGGCGGCAACCGCCTCGGCGCCAACTCGCTGCTCGACACGCTGATCTTCGGCCGCCGCTCCGGTGCCGACGCCGCCGCCCGCGCCAAGCGCACCGAGGGCTCGCGGCCCTCGAAAGCGGTGCTCGAGGCCGAGCAGGCGACGATCGAGGCGATCTCCGCCCGCGAGAAGGGCTCCGGCCGCCGTGTCTCGGAGATCAAGCTCGATCTGGGCACGGTCATGGACGCCAAGGTCGCCGTCTTCCGCGACGAGGCCGGGATCCAGGAGGCCCTCGAGACGGTGCGCCGGCTCAAGGAGGAGGCCAAGACCGCCTACATCGACGACAAGGGCGCGATCTTCAACCAGGACCTGCTTGGCGCGATCGAGCTCGGCTACATGCTCGACAACGCCGAGTGCACCTGCCTCGCAGCGCTCGAGCGCAAAGAGAGTCGCGGCGCCCAGTACAGGACGGACTTCCCGGAGCGCAATGATGATGAGTGGCTCAAGCACATCGACCTGCAGCTGAGCGACGACGGACCGGAGATCTCCTACTCAGAGGTGACGATCACCCAGTGGGAACCGGAAGAGAGGAAGTACTAGGCCCATGGCCACCTACACCTTGAAAGTTCGCCGGTACCAGCCCGAGAGCGGCGAGGGTCCCTACTGGGAGCAGTTCGACGTCGACCTCGATCCCTCGCTCTCCGTCCTCGACGGTCTGCTGCAAGCCAAGGATCGTGACGACGGCTCGCTCTCGGTGCGCTGCTCCTGCCGCGCCGCGATCTGCGGCTCCTGCGGGATGAAGGTCAACGGCTCCTCGACCCTGGGCTGCAAGACCCAGATTGGTGAGGCTCACGCCCAAGCGAACCGGCGCAAGGCCGATGACGTGCCGCCGCCGATGGGCGCCGACGAGTTTCCGCCGCCCGGCTCGGCCAACGGATCCGCCGATAACCCGATTGTCATTGAGCCGATGGGCAACATGCCCGTGATCAAGGACCTGATCACCGACATGGAGTCGACGCACTGGGCCAAGATCCGCCGCGTCACCCCCTGGCTCCTCCCCCACGGCGAGGCGCCCGAGCGCGAGTACGTGGTCGAGCCGGAGTCGATGATCGACATCACCCAGTCGATGGCCTGCATCCAGTGCGGCGCCTGCGTCTCGTCCTGCCTCTCGATGGAGGCCGATCCAGACTTCATCGGCCCGGCGGCACTGGCCAAGGCCTACCGCTTCGTCGGGGACCCGCGCGACGCCGAGACCGTGGAGCGGCTCCACGACCTCGCCCACGATCCACACGGGATCTACGACTGCACCCATTGCTTCAGCTGCATCGACGCCTGCCCCAAGGGCGTGGCGCCGATGGACCAGATCATGCGGCTGCGCCGCAAAGCCGGCGAGGCGGAGATCGAGGATCCCAACAGCGGCCACCACCACGAGCTTGCCTTCGTCCAGATCATCGAGAAGAAGGGAACGCTCGACGAGGTGGCGCTGCCGAAAGAGTCGTTTGCCTTCGGCATCAAGGGCAAGCTGAAGCCCAGCAAACGCGCGATCAAGGAAGTCATCGGCGCGCTGCCGACGATATTCCGCACGATCAAGACCGGCAAGGTGCGCAGCAAGTGGATCGCGCCGCACCACAAGCTTCCCGGCGGTGCCCAGGATGACGTCAAGGCGATCTACAAGCACGCCGAGGAGCACCGCGAGGAATTCAACCTCTACATCAAGGGCGAGGACGAGGACTTCGTCGAACCGGAGCCCGACGAGATGATGGACGAGGCCTTGACGGCCGAGGCTGGGGCCGCGGCGGATACGAAGGAGGAGTCGTGATGAGCGAGCAGGTCAAGGTCGCCTACTGGCCCGGCTGCGTCTCGCGCGGCTTCACCCCCGAGTTGCACGGGTCGATGGCGATCGCCGCCGAGAAGCTCGGCATCGAGCTGATCGAACTCGACCGCGCCAACTGCTGCGGCGCCGGCGTGATCGCCGAGCACAACCAGGAGCTCGCCGACACGCTCAACGCCCGCACCTTCGCGCTAGCCCAGCAGACCGGGCTCTCGATGATGAACATCTGCTCGACCTGCCAGGGCGCCCAGTCGGAGTGTCAGCAGCGCCTCGACGCGGACTCCTCTTACCGCGCCCACATCAACGAGGTGCTGAGCGGCCAGGGCCTCGCCTACGAGAAGGGCAAGGACGGCTTCACCAACAAGAACTTCCTCTGGCTGCTGGTCGAGGACTACGGCCTCGACCGTCTCGCCGAGAAGGTAACGCGGCCGCTCAGCGGCCTGCGCGTCGGTCCTTTCTACGGCTGCTACGTCGTCCGGCCCAAGGAGCGCCTGGGCTACGACGAGTTCCCCGAGCGTGACCTCTACCTGGAGAAGGTGATCGAGACCCTCGGCGGCGAGGTCGTCGAGTACGACGGCGCCCGCAAGTGCTGCGGCTTCCCGGTGATTACGATGAACCGCGACACCTCCTTGCGCCAGGCCGGCACCCACGTCGGCGACGCGCTCGACGCCGGCGCCGACTGCCTCGTCACCCCCTGTCCCCTCTGCCACCTCAACCTCGACATGCAACAGCCCGAGGCGGCCAAGGTGGTCAACCGGGATCTGGGTCTGGCCGTTTTGCATCTGCCGCAGCTCGTCTCGCTCGCCCTTGGCGCCGAGCCCAAGCAACTGGGGATGAGCAAGCACATTGCTTCGACCAAGTGGGTCGAAGAGCGGCTCGCTGCGGTTCCCGCCTGAGTCGGTGAACCAAACGTGGTGAGCGTGTGCGCAGGAGTCTGCGGACGCGCTTCGCGCTGAGTGTCCGCAGACTCCTGCGCACACGCTCTTCTCGATTCGATACGGACTCAGGCGGGATACCGCCGCGATAAAGCTCGACTGGGATGACGGCTCAAAGCTGGGTAGCGAGCAGATTGCTGCTTCGCTTCAGAATCGAATCGCGACTATCGCGCCGCCGAATGCGGCGAGAATACTCGCGAGCGTAATGATCATCGCGTTCTGAAGCCGATCGAAACGGTTGTCGATGTGGTGCTGCAGGGCATCGACCCGATCTCGCACCGAATCGACTTGACCCGAGAGGTGATCGAGGCGGTTGTCGTTCCAGTTTGCTCTTGCCTGCTCCATTGCACAAGAGAGGCTAGCGGACAAAACGTTACGTGTAGCGCACGGAAGTGTGCTGGACGAATGATTAGCTGCGCTGGTCGAGGCCGACTCGGCGGGCCAGCCATTGGGCGCCGACGGTGTCGGTCAGGCCGTGGGCGGCTATGGAGGCGATGATCGCTATTGCGGCGATGTCGAAGATCAGGTTGCTCTCGGCGACGTCGGACTTGAGGACGAAGAGGGCGAAGAGCATTGAGGCGACACCCTTGGGGCCGAACCAGGCCATGAAGAGCTTCTGGGGACGGGGGATGCCGGTTTTGACGAAGGAGAGCATCACAGCCAGGGGGCGGGCAATGAGCAGGGCGAAGACGACGAAGACGACCAGCGGCGGGATGCTGTGGTGGAAGCCGGTGGCGACGATGAGGGCGCCGAAGACGAAGAAGGTGAGCACCTGCAGGATCGCGCTGGTGTTCTCGGCAAACTCGACGAAGCCCTCGGGCACGTCGCGCTCAGTCGCCGCCATCGCGATGCCACAGACGAAGGCGGCGATCAGGCCGTTGCCGATCGTCACGTCGGCGAGGCCGAAGGCGAAGAGGGCGAAGCCGATCGCGTAGATCCCCTCGTAGCGGGCGGTGAGGCCGCCGCCCGGCAGATGATGGTGCAAGCGCCCACCGAGTGCGCCAAGGCCGATGCCGACGGCGGCACCAAAGAGGGCCTCGCCGACCAGCTTCGCCGCTTCGCTTCCAGGGCCGCCACCCGGGCCGGCGAGGACGAGAAAGAAGAGGACGAAGGGGAGCGCGAGTCCGTCATTGAGGCCGGACTCGAGATTGAGCGTGTGGCGGACCGAGGCCGGCACGATGCGCGAGGTCACGACTGCCGAGGTGACGACCGGGTCGGTCGGTGAGAGCACTGCCGCCAGCAGCAGCGCCTCGGCCCAGCTGAGGTCGGGGAAGAGCGCCTTCGCGGCCAACCCCAGCAGCGCCATCGTGATCGGCATCGCGATCACCAGCGCCCGTGCCACCGGGCTCCAGTGCCGCCGCAGCAGCTCACGCTCGACGAACATCCCGTCGGAGAACAGGGTGAGAATCAGCGCCAGCTCGACAAGCTCAACGATTGATTGGTCGCCGGCTTCGACGTCGACGACACCGACAGCGGCGAGAAGGATCCCCAGCGCCACAGACAACACGGAAGCCGAAAGCACAGTGCCCTTCATCACCCCCGAGAGCGCCGCCACCGCCGTGAGCAGCCCACCGAAGATCAGAACCGCGTCGCCAAAGCCGATGCCCATCCAAGTCTTATATGTGCTCGGCTACTGACGAGGTCCAGACGGTCGTCAGGCAAGGACGCAGGGAGCCCGAATAGCAGCGCTATTCGGGCGACTGAGGACGCCGCATGGCGGCGCCTGGGACCGTCAGTTGGCGAGTAGGTTCCGCTCGATCAGCAGCTCGGCTACCTGGACGGCGTTGGTGGCGGCGCCCTTGCGCAGGTTGTCGCCGGCGACCCAGAGGTTGAGGGTGCGCTCCTGGTCGGGGTCGCGGCGGACGCGGCCGACGAGGACCTCGTCGCGGCCGGCTGCATCGATCGCCATCGGGTAGGCGCCGGCCGCGGGATCGTCGACGACGATCACGCCCGGCGCATCGGCGAGCAGGGCGCGGCAGTCCTCCGGCGTCAGGTCCTCCTTGGTGCGCACGTTGACCGACTCCGAGTGACCGCTGATCACGGGTACGCGGGCACAGGTGGCGGAGATCGCCACCTCGTCGCCGATCTCGAGGATCTTGCGCGTCTCGGCCATCACCTTGCGCTCCTCGGTGGTGTAGTCGTCGCCATCCTTGAAGACCTCGACCTGGGGCAGCACGTTGAAGGCGATCTGGTGCGGGTAGATGCTCGGCGGCGGCACCTCTTCCCCCGCCAGCGCCGCCCGCGACTGGGCGAGCAGCTCCTCGATCGCGCGCTGGCCGGTGCCGGAGACCGCCTGGTAGCTGGAGACGACGAGGCGCTCGAGACCGACCGCGCGGTGGATCGGCGCCAGCGCCATCATTGCCACCATCGTCGTGCAGTTGGGGTTGGCAACGATCCCTTTATGGCCCGCGGCGGCATCCGGGTTGACGCCGGCGACGACCAGCGGCACGTCGTCGTGCATGCGCCAGTAGCTGGTGTTGTCGACGACGACGGCGCCGGCATCGACCAGCTTCGGCGCCCACTCGGCGCTGACCGAGCCGCCGGCCGAGGAAAGAACGATGTCGAGGTCCTGGATCGTCTCCGGGCTTAGCGGCCGGCACTCCAGGGTCGAGCCGTTCCACTCGATCTGGCGGCCGGCCGAGCGCCCGGAAGCGAAGGGAACCACCTCAGAGGCGGGGAAATCGCGTTCGGCGAGGATCTCGAGGATGGTCGAACCGACGGCCCCGGTGGCGCCCAAAACTCCAACTCTGTAGCCGTCGCCAGCCATCGATCCGAGTATGACGGCCCGGCTCAGCCGCTGACGGTGGGGCGGTGCTCGGCGCCAGCGGGGTCTTCGGGCCGCACCGCGTCGGCGCCCAGCTCGAAGGCCGTGTGCAGCGCGCGCACGGCGTCGGGGACTTGCTCGGCCGAGATGACGCAGGAGATCTTGATCGGCGAAGTGGAGATCATCTCGATGTTGATCCGCTCGCGGCCGAGCACCTCGAAGACCTTGGCGGCGACCCCGGGGTGCGAGCGCATGCCGGCACCGATGATCGAGACCTTGCCGATGCGATCGTCGGTGCGCACCCCCTCGCTGACGCCCTCGCCGAGCGCCGCCAGGGTGTCGGTCGCCGTGGTCAACTCGGAGCGGTCGATCGTGAAGGAGAGATCGGCGAGCTCGTCGTCGCCTACCGGCTCGTTCTGGATGATCACGTCGACGTTGATGCCGGCATCTGCCAGCGCCTGGAAGATTTCGCCGGCGACGCCGGGCTCGTCGCGGATGCCGACCAGGGTCACGCGCGCCTCGTCGACGGAGTGGGTCACTGCTGTAACGAAGGGTTGCTCCATGGTCACCTGCTCGCTCTCGTCCTCGCTGACGACGAGGGTACCGGGGCCATCCTCGAAGCTGCTGCGGCAGTGGATGCGGACGCCGTGGTTGCGCGCGTACTCAACCGAGCGCAGCTGCAGGACCCTGGCACCCGAAGCCGCCATCTCGAGCGTCTCCTCGAAGGTCGCAATCGGGATCTTGCGAGCGTCGGGGACGATGCGCGGGTCGGCACTGAAGACGCCGGCGACGTCGGTGTAGATCTCGCAGACGTCTGCGTCCAGCGCCGCGGCAAGCGCCACTGCGGTCGTGTCGGAGCCGCCTCGCCCGAGCGTGGTCACATCGTGGCTCTCGGTCGAGACACCCTGGAAGCCGGCGACGAGGACGATGTGGTCCTCCTCCAGGGCTTCGCGGATGCGGTCGGCGCGCACGTCGATGATCCGCGCCTTGGTATGGGAGGAGTCGGTGACGATGCCGGCCTGGGACCCGGTAAGCGAGATCGCCTTGTGGCCCATGTCGTGAATCGCCATCGCGCACAGCGCACAGGAAATTCGCTCGCCGGTGGAGAGCAGCATGTCCATCTCTCGTGGCTCCGGGCGGTCGGAGATCTCTAGCGCCTGGGCGACCAGTTCGTCGGTGGTCTTGCCCCGCGCCGAGAGCACCGCCACGGCGCGCTTGCCAGCCTCGCGGGCGGCGACGATGCGGCGGGCGGCGCGCTTGATCTGCTCGGCACCGGCGACCGAAGTGCCGCCGAACTTCATCACCACCGTGTTGGATCCCTGCTCAGACATGGACGATTGAGGATAAGCGCTCGCTAAAGGCAGCGGTGTGGGAAACCGATGAGTCTCCAGCGTGGAGCCGAGTACTACCGAAATGCCGATGGTGCTGCCGGGGGCCGGGGGCGCGGACCGCGACGAACGCCTGCTCGTCGCCAGCCGCATCTCCTCTTACCTCGCGCGGGCACACACGATTGCCAGCGTGGCGACGATCGCCGTGCAGCAGCTGCACGAGTCCTTCCACTACTACCTTGCCGTCGTGCAGCGACTCGATCCCGACGGCTCGCTGCGCGTCGTCGCCGGCGCCGGCCCCCTCGCCGACGAGGTCGACGACTTCCTCGCCATGGAGCAGCCGGTTGAGGTTGGAGTCAACGGGCGCGTCGCGCGCACCGGCGAGCCGGCGATGGTCAACGACACCCGCCTCGACTCCGACTACCTGCACCGCAACCGCCGCACCGACCCCGGCTCGGAGCTCTCGCTGCCGATCCGCGTCGCCGGCACGATCTGGGGCGTGATGAACCTCGAGCAGGAGGAACCGGGCGCCTTTGCCGACGAGGACCTGTTGCTGGCCCACATCGTCGCCGGACAGCTCGGCTCGGCGATCTACCGCTGCCAACTGGTCGACGAGCTCGAGGGCGCTTTCCTGACCACGCTGGGGGTGCTCGCCGACGCGGTCGAGCTGCAGGACGCTTACACCGCCGACCATGCCAACGAGGTGGCCGAACTGGCCGTCGCGGTCGGCAAACGGATGGGCATCGCCGGCCCCGAGTTGGATCGGCTCCGCTACGGGGCGCTTCTGCACGACGTCGGCAAGATCGGCGTACCGGGCGAGATGCTGCGCAAGGCCGGTCCGTTGAGCGCCGAGGAGCGCGAGAAGATGGACGCCCACACAGCGATCGGCGCCCGCATGCTGGAGCGCATCCCCTTCCTCGCCCCGGTGGCGCCACTGGTCCGCTCCGCCCACGAGCGCGTCGACGGGGGTGGCTACCCGGACGGGCTCGCCGGCGAGGAAATTCCCCGCGGGGCGATGATCATCGCCACCTGCGACGCCTACCACGCAATGACCTCAGACCGCTCCTATCGCCAGGCAATGCCGAAGGACGCGGCGATCCGAGAGTTGGGGGCCGGAGCGGGCACGCAGTTCGACGCCAGCGTGGTCGCGGCGCTCGTCGCCGAGTTGGGATAAACGCCCGGCCGTAACGTTTTCTGGTCCCTATGGGACGAAAAACGTTGCACCTGAGCGGGGCCTACTCGGCGCCGCCAGCGCCACCAAGGTTGCCGAGCATCGCGTGCTCGGCCATGCGGATCAGCCCGAGCGCCATGTGAGGGCGCATATCGCTGGTACGCACCCGCACATGAGAGCCATGCGGGCCGATCACCTCGACGATCGTGCAAACGTCGCCGATCTGGCAGTCCTCGCCGTAGTCGGCTTCGAGAGCCTCCATCTGAGCGGTCACCACCTGGCCCATCTTGCTCTGGTCGATCGGCATTGCTTTGCAGACTACATGTGATCCAGTTCACACTTTTAGATATATCTATCCGATATATGTAGTGGGGGTATGGAGCTCAGTCCGACCGCCTATGTGATCCTCGGCATGGTCAGCCGCGAGGCGCGCTCGGGCTATGAGATCAAGGCCGCCGTCGACAACTCGACCCGCTTCTTTTGGGCCGCTAGCTACGGACAGATCTACCCCGAGCTGAAGCGGCTCTCCGAGGCGGAGTTGGTCGAGGGGATCGACTCCCCACGGGGAGAGCGCAAGCGGACCGTTTACGCGATCACGGCCGACGGCGAGGCGGAGTTGAAGGACTGGCTGCGCCAGCCGCCGGAGACGGCGGAGATGCGCGAAGAAGGTTTGCTGAAACTGTTCTTTGCCGACATCCTCCCCCCCGAGGAGGCAGTGGAGACGCTACGGGCGATGCGCCGGCATCGGCTCGAGCTGGCGGCCCGTCTACGCGGCATGGAATCGATGACCTTGGAGAAGGACCCCTTCTCGCTGATGGTGCTGCAGGGGGGGATCGAGTTCAACGAGTGGTTCGCAGACTGGTGCGAGCGGATGGAGACACGCCTCCTCGCCACCGCCCAGCCCGAAAGGAGCAGCTGATGTTCGACTCACTGGCCCGCCTCGCCGATGGCAACGCCCGCCGCATCGGGATCTTCGCGATTTTCTTCTTTCTCGCCGCCGCCGCCATCGGAGGCGGTGTGGCGAGCCGCCTCGACCCCTACGGCGCGGACGATCCGACGACGGAGACGGTGAAGTCGCGAGAACGGCTCGAGGACGCCGGCCTGCGCATTCCGGCGGTGTTCGTGGTGGTCGAAAACGCCCCGGTGGCCGTGCCCGCGACGCGGGCCCGGGTCGAGGCACTGGAGCAGCGCGTGCGCCGCCGTGCCGACGTCAAGTCGGTGACCGGTTTCTACGACACCAAATCCCCCGTTTTCGTCTCCAAGGACAGGCGATCGACCTACTTCGCCGTCGCCCTGCACCCAACCGGAGACAAGCAATGGCAGGAAGCCGGTGCCGATATCGCCGACTCGCTCGCCAATCGGCCCGGCGTCGTCGTCGGCGGCGGGGCCGTCGCCCAAGAGCAGGTCAACAAGCAGGTCGAGAAGGACTTGCGTACGGCGGAGATGCTCGCCTTCCCGCTGCTTTTCCTGCTCTCTTTTCTCTTCTTCCGCAGCCTCGTCGCCTCACTGCTGCCGCTGATGATCGGTGGCCTGGCGATCGTCGGCACCTTTCTGATCCTGCGCCTCGCCAGCGAGGTCGGCTCGATCTCGATCTTCGCCCTCAACCTGACCACGGCGCTCGGGCTGGGCCTGGCGATCGACTACAGCCTCTTCGTCGTCTCGCGCTATCGCGAGGAGATCGCCAAGGACGGGCCTGGTCTGGCGGCGATGCGACGCGTGCTCGCGACAGCAGGGCGCACGGTCTTCTTCTCCTCGTTGACGGTCAGCGCGGCGCTCGCCTCGCTGCTCGTCTTCCCGCAGCGCTTCCTTTATTCGATGGGCCTCGGCGGGGCCCTGGTGGCGCTCTTCGCCGCGCTGATCTCGCTGACCGTGCTGCCCGCCGTGCTGACCCTGCTCGGCACCCGCGTCAACTCGCTGGCGCCGCGCTTCCTACAGCGCCGCGCCGTGGCCGATACACGGTCCGACGAGAGCGGCTTCTGGTATCGGCTCTCCCGCTTCGTCATGCGCCGGCCGGTGCCGGTGGCGACCATCAGCGCCGCCCTGCTGATCGTGATGGGCATCCCCTTCTTCGGGATCAAGTTCGACACCGTCGACCCCACTGTGCTGCCGACCTCGGCCAGCGCCCGCCAGGCTTACGACACGGTGAGCAACAAGTTCCCGCCGTACCGCGAGTCGCCGATCTGGGTCGACGTCGAAGGCGGCGGACCGCGTGCGGCGGCGCAATTCGCGGCGCGGGTGCGGCGCGTCAACGGAGTTGCAGAAGTCAACCCGCCTCAGCCTCTCCGCGGTGATGTCACGGCGATTCAGGTCACCTCGTCCCACCCGTTCGTCTCGGAGGCCAGCCAGGCGACGGTGAAGCGGATCCGCGCCCTGCAGCCACCGCCCGGGGCGACGACTTTGGTTGGCGGGGCTACCGCCGATTTCATCGACCTGCAGAGCAGCCTCGTCCGCCACCTGCCGATCGTGCTGGGGATCATCATCGTGGCGACGCTGACGATCCTTTTCCTGATGACCGGCTCGGTGATCCTGCCGATCAAGTCGTTGCTGATGAACTTCCTCAACCTCAGCGCCGTCTTCGGCCTGCTGGTGCTGATCTTCCAGGACGGCCGCCTCGAGGGCTTCCTCGACTACTCGAGCCCGGGCGCGATCGAGCAGACGATGCCGATCCTGCTCTTCGCGGTCGCCTTTGGCCTCTCCACCGACTACGCCGTCTTCCTGCTCTCGCGGATCAAGGAGGCGCGCGACAACGGCGCCTCCGATTCCGAGTCGGTGGCGATCGGCCTCGAGCGGACCGGCCGCATCGTCACCGCCGCCGCCCTGCTCTTTGCCGTAGCGATGTGTGCCTTTGCCACCTCCCAAGTCATCTTCATCAAGGAGAACGGCGTCGGCACTGCGCTCGCCGTTCTGATCGACGCCAGCATCATTCGCGCCCTCCTGGTTCCGTCGCTGATGGAGCTTCTTGGCAAGTGGAATTGGTGGGCGCCTAAGCCGCTCCGCCGCTTGCACGAGCGCTTCGGGATCAGCGAGACGTCGTCGCTATCAGGGCCGCAGCCGGAGAAGACCTGATCGAGTTGTACGTTTAAAATACTGTGATATTTATAAGTACTCCCGATCCATAGCATTGGAGGGAGGTGCCGCAATGAAGATTGTCAAGGAGAGCCCCGTCGTGCCCCTTATCTCGACCACCAAGACGTCCTGATCGGGAGCTGCCTGGGCTTGGCCAAGTGCTGAGCCCAGGCAGCGGGCACTGAGCTCTGCGCCGCTTGCACGGATGGTTCAGGTCAGCGAGTGCGAGTCGGGCCTGCACGGGCCGGGGTCTGGGAAGGCGTGACCGAAGCAGTGGCGTTGAACACCGTGCTGTCGAAGGCGGCCAGCGACGGTTCGGCAGCGTAGCCGAGCGGCGGCGTGACTTCGAGTAGTTCGCCGACGCTGAGCAGGAAAGAGAAGTGGTTGTAGTAGCCGGCTTCGTTGACGCTGCCGGGTTCGACGAAGGGCGAGAGCAGCAGCATTCCCACCCTGCCTCCCCCACCGCTTTCTTTCACCGGCCCATTTGCCGCCGGTGCCGCTTCGGGGGCGGGCAGGTTGGGGTATTCGGGGGTCGCGCAGCAGGCGCTGATGTCAGATTCAGGCGTGTCCTGGCGGGCTTGCGGCGAGGTGATCGCGATCAGGCCAGATTTTTTATAGGCGGGAGAGGCCTCGATTTCGGCGATCACAGTTTCGAGGAAGGGCTGGGCCGCGGCCAGTCCGGTGGCTGCGCTCGGTTCGCACGGCGCTTCGCCGCCGTCGTGGCAGGCGTTGGGCACGATGTAAGAGAAAGTGGGAGTGCGGGATTCCTTTTTCAGGTCGAGGCTGAGCTGGTCGAGGCCGACATCGCGTTCGCCGCATTCGGGGCTGTCGACGAGGGCGTGGAAATAGACAAAAGGATTGCGCCAGGTCTGATATGGATCTCCCAGGCGCGGAGCCTGCGCAGGGTCCGCTTCGCCGATCGCGGGGTGCCGGCAAGTGGTCGGCTCTCCCGCCTGGCCGGCGCCGATCCCCTCGACATATGCCTTCCAGCTCTTGCTCGCAGCCGCGAGCTGCCCGGGAAGCGTTTGCGTTTCGGCGGGGTAGACGCAGCCTTCGCCTTCTACCTGCCCCGTCGCGCCCAGCGCCGGGCTGGCGAAGTCCTTGTATTCCGGGCAGTTCGCCGTCGTTGCCGCGGTCGGGCCCTGGCCGCTGACCAGCGCGATCTCGTTGGCCAGGTCGCCGCTTGTCACCGCGTAGTAGTTGGAGAGCAGCTCGCCCTTTTCCGCCAGCGTCTTGGCGAGGTAAGGCGCGGCCGAGCCCTCCCCATAGGTTTCTTCGAAGCCGTAGTCGGCGAGCACGATCAGGAAGATGTGCTGGATCGGGGGAAGCGCCGGTTCTTCGGGCAGTTCGGGAGGCGCGGTTTTTTTGGACGGACCCGGCGCGGGCACTTCAGGCGCCAGCGGTTCCAGGGGCACTTCGGCCGGTAGCGGCGCTTCGGCCACGGGGACCGGCTCGCTTGTTTTCGGCGTCGGCTTTGGCGCCGACGCCGAGGCCGGCACCGCTTCGGCCTCTGTGTAGAGGACGATTGGCGCGATCCCGGCGCTCTGTGCGGCCGGCCCGGTCAGGCCACCGAGCAGAACACCGAAGGCCAGCACGATCAGGACCGCAACGGCGGCGCTGCGCGGCTCGGGCATGTAGCGCCGCCGGGACGCCTCCTCCCCCCCGTTCTCCGACGCGAGATCGACTGTGGTTGTCTGAGAAGGCGCGGCCTCGAATGGTGGCTCGACTATCGAAAGCCATTTGGCAATCGCCGCCGGGATCCCCCCGCGCCGCTCACCGCACTCGAGGCAGTAACGCTGGTCCGGCGCGAGGTGGGCACCGCAGCCGGTGCAGCCAGGGGCATGCCCGCTGCTCTCGTCATCGGGGGAGATCGCCACCGCTGGGAGTCTCGCTCCGCGCTGGCGCACAGTTGTCATCCAACTGTGAACTCGGACCACAACTCACTCTTTTTTCACAACCCCGAAACATCTCGTAGTCCTATCGCGAAGACGATATGCGCCGTGGACCACTCACTGTTCAGTACAGGGGGCGAGCAGTGTCCCTCCTGCGGCACGATCATCGCCAGCGACCAGCGCTACTGCCTGCGCTGCGGACAGCGCTGCGGCGAGCCACGCCTCCCCTTCATGAACGCGGTCACCTTCATGGACGCGATGCGGGTGCCCGCTGAGGCGATGCCCGCCCCTGCGGCGCCGCAAAAGCGGCAGAGGCGAATCTCGTCGAACGCTGCCCTGATCGCCGGTGTCGGCACGCTGCTGCTGGCGATGGGCGTCGGGGTGCTGATCGGGCACTCCGGCAATCAGACCGTCGCAACCAATGCCGCGGCCCCAGCGCAGGTGATCACGGTGCATGGCGGCGGCGAAGCGGAAACCGCCGCCGCCGGAAAACAGACCAACACGGGTGGTGGAGGTGGCAAGGGAAGCAAGGAGGCCAGCGCGAGCGCCAAGAAGAAGGCGGAAACCGGACAGGGCGCCGAAGAAGTGCTCAAGCCGAGCGCTGGAGTGAAGCTGCCACCCGCGACCGCTCAGCCCGGCAGCAAGTGCGAAAGCGGCGCGGCCGGTTGCGAAGGCGGCGAATTCACCGGCAATTTCTTCGGCGAATGAAACTGCCTGGCAAGCTCGCCCGAAGGCACGCCAACGGGGGCTCCCCGATGGCCACTCCCGCCCCGACGACCGGCGCCCCAGCCGCGCATGAGCTGACGGTCGACCTCGAACGGCGACGCGACCAACTCGTTGCCCGCGTCGCCGAGCTGCAGTGGGACTTGGGCGGACTCGTCTACGAAATGGCAGTCCGCAACCAGATCGAGGTCGAGGTGCTGGTCAAACGCGCGGTCGCTCTACAGGACGCGGACGCCGAACTCAGCGAGGTCGAGCGGATCGTGCGCATGGAGCAGACCGGCACGGCCGGCTCCTGCGCGGCCTGCGGCGCGCCTCACAGCACCGGCGCCACCTTCTGCTGGCAGTGCGGGCAACCGCTGCTCCAGCAGGTCCCTAGCGACGCGATCCTGCGTCGTTAGGCACGGCGGGCACGCGCCACTTCAGCCGAAGCGGCCGGTGACGTAGTCGCGTGTGCGCGGGTCGGCCGGGCGGTTGAAGATCGTCTCGGTGTCGGCGTACTCGATCAAGGTCCCGGCCGGCTCGCCGCTGCTCGAGTCGAGGCCGAAGAAGGCGGTCTCATCGGCGACGCGGGCCGCCTGCTGCATGTTGTGGGTGACGATCACGATCGTGAAGCGGCCCTTGAGGCTGTGCATCAGGTCCTCGATCGAGGCGGTGGCAATTGGGTCTAGTGCCGAGGCGGGCTCGTCGAGCAGCAGCACGTCGGGTTCGATCGCGATCGCGCGAGCGATGCAGAGCCGCTGCTGCTGGCCGCCGGAGAGGCCGAGGGCGCTGTCCTTGAGCCGGTCCTTGACCTCATCCCATAGTGCGGCGCCCCGCAGCGCCTTCTCGACCTGCTCGTCGAGGCCGTGCCGAAAGCCTAGGTTGCGCGGGGCCCAGGCGACGTTGTCGTAGATCGACTTCGGAAACGGGTTGGGCTTCTGGAAGACCATGCCGATCCGCCGCCGCACCTCGACCTGATCGACGTTGCTCGCGTAGAGATCATGTCCGTGGTAGAGGACCTGGCCCTCCAGCCGGAAAGCTGCGACCGAGTCGTTCATCCGATTGAGGCTG
Organism: Solirubrobacterales bacterium; assembly: GCA_033856275.1. GTDB lineage: Bacteria > Actinomycetota > Thermoleophilia > Solirubrobacterales > 70-9 > VRUE01. The sequence goes on from JAWVFJ010000016.1 coordinate 47,580, forward strand.
CGGATGAAGGTCGACTTGCCACAGCCGGAAGGGCCGATCAGGGCCGTGATCCGGCTGCGCGGGATCCGCAGGCTGACGCCCGCGAGCGCCTTCTTCGCCCCGTAGAAGACCGAGACGTCGTTGACCTCGAAGACGGCCTCTACCGCCACCTTCGAGCGGTGGCCGTTGGCGCGAGGGTCGGCCTGCGGCTCGGACTGAATGCGTACGCGCGAGGACGCGGTCCTCGCCGGCACGGCTGGCGAGGCTGAGGCGGACTGGGTCTGTTCGGCGAGGTTCATGAGCTCATCTTTCTGCGGCTGCGAGCGTGCATGGCCCGTGCCCCGACGCTTGCGAAGAGGATGAAGGCGATCAGCACCAACGAGGCGCCCCAGGCACGTGTGAAGCCTTCAGGGTTGGCTTCCTCGGAGAGCTGGAAGATCGAGACCGGGATGTTCGGCATCGCTTCGCCGACGTTGAGGGTCATCTGCTTGCCGTCGAAGACGGAGGAAAGCAAGATCAGCGGCGCGGTCTCGCCGGCGGCGCGGGCGACGGCAAGCACCGTCGCGGTGAGGATCCCGCCGAGCGCGCTGGGAAGGATCATGCCGAGGACCGTGCGCCAGCGGCTCACGCCAAGGGCATCCGCTGCTTCGCGCAGGCCGCCCGGAACGAGCAGGAGGACCTCCTGGCTGCCCCGGGCGATCAGCGGCAGCATGATGATCGCCAGCGCGACCGAGCCGGCGAAGCCCGACTGCTTGTGGTGGTCGACCAGCAACCCGAAGACGAAGAGGCCGATGATGATCGACGGCAGGCCGTTGAGCAGGTCCAGGGTGAGCCGGCTCGTGGCGGCGACCCGAGCGCCGGCAAACTCGGTCACGAAGAGAGCGATCAGTACCCCGAGCGGCATCGCGAGCGCCGTGGCCACGGCGACGATCAGGGCGGTACCGGCGATCGCCGGCCCGATCCCGGTCGGCGTGCCGGTGAAGAGGAAGTCGAGGCTGAGCGCGCCGGCCCCGCGCGCCACTACCGCATAGATCACGATTGCCAGGACCGCGACCGCAAACAGCGCCGCTACGGTGGCACCGTACTCGGCCAGACGGCTGAACGCCCGGCGCCTGCGCAGGTTGCCGCTGGGCGTGAGCGGCGCGGCGGGATCGAAGGCGGCGACGTTCACCGCGCCAGCCTCCGGTAGTCGAAGCGACGCCCGATCCATTGCGCCGCCAGATTGGAGAGGAGGCCGATGGCTAGCAGGATCACGCCCAGATAGAAGAGCGAGGATTTGTGCATCTCGGTGATCGCGCCGGGAAACTGGTTGGCGATCCGCGAGGCAAGCGTGTCGCCGGTCTTGAACAGCGAAGCGTTGATGGCCGCGCCGGCACCGATCACCTGGGTTACGGCGATGGCCTCGCCGAGCGCCCGTCCGAGGCCCAGCAGCGACGCGGCGGCGACACCCGAGGCCGTCGAGGGCAGCACCACCCCGCGCACCACCTCCCATCGCGTCGCCCCAAGCGCGCTGGCCCCGTCCTGGACGTCGCGCGGGACCGAAAGGAAGAGGTCCCGGGAGATCGAGGCGATGATAGGCACGACCATGATCGTCAGGATCAGGCTGGCGGTGAAGACGCTGGCGCCGGTGGTTTCCGGAGCACCGAAGATCGGGATGAAGCCAAGCGTGTCGTGCAGCCAGGGCTCTAGGTTTTCGTGCACGAAGGGCGCGAGAATCAGGATGCCCCAGAAGCCGAGGATGACGCTGGGAATCGCGGCCAGCATCTCGACCAGCGGCCCGACCACCCCGCGCACGCCCGCCGGCGCCAGCAAGCTCAGGTAAAGCCCAATCGAGATCGCTATCGGCGCGCCGATAGCGAGGGCGACGAACGAGCTGACCACGGTGCCGAACAGCAGGGAGCCCGCGCCGAAGACACCGAAGTTGGGCTGCCAGGTCGTTTCAGTGAGGAAGCCCAGACCGAATGCCGATATCGCCGGCGCGGCGCCGTGCACCACCTGGTACCCGATGATCAGGATCACCACCGCGCTGAGCAACGCGGCGAGTGCACAGACGCCGAAGAGCACACCGTCGGCGATCCGGTCCGCCTGCCTGCGGCGCCGAGCGGGGCGGGCCCGATCGGCAACTCGGCGGAGTCCTGTCGCACTGGTCGTGGAGCTCATCGCGCGCAGCGTAGAGCAGTTCGAATCCGTTGCCCACCCGATCAGGTCAATTTTCACAGAATTGACACAACTCAGGTGGTAAGGGGTTCGGCTGTTCACCACATTTCAACAACCTGTCATGGTGTTACATTTTTGAAACACCCTTCTTTTCACACGATTGAAACATATGTGCTTTGCGCTGGGACCATCCTGCGATCCGCCAGGGGACGTTCTACGGCCTGTGGCAAGAGACGGAAACGATCACAAGCCGAAAGGACTCCCTTTGATTCGCAACAGGTTGTTTGGTTTCCTCATCGCGATAGCCGGGACGGTCGGGTGCATGGCGACCATCTCGACCGCTGCCGCTTCCGCAAACCTCACCGGCGCCGGCTCCTCGCTGGTCGCCCCGCTGATGGCCAATTGGATCAACGGATTCGAAGCCGCCGGACACGGAAACACCAAAGTCACCTACGGGGCAGTGGGCTCGGGTGCCGGCATCGCCCAGATCACCGCTCGAACGGTTGATTTCGGCGCCTCCGATGCCCCGCTCACGCCTGAACAGGCCGGAGCCTGCAACGGCTGCGTGCAGATTCCCTGGGCGCTCAGCGCAACCGGCATTGGCTTCAGCATCCCCGGCGTCAAGAAACTGAACCTCACCGGTCCGATCCTCGCCGGCATCTACTTCGGCAAGATCACCAACTGGAACGACCCCAAGATCAAAACGCTCAATCCCAAAGCTCACCTGCCCAGCCTCGCGATCACGCCGGTGTACCGCAGCGATGGCTCCGGCGACACCTATGCGTTCACCAATTACCTCTCAAAGGTGAGCAAGGCCTGGAAGCAGGAAGTCGGCTACGCGACTTCGGTCGGATTCACCCACGGCGTGGGCGCCAAAGGAAACGCGGGCATCACCAACGTGGTCGCCACCACTGCCGGCTCGATCGGGTACATCTCAGCCTCTTATTTGATTGCGGCAGGACTGCCCGTGGCGGCGATCAAGAATGAGGCAGGCAACTACGAGTACCCCAACCTGAAAAACATCGAAAATGCTGCTGCAATGGTGAAGAAAGTGCCGAGCAGCAACGAACTCCACATCGTCGATCCGCCGAAAAAATTCAGCGACGCCTACCCGATATCGACGTTCACCTACGCGATCGTTCCACACACGGCGCCACAGAAGGGCCTGCTCTCCGAATTCATCCTCTACGCGATGACTGTCGGGAAAAAATACGGTCCGGCGCTCGACTTCGCGCCGCTGCCGAAAGTGGTCCTCACTGCAGCTAAATCGACACTCGCAGGACTTTAGGACAGCTTGCGGCGGCGGAGGCGCCGCGGCAACCGACCGGCATGGGGCCACATGGCCCTGTGCCGGTTTTTTGTGGCCTAGGCGAAAGCCTGGGCAGCGCGACGGCGAAGGTCAGCGTTGAGCATCCCCGTCACCTCGCTCGGGCTGGTGCCGGCGGTGGGGATCGCGTCCCCAATCAGGCCGCTGGCGCGGAAGGCGAAGAGTGGGGCATCGACGCCGAGGTCGCGAATCTGGCGAACCAGCTTGACGGCGCTGGCAGTGTCGGCACGAGGGCCACAGAGGACGATCGCGGTTGGGTCGAGGGCGCGCAGGGCGCGCTCGAGGCGCTCGTCGCCGAGCTCGTTGGAGAGCATCAGCACGCGGAAGCCGGCGCGGCGCAGGGTGAGGTCGAGTGCCTGGGTGTGGACCGCCTCGGCATCGGAACCGCGGCTCGAGTCGAGCAGCAGGATGCCGGCAGGGCGCGAAGCGGCCGAGGCGAGGCGGCGGGCGCCGTGCAGCCAACCGGTTGCCCAGCGCGAGGCGAACTCCAGCTCGGCCTCGCGGTCGGGGTCGACGGCGAGACGATCGATCGCGGGCAGCAGCAGCTCCTCCACGGTCCGCTCGAGCGGCCGCAGGGCAAGGCTTTCCTCGATCGCGCGGTCGGCCGCGTCCTCGTCGAAGCTCTCCAGCGCGGCGAGCAGGCCCTCGTCACTGGCGGGTGCCGCCTGGCGCTGTTGAGCCAGCTCGATCGCCGAGGAGATGTTGCCGGTCTGGGCGAGTGCGTCGCGCAGGGTCTGCAGCTCGACCAGTTCGTAGTTGCGGTGGTTGCCGACGGTGCGCTTTGGAGTTGGATAGCCGTAACGGCGCTCCCAGCTGCGCAGCGTGTTGGGGCTTACCCCCAGTACTTCGGCGGCTGCGTTTGTGCGTATGCCTGGCATCTCAGATCGGTTCCTCGCCCAGCGATCGATTTCGCCGAGCTGCGGCATTCTCCCACTGGAATTCCAGGTTTACGCAAGTTATGGACAGATTTGCGAAATCTGTCAGCGATCTTGCAGAGCGCCAACGCCCACTGGCTGCCCCACCGCACGGGCACGCCACATCGCCTCGTCAGCTTTGCGCAGCAGTTCATCTGCGTCATTGCCATGTTCCGGACAGGCCACGACGCCGGCCGAGATCGCGATCCTCAGACCGCCGGCGGCCTCTAGCTCGTCGAGCATCCGCAGCAACCGCTCCGTCATCTGCACGCCCTCGACGGTGGACTGGTTGGGGGCCAGCACGCAGAGCGCGTCCTCTTCGAGCAGAAAGGTCTCGTCGACGATCCGCACCGCGTCGCGCAGCGCGGCGCCGACCACGGCGAGCATCGTCTCGCGGGCTTGACCCTCATCTTCCTCGCGTGCCCCCGGCCCATCGACGTCGAAGACGACAAGGCCAAAGGGGTGCCCGTAGCGCTTGTTGGTCTCGATCATCTGGTCGAGACGCCGGCGCATATGGCCTGGCTGGAAGAGGCTGTTGGGCACCGCCGCCTGTGGCTGTGCTGGCGGTGAGTTCGCCTGCTGCTCACAAACCGCCGCCACGGCGGTCGCGGTGACCGAGCCGAACTCCTCGGCCAACCTCTGCGCCGCCTCAGCGAACGGCTCTGCGTCGCTCGAGCCTAGCTCGGCCCGCAGCTTGGCCAGCAGGGAAGCCTGCAGCGAGGAGACCTCGCGGGCGACCTGGCCGGCCGGAGATCCGTTGGAACCAGCATCTTTTGTCGGGATTCCCGTCGCCACTCGAAGACCTTCTCGAAAGCAACGGACGCAAGTCCCGCAAAATCTCGCTATTTGCGGTCCGACACTTGTCTAGTCAAATCGTCCGTTCTACTCCGCCGGGTGCAACGTTTTGTCCCCCTGTGGCGGGGACAAAACGTTGCACCATGACATCCGTTGGGGGAGGGCGGAGCGTCAGTCGAGACTGCGACGGCCGGCGAAGGCCTTGCCCAGCGTCACCTCATCGGCGTGCTCGAGGTCGGCGCCGACGGGCAGGCCGCTGGCGAGGCGGGTGACGGCTACCTGGCCGCGCAGGCGCTCGGCGATGTGCAGCGCGGTCGCCTCGCCGGTGGTCGTCGGGTTGGTGGCGAGGACGACCTCGCTCACCCCCCCACCCTCGACTCGACGCAGAAGCTCGGCGATCTTCAGGTCCTCGGCATCGACGCCGTCGATCGGCGAGAGGGCGCCGCCGAGCACGTGGTAGAGACCGCGGTACTCGTGCGTGCGCTCGATCGGGATCACGTCGGCCGGTTCCTCGACCACGCAGATCGTCGCCTGATCGCGGTTTGGATCGGCGCAGATCCGGCAGCGCGGCCCCTCGGAGAGGTTGAAGCACTCCTCGCAGAGGCCGACCTTCTCCTTCACCTCGCGGATCGCGACCGAGAGCGCCGTTGCCTCTTCGTCGGGCGCGCGAAGGATGTGGAAGGCGAGCCGCTGCGCCGTGCGCTGGCCGATCCCCGGCAGCCGCGAGAGCTCGGCGACGAGGCGCGCCAGCGGCGCCGGTCCCTCGGCGCTCAAGACACACGACCTTCGCCAATGCTTCGGTCGCGAAGAGTCAGATATGCACGCGCCCTACGCACTGGCTCAGAGGCCGGGGAGGCCGCCAAGGCCTCCGGTGATCCCGCCCATCTTCGAGCTGGCCAGCTCCTGGGCGGCGCGCAGGCCCTCGTTGACGGCGGCCTGCACCATCTCGGCGAGCATCTCGGCGTCCTCGGGGTCGATCGCCTCGGGGTCGATGACGATCTCGCGCAGGGTCAGGTCGCCGCCCATCTTCACCTTGACCATGCCGCCGCCGGCGCTGGCCTCGACCACCTCGTCCTTGAGCGACTCCTGCGCCTGCATCATCTCGTCCTGCATCTTCTGCGCCTGTTTCATCAGCGCATTGACGTCAAAACCACCGGGTCCACCCCTAGCCACTAGCCGACCTCCTCCGCGTCGAACTCGCTCTTCAGCTTCTCCACCAGCGCATCGTGATCGATCTCGCCCTCGGGGGCTTTCGCCTCCTCCTCGGGAGCGGCATCCTCACCGTCCAGCAGCACGTAGGTCGGCCGCAACCTCTCCCCAAGCACGTCCTCGATCGCGTCTGCCATCAGCTCCCGCTTCTCCGGCGTCTCCGCCTTGCGCTTGTTGAACGTGAGCTCACCGGGAAATCCGACCTTGAGCCCCTCCTCGTCGAGCGATACCGGCCTAGCCCCGTCAAACGTCGCCGCCAGTGCCGGACTCGTCTCTCGTAGCTTGTCCAAGACAGCGGGCCACGTATTGACGATCTGCTCGAGGTCCAACTGGCCCGCGGGTCCTGTCGCGGCAGGAGACCCACCGTCCCCTCCGGTAGCTAAAGCTTCCTCGGGGGCGGTCCCCCCTGCCCCGCCAGCCGCGGGAGAGTCCTCTTCGGCAGATGGCCCGGCTTGTTCCGGGCTGTCCGCTGACGTTTCGGGCTCGGAGCTATCCGCGGGTGCCTCGGGCTCAGGCTCTTCAGCGGAAGCAGGCTCTGCCGGCGCTTGGGCCTCAGGCTCGTCAACCGGTGGGGTCTCTGCCGGGGGTGGCGCAGGGGGAGGGGGGTCGAGGACAGCCCGTGGACTGCCCGCAGTGCCCCCCTCCTCCTGCGACAGGACCCGCGGCCGACCACCTCCAGTCCCTTGCTCGAGTCTCTCGATACGCCTGAGCAATCCCTCAGTCGAGGGGTCTAGGTCTGGGCGCGCCGCCTTGAGCAGTGCGATCTCCACGGCCATCCGGGCATCGTCTCCCTCGCGAACAGAGGTAAGAGCATTCGCAAGCTCGTCGATCGTGCGAACGAGAGTCGCTGGGCCGATTGAGCTTGCTTGCGCCGTAAGTCGATCGGCGTCAGTCGCGGTCACCACGAAGGTATTGGGCACCTCGCCGACCGTCTGCGTCACCAGCAGATGCCGCAGGTGCGCCAGCAGGTCACGGGCAAACTGGGCGGGATCGCGGCCGGAGCGGGCCATCTTCTCGACTCCGAACAGGACGCCCTTTGGATCCTCCGCGACGACTGAGTCAACCGCGTCGAAGAGCAGTTCGGCGTCAGCCGCCCCGAGCAACTCGAGCACGTCATCGAGTTTGACCTGGTTGCCACCGAAGGCGACCAGCTGGTCCAGGGTGCCGAGCGCGTCGCGGAAGCTGCCCGAGGCAGAGCGGGCGATCATCGCCACCGCGGCGTCCTCGGCCTCGATCCCCTCGGCAGCGGCGACCCGGTTCAGCACCTCGGAGATCTGCTCCAGCGAAGGGCGCTGGAAGTCGAAGCGCTGGCAGCGGTCGGCGATCGTCGCCATCACCTTGTGCGCCTCGGTCGTGGCGAGCACGAAGACCGTGTTGGGCGGCGGCTCCTCGAGCGTCTTCAGGAAGGCGTTCCAGGCCTCCTTGGTCAGCATGTGCGCCTCGTCGAGGATGTAGACCTTCCAGCGCCCGCCGGCCGGCGCGTAGGCGACCCGCTCGCGCAGGTCGCGCACGTCGTCGACGGAGCGGTTGGAGGCGGCGTCCATCTCGATCACGTCGATTGAGCTGCCGGCGGCGATCGTCAGGCACGATTCGCACTCGCCGCAGGGCGTCACGGTCGGCCCGCCGCGCTCGCAGTTGAGCGAGCGGGCGAGGATCTTCGCCATCGAGGTCTTGCCGGTACCGCGCGAGCCGACGAAGAGGTAGGCGTGGTGGACCTTGCCCTGCTCGACCGCGTTGCGCAGCGTGCGCACGACGTGCTGCTGGCCCACCACCTCGTCGAACGAACCGGGGCGGTGGCGGCGGTAGAGGGAGATCGAGTCGCTGGACGGCGGCACCAGGGCCAGTGTATCCGCGGGACTCGGTGGCCTCTGGCGACTTATCGGGCTATGTGACGGATAAGTCGCCAGAGACCCGCCGGCAACTGCATCTGTAGGTTGCGCCGGTGCCAACGCGAGCCCGCAACTGGCTCATCCCGATCGCCTGGATTTGCGCCGTCAGCGCCCTTCTGCTGATCCTCTTCCCGCTCGGCTTCCCCAACTACGACACGATCTACGCGCTGGTCTGGGGGCGCGAACTGGCGCACGGCGTCAGCCCCGACTACGGCGCCGCGCTGCCCCCCACGCCGCACCCGCTCGCGGACCTGCTCGGCGTGGTGACGACGCCGCTCGGCGACGGGGCGATCACGGTGACGATGGTCGTCGCCTACCTCTCGCTCGGCCTGGTCGGCTACCTCGTCTACCGCCTCGGCTCGCTCTGGTTCGACCGCCCGATCGGCGCCGTCGCAGCCCTGATCGTGCTCACCCGCGCCCCCTTCCTCTCCAACGGCCTACGCGCCTACGTCGACATCCCCTACATCGCCCTCGTCCTGGGAGCTCTAGCCCTGGAGACCCGCCGCCCCCGTGCCGGCTGGCCCGTCCTGGTTCTTCTCGCCCTAGCCGGTCTGCTCCGCCCCGAGGCCTGGCTGTTCTCCGTTGCCTACCTGATCTATCTGCTGCTCGAACCCTCCAAAGCTTCTGCTGTCCCAGACACGAGAGACCCTGGCAACTCGTCCCGTCAGGACGCCCCTAAGGGAGAGATGAGGGCACCCCTCGTCTCCCCCGCCGGTGCCCTCCTTGCAGGGCTCGCCCTATCCGCCCCGCTCCTCTGGGCCCTCTTCGACTGGATAACAGCCGGCAGCCCCACCTACTCGTTCACCGGCACCCGCGAAACCGTCGACGCCCTCGCCCGCCAGACTGGCCCAGTCGACCTCATCCTCTACGGGCCGCGCCGGCTCGGCGAAGTTCTGCAGTGGCCCGGTATGGTCGGCGCGGCCGGTGGCATTGTTCTCGCCTTCGCCTTCCTGCGCCGCCGCGCCGCCCTCGGGCTCGTCGCCACTGCACTCGCTCTCGGCGCCTTCGCCCTGCTCGGCTCCGCCGGCCTCGCGATCATCGCCCGCTACACGATGCTCGGCGCGGCGATCCTGGCGATCTTCATTGCCGTCGCCCTACTCGGCTGGCGACTGCTCGAAGCGGGGCACCCTTGGCGCCGGCGCTGGCAGGTTTTTGCCGGTGTGGTGGCACTGATGTTCGTGCTCTGGCTCCCCAACCAGTGGAATCTTGACTCGACCGTGCACAGCGACCTCGCCAACCAGGGCAGGATCGAGCGCGACCTCACCGACCTCGTCAACACGGGTGCCTTCGCCGAGCCGCTCTGCGGCCCGGTCGCCGTGCCCAACCACCGTGCGATCCCACGGCTTGCCTTTGGCCTCGACGTGAAGCCGACCCGAATCGTCAGTGCCAGCGAGGAGGGCGTTCCCCGCCGCGGCTACTTCCTCGACCCCGCCAGCCCCTTCGTCATCCACAACTTCATCCTCGACCCCAATGACCCCACCCGCTTCTCGCTGACGCGCTTGAAGCCGCGCGGCTTCAAGCGCGTCGCCGCCAACGACTCCTGGCTGCTCTTCAAGCGCTGCTGAGCGCTGTAGGCTGGCGCCGCAATGGCCGGAGGGTTCAGCGGTCGAGCCTCTTCGGGCTGATCGGTGTCTTCGTCGTCGCGGCGATCTACGGCAGCATCCGCTCCTGGCGCCCGGGCGGCGCGATGGACAGCGCCTATGAGAAGGTCGGGATCGCGATGGCTCCGTTCGGTTTCGAGGTCACGGAGCGGCCAAAGATCAGCATCGAGGCGCGTGAAGCGACGACGGGGCGCGTCGGCTCGAAGATCCACGGGCCGCTTGGCTTGACTCGCTGGAAGAAACTGACGGTCGAGGGCCCCGGAGGGCGTCGTCGTTACCCGTAAGGGAGGAGCGCAGGCTGACGGCTTTACGATCTATGGCTCGCCGAGCGCCTCGCCGACGTCAGCGGAACCTGAGAGCGCTCAGCTGCCGCGCTCGACTCGCTCGACCGCGTCATGGGTGCTGGCCGCCAGAGCTGGATCGGCCAGCTCGATCCCCGGCGGCAGCTCGACGTGCAGATCGCTCGACGGATCGAGCTGAACGCGCAGAGCGCCACCGCAGCGCGAGCCGAGCACGTGGCCGCCGCGGCTGCGGTCGTCGCTGATGAAGTGGAGGTGGTAGCCGCTCACCTCGATCCCCTCGACGTAGGCCGGGAAGCGAAAGCCGAGCATGGTTCCGCTGACGTCGGCGAGCTCGAAGACGTGCTGCTCGGCGACGACCTCGGTCAGCGGCCGGTAGGGCGGACGCTGCCGCGGCACCGAGCGGGCGCGGACCAGCTCGAACTGGCCGTCGATGCGGATCGCGCAGGAGGCAGCGCCCGCGGGAATCAGCTGGTCGAGCTTCGCCAGCAGAGCTTCGTGGTCAAGAGGCCCTGCGATCTGTACGTCGACGGTCGGCTCGAAGCGAGTCACCACCGCGAATGGCGTCAACGCCTCGTCGGCCACCTCCCCGACCGCACCGTCCACATCAGCGCGGTAGAAGCGGCCGTCGAGAGCGACCATCTCGCCGTCGAGCCCATTCAGCGTGCCGAGCCCAAGGTCACCGTGCTCGGCCAAATCGGCGAAGGAGAGGTCGCCGTCATAGGCGCCCTCGAGCAAGGCCCCGATCGTCGAAGCCTGAAAGAGCACGTGCGCCTCCCGCTCCGCGTGCAGTTCCACCTCGCGCAGCGTCTCCACGTGCAGCGACCTGATCCAGCGCTCGTCCAACACGCCGCCAGTCTCCCACCCAACGAGGCGTGTCTGACTTAAACCCCTACATACGGTGGGTAAGCTCAGACACGCCCAATGCTGAGACGCGCGACTGAGACCACGCGGGGACGCGTCGCGTTGCTCCTCTCAGCCGTGGCGCTGGTGATCGTCGGCAGCGCCGCCCTCGTCCACTTCGCCTTCGGCGCCTATGAGGACTTCGGCGCGGCACTCTGGTCCGCTGTCCTGCACGTGCTCGATCCGTCGAGCCTGCACGACGACAGCGGCGTGGCCGAGCGGGCGATCGGGGTCTTCCAGGTGGTCTCCGGGCTGGTTTTGCTTGTCGGCCTCCTCTTTACCTTCGTCGCCGAGGTAGTGAGCAGCTCGCTCGAGCGGCTCGGCCAGTCCGACCGGCCGGCCAGAGCCCGCGACCACCTGCTCGTCGTCGGTGGCATCGACCTGATCGGCGTGGCGGCATCGACCGCGGCAGAGGCACAGCTCGAGACCGAACTGGATCGCCTGGTAGTACTGGCTCCCGAGTCGGCCCGCGATTCACGTGCCCAGATCCGCGACGAGCTGGAAGAGGTCGGCGGCAACCTCAAGATCGACCTCGTCTTCGGCGACACAGCGGGGGACTCGGGCTTCGAACTGGCGGGCGCCGAGCGAGCCCGCGCCATCCTGCTGATGTCGTCCAGCAGTGGCCCGGTCCCCGCCGAGGCCGCCGACGTCGAGGTGACGCAGAGCGGCCTCGCCCTGCTCGACTACCTCAAGGAGCACGACGCAAACCCTGCTGTACGGCTGCTCTTCCGCCGCGGCCGCAACGTCGATGCCAGCTGGGAACTCTTCCCGCCGGACTGGGATGCCGTCGTCGCCGACCGCACCGTCTCGGCGGTGCTGCGCCTGGCGATCACGCGACCGCCGGCGCTGGCAAAGTTGCCCGGCTGGGTTGCCGAGCACGGGGCGATCGAGCCTTTCGCCAGGCTCGTCGACGCCGCCTGGTCGGCGCGAGACGGAGGGCCATTGCGCCTGACGATTGTCGGTTGCGGGATCAACGCACCGGCGCTGATGGAGGACCTGGCGGAGGTCGGGACCGAGTATTTCGCGGTGACGATGATCGCGCCCCGCGAAGCCTTCGACCGCTACCTCGGCACCGCCGAGCCCTCCGGAGTGAAGATCCACTTCATCGGGGCAAGGCCCGCCGACACCAACCACCTGCCGCGCAACCTGATCGAGTCGCGGCCTCACGTGGTCGTCGTCACTCCCAGCCCTTCCAGCTGGGATCAGCGCACCTCCGACGCCGGCGCCACACTCTCCGTCTTCCACGTCCTGCGCACTGCCGGTGGCCGCGACCTGCCCGTGCTCGCCGAGCTCTTCCTGCCCGAGTCGGCAAAACGCCTTCCCAACGATCCCCGCCTCCTGGCGATATCGAGCCTGCGCGCGGTCGCCACCGCGATCGCTCTCAGCCTCTTCGACGCGCCGCGGGCGGCAGAGCTGGAGCGCCAGCTCGCCGCCGGCGCGAGCGATCGTTGAGAATCGCTGCATGACAGCGATACATCTCCGCGGCGTAGTCAAGCGCTTCGGCCCGATCACGGCGGTCGACGGGCTCGACCTCGAGGTGCCGGAGGGCATCTGCCTCGGCCTGCTCGGTCCCAACGGCGCTGGCAAGTCGACGACGATGCGACTGCTCACCGGCCAGGCACTCCCCGACGCCGGCGAGCTGCACGTGCTCGGGCACGAGCTACCCGGCGACTCCAAGGCCGCCCGCGCCGAAATGGGCGTCGTTCCCCAGCTCGACAACCTCGACGTCGACGTCACCGTCGAAGACAACCTGGCGATCTTCGCCCGCCTCTACCGCGTGGCGGACGTCGGCGCCGCGATCGACCGGGCGCTCGACCTGGCCCGCCTGCGCGATCGCCGCCGCGACGCCGTCGACGAGCTCTCCGGCGGCATGCGGCGGCGCCTGCTGCTGGCCCGCGGGCTGATCCACGACCCGAAGCTGATCCTGCTCGACGAGCCCACGGTCGGCCTCGACCCGCAGATCCGCACCGAGCTGTGGACGCTGATTGGCGAGCTGCGCTCGCGCGGCACGACGATCCTGATGTCGACCCACTACATCGAGGAGGCCGAGCGCCTCGCCGACGAGGTGGCGGTGATGACGAAGGGCAAGATCATCAGCCGCGGCCGGCCGGTGGAGCTGATCACCGAGCACGCCGGCATCCAGACCGCCGAGGTCTACGGGCCGCCCGAACGGCTGATCGAGGCGCGAGCGACCGCCGAAGCGCACGGCCTCTCGGTCCGCCCGGCCGGACCTGCGATCGCGATCGTCGGCTCCGAGGAGGCAGCCAATGGTGCCATCCCCGACGACGCCGTCGTGCGCGCCGCCTCGCTTGAGGACGTCTTCGTCCTGCTGACCGGGGAGGAGGCGGAGTGAGGCGGCTCGAACCGGCGGCGATCGGCGGCGTGATGAGCCGCGAGCTGGCCAACTTCCGCACCTACTGGAAGGGCACGACCTTCTCCAGCGTGCTCGAACCGATCGTCTACCTGCTCGCCTTCGGCCTCGGGCTGAGCGCCACGCTCGTCGACGAAGTCAACGGCGTCCCCTACATCGAGTTCGTCGGCACCGGCATGGTGGCGACGGCGGTGATCTTCTCCAGCGCCCTGCCGGCGATGTTCGGTACCTTCGTCAAGCACCGCTTCCAGAACACCTACGACGCGATCCTCGCCGCGCCGGTCGACGTCGAGGAGCTGGTCAGCGCCGAGATGCTCTGGATCGGCATCCGCTCCGGCACTTACGGCTGCGTCCCGCTGCTGGTCACGATCGGATTCGGCCTCGACCCGGCCTGGGGCATGCTGCTGGTGCCGCTCTTCTGCTTCGTCACCGCGCTCGGCTTCGCCGGTTTCGGCGTGGCGATGGCGGCGACCGTGGCCAAGATCGACCAGTTCAACTACGTCACCGCGCTCTGCATCACGCCGCTCTTCCTCGTCGCCGGCACCTTCTTCCCGATCGATGGCCTGCCCCAGGGCGTGCAGGTCGTGGCGCAGCTCAACCCGCTGCACCAGCTGGTCGAACTCGTCCGCGGCGGCGCCTTCGGCTTCGAGGCGGTCGACCTAGCCCGCTTCGCCTTCCTCGTCGGTTTCGCTCTGCTCACCTGGCGCGTAGCGATCAACCGCATGCAGGCGCGCCTGATCGACTGAGCGCGCAGGCTGACTTCGCCTTTTGTCCCGGATAGCGAGACAAAAGGCGAAGTCACCAGGAAGAAAATGGACCGTGCGCCCCGTCCTCCGAGACGAAGTCACCGGGCGTGTCCGTCGCGGTTGGCTCGAGCCGGGCTCGCCTGCGGCACCCGCGGCTTCCGCTTAAGGCTGCTTCCTTCCGGACCTGACCTGGTTCGCGTGCCTACGTCGCGCAGGACCCGGCCGTCAACGCCGCCCGCGGCGCACTGACCCCGACGGCCAGCCCCTCGGAACGGGATTCGGCCCCGCTAGAGCGGATTGCGGGTTACAGGGCACCGCTGATTCCCCGCCTAGCACGGTCCGCGACCATCGTATCCGGCCACGGCGTCCGGTGAGTTCGCACTTAATCGCGCATAGGGCGAATAAGTGCGAACTCAGCCGATTTCAGCGGCGGATCAGGCGGCGGTTCTTGACCACCGTCGCCGTCACTTTGCCGGCGCGGACTTTCTGGCGGACCAGTAGGCGCTTGCGCTTCGCCATCTGCTTACGGGCCTTCGGCTTGACCTTCAGCACGACCAGTCGCGACTTGCCGCTGCGCAGGTGGACCGTGCGCTTGCCGGTCGCCGGGCGGTTCTTGCGCAGCAGCCCCTGCGCCGTGGTCCGGCAAGCGTGGCCGATCTTGCGCGGGCAGTTGACCCGCACGAAGAGACGCCTGCCGTTGAGGACCGCCGTGCCAGGGGTCGCCTGGCGCAGCAGGTCCTCAAGCCGCTGCTCGTTCAGCGCGCCCCCACCATTGCCTTTGCCGCCTTTGCCTTTGCCGCTCGTGCCGTCGGACGCCGCGAGCACGACGTTGTCGTAATCGGCGCTACCGGTAACCAGAGCGCTGGTGCCAGTCGTGTAGCTGCTCATGATCTGGATCCGGTAGTCATGCCCGGAGGTGAGGCTTTCGGGGTCGATCGAGCCGCGCGACACGTTGGTCCAGGAGTGAGCGCCGGCGAGCGTCGTCGCAGGGATCAGCGTCAGTGCCTCTCCCCCGTCGCTGGCATCGATCAGGCGCACCGTGTACTCGGCCGAGTTGCCCTCTACCGCGAGCAGTTTGTCGACACTGGCCCTGCGGTCGAGGGCGAAGCTGACCGCGGTCGCTTTTCCTCCGCCGGTGCCCGCGTAGGTGAACGGTGGGCTTTCCCAGGTCCCAGTTGTGGTACCACCGACCGCGGTCGCACCGACCGCGCCGGTGTAGGCGGAGCGGACGAAGCCACCGCCGTCAGCGCCCCCTGCTCCCTGATAGCTGTTTTCGACGCTGGCGCAAAGGAGCGGCGCCAAGCAGTTGCCCTCTGTAGCCGACGAGGAGGTCCAACCGGCGGGACCACCACTGAATCCACGCGCGGCTCCGCCTGGCGGGTATTGGTTGGTCGCAGCACTTGTGGTCGCCGGAAGGACCAGCGAGAGCATCGCCAGGAAGGCGACAAAGGCAGCGGCGTTGCGGCGGGACGGTGAAAGGCGGGACGGTGAAAAAACCATCGGAATTCCTCTTTCGTTCTGTTGCGCCTAACAGGCGCTTACCGAATTCTTGGTACCCAGCACAATCTCCGCCGGTCCGCCTGTGGACGAACGTAGGATCGGCGCCACGTGATCGACGTCGACACCTCTTCTTTCTTCGCGATCGTCCTCGTCGCGGCGATCGCCGCGACCCTCGTCGCGATCGCGCCGAAGGGGATGGCGCCCCCCGTCGTGGTTCTGGAGCTGCTCCTGGGGATCCTGATCGGGCCGCAGGTGCTCGACCTCGCCCAACCCTCCGATTTCATCGAATTCTTCTCCAACCTCGGGCTCGGCATGCTCTTCTACTTCGCCGGCTACGAGATCGACTTCGAACGGATCAAGGGGGCGCCACTGAAGCTGGGCGCACTCGGCTGGGCCCTCTCGGTGGCTCTGGCCTACGGCATCGGCGGCATCCTCGCGGCTGCCGGCATCGTCGTCTCCTTCCTCTACACGGGCTCGGCATTGGCGACGACCGCGATCGGAACGCTGATCCCGATCCTCAAGGACAACGGTGGCTTGAAGACGCGCTTTGGCACCTACCTGCTGGCGGCCGGTGGCGCCGGCGAGTTCGGCCCGATCCTGCTCGTCACGCTCGTCCTCACCACCGCCAGCCCCCTCCACGAGGCGGCGATCCTGGTCGCCTTCGTGGTGCTGGCGCTGGGCGTCGCGCTGGCCTCGGTGCGCCTCGCCTGGCGCGGCTGGCCGGCCTTCGAAAAGACCTTCGAGGCGAGCAGCCAGCTCGCGGTGCGAATCACCGTCGTTCTCGTCTTCGGTCTCGTGCTGCTGGCCAGCCAGCTCGGCCTCGACGTCCTGCTCGGCGGCTTCGTCGCCGGCATGATCACCCGCGCCGCCCTGCGCGGCCATGAGTTGCAGGTCTTCGAGTCGAAGCTCACCGCGGTCGGCTTCGGCTTCTTCGTCCCCTTCTTCTTCATCACCAGCGGCCTCGAGTTCAACCTCGACGCCCTCGGCTCGGTGGAAGCGATTGCCAAGATGGCCCTCTTCCTCGTTCTCTTCCTCGTCGTCCGCGGCACCCCCGCCCTACTTCTTTACCGCCGCGTCCTCAGCGCCACTGAGCGCCGTGCGCTCGCCTTCTTCAGCGCCACCGAGCTCCCCCTCGTGGTGGCGATCACCACCATCGCCATCGACGCCGGCAAGATGCGCACCTCCACCGCGGCCGGCCTGGTCGGCGCCGCAATGCTCTCGACCCTGATCTACCCCTTCGTCGGCATGGCGCTGCAGAAGCGAGCCATGGCGGAAGAAGACGATGAGCCTCCCCCAAGCGAACCCGCCGGGGCCCCGGCCCCCGCCTGAACCGCCCCCGCGTCCCGCCTATGATTCAAGCCCTCCCGGGCGCGTAGCTCAGTGGGAGAGCGCTCGCCTCACACGCGAGAGGTCGCTGGTTCGAACCCAGCCGCGCCCATCACTCAGATCCGCTGACAAAAAGCCGCCAGTTTCCGGCGATCCGCCCGTAAGTCGCGTCCGCTTCGCTGCCTACCGTGACAGCGCGTGACTGAATCTGAAAGGAACCTCGTACCGAGCCCGGCCCTGGAGCCCCTGCTCTCGATCGAGGAGGTATCTGAACTCCTGCGGATCTCGGAGAGCGGGATCTACCGATTGCTGCGGCGAAGCCAGTTGGTGAGCGTCAAGGTCGGTGGCCGCACGCTCTTCGAGCCCGGCGCGATTCGGGCCTTCATCGCCGCCAGTCGTCGGGCCGGCAGCGCTGAGGGAGGTTCCGACATCCCCGACAACAAGGAGGCGGCATGAGCCAGGCAGAGAAAGCAGTCGTCCTCGTCAGCGGCGGCCTCGATTCCGCTACCGCCCTGGCAATGGCCAGGGACGAAGGCTTCGAGCCGTATGCGATCACGTTCCGATACGGCCAGCGCCACGGGGTCGAGTTGGAGGCCGCCAAGCGGGTGGTCGCGGCCGCAGGGGTCAGCGATCACATCGAGGTCGAGATCGACCTGCGGCGAATCGGCGGCTCTGCGTTGACCGCCGACATCGACGTGCCCAAGGGCCGTGACCTGGACGAGATGGCCGACGGCATCCCGATCACCTACGTACCGGCGCGCAACACGGTCTTCCTCTCCTTCGCGCTCGCCTGGGCCGAGGTGCTGGAGGCGGACCACATCTTCATCGGCGTCAACGCCCTCGACTACAGCGGCTATCCCGACTGCCGGCCGGAGTACGTCAAAGCCTACGAGCAGATGGCGAACCTGGCCACGAAGCGCGGGGTCGAAGGATCTCCGCTGAGGATCCACACGCCGCTGATCGACCTGACCAAGGCGGAGATCGTCCGCCTTGGCACCGCACTGGGGGTCGATTACTCGATCACCCGCAGTTGCTATGACCCCTCCCCCGCGGGTGAGGCGTGCGGCGAGTGCGACTCCTGCCGGCTTCGGCTCAAGGGCTTTGCCGAGAACGGACTCGCCGATCCCGCCCCCTACCAGCTCGAGGCAGCGGCCTGAGCGATGGCGCTCCTCGCCGAAAAGCGAACCGAGGTCACCACCTTCCCGGTGATCGAGGTCTTCGGCCCGACGATCCAGGGCGAGGGTGCTGAGGCGGGTTTTCCCTGCCACTTCGTCAGGTTCGGCGGCTGTGACTACCGCTGCTCGTGGTGCGACACGATGTACGCGGTCGATCCTGATGAGGTTCGCCGCAACTCAAGTCGGCTGACTACCGCTGAGATCACAGAGCGAATCGAACGACTCGACGGCGCGCCGACCTGGGTCGTGCTCAGCGGCGGAAACCCCGCCCTGCACGAGCTGACCTCCCTCGTCGATGCCCTCCAGGCCCTCGGTCACAAGGTCGCGGTCGAGACCCAGGGGTCGGTCTGGCGGGACTGGCTTGGCACCGTCGACCGCTTGACGATCTCGCCGAAGCCGCCCTCCTCCGGCATGGACAGCGAGGCGCACCGCGAGCAGTTCCAGCGATTCATGGCGAAGGCCGTCGAGAGAGGGGCCGACGGCGCAATTCTGAAGATCGTCTGCTTCGACGAGGTCGACGTGCGCTGGGCCTCGGATCTCTCGGCCTCCTGGCCGGCCTTCGATCTCTACCTATCGGCCGGAACCCCCGTCCCGGCTCCGGCCGACCTGCGGCAAGCAGTCACCGACCGCTTTCGCTGGCTCTGCGAGCGGACGGCCGGCGACGAGCGGCTGGCGAATGCGCGGGTCTTGCCGCAGTTGCATGTGCTCGCCTGGGGCGACGCGAGGGGCGTATGAGCGAGATAACCATCATCGACGAGCGCGCCGCACAAGCCGCGGGGG
This sequence comes from Solirubrobacterales bacterium, assembly GCA_033856275.1. Taxonomy (GTDB): domain Bacteria; phylum Actinomycetota; class Thermoleophilia; order Solirubrobacterales; family 70-9; genus VRUE01. The sequence goes on from JAWVFJ010000016.1 coordinate 66,551, forward strand.
CCGTCACGACCCGGGCCGAGATATTCCGTGAGTTCACCTTCGAGGCGGCGCACCGGTTGCCCAACGTACCTGAGGGACACAAGTGTGCACGCCTGCATGGTCACTCCTATCGGGTCGAGGTGAGGGTCAACGGTCAAGTCGGCGAGCAGACCGGTTGGGTCGTCGACTTTGCCGATATCAGCGCTGCTTTCAAGCCGATTCACGCAGAACTCGACCACCACTATCTGAACGAGGTGCCGGGCCTCGAGAATCCGACCAGCGAGGTCCTTGCCTGCTGGATCTGGGAGCGGTTGGCACCAAGCCTTTCCGGGCTCGCCGAGATAGTGGTGCGCGAGACCTGCACTTCGGGATGCTCGTACCGGGGGGTGACCGAAGCATGAATCCCGCCGAGCAACTCGCCGCTCTCGGCGTCGAAGACGTGCAGGCGACGCGAGACGAGCGCGGTGTGCTCATCGACGAAGTGGGCATCGACGGGCTCTCATACCCGATCGCCGTGGAAGGTCGCGACGGCGACCGCCAGCAAACCGCGGCCGAGGTGAGCATGGCGGTGGAACTCGCCCACGATTCGCGTGGCGTTCACATGAGCCGCTTCGTCGAAGTGCTCGATGCCCATGCCGCCGGCATGGGTCCCGATGGTTTTCGCGAGATGGTCAAGGCGACTCGGTACCGGCTCGGATCCGACTTCGCTCGGGTGAAGTTGGGCTTTCCGTACTTCCTGCGCCGCCGAGCGCCGACCAGCGAAATGCCCTCGATGGTCCGCTACGAGTGCACGCTCACCGGCGAATCGCGCGGCGAGGAGATCGCGACCGAGGTCGGTGTACGGGTTGCCGTGACCAGCCTTTGTCCCTGCAGCAAGGAGATCAGCGACTACGGCGCCCACAACCAGCGTGGCTATGTCGAGATCTCCGCGACAAGCCCCTGGTCCGGTGGCGAAGCGTCCGGCATCTGGTTCGAGGACCTGGTCGACGTCGCCGAGGCGGCGGCGTCGGCGCCGATCTATCCCCTGCTCAAGCGCAGCGACGAGCGCACGGTGACGATGCAGGCCTACGACAAGCCCGCCTTTGTGGAGGACATCGTCAGGGACATCGTTGTGGCCTTGCGCACCGACGTTCGGGTTGCCAAAGCGCGCGTCCGCGCCTCCAACCAGGAGAGCATCCACGACCACAACGCGGTCGCCCAACTGCAGTGGGAGCGCCGGTGAGCGAGCGGCGCTCCATCCTGGCGATCACATCCTGCACCGGCCTGAAGACAATCGGGGACGGCGGCGCCAGCCTCCCCGCCGAGCGGCTTTACGCCGGCGAGCAACACCGCCGGTTGATGCAGGGCGTCGACTATTTCCGGGCCTCGTCCTCTGGGCATGAACTCGACCTGCGGATCCTCTCGGCCGGTCACGGTGTCGTCGCCGGCGACCATCGGCTTCGGCACTACGACTCCTCCTTCGCCGCACTGGGCAAGGCGGAGATCGACGAGCGAGCCGCCGAGCTCGGCGTCCCAGGGCAGATCGAGCAGTTGCTCTCGCGCCCATACGCCCTCGTCCTCGTACTGCTGGGCGACGATTACATGCGCGCTGCCGCGATCGACAGCGACACCCAATTCTCAAGCCCGACCATCGTCTTCTGCGGCGAGCGACTTGCCCGACGCTTGCAGGGAGTGCCTTCTCTTAAGCTCGTGCCGGCCGACAAGCGGCAGACACGTCGCTTTGCCTGTGGCCTCGTCGGCTTGAAGGGGGAGTTGGGGGGACGGCTCTTGCGCCTGCTCGCCGATGATCCCGGCCTCCTCCCCAAGGTTTCCGACCCCGGACTCGACCTGCTCGCCATGCTCGACGCGGCAAGCGTCCGCCCACTCGGGGCCGCCGCGTGAAGTTCTATTTCCCCGACAGCCAGGATCAGATCGACCCGAGCTTCCCCTTCGAGAGCGAAGTGCGGTCGCCGCTGCGCGTACGTCAGCGCGACGACCGCTACGCGCACGAGTTCCTCAAGCCCCCGCCCTACGAAGGCCTGCTGGTCTCCAAGGCGATGATCGACGGCAACGGAGGGGCCGGTCGCTACAGCGCCCAGCAGCGGCAGCGCTTCTTCCGCGAAGGCGTCAGGGAGTTCTTTCGCCTCGACCAGTCGGCCGGACCGCGCATCGAGACTCTGGGTGACTGCGGCGCCTTCGGCTACATCGACGAGCCGCTGCCGCCGTACAGCACCGACCAGGTGATCGACTTCTACGAGCAGGCCCGCTTCGACGCCGGCGTCTCAGTCGACCACGTGATCCCGGTCTTCGACGACGACGTGGATTCCTCCTGGAAGGACCGCTACACGTTGACGTTGGGTCTGGCTGAGGAGTTCCTCGACCGCCACCGTGAGCGGGACTGCCGGTTCGAACCCGTAGGCGTGGCCCAGGGCTGGAGCGCGGCCACCTACGCCAACGCGGTGGGGCACCTGCAGAAACTGGGCTACGAGCGAATCGCGATCGGCGGCCTCGTCCCGCTCAAGACCGATGAGATCCTCCGCGTCCTGGCGGCGATAGACGAGATTCGCCATCCCCATACGAAACTCCACCTGTTTGGGGTGACCCGCTGTGAGCACGTTCCCCGCTTCAAGGGCCACGGCGTGACCAGCTTCGACAGTACCTCGCCGTTTCGGCGCGCTTTCAAAGACGGCACGGACAACTACTACGTGCTCGATCGCGCCTTCGTCGCCCTGCGCGTGCCGCAGGTCGAGGGCAACGCGAAGCTGCAGGCGCGAATCGGCGCGGGAGAGATCGACCAGGGGAAAGCTCGCAAGCTCGAGCAGGAGGCCCTGGCCGCGCTGCGCGCTTTCGACCGCGGCAAGGAAAGCCTCGAGAAAGCCCTGGAAAAGCTCTGCGACTACCAGGACCTCCACGACGAAGGACACGCCCGGCACGAGCAGTACCGTGAAACGCTCGCCGACGCACCTTGGCGCGAATGCAAATGCAATGTCTGCAGCAGCGCCGGCATCGAGGTTGTCCTCTTCCGGGGCAGTGAGCGCAACAAGCGGCGGGGCTTCCACAACCTCCACGTATTCGCTCAGCGCCTCGCACAGGAACTACAGCCCCAAGACACCGCGCTCGCAGCGGCATAAGGAGAAGAAGTGGCCAAATACGAGATGCGCGTCCCAGCTCTGGCCGTCCGGCAGGGAGAGAGGTTGCTCTACAGCTTCGCGATCGACGGCAAGACGTTGCCGCTGTTCACGACGGTCTCCCGCGTTCACCGCGACGAGGATCGCAAGCTGGGCGGTTACCAGCGGCCGGAGGCCCTCGCCCACATCGCGGCGATCAAGCGCTACCTCGAGACCGCCGATGCGGTGCTGCCCAACGCGCTCGTCATCGCCTTCGACGGGCGTGTCAAGTTCAAGAAGAGCCCGGGCGGTGGCGGTGGTGTCACCACGCAGGGCGAAATCGTCATCCCCGTGGACGAGAAGCTCGCCGACGAGGACAAGCCGGGCTGGATTGTCGATGGCCAGCAGCGCTCGGCGGCGATCCGCGAAGCGAACGTCGAGGGATTCCCCGTCTTCGTCACTGCGTTCGTCACCGACAGCGTCGAGGAGCAACGCTCGCAGTTCATCCTGGTCAACTCGACCAAGCCCCTGCCCAAGGGGTTGATCTATGAGTTGCTGCCGGCGACTCCCGAAGCCGACCTCCCGGTCGCCCTGCTGCGTCGGCGCTATCCCGCCCTCCTGCTGGAGCGACTCAACTTCGACGACGACTCGCCGATGCGTTCCCGGATCCGCACCCCAACGACGGCCGGTGGCACGATCAAGGACAACTCGATCCTCAAGATGCTCTCGGCCAGCATCGAGGACGGCGCGCTCTACCAGTACTTCGACAGCGGGACCGGTAGCGGCGATACAGAGGCGATGCTCGAACTGCTGAAGAACTTCTGGACCGCCGTCGAAGAGTGCTTCCCAGACGAGTGGGAGGAGTCGCCCCGGCGCTCCCGCCTCGTCCACGGCGTCGGCATCGCCAGCCTGGGCTGCCTGATGGACGAGATCACCTATGTGAGCGGCCCGGGACGCGTCCCCACCAGCGACGAGTTCGCCGAGGAGCTGCGGCTGATCAAAGGTCAGTGCCACTGGACGAAAGGCAACTGGAAGTTTGCCGGCGGCGACAGTTGCGCCTGGAACGAACTGCAGAACACGCCCAAAGACATCCTCCGCCTCAGCGACCACCTGCTGCGCCTGTATCGAGAGGCTCGGGGATCGACCGAAGAGCAACGTCAGGCTGCCTGAGCCGCCCTCCGATGTCACGGTGAACCGATCCGAAGCGAACGAGTCTCTCCGTGCCCTGCACAAACGAGCGCATGCCGAGCTCCAACAGCTCAAGGACCGCCAGCACCGCCTTGAGCGCCTGATCGAGTTCATCGACGAGTACGGGGCGGGGAAACCCAAGCGCGCGCGGAAGAGACGACAGGTAAGAGCGAGGTCGCCTTCGCTGCTCGAGGTGATCGGCGACCGGCCTGGCGTGCGCAAGAGCATGCTCGCGATGGTCATGGACCGCTCGCCGGAGGAGGTTGGCGCGGAACTCGAATACCTAGAGCGAGAAGGCAGCATCCGCCGCGACGGATTGGGGTGGTCAAGGGCCGACCAATAGCGGCGTAGCCATTGTTTTGGATCGTGCCTATCTATGTGCTATTTTTTTGGCACACGGATAGAAGGAGGCGCGATGTCAACCCATCTCGAAGAGCACAAAGCCGTTCCCCTCGAGGCCCTTTTCCTCGACGCGAACAACCCTCGCCTGGCGCCGGAGAATCCGCCGGGATACGAAGATGCCGACGCCCTCTTCGATCCCGAGGTTCAAAAGGAACTGCAGGAGCGGGCCAAGGAGTCGTTCGATCTCGACAGCCTCGAGGCGGCAATGGTCGGTCAGGGATGGCTGCCGATCGATTCGATCCTGGTATGGGAGCACCCTGACGAACCGGGAAAGTTCGTCGTGGTCGAGGGCAACCGCAGACTGGCGACGTTGCGGCTGCGCATTCTGCCGCGTCTCGCCAAAGCCAAAACCAAGCTGGAAAAAATGGGGGGAGGCGGCCGGAGCAAGCGCTACACGGCAGGCGACGTGGAGCAGCAAGAAGCGGAAATCGCCCGGCTCGAGCGCCTGCAGGACGAAACCGATCCGCTGGCGGTCCTGAAGGTCACGGCCGCCACGCCGACGGAGCTCGACCAGACCCTGAACCGCATCCTCGCCGTGCGCCACATCACCGGCCCCAAGGAATGGGGTAACTACGCGGAGGACATCTGGCTACTGCGGCGCTACCGCGACCTCTTCGACCGGCGATTCCCCGGGGAGCAGCTGCGCTGGGAGCCGTCGACGATCGGTCAGGTGGCGGACGAGGCTTCCCTGTCTCCGGTCATGACCAAGCGCCATCTGCGGGCGGCGAGCGCGTTTGGACGCTTCCGCGACGACTTCGAAGATGACCTGCCCAACGAAGAAAGCTTCGAAGAGGGCGACTACTACCTCTTCGAGCTGATCGCGCAGCAGCCGTTCGCACGCGAGAAGTTCGGCCTCGGCGAGGATCTCCTGGGCCTGCCCGAGGACAAGGCGCAGATCCTCTTCGACTGGGTCTTCAAGGAGCCCCGGCCCCAGAAGGCCGCCGACAACCCAAACGTCTTCTACCGCCACGAGAACATCAGGCTCTGGGGCCAGATGAAGAAATACGACGAGAGCAACGGCACCACGTTCGCCGATCGCTTCGACGTCACCGATCACAAGAACGCGCCGTCGATGCACTCGGTCGAGGCCGACTTCCACTCCCACAAGGCCCGCAAGACCCCGATCGACGTCCTCGACTCCCTCCTCACTCAGCTCAAAGAACTGGATGCGGAGACGATGATGGCCGAGGGCGAGTTCCTCCACAAGCAGCTGGAAATGCTCGAGACGCGAATCGAGAAGCTGCTGCGGATGGTCGAGGCGGCGGAAGGCTGACGGATGGTCCGGCGCCGTATCGACGACCCTGAGATCCGCCCGCTGATCGACCGCTTGGCGACCCTCTTCCTCCGCGAGGGAAGCGTCAACCGGGTGCAGCAACTGTTGGTGGCGCAGCTCGCCGACGACAGGAGCGAGGGATACGTCCACTCCAACCGGCTGCACGCTCTGCTCAGCGAGGACCCGGCGAAGTCCGTCAACCCGAGCACTCTCCGCACCATCGAGACCGCGGTCGAGCGGCTCGACCCCGAGGGGGAGGGGAGCATCCCGGCATCCGCCGCAGCGTTGAAGGACGAGGTGGCGGGCCGCTGGCCTGGGACGGTGGCCAGCGTGCCGGGCGGAACCTCCGCGGAGCGAATCCGCCATCTTGCCGCGGAGATCAACGTCCCGCCGGGGGTCGTCAGCCTGCTGCTCGACGCCGGCACCGCCGATGCCGGCGACCGTTCTGCCGCTCGCCGAGACACCACGATCGCAACCGTTCGCAGCCCGGATTGGTCATTCCAGGACACCGCCTACGAGCGCTGTGTGAGGGCCCTTGCCGGCGGTCCGAATGAAAAGGTCGGCCTGGTCCTACCCACTGGCGGCGGCAAGACCCGGCTGGCCATTCGCATCATGCTCCAGGTGCTCGACCGAGCCGAGTCCGAGAACCCCGTCGTTGTCTGGGTGACGCATCGTAAGCAGCTTCGAACCCAGGCCACGCGCGAGCTCCAACGCGCGATCAACCTGGGAACTCCGGACCTACCGGCTCACGCTACGGCTCTGCTGGCGGGCCAGGTCGAGATCTGCATGGTCTCGAAGCTCGCCGAGACGCTGGATCGTCACGCCGGACGGGTGGCGCTGGTCGTCGTCGACGAGGCCCACCACGCCGCGGCCGAGTCGTATAGGCCGATCTTCGACCGGACTCCGCAGCGGGGGCTCTTCCTCACGGCGACCCCCAACCGGACCGACTCGATGCCGATCGGCGTCGACCAGATCGCCTATGCGACTACCTACCGCGATCTGTTCGACAGAGGGGTGATCGTCGAGCCCGTCCTCGACGAGCTGACCATCGACGGATTCGACTGGAATCTGGCCGAGCGGGTCGAGGAGCTCGCCGCCTATCTTCTCGACGAGGCGGGCGACCGTTTCCTGAAGACCCTGGTCGTCGTCTCGCGGGTTGAGAACGCCGAGCGCCTCCACGAGGCCCTCCTCCGACTGCTCTCCTCCGACCATGTCTTGAACGAGGAGGACATCGGGTTCGCGCACGGCAGCGGCAGTTCGACCGGCCAGGGCATCCAGGACTTCCTCGACGAGTTCCAGGCACGCCCGCGCGGGATCTTGATCGCAACCAGCCAACTACTGGGAGAGGGCTTCGACGATCCGAGTGTCGACAGCACAGTCATCACCTACCCCACGCAGAGCGTTCTCGACCTGATGCAGGTCGCCGGGCGCTGCATGAGGTACGCCCCGGGCAAGCACAAGGCTTTCGTCGTCCAAGTGCGAGATTCCGCGCTCACGTACCACTGGGAGCAGGGATGGCTCTACCAGGACATTTCCGACGCGCTCCGCCCGCGCCTCGAAACCGTGCCCTTTACCGGCGGCAGGGATCTGGAAACCACCATCGCGGACATCCTTACCTCCCACAACGTCTCGCGGCCGGTGCGCAAAGCGGCGCTCGAGGCCGCGTCGAACCTCGACGTCAACGACCGATTCTCATTGCTCCTCACGGGCCTTCCCTACGGGGGTCCCGCTGACCGATTCGACGTCGACGCCCAGTGGGGGGCCGTTTTCGTGACCCCCGAGGAGCGCGATCTGTTCGTGCGGGTGTTCAACGGCTATTCGGAGCGTTACACCGAGATCAACGACAAGAAGGCGTTTCTCGAGCAGTACATCTCGGTCGACCACCAGCCCGGTAGCCGCTGGCGCCGGTACATGGACATGCTCGCGGCCATGGAGGCAGCCGGAACCGAACGCCGCGGTGAAACTTTTGCCCTCGCCTCATCGCGGCCGAACAACACGGAGACTGGAACGACATGGCTTACATACATCACCTTCGTCTACGAACCGGCCCTGCCGATCGATCTCGAGGCCTTTCTGGCAGACGCCGTCAACCGCAAGGAAGTTGCCGACATGTTTCTCGACGATCCCACTGCATGGAGCCTCGCGGTGAAGGCGCCCCTGCCGCTGGACGGCAGCCTTGCCGCGCTTGTCTCCGACGCCGGGGCCGATTGGGTCGAGCGGGAACGCAAAGCACTCAGAAGCCATCTGGGGTCTGCGGACCAGCGCCAGACCTTCGGTGCGCTGGCAGCCTGGCGGACGGAACTCGACGGCGAATCCCCTCTGCCTCAATTCATGCTCGACCGCTTCGAGTTGCTGCTTGCCGACGAGGGATGGACGCACTTCGCGCTTTCGTTGGACAATTCTTAGGTCTGGCGGGTATTCGCGAGGCTCCATCCAGCCGGGTCCCGTCCTGATTGAACTTCCGGATCAGGATTCGCCCTCGCCAAGCCGGGTTCGCCGGCCCGTGCGAAATGCCTATTTGCATCGAGTGCGTAGGGTTCCACGATTTAAAATGCAACGCTTAAGCGGGTAATTAAGTGTTTCTATCCTTAGTACGGCTCTTTAATGGTAGCTTCGGCAAGTGGGTCTCTTCCGCAAGGACCGAGAGGCGCGTTCAAAGACCAAGGTGCCGGCACCGAACTCGGTGGACGCCGACAGGCAGAAGCATGAAGACGCGGCCGCTGCGCCTCTTCCGGCTCAGCTCCTTTGGCTCATCGATGCGCCGATGTTCATCGACGAGCACCGGGTCGAGGCTTTCTACGACGCCATTCTTCGACCCGACTTCGAAGGCGCCAGCCTGACGCTCTCCGAGTCGCTGACCAAAGGCCGAACCTTCAGTGGCGGTATGACGGTGGGCGCGGCGTTGCCATGGCTGGTCAAAGCGGAGGGAAAGGCAGAAGCGGCAAGCAGCAGGCAGAAGGCGCGCGGTCAGGAGGCGACGCTGCACCGCGTGATCAATCCCTACCGCCATCTACTCGCCCTCGCGATTCACTACGCGACCCAGCAAGAGTTTCAGCACCGACTCGTCTTCGCCCAACCCACCACAGCGAAAGACGCCGCCGCAACTGACGTCTCATCGACCTGGACAACGGATTCCTTCAGCCGCGAGTCGCCCCGGGCGATCGTGGTCCTGGACCTGCCAGAGGGGACACCATTGATTCCACTGGCGGCCGAGACCACGGAGGGCAAGGTCGTGCCGGTGTACAAGCAACTTGCCGCGCGCCTGCAGAGGCCGGGACAGCGAGCATTGCCCGAGTTCGTCAGGCGTGACAAGCCCAACTACCTGCAGGGCCAGCGCGACTACTGGCGTTGGTTCGCCGAGTTCTTCGATCCCCAAGTGGCGATTGAGGTCGTCGAGGAGGCTTCGGAGTCCGGTCGGTTTGCTTGGATCGCCTTTAGGCTTCCGGTCGGGTCCGTCGACCCCCTCCAGGCTGAGACGTTTCTCCATCTCCACATCTCACCGCGAGGGGAATACGACACCGGGGTCGTCGCCTACAACTTCATCGCGCGCGGTTACGAGCACGGCGTGAGGATCGTTGGAACATTGAAGTCCGATCCCGACCTCAACGTCCTCGCCGTGTTCGAGCGCTAGTTAGTAGTACCGGGTCAGCTCAAGCGGCAGGGGAAACTCGACCGCCTGGATGCAGGCGCCGTAGAACGGGCACCGCAACGCGGTCGCCGGGTCGAGGCAGACGGGATCGATGTCGGTGCAATTGACGCGGTTGAGCCAGAATTTGTTGTCGAGGATGGCTCCGGAGAGCCCGGTGCGCTCGGCGATCGCGACGAAGGCGACGAGGGCCAGCCTCCGCAACTCCAGCGCCTCCTCGCCCGACAGCAGACGGCTCGCCTTCAGCTTCTGCTCCAGTCGCGGCTCCGGGCGGAGCATTCCTTGGCGCAGGGCGTGTCTCAACAGGTGGTAGTCGATCGCCGGCAGTGGCTCGTCCCTGAACTCGAAGACCCCGCTGCCCGAAAGCAAGATCGCGTTGAGCATGGTCAGCTTGAAGATCGGGTCGTCGAACGCCCGGAATCCCCGTGACAACTCGGCGAATCGCACGAGTGAGCCCCCCGTCTCCTCGAGCAGGTTGAGAAACTCCCCATTCCACTCGGCCAGCAGGTGTCGACCGAGGTCCCGCAGGTTGGCGAGACGATCGTCCGCCCCTATCGCAAGCGGGTTGAGCCCGGTGTCGTCGCTGAAGATCGCATCGAAGTCGCTCTCGCTCATCGTCGCCAGGAAGCCGGCGTCGAGGATCCGGCCCCCACCCCGGTCCAACTCACGACGCAGCGCCCTCCACATGTACATCGCGCCGCGGTACGTCGTGCCGTCCAGCGTGCCCACCGCGGGAGCCATGCTCTCCCCTTCGAGTCGCCAAAAGCGGAAGTTGATCGAATTTCCGACGGCGAAGAACTGCGAGCGCTCAGACCTGTTCCCAGCGACGTTCCAGAAGAGGTCGTCATCCCAGCTCGCGGGTTCGAACTCTCGAAAGTCGGGCGTGCTCGCGATTTGCCGCGCAATCGCTTCCACCTGGCGCCAATCGATCTCGGCCAGGCCGCCAGTCGATTGATCGATTCCGAGAGCGATGCTAAGTCCGGCAGTGCTCAAGCCGGAGCTCTCGGTGCCGACAAACCTGGTCGCCATTGCATTGCCCATAGCCCCAATGACGGTAGCGGCCCTCCCAGATGGCGCAGACTGTCGCCCCGGAGCGTTCTAGCCCGCTGGCTGCTGCAGCACCGAGAGAATGTTGCCGGCCGGGTCCTTGAACCAAGCGATCGAGGGGCCGGGACCGCGGGCAATGCCCTTCTCGTCCTGCTCGAAGCCCTCATAGCGCTCGCAGGCGATCCCCTTGGCGGCGAGCTCGTCGACGGCGGCGTCGATGTCGTCGACCTCGAAGTTGAGGATCGTGTAGGTGGCCGGGACGAAGTCGGACTTGGCGTAGAGCAGGGTGTCGCGGCCACCGGCCAGCTGGATCGAGGCGACGCCGTGCTCCTCGCTCAGCACGGTGACCCCGAGGCCCAGCGCCTCGCCGTAGAACCGCTTCGCCGCATCGATCTCGTCGACGGCGAAGCCGTTGGTCGCTTTCGTGTTCGCGAACATGCCGCTCCTTTCGTTGCCTGCGTATCGCCCCTACCCGGCCAGCTCCGGGATATATCGCTCGAGGTGCGCGGCGATCGTCTCACGGACCCACTGCTGGGTGGGCGAGTCGGCCATCCGGTAGCGCCCGAGCAGCATCTTCTGGTCGGTTAGCGGCAGGCCCGCGATCTCCCAGCGCACCGCGAGCCGCTCGAAGAGCAGCTCCGAGCGCCGCCGCCAGGCATCGTCCTGGCTGGTCGCCGCGGTCGTCGGTCCATCCTCCAGCTTGGCGATCGTGGCGGCGCTGAGGGACTCGCGCAGGGTCAGGGTGTTGCCCTCAGCGTCGACGTAGTCGACGCTCGCCGCCTTCTGCCGCGCCCGCCGTTGCTTGCGCTTCGCCATCAGTACTCGCCTCCCGGCCGCCGCCGCGCCCGCTTGCGTTCGCCCGCCCGCCGCTTCTCTTCCAGCCGCCGCTCGCGCGAGGCGCGGGTGGGCCGGGTCGGGCGGCGGCGCACCGGTTCGTCGAGGCCGGCGGCGATCTTCTCGGCTAGACGCTTCAACGCGAGCTCCCGGTTGCGTGCTTGACCGCGCGCGTCCTGCGATACGGCGGTGATCAGCGCTCCGCCGCGCCCGACCAACAACTCGCGCTGCCGTTCGTCGAGCGCCCGCGAGGCCTCGACGTCGAAGACCGCTTCGACCCGCGAGGCGGTGACATTGGCGTGCTGCCCGCCTGGCCCCGAGGAACGACTGGCGCGCAGCTCGATCTCCGCCAGTGGGATCGAGAGCCGCGAGTCGATTCTCAGCTCGTCGGCGATAGGGCGTCGACCTTCTCAGCCAGTTCGAAGTCGGCGCCGGTGAGGCCGCCCTCGGAATGGGTGGAAATCGTCACCGTCACCGTGTCCCAGGAGATCTCGACGTCGGGATGGTGGCCCATCGCCTCAGCCGGCTCGACCAGACTCGAAACGAACTTGACCGAGCCGACGAAATCGCCGCAGCCGAAGCGCTTCGAAATCGCTTTGCCCTGGAGCTCCCAGCCATCTCGCTGGGCCAGCTTCGCCTCGATCTCTTCATCGCTCAGCAGTGCCATCTACGCGACCCCATCGCTTTCTGGGCCCGTTTGCGGCGCGCGATCCGAGCACGCCGTAGGCCTCGAATTTCTGGTCAGTGTAGAGCTGGTCGATCGTCGGATTGTTGGGAAAGCGTGGTCGGCTCCCATGGTGCGGTGCTCGCTTCAGATCGTCACTCGATTCAACTAAGCTGCTCGAAGCGAGCGATGCCCAGCTCCACTCCCATCCTTTGGCACATCACTGTCTCGCACTACAGCGAGAAGGCGCGCTGGGCGCTCGACCACAAGCAGATGCCGCACAGGCGCCGCGCGGTCTCGATCCCCGGCCTTCACATCCCGGCCTCGATGCTGCTCACGCGCGGCGCCAGCCACACCTTTCCGGTGCTCGAACTCGAGGGACGGGCGATCGGCGACTCGACCGAGATCATCGCCGCGCTGGAGGAGCGCCATCCGGAGCGGCCGCTCTACCCGGCCGATCCCGAGCAGCGCCATCGCGCGCTCGAGCTGGAGGACTTCTTCGATGAGGAACTGGGGCCCCACCTCCGCCTGCTCGCCTTCCATGAGTTGGGCAAGGACCCAGAGCGCTTCGAGGCGGTGATCGCACGCTCCACGCCCGGCCCCGTCGCGAGCCTCGGCAGCGGCGCAGTCACCTACGCCCGCACCTACACCGGCCTGCGCTTCGGCGTTCGCAGCGAGGAGGCCGCCGAAGTCGCCCGCGGCAAGATCCTGGCGGCGATGGACCGCCTCGACGCCGAGATCGGCCCAAGCGGATACCTGGTCGGCGACTCCTTCAGCGTCGCCGACCTCACTGCCGCGGCCCTCTTCTACCCGCTGGTCCTCCCCAACGAGGGGCCGCTGACCGTAGATGAACCGCCCCCAGCCGGAATGGAGAGCTTCCGCGCGCCGCTGCGGGATCGCCCTGGCTACCGCTGGGTCGAGGAGATGTTCCGCCGGCATCGCAGACCGGGCGCGATCGCAGTGGCTGCCTAGTCCGTACGCCATCGGGTGACTGACTTGCGTCCGTCACTCCTAAATTTTCAGTAGCTCCCAGTCGATATGGGCGCTATGAGGGAGACAAGCGGCGACCGCCTGCGGGCGATCATCCAGATGCAGACCGAGATCGCGGCGAGCGACCTCGATCTCGACGCGGTGATGCAGCTGATCGCCTCGCGCGGGCAGGAGCTGACCGGGGCGAGCGCGGGGGTGATCGAGGTCGCCGACGGCGACGAGACGGTCTACCGCGTCACCACCGGCGAGGCGACGCCCTTCCTCGGCCTGCGCCTGAAGATGACCGCGAGCCTCTCCGGCCTCTGCGTTGCCCAGGGCCGGCTGCTGCGCTGCGACGACACCGCCGACGATCCGCGCGTCGATGCGGAGGCCTGCCGGCGGGTCAACACCCGCTCGATGCTCTGCGCGCCGCTCTTCCACCACGACCAGACGGTCGGGGTGCTCAAGGTCTACTCGCCGCAGGCAAAGACATTCGACGACGGCGACGTCGAAACGCTCGAGCTCTTGAGCAACCTGATCGTCGCCCACATGTCGCACGCGAGTCTCTTCGTCACCGAGGTGCACGGCGGTCGCCATGACGCGCTCACCGGCCTGCTCAACCGCCGTACCTACGAGGAACGCCTGCCGGTCGAGATCGGGCGGGCGTCGCGCTATGCCTGGCCGCTCTCGCTCTGCCTGCTCGACCTCAACGGCTTCAAGAAGATCAACGACACACTTGGCCACCCCTCTGGGGACAGGACCCTGCAGCAGGTCGCCGCGCTGCTCGACGAGTTGCGGCTCGCCGACGACAGCTTTCGCATCGGCGGCGACGAGTTCGCGATTCTGATGCCGAAGACCTGCCGCGAAGACGCCGAAGGGGCGGCCGACCGCCTATGCAAGTCGATCACCGAGATCGGCATGTCGGATGGCTCGCTGGGCGCCTCCTTTGGAGTCGCCGAAGGAGCCAACGACCCCGCTGTCCTGCACGCGATGGCCGACGAACGACTGCTAGCCGCAAAGGACCGGCTGCACCGGCGCTCGGGCTGAGCCCGCCGACTGATGCTGCGCAGTAGCGCGGAGCCTCTGGGGTGCGATTACCCCACAGATCCCACCGAACCAACGGCCGTGGCGGTGCGAGAGGAAAAGGCCGTAGCTGCGCTCGGTGCGGCGTGGCAGCGCGCAGGCGGCGGCCCGCCGCGAGCTGCGCACGTCGAGTATCTGACTGGCGTCGATCGAGTTGGCGCCCTTATAGACGTGGCGCACTTCGTAGCGGAAGTCCGCGTGCAGCGGCCCGTGCGGCAGCACTTTGACCAGCCGCCCGACGATCGCCGCATCGGATTCGCGCAGCGACTCCCCCGGCGGCTGCGGCGCGCACGAGCAGGCGGCAGCACCGCTGGCACCGACGAGCGCAATCAGCGCGACCACCAGCCAAGTCCCCCACAGACGCTTCCCCCACATCCGCCCAATCTACGCTGGGTGCAACGCGTTGTCCACGCCCTGGGGGGACAACGCGTTGCACCCGCAGGGGAACTCGAAGGTGCAACGCGCTATCCCCCCGGTAGGGGGACAAAACGTTGCACCGTTACGGCGTCAAGACGATCTTCAGCGCTTCGCGCTGGTCGTAGAGCGCGTAGGCCTCGGCGGCCTGATCCAGCTTCATGTGGTGGGTAACTAGGGGCGAGGGATCGAGCTTGCCGGCCTCGATCAGCGCCAGCACCCGGTCGACGTGGGCGATCACGTTGGCGAGGCCGAGGCGCAGGGTCAACCCCTTGAGCCAGGCGAGGCCGAGCGGCACCTCCCCGCGGCCGGCGTAAGCGCCGATGCCAGAAACCGTGCCGGCGTCGCGGGCGAGGCTGACCGCCATCTCCAGCGGCCCCGCATCGCCGACCGCGTCGACGACGACGTCGACGCCGCGTTTCTCGGTCGCCGCCCGCACGACTCGCTTGGGCTCCTCCTCGGTCAGGTGGATCGAGCTGGCGCCAAAGTCCTTGGCCATCGCCAGGCGCTGCTCGACCGAGTCGATCGCAAAGACCTTGGTCGCCCCGCCCGCCAGCGCGGCCTGCACCGCACAGAGGCCCACCGGTCCCAGACCGAGGACCGCGACCGTGTCGCCGGAGCGCATGCCGGCGTGGGCCACCGCGTGATAGCCGGTCCCCATTACGTCGCCGGCGAAGAGCGCCACCTCGTCGGACATCCCCTCCGGCACCCGGCGCAGGGTCAGGTTGGCGCGGGGCACCAACAGCTGCTCGGCCTGGGCGCCCTGCAGGTCGCCGAGCTTAGAGCCGTGGCCGAAGGTCTGGCCGTTGTCGCAGCGGTGGTAGTCGCCGCGCAGACAGGAGACGCAGGTGGCGCAAGCGGTGTGGAAGCAGCCGAGCACGCGGTCGCCGACCGCGACGCGCTCGACGCCGGGGCCGGTGGCAAGCACCGTGCCGACGAACTCGTGGCCGATCGTGAAGCCCCGCTCGACCGGCACCCGTCCATGGAAGATGTGCAGATCCGAGCCGCAAATCCCGCTCGCCTCGACCCGGACCAGCGCCTCGTCGGCGGCACCGACGACAGGATCGGGCTTCTCCTCGACCCGAACCTCGCCGGGAGCTTGGAAGGTGACGGCGAGCATGAGCCAGAACCTACCCGCTGATCGGCTGAACAGTTGGCGCGACTAACGCGCCCGAGGGAACTCGTCTAGCCGACGCTGACGCCGGGCACGCCGAAGCGGTTGCCGTTGCCCACCGGGTCGGCAGTCTCGGCGATCCGCGCCTCCAGTGCCAGCTCTTTCTCGAAGTCGGCGGCCTCACCGTGCTGGAAGGAGACGTCCTTGCCCTCGAGCAGCTCGATGAAGACCTCGACGAAGCGCGGGTCGAGCTGTTTGCCGGCGACGCGGCGCAGCTCCTGCATCGCCTCGTAGGTGGAGACGGGCGTACGGTAGGAATCGCGCGCGGTCATCACGTCATAGGTGTCGGCGACGGAGATGATCCGCGCCAGCTCCGGGATGGCGTCGCCCTCGAGCCCGCGCGGATAGCCCTTGCCGTCGATCCGCTCGTGGTGGGCGAGGATGATCTCCGCCACCGGGCCATAGCCGTCGAGCGAGGAGACGACGCGGGCACCCTGCTGGGGATGGCGCTTGATCAGCATCCAGTCCTCGTCGGTGAGCGGCACGTTGGCCTTGAGGATCCGGTCGGGGAGGATGAACTTGCCGATGTCGTGCAGCAGCGCGGCAATGTGGACGAGCTCCTCTTCCTGGCGCGAGTAGCCGGCCCTCTGCGCGATCGCCCGCGAGTAGCGCGCAACGGCGGCGGAGTGCCGCGCGGTCATCTGGTCCCGCAGGTCGAGCGTGCGCAGCATCGCGCTCAACATCCCGACCTGGAAGCTGGCGAGCTGCTTGCTGCGGCGCTCCAGCTCGTCGCCGCGCTGCTGGGAAAGCAGCAGTTGGCCGAGCAGGTACTGGAAGGTGATCAGGACGACGCCGAAGAGGGCGATCGCGGCGATGCCGATGATGTGGAAGATGAAGGCGACAGCGACGGCAAGCATCGCGCTGGCGAACTCGGAAGGCAGCACTGGGGGCAGCACCTTCAGCTTGCTGCGGAAGGAGACGCGCTCGACGTAGCAGCCATAGCTGGCGATCATCACGAAGTTAATCGCCAGGGCGAACTGGAAGAGGGCGAAGACGAGCAGGTAGAAGGAGGGGTCGGATGGGGTCAAGCCGATCGCCTGCGTCCCCTCGTGGAAGGCGATCCCGCCGAGCAGCGGGAAGACCGCGTAGGTGAGGATGTTGTTGAGCAGATAATGCCCCTCGTCGTGCCAGCGGGCGAGCCAGCCGACGAACATCGCGGCGACGCCTATCAGCGCCGCCGGCGTGCCGCCGAGGAAGACCATCGCCAGGACGAGGGCGAGGAAGGTGCCGGAGACCTTGACCTTGGACTCGGTCGAGACCGCGGTCAGGTAGCTGAAGACCGAGAAGGCGAGCAGAACGGCGAAGAGCGCGAGGTCCCAGTTGGACTCCGATGCATCCCAGACGCCGACGGCGGCACTCGCCAGCAGTCCGGCGACCATGACGCCGATTGCGAGACGGGTGGGGCGCTTGTCGTCAGCCATAGCGTTCTTGGAGAACAGGCGTCACGCGGGGACGCCGTCACCGTGGCTTACAAGGTTCATGAGCCGAAGCCCATTCCCTGCGCCTGGTTGACTGGGCTCGCCATGCGCAACTTAAGCTGCATCCAAGGTACTTGGCAGGCTGAATGCTCGCAAGGCATCTGGCCCCATTGCGAGGCTCCGCCCAAAGCACTACCTACCCTCACCCCAACGAGGGTTCCAGGCATCGGGCCCCGAAAAACGCGAGGGGCGTCCGTTGGACGCCCCTCGAAACTGGGAAGAGCGTCTCAACTACCGCTCTCAAGAAGATCTAGTGATGGAAGCCCATGTGCCTTATCCCTTCGATCGTTGAAACCCTCAGATGCGCAGTCGCGATCTGAAACTCGTCAATTGCCTGTCAACTTTGTAGCACAACCCGGCGGAAACTTGTGCATCTGGAGCAAATCTTGTGCATAAATGCAGTAGTTCGTGCAGCCAATCATGCGTAGAGCACGACTAACCGACCCCCTGAGAAAGCCGCAATTCCGGCGCCTGGCCGCCAGCTACGCGGTCAACGAGCTGGGCGACTGGATGGGCATCGTCGCCCTCTCGGTGCTGGTCTTCGACCGCACGGGGAGCGCCCTGGCGACCGCCGGCCTCTTTCTCGGCACCCGCTTCCTGCCGGCGCTGATCGCCCCGATCCTGGTCGCAAAGGTGGAGCAGCCTCCCCCGCGCTTCGCTTTGCCAGTGATCTACTGCGGCGAGGCAGCGGCCTTCGGAGCGCTGGCGCTCTTCGCCGGTGATGGCTTCCTGCTCATCGGAGTGATCGTCCTCGCGACCATCGACGGGGCGTTGGCCTTGACCGGGCGGGCGCTCACCCGCGCCGTCGTCGTCGCCTTACTCGAGCCGAGCGGGGAACTGCGCGCCGGCAATGCGGTGCTCAACGTCGCCTTTACCGGCAGTGCCGCGATCGGCCCCGGCATTGCCGGCCTCATCGTCGCGGGCTTCGGCGTGCAATCGGCGCTGCTGCTTGACGCCGTCTCCTTCTACGCGATCGCCTGGATCCTGCTCACCGCGGGCCCGCTGCCCCAGGCAGAGCCCGATCCGGGGCTGGTACGTGACCGTGTGCGCGCGGGCCTTGCCTACATCCGCGAGCGCCCGAGGCTGCGCCGGCTGCTGGTCGCCCAGGGCGCCGCCTTCGTCTTCTTCGCCGCGGTGATCCCGATCGAGGTGATCTACTCGAAGGAGACACTGGGGGTGGGCGACTCGGGCTACGGCCTGCTGCTGGCCAGCTGGGGCGTCGGCATGGTGATCGGCAGCTTCGTCTTCGCCCTGGTGCGCCGAGCGCCACTCCCCGTCCTGCTCTTCTTCAGCACACTGGCCGTCGGCGTCGGCTACCTCGGGCTCGCGGCGGCGCCGACGCTGGCATTCGCCTGCGGCGCCTCTGTCGTCGGCGGCGCCGGCAACGGCGTGCAGTGGGTGAGTGCGATCAGCGCCGTGCAGGAGTTGACCGTGGCGGGAATGCAGGCGCGCGTAATGAGCGTGCTGGAGTCGATCGGGGCGGCGATGCCCGGCCTGGGCTATCTCCTCGGTGGCCTGATCGCCAGCGGCGCCAGCCCCCGCACGACCTTCCTCGTAGCCGGCATCGGCGTGCTGACGCTCGTCGCCATTGCCGCTCCCCTGATGGGCACGAAGTGGCCTGAGCGCAGGGAAAAAACAGGTCCAGATGGCCTTGACGCCGAAGAGGAGATTATGGTGGAGTTGATTCCAGTGGGAGGACGAAGTACCCCTGCCCGGTCCGATTCGGAGGTCATCCGTTGAGAAAGATTGGTCTCGTTGCGCTGGTGCTCGTCCTTACCATCGGTGCCGCTTTCGGCCTCGCCGCCTGTGGCAGTTCGGGTGGCAAGGAAGGCGGCACGCTGACCGGCACCTACGCCTCCTTCCCAGGCTTCCTCGACCCGGCGCTGTCCTACGAAGTAGAAGGCTGGACGGCGATGTACGACACGTACCTGCCGCTGCTCACCTACGCCCACGCCAACGGTGCGGCGGGCAGCAAGGTGGTCCCCGCCCTCGCCGAGAGCCTGCCCAAAATCACCAACGGCGGCAAGACCTACACGCTAACCCTGCGCAAGGGGCTCAAGTACTCCGACGGCACGTCGGTCAAGGCATCGGACTTCAAAAGCACGATCGAACGCCTCTTCAAGATCTCCTCGCCGGGCTCGGGCTTCTACGAAGGCATCGTCGGCGCCGAAAAGTTCGCCGAAACCAAGAGCGGCGGCATCCCCGGCATCAAGACCGACGACAAGAGCGGCAAGATCGCCATCAACCTGGTCTCGCCGCGAGGCACGTTTACCAACGAGCTGGGAATGCTCTTCGCGGCCCTGCTCCCGCCCGGCACCCCCGCCAAGAACCTAACCGCCGACCCGCCACCGGCCACCGGCCCCTACGTAATTTCCAAGTCCGAACCGGGCCGTGGCTGGTCCTATGTGCGCAACCCGCAATGGGCAAAGAACAACAGCGCGATCATGCCCGACTTTCCGAGCGGTCACGTCGACCGGATCGAGATCAAGGTGGCCCGCAACGACTCCACCCAGGTCAACGAAATCGAACGGAACAAGACCGACTGGATGCAGCCGCCGATCTCGGCCGATCTCTACAACAGAGTCAAGGACAAGTACGAAGGCACCCAATTCCGGGTCGAGCGCCCGATCAACCTCTATCTCTTCTGGATCAACACGACCAAGGCGCCCTTCGACGACGTCAAGGTCCGTCAGGCAGTCAACTACGCGGTCGACACGGCGGCCCTGGAACGAATCTACGCCGGCTCGCTTGCCGCGACGCACCAGATACTGCCCGAGGGGATGCCGGGCCACAAGCCGTTCGACCTCTATCCGCACAACATGGCCAAGGCCAAGGAATTGATCGCGGAAGCCAACCCGTCGGATCGCAACATCACGGTCTGGACCGACAACGAAAGCCCCAACGACGAAGCGGGTGCCTATTACCAGGGCGTGCTCAGCGAACTCGGCTTCAACGCCAAGCTGAAGACGATCAACGCCGACAACTACTACACGATCATCGGCAACGAATCGACGCCCGATCTCGATACCGGCTGGCTCGCCTTCTACGAGGACTACCCCCACCCGAACGACTTCTTCCAGCCAATGCTGTCCGGCGAACGCATCGCTCCGACCGGCAACACGAACTTCTCGCGCATGGACGACCCGAAGCTGAACGCGAAGATCGCCAAACTCGGCGAAGAACCACTCGGGCCCAAGCAGGAAGCCGAATACGCGGCGCTGGATAAGGCCTACATGGAACAGGCACCGATGGTGCCCTACGGGACCAACACGGTCTCGACCTTCGTCAGCAGCGAAATCAACCTCGACAGCGTGATCTTCAACCCGACCTTCGGGCAAGACCTGACCAGCTTCGAATTCAAGTAGCCGCCAGGCCCTGCTTCACACTACGCCGGTGGCTTCCGAGTCCCATGCCGAGGTCACCCGCGTTGCGGCCGGCAGCCCCTGGCACCTCGCCTGGCGGCGCTTGCGCCGCAATCGCGTGGCGCTGGGGTTCTTCGGGCTCTTTGTCTTGATCGTCGCCTTCGTCCTCTCCGCGCCGCTCTGGGCCAGCGATGTCGCCCACACCGGGCCGAACAAGACGCACACGCTGGAAAAGATCGAAGTCGACGGTGAGCAGCGCGAAGTCGTCAACCGCGAAGGCAAGCCGATCGGCCCGGTCTGGCTCGGCGCCGGCGGCAGGTTCTTCCTCGGCGCCGACGGTCGCCTCGGCCGTGACGAGATGGTGCGACTGATGTACGGCGGGCGCATCTCGCTGTTCATCGGCATCGTCTCGGCCCTGATCACAACTCTGCTGGCGACGATCCTCGGCCTGCTCGCGGGCTACTACCGCGGCTGGGTCGACACGGTGATCTCGCGAGCGCTGGACGTGATCTGGGCCTTCCCGGTGATGCTCCTGGCGATCGCCCTCGGTCTCTCGCTCGCGGTCGGGGGGCTGCAGATCGGGCCGCTCCACCTTTCCGGCGACTCGATCTGGATTCCGATCCTGATCATCGGCGGCGTCTCGGTGCCCTACATCGCGCGGCCGCTTCGCGGCCAAGTGCTCTCCCTGCGCGAGAAGGAGTTCGTCGAGGCGGCCGTGGCCCAGGGGGCCGGCCCGCTGCGGGTGATGTTCGGTGAGCTGCTGCCCAACCTCTGGTCGACGATCATCGTCTTCTTCACCCTGACGATCGCCAACAACATGCTGCTCGAGGCGGCGCTCTCCTTCCTCGGGGTCGGGGTGCAGCCGCCCAACACCTCGTGGGGAACGATGATCGCCGGCGGCTTCGAGCTGCTCACCAGCGCGCCGCTGCTGACGATCGCCCCCAGCACGATGATCCTGCTCACGGTTCTCTCGGTCAACGTCTTCGGCGACGGCCTGCGCGACGCGCTCGACCCGAACTCGAAGCTGCGGCTCGAGGCGCACGCGGGCATGCCCGAGCCGAGGGGAACAGCGGTCTAGGTGGCCCGCTTCGCGCTCAGGCGGCTGGTCGGGATGGTCGCGGTCCTCTTTGCGGTCTCGGTGCTGACCTTCCTGATCTTCAACGTGATCCCCAACTCCGACCCGGCACAGCGCATGGCGGGCAAGGCGGCGACTCCCACTCTCGTCGCCAACATCACCAGGGAATGGGGATTCGACGACTCGCTGCCGGTGCAGTACGTGACGATGATGAGAAAGGTCTTCAGCGGCGACCTGATCTCCTACTTCGGGCGGGAAAACGTCGATGAACGGATCGTCGAAGGGATTCCGGCGACCTTCTCGCTCTGCTTCGGCGCGGCGGCAATCTGGATGTTCTTCGGGATCCTCTTCGGCTATCTCTCGGCGGTGCGCGCGGGCGGGCTGCTCGACCGGGTGCTGACGATCCTCGCCGTGGTCGGGATCTCGATGCCGGTCTTCTGGCTGGCGGCGATCTTCCTCAACTACCTGACCTACAAGACCGAAATCTTCCCCTCGGGGGGATACGTCGAATTCGCCGACAGCCCGCTCGAATGGCTCGAACACCTGATCCTGCCGTGGATCACCCTGGCGATCCTCTACGCCGGCTTCTACAGCCGCGTGCTGCGCTCCAACATGCTCGACGTGATGAACGAGGACTACGTGCGCACGGCCCGCGCCAAGGGCCTTGGCGAGCGCCGGGTGATGACCCGGCACGTGATGCGCAACTCGCTGATCCCGATCATCACCCTCTTCGGCCTCGACTTCGGCGCCCTGCTCGGTGGCTCGATCCTGATCGAAGCGATCTTCAGCCTCAATGGCGTCGGCCAGTACGCATACGAATCGCTGATCAACACGGACCTGCCGCCGATCATGGCGATCGTCCTCTTCGGCGCCTTCTTCGTCGTCCTCTTCAACGCGCTCGTCGACATCGCCTACGCCTGGCTGGACCCGCGGATCCGACTGGGGAGCTCGGCCCAATGAATCCGGCGGCGCCGCTGCTCAGCGTGAGCGATCTTCGCGTTTCCTTCGCGACGCAGAGCGGTCGCGTGCGGGCGGTCGACGGCGTCTCCTTCGAGCTTTCACCCGGGGAGGTGCTGGCGATCGTCGGTGAGTCGGGATCCGGCAAGAGCGTCACCGCGCAGACGATCCTCGGCCTCACCCGCTCGCCCAACGCCGAGATCGTCGGCTCGGCATGGATCGGCAAGCAGGAGCTGTTGAAGGCAAGCGAGCGCGAACTGCGGGCGGTACGGGGGGCGCGAATCGGCATGGTCTTCCAGGACCCGATGACTTCTTTCAACCCGGTCTACAAAATCGGCTGGCAGGTCGCCGAGGCGATCCGTGCCCACAGCAGCGGGACAAGCGGGCGCGAGGCGCGCAAGCGGGCGATCGAGCTGCTCGACTCGGTCGGTATCCCGAAAGCGGGGCAGCGCATCGACGACTACCCGCATCAGTTCTCGGGTGGGATGCGCCAGCGGGCGATGATCGCGATGGCGCTCGCGCTGGAACCGGAAGTGCTGATCGCCGACGAGCCGACCACTGCGCTCGACGTGACCGTGCAGGCGCAGATCCTCGCTCTGCTCGAGCGGCTCAACCGCGAGCGCGGCCTGGCGACGATCCTGATCACCCACGACCTCGGCGTCGTCGCTGAGGTCGCCGACCGCGTGCTCGTCATGCACGAGGGCGTGATCGTCGAGCGCGGCAGCCTCGACGAGATCTTCTACTCGCCCACCGATCCGTACACGCGCGAACTGCTCGACGCCGTGCTGCGACTTGACGCGCCGCCACCGCTGCGTCCGCGGCGCGAGAGCGAGCCGCTGCTCGAGGTCGCCGACCTGATCAAGCACTTTCCAGTCAAGCGTGGACTGCTCTTCAACCGCGAGGTCGACAAGGTGCGGGCGGTGGACGGGGTCAGCTTCAGCGTGCGCCAAGGCGAAACGCTCGGCCTCGTCGGTGAGTCGGGCAGCGGCAAGTCGACGCTCTCGCGCACGATCCTGCAGCTGCTCGCGCCCAGCTCGGGCTCGGTCCGCTTCGAGGGCCGTGAGATCGCCGGGCTCTCGCGGCGGCAGATGCAGCCGCTGCGGCGGCAGATGCAGATGGTCTTCCAGGACCCTTATGCCTCGCTCAACCCGCGCAAGCGGATCGGTCAGATAGTCGGCGAGCCACTGCGGCTGCAGGGCGAGTCGCGCGGCGCCGAGCTGCGCCGGGAGGTGCAAGGACTGCTCGACCGAGTTGGGCTTTCGGCCGAGCACTACGACCGCTTCCCACACGAGTTCTCAGGCGGCCAGCGGCAGCGGATCGGGATCGCCCGGGCGCTGGCGCTGCGACCGAAGCTGATCGTCGCCGATGAGCCGGTCTCCGCCCTCGACGTCTCGATCCGTGCCCAGATCCTCGACCTGCTCTCCGAGTTGCAGGCCGAGTTCGGCCTTACCTACATCTTCGTCGCCCATGACATCGGCGTCGTCCGCCACGTCTCCGACCGAATCGCGGTGATGCACAGAGGCAAGATCGTCGAGGAGGGCCCTGCCGACGAGGTCTGCGAGCGGCCCAAGGACGCCTACACCAAGCAGTTGCTCGCCGCGGTGCCGATCCCCGACCCACGCGAGGCACGGGAACGTCGGCAGGCGCTGAGGCCCGCTTAGCTCCGGCCCGGCAAACTGTCGGGGAGTGAACCTTCCGCTCACCCCACCGATCAAACCGCAGCTGGCACTGACTCGCAAAGTGCTGCCGGTCGGCGAGGAGTGGGCGTATGAGCAGAAGCTCGACGGCTTCCGCGCGATCGTCTTCGTCGACGGCGCCGATTCCTACATCCAGTCGCGCGGCGGCAAAGCGCTGGCCCGTTACTTCCCCGAGCTGAGCTTCCCGCTGGGCCGCTATGTGGTCGATGGGGAGCTGGTCATTCGCGATAGCGACGGCAACATCGAATTCGATGCCCTGCAGAGTCGCATCCACCCGGCCGAGTCGCGCATCACTTTGCTTTCCGAAGAGATCCCCGCACGTTTCGTCGCCTTCGATCTGCTCGCCGAAGGGGACGACGAGTTGCTCGAGGCGCCGTTCGGCGAGCGCCGGGAGCGGCTCGAGCGGCTCCTCGATGACACCTCGGTCGAACTGAGCACGCTCAGCCACGACACCGCTCAGGGGGAGGAGTGGCTACGTCGCACCGAGGGCACGATGGCGAAGCAACTCGACGCCCCCTATGTCTCCGGCAAGCGCAGAGGAATGGCGAAGGTGAAGCGCGAGCGCACGATCGACTGCGTCGTGATGGGCTGGCGGCCGGGCAAAGAGGAGGGTACCGTCGGCTCGCTGATCCTCGGCCTCTACGACGGCGGCGAGCTGCGCTCCGTCGGTCACATCTCGGGCTTCAGCCACGAGACGAAACGAAGCCTGCGCACGATGCTCGAACCCCTGGAGACCGGCGAGAGCGGCACCGCCGAGCCGAGCCGCTGGACCGGCGGCCGCGACCTTGAGTGGGTCGCCCTCCGCCCTGAGCTGGTGATCGAGATCGGCTACGACCACGCGGCGGCAGGGAGGATCAGGCACGGCGGGCGCTTCCATCGCTTTCGAGATGACAAAGCGCCCGAGGAGTGCCTGTTCTCGGAGCTGGACCAGGGCTAGGGCGAGCGGCGGGCATCTTTACGCTGAGCCCGTTCGTCTCGCCAATCCAGGATGAAGAGAACCGCCAGGCCGGCAGCAAGTGCTCCAGCAGCCAACGCTTCCGATGCCCCTTTGCTGCTGTGAAACGGGATGAAACCGACAGCCAATACGACCGCACTGACCGCGATGCCGATGTTCGCATTCCTGAGGTCTATTTTTCTGTCTTCAGACAAAATGTTTCCATACGATATCGAAGGCCAGTGTCAGCAAACCGACCGCTCCGCCAAGGTAGCTGCCCTTCAGGGCCTCTCTCTCCGAGCGGTCGAAGGAACGACTTGAGAGAAAGCCTCTCACTCCCGCCGAGAAACCTCCTACGACCAGACCGGCTCCAATCGACGAAGCCAACGCTTCAAACACGGCCGTCGCGGGACCGATACTTGCGAGAAGGCGCGGCATCGCCAAGATCCTCCACCGCGCTGACGCGCACATGGTGCGTCAGATGTGTCAGGACGCGGGCGGGGAACTCAGAAAAGGCGCGCTTGGGGAGGGACGGCGGCCCCCCCATCTGACAAATCGCCGCCGGAGGAGCGGCGATTTTGAGTATCCACCAGCTGGGAGAGCCGCCGTCCCTCCTTCTGGCGCCGGGTGCTTCGACCCCAACCGCGAACGGCTTTCGTGGTCTGCTTGCGTTGCTCGGGGCGCATGTAGGCGCGACCGCGGTAGAGGTTCTCGTAGCGGGGGATCAGGTCGGGGCGTTTTTGCTCTAGCCAAGCGAAGAAGACGTCCTTCACCTCATCGCGAAGGTGCAGGGCGACGCCGCCGAGGAAGCTGGCGCCGGCGGCTTTGGCGCGATCGACTATCGGCTGGACCTGCTCCAGGGAGTCGTTGATGCCTGGCATCAGCGGCGCGATCAGTACGCCGGAGTCGATGCCGCGGCGGCGCAGCTCGGCTACGGCGTCGAGGCGGGCCGAAGGGCTGGGCGTGTGCGGCTCGGTCGCGCGCCAGGCATCCTCGTCGAGGGTTGGCACGGAGAGGTTGACGGAGACGGGCAGATGCTTTGCCATGCGCTCGAAGATCTCTATGTCGCGCATCACCAGTGGCGACTTGGTCAGCACCGAGACCGGCGTATTCGCCTGCTCGAGCGCGGCCAGGATCGCCGGCATCATCTTGTAGCGGCTCTCCACCCACTGATAAGGATCGGTGTTCGTCCCGAGGGCCACCAGCTCCCGCTTCCAACTGTCGCGCGCCAGCTCCCCCCGCAGCAACTCCGGCACGTTCACCTTGACCACGATCTCGCGCTCGAAGTCCCGGCCGGCGTTCATGTCGAGGTAGGTATGGGTCCGCCTGGCAAAGCAGAACACACAAGCGTGCGTGCATCCTCGATAGGGGTTGATCGTCCAGTTGAAGCCATAGCGGCCACCCGGCACACGGTTGAGGGCCGAGCGGGCACGGACCTCGTGGAAGTTGATGCCCATCGCCTCGGGAGCATCGAAGGTACGCACCACAGTCCCGTCACCAACGCCTGGCAAGCGCAGATCGTTCTCGACTCGCTGTTCGTCCCAACGCACGAACATATGTTCGCACGGCTGCCGGCGGAGAGCTAAGGCAACTTGCCGCTGACCACGTAGCGGAACACGTCGACCACCTGCTCGGCCGTGCGGGCGGTGGCCTGGGCGGCGCGGTCGACCTCCTTGAGGGCGTGGTCGAGCTCTGTGTCGTGCAGGGTGACGATCGGCTTGTCCAGGGCGGCTGCGTAGCCGGCGTCGAAGGCCGCGTTCCACTGGCGATATTTGTCGCCGAAGCGAACGACCACGATGTCCGCGACGCGCCATTGCGGCAATCTGGGTCCTGGCGGCAACCTCGGCGATCGGCGCCGGCGTCTCGCTGCTGCGCCCGCGCCATGAAGCCGCTCCCCCGGTGCAACGCGTTGACCACCCGCTGGGGGGACAAAACGTTGCACCTTCCTGGAAGCGATCTGTGAGGAGATCGAGGCGACGCCGTGAGCGCTACTCGAACCGAGAGCAGCGAGCTGAGGATCGGCGATGTCGCCAAGCTGGCCGGCACGACGACGCGGACGATCCGCTACTACGAGGAGATCGGCCTCCTCCCCGCCTCCAGTGCCCGCCAGCGAGGCGCTCACCGCACCTACGCCGAGGAGGACGTCGAGCGGCTCGCCGACCTGCTGCGCCTGAAGGACCTGCTCGGCCTCACGCTGGAGGAGCTGAAGCGGCTGGTCGAGGCTGAGGACGCCCGCGCCTCCTTGCGTCGCGAGTGGCAGGGCGGCGTCGAGGATCCGGTCCGTCGGCGCCAGATCCTCGACCAGTCGCTCGGCCACATCGGCCGCCAACTGGAGCTGGTGCGACGCCGACGCGATGAGATCGCCGCCCTGGAAGCGGAGCTGCTCAGCAAACGCAAGCGCGTGCAAGCCCGCCTCCGCGAACTCCCCCTCCCCGCGTAGGCCCTCCCAAGCTAGAAGCGAGCGGGGGAGGGGGGGT
>JAWVFJ010000017.1:0-22072 GCA_033856275.1 Solirubrobacterales bacterium
GTCGACACCCACGGGCGAGACCAAAGCATGCAGCCTCGGCTTCGCCAACACGGCGGCTGACGACTACCGCATCGCCGGCGAACGCGGGGTCGATTGGGCACCGGCGGAAGTTCACTACGGGCCGTAGACCCGATATCTCATTCAGTCCCCAGTCCCTGGCCCGCTGCGAGAAACAGCGGGCCGGGCTCGTTATTGGGCTGTGAGCCTTCGACCGCTGCCGCTCAAGCCTGCACTGTTTCTCTCGCTGGCAATGCTGGCGATCTCCGCGGCGGTGACCTGCGGCTGCGGCGGTGGCTCGCAGGAACCACAGGCGAGTGCCGCTCCCGCCACTGAAGAGGAATCCTGCTCGCAGACCGTCGCCGGCACCCCCGAAGTCCAGGACGCGCTTTCCTCGGCAGCGGCCGGCGCGGTGATCTGTCTCCGCGACGGCCATTACGGCAAGCTCAGCCTCGATGCCGGCTCGCGGCCGACCCGCGTCACCGTGCGCGCTGCGCACCCGGCGGGCGCCACGATCGAAGGCGCCGAACTGGCGGGCAGCAACCTGACGCTCTCCCGCTTCGTCTCCACCAGCGGCATCCAGGTCATGCCCGGGGCAACCGCGATCGCCGTTGAACACAACCGCGTCACCGGTGGTGGACAGGGCATCGAAGCCGGCCCTACCGACACCACTACGGTGAACGACACCAGGATCGTCGGCAACCAGCTGATCGGTCCCTTCGGCGAGGACGCGATCCACCTCAACCGCTACCACGACTCGAACGGCGACGGCGTCGGCATCCTGATCGAAGGTAACGAGATCACCCAGGTGCGCGAGAACGGCGCCCATTCCGACTGCCTGCAGACGGTCTGGGTCGGCGATCACATCGACTTCCGCCGCAATTACCTGCACGACAACCGCTGCCAGGGGTTCTTCGTCAAGGACCAGGCCAGCCTCGGCGGCGTCTCGGGGCCGATCCACGGGCTCAGGGTCGAAGACAACCTCTTCCTGCGCAACCACGAACCCTGCGGCAAACCGTTGGAGAGCTGCGGCCAGCCCCTCTACTTCCAGGTCGTCGGCCCCTACACCGGCTTCGTGATGAAGCACAACACGATCTGGGGCGACACGGTGGACTCGATCGCCGCCTTCCGCGAAGGCACCGGAGCCGACACGCTGATCGAAGACAATGTGATCTATCGCCTCTGGACCGACACCAACATGAGCCTGGCCACATTGCGCAACAACACGATTTGCGAACGCGAAGCCGTCCCGGGCGGCTCCTGGCCGCAGCCGAGCGGCGAGACGGTCGACTGCGACCTCCACTTCCCGAACACCTCCGCTGAGGACTACCGGCTCGGCGACGGGCGCGGCGTCGACTGGGCGCCGGCCGAAGAGCACTACGGGCCTTGAATCCCTGCTCGTTGGTCGTCTACAGCGTCATGGCCGTGCACGCCGCGCTGACCCCGGCGCCGCCGGGCAAGGTGATCTGCCTCGGCAACGGCCACTACGGCAAGCTCGAGCTCTCGGCTGAGAAGCGAGCGCCCGGGGTCACGATCCGCGCCGCAAACCCCGGCCAGACGACGATCGACGGCGCCGAGCTCAGCGGCTCCAACCTCAAGCTGGCCCGTTTCAAGATCGACGACGAAGTCACGATCGAGCCGGGTTCGCGCAAGATCTCGGTCCTCTACAACCGCATTTCCGGTGGCTACTTCGGGGTCGAAGCCGGCCCGACTACGAACACCAACATCACCGACACGACGATCCGCGGCAACCTCTTCGCCGGCCCCTTCGGCGAGGACGCGATCCGGCTCAACCGCTACCACGACAGCGGCGATCGCGATCCCTATGGGGTGCTGATCGAAGGCAACGAGATCCGCGGCGTACGCGAGAACGGCAATCACAGCGACTGCCTGCAGTCGGTCTGGGGCGGCGACGGTCTCTACTTCCGTCGCAACTACCTGCACGACAACCGCTGCCAGGGGTTCTTCATTAAGGACCAGCCGGCGCCGGTCGCGCATGTGGTCCTGGAAGACAACCTGATGCTGCGCAACGACGCTCCCTGCGCGCCCGCGGTTGTCGGCTACTGCGGGCCGCCCGAGATAGTCCAGATCGTCGGGCCGACCCGCGGCGTACGGCTCAGCTCCAACACGATTTGGACCCCCGGCAACGACACTCCAGTCGGGTTTCGCGCAGGTCCCTTCGGCCGGATCACCGTCACCGGCAACGTGCTCTTCAAGGCGTGGAGCGACTGGCCGGGGCCGTTCTCCCCGTTCATCCAGAGCGGCAACCTCGTCTGCCAGTGGGAAGGGACGTTGCCGCGCCTGCGGCCCAGCTCATCGCGGAACTGCAAACCCAGCTTTCTGGGCGCCGCCGTCGACGACTACCGGCTTACCAACGGCATCGGGGTCGACTGGGCGCCGCGGGACCAGCTTTACGGCCCCTGAGGCCGCTCATTTTTTTTCAACCGATCTCATCGGCCTAAACAAGTATTGGACCGGCTCGCCCGTTATTCGGGCATGGACGCAACTGCGGCCGCACCGCCCGCTACTTCCCTGCCTGCATTCGGGGACCATCGCGAGGACCTGCGCGAGAAGCACGCGCACGCCGGTGTGGCAATGGCGATCGCGACGCTGGCGATGGGCCTCACCTCGGGCATCCAGGCGTTGCTCTACCTCAACTCCTTTGGCATCGGCGGCCGCACAGACGGCTTCTTCGTCGCCTTTGCCCTCTACTCGAGCTTCGGCGTCTTCAGTCAGAGCATCCGCGTCACCTCGGCCCCGCTGCTGGTCGGCGATCGCTCGCGCCTGACGCCGCGCGAGCTGGCGATCGCCCTGGTCGCGATCGCGGTGCCGGTCGGCATCGCCACTATCGCGCTGGCGGGACCGATGGCGAGCCTACTGGCACCGGGCCTCGGCGAGACCGGGCGCGGCGTCACCGAATCGGCCCTGCCGATCCTCGGCCTGGCGATGATCCTGCAGCTCTGGGCGGCCGGCGGGGCAACCCTGCTCGCCGTGCGCGACCGCTTCGACCGCATCGCCTTCGCCTACATCGCCGGGGCCGTCAGCGGCCTGGTCGTCTACCTTGCCGTCTCGAGCGCCGCCGGGGAGCTCTCGCTCGGCTGGTCGATGCTGGCGATGGCGGTCGTCACCTGCGCCGCGATGCTCGACGGCGTGCGCACCAGCCGCGCGCCTGCCGAGACCACCGCGAGCCTGCCACGCCCAACCGGCATCCTGCGTCGATTTTCCCGCTCCACCCTGCTGGTCCTCGGCAGCACGGCGATCTACCTCGCCTTCAACGCCCTCTACGTGATCACCCTCGCCTTCGCCAGCAACTACAACCACGGCGCCGCAACGGTGCTCTCCTACGCCTACCTCTTCGCCAGCTACCTGGTGGCGGCAACCGGCTTTGCCCTCGGCATGTCGCGCATTGCCGACATGCGGCGCGGGGCCCTCGCCGACTGGCGCGAGGTGATCGCCGACACGGTCCCGGCCGGCTTCCGCTACTCGATGCTGCTCGTCGCCCCGGCCCTGGCCGCTCTCGTCGCCGGCGGCGCCACCCTGATCGGCGAAGTGCTGCCGAAGAGCTTCAGCGCCGCCGACGCCTCGCAGCTGCGCAGCTTCTCCGCCCTGCTCGGCGCCTGGACCGTGGCGGCGCTGCTGGTCAACCTGCTGCTGCCGGCCCTCTTCGCGCTCGGCCGCTCGAAGCTGGTCAACCTGCTGGCGCCGGTCATCGTCATCCTCCACATCGCCGTCACGGCGCTCGGCGGCGTGCTCTTCGGCGCCGAGGGCGTCGTCGGCGCCTTCTTCGTCGTCCCGCTCGCCTTCGCCGCCGTCCTGCTCTTCGCCGGGGCCGGCCGCGAGAGCGGTTCGATCGCCCAGGAGCTCGCAAAAGACGGGCTTCGCTTTGCTCTGCTTGCCGGCGTCAGCTTCGGCATCGGCGCTGCGATCGGCAACACCCTGGCCAGCGGCATCGCCGCGCCACTACTCACCCTCACAATCGGCTCGCTGCTTTACGCCCTGATCGGGCTGCGCCTGGCCGGCAGTCAGGTAAAGCTGCTGCTCGGCGCCGTGCGGCCCGCGTCGGCATGAACGTCGCGGTCCGCTCCGAGCCGGCGAGCGAAAGCTGGGGCGAGCGCCTCGGCGCCCAGGCGCGCCGGGTGGCAGCAAACGCCGATGCCCGCGCGATCGCCGGCCTGCTCCTGCTCTTTGCCCTGCTCGCCGGCCTCAGCTGGCGCGCCTGGGGCGTGCCTTCGGTCGATGCCGGCCACGAGCTCAACGTCGCCAGCACTCTCGCCTCCGGCGGTCATCCCTACAGCGACATCCGCTACTTCTACGGTCCGGTCGGCCTCTACGCGCTCGGCGGTGCCTTCGCCGTCCTCGGCGCAAGCTTCACCACCGCCTTCGCCTTCGGCCTGCTGCAGGCCGCCGCGATCATCGCCGCCTTCTACGCGCTCGCCCGGCAGTTGCTCAGCGTCACCCTCGCCGCGATCGCGACCGCGATCGTCGCCGCGATCGGCTTCTCCGGCACCGCCTTCAACTTCGTCCTCCCCCACACCAACTCGGGCACCTTCGGCATCCTCTTCCTGCTGCTGATGCTGCTCGGCCTCAAGCGGGAACGCCTCGTCCTCGCCGGCCTCGCCGCCGGCGTCGTCGGCCTCACCCGGCCAGAGTTCGTCGCCGTCGCCGGCCTCGCCGGCCTCGCCTACCTGGTCGGCGTCGGTCGCCAGCACGGCCTGCGGGCGGCGCTGCGTGCGCTCGTGCCGCTTGCCCTGCCCGTCGTCCTGGTCGCCGGTGGCGTTCTCACTCTGCTGGCGAGCAGCGTCGGCGCCGAGCGGCTCTTCACCGAGAACCTCTGGCCAGTCGACTTCCTTCGCATCGCCGGCTTCAACTCACAGCACGCTTGGGCGCCGATGGACCTCGAAAGCGTCGCCGCGACGATCGCCCGCGCCGGCATCTATTGCACGATGCTCGCCGCGGTCATCGGCGCCGCGCTGCTCTACTCAAAGGCCACGGACCGCAGGGGCCGCCTACTGGCGCCCTGGCCCCTCCCCGCCGCGGTCATCGCCCTGCTGGTCGCAGACGTGGCCTGGAAGAAGCTCGGCGTTTGGGCTCCCGCCCAGTCCGCGGTCCAGCACGAGGCGACCCACCTGCTGATCGGGATGAGCTGGCTACCGGCGCTCGGCTTCGCCGCCTGCGTCGTGATCGGCGTCCGTCTGCTGCGCGGGGGTGGCCCGCTTATCTCGGACTCCTGGGGATTCGACCTCGCCCTGGTCGTCGCTGCGGCGGCGCTCGGCGGCCGCGCCTACAACGCCTTCACCGCCGAGGCCTCCTACGCTCCGTACTACGCCGCGCCGCTGGTGTTGCTGCTCGCTGTCCTTCACGACCGCCTCAGCCGCCGCTTCCCCGAGGCGCGCACCGCCCTCTACGCGGCCCTGGCCGCGGTCGCGATCGGGCTCGCCGCCTACGCCCAGGTCGCCCTCTATCCCGACAGCAGCGCCGCCGTCAACACGGAACGGGGCAGCTTCCTCATCGCGCCAGCCTCGGCGCCCGTGGTGCAGGAAACGATCGACTACATCGGCTCGCACACGTCCCCCGGCGAAGCGGTCCTCGCCGTCCCCTCCGACTCTGGCCTCAACTTCATGACCGACCGCCCGGCGCCGCTGTATGACGCGATGTTCCTGCCGGGGCTGCTCGACTCGCGCCAGGACGAACGCGAAGCGATCGCCCGGCTCGAAGCCGAGAACGTGCGCTACGCCGTGATCGACAACCGGCGCTACGTCGGCTACCGCTACGAACACTTCGGCGGTGGCTACAACCGCATGTTCGCCGCCTGGATCCACCGCAACGGGGCCCCCGTGGCGACCTTTGGCGACACCAGCGCCGAACCCCCCGGCGGCACCAACCCGCCGACCTCGTTCGAGATCTACCGGATCGGCCGATGAGCGGCGCCGGCCCAATCGCGGTCGGCGTCACCCCGGCCCAGCAGCTCGAATCCCGCCCGCGCCTCTTCGCCGCGCTCGAAGCCGCCCTGCCGGTGCGCTTCGAGGGCCGGCCGGCGGATGCGCTGCGCGACCTTGACGCGCTGCTGATCCTCGGTGACGCGGGCGGCGTGCCAACGACAGCGCCGGCCGATCTGCCAACCCTGGCGCTGGCGGTCCCGGAGCCGGACGGTCCCGGCGAGTCCCGCCACAACGTCCACGCCGACCTAGAGCTGCTTGACCGGCGCCTGCGCGCAGCCTCCTTGCCCGACGAGCGGCTCGAGGAGGCCCTGGGCCTGAGCACCAGGGACCTCGACGGTGAGGGCGCCGCGGTCCTCGCCAGCTGCGACGGCGCGCCGACCTGGACCCGCAACGGCGCCAGCGAGAGCGCCCTCCTGATCCCGGTCGAGCTCGGCCCCCGCGAGGCATTGCGCGAACGCCTCTGCAACGGGCGCAGCGCCGCCCTGCTGCCACTGCTGCACTTCCTCCGCGTCCAGACCGAGGCGATCCGCTGGCAGCCCCCGGCCCCCCGGGCAAGCCTGCTCTTCGATGATCCCAACCTGCACTGGCCCTCCTATGGCTTCGTCAAGCTCGGCGAGCTGGGCCGACACGCCCGCGAGCACGGCTACCACGTCGCCCTGGCGACGGTGCCGCTTGACGCCTGGTTTGCCCATCCCGCCGCCCTGAGGGCGCTGCAGGAGAGTGACGGAGCGATCTCCCTGCTCGCCCACGGCAACGACCACGACGGTGGCGAGCTGGGCAGGGTGGCGACAGAGACCGATGGGGTCTCGCTGGCCGCCCAGGCCCGGCGCCGGATCGAGGCCTTCGGCCGCCGCACCGGCGTCGCGGTCGACCGCGTCATGGTGCCGCCCCACGAGGCCTGCTCGCAGGCGACCCTGAGTGGCCTGCGCCGCTGCGGCTTCGAGGCGATCACGATGACCCGGCCCTTCCCCTGGGTCGAGTTCGAGCCCCACTCCTGGCTTGCCCGCCCCGACGACGCCGGCCCCCTGGTCGGCTGGGGCTCGGCAGAGTTCGTCGAAGGAGTCCCTGTCCTGCTGCGCCACCCCATCGCCGGCCGCTCAAGAGCCGAGCTGACCCTTCGCGCCTTCCTTGACCAACCCCTGATCCTCTACGGCCACCACGAGGACGCCCTCGGCGGCCCCGAGGCCCTGCTCGAGACGGTCGAAGAGGTCAACCGCATCGCCCCGGCGCGCTGGTGCTCGCCGAGCGAGATCGCGGCGGCGAGCTTCGAAACCCGTCGCGACGGCTCCCGCCTCACCGTCCGCCTGCTGACGAGAAAGGCGCGGATCGAGGTCCCCGCCGGAGTGGACGAGCTCACGCTGGAGTTGCCCGCCGCGGGCCTTGAAGCCGATCGGGAGACACTGAGCACCGCGCGAGAGGAAGTCGACCCAGGCGAGCCTCTGACGGTCGAACCGGGCAGCTCGCTCGAGGTCACCCTCTCGCCCGTTGACGCGATCGATCCCGCCGCCGTTCCGGCCCCCCGCCACCGCCCCCTCGCCGTAGCCCGCCGCCTCGCCAGCGAGGGCCGCGACCGCCTGCAGCCACTGGCCGCCCGGATCCGCTAGCCAACACGGCGTCCGCCCCAGCCTTCTCCGATGCGCTTTTGCACCCCTGGGGCGCATAAAGCGCACCGCAAGGCTTGCGGGTGGCTTAGAGGCCCTCGGGCAGGCGCACCGGGGAGGTCGCGTCGCGAACCAATAGGCCGGATTCGCCGCTGCCGTCGGCCGGCACGGCGTAGACGTTGGTGCCGTGGGAGTAGGCGAGGGTGTCGTTGTCAAGCCACTCCGCTTGGTCGTCGATCGAGTGGGTCTCGGCAAGGCCGTGATCTTTGAGCTTGGCCAGGTCGAGCACGCGCAGGTGCCAGCGATTGGAGTGGCCGATGCGGCTCTTGTAAGCAATCTGCTTGCCGTCTGGCGAGAGCGAGGGGCACTCGACCCCGTCGCGCAGGACCTTCATCTCGCGTCCCTTGATGCTGCCCTCGACCAGGTAGTGATGGTCACCGCTGCCCAGGGTCGCGTAGAAGCGATCCGAGTCCTGCGGGTCGAAGGTCATGCCCCAGAAGTTGAAGTCGAGCCCGTCAAACGGCTTGCCGTCCTTGCTGACGTTGAACTGCTCGAGTTGGTCGATCGCCTTGCCGCTGGCCATATCGACCACGTAGGTACGGGTCGAGAAGGCGGTGCTCGATTCGAGGTAGGAGTCGCCGCTGACAAAGACGGTCATCGCGCCGTAGCGGCCGTCCTCGGAGATCCGGGCTCGCGAGGGCAGTCCACTGAGTGGAATCGTGTTCAGTGTCTGCATCTTCGAATCGAAGATCTGGGCGGTGTAGTCGACGCCCGAGGGGGCGACGCCCATGCAGATGCCGCGACCAGCCGCGAAGTAGACCCGCTCGCAGCTGAGGTCGCCGGGCAGCTGCTTGACATCGCCGTGGTCGACGATGAAGACGCGGCCGTTGAGGCGCGGGTTGGACGGTTCGACCGCGCGCACCATCACATGACTGCGGGCAAGCACAGCGCCCGCCTGCGGCCGCGCATCGGTTGTCGTCTCGTTCGGACCCAGGGCCGCCACCGCAACATAGGCGCCGCCCGCGACGGCGCAGAGGGCGACGAGCACGGCGAGGATCTTGGCGTTGCGACTACCCATGCACGGGCGTGCGCTGTGAGCGCAGCAGCAACGGCACCGCAGCGACGATCGCCAGAGCGAGCCCAGCACCGAAGACGAGCACCGCGTTGCGCAGTCCGAGCTCGAGCCAGAGCGCGCCGAAGACGAGCGAGGAGAGCAGGTTGCCGATGCTGACCACGGTGGTCAGCATGCCGAGCCCGCTCGCCTGCAGGTCCTCCGGCAGGAGCGCTCCGGCGATTGCCGCCAGCACCCCTTCGGTAGCGGCGAAGTACCCACCGAGGCCGAGCAGGCAGAGGACCAGCAGTCCGTAGCCAAGCGAGTTCATCAGCAGCGCACCGTAGACGATGAAGAGGAGGGCATAGCCAGCGAGAAGGACCGGGACGCGGCCGACCCGGTCGGCGAGTTGGCCGACCGGGATCGCCAGGCCCATGAAGGCGACGGCGGTGATCACGTAGAGCAGCGGGAAGACGGCGGGGGCAAAATCGATCTTGCGCTGTAGGCCGACGTAGAGCATCGCGTCGGAGACGCTGGTCAGCGAGAGCACGGTCGCGGCGATCAGCATGAGCGCGAAGCGCCGGTCCTTGACCAGGCTGGCCGCCGCACGCAGCGACGGCGCGTTGCCCTTGTGCGGCGCCCGTTTCGGCTTGCCCTGCACGGTGAGGATCAGTACGGCGAGGCCGAGGATGGCGAAGAGGGAGCTGACGACGAAGACCGCGTCAAAACGCGCCGGCGCCACGAGCAGGATGCCGAAGGCGATCAGCGGCCCGAGCATCGCCCCGGCGGAGTCCATCGCCCGGTGCACACCGAAGGCGGTGGCCAGGCCGGCCTTGCTGCTCGAGAGCGAGATCAGCGCGTCGCGCGGCGCCGTGCGGATGCCCTTGCCGATGCGATCGAAGGCGATGATCGCGCCGATGCCGCCGATCGTGTTGCCGGCGGCAACCAGGGCCACCTTGCCCACGGCCGAGATGCCGTAGCCGGCCCCGGCGACCTCCTTGGGCTTGCGCCAGCGATCGGCGACGAAGCCACTCGCCACCTGAACAAGGGCGGCGGCGCCGCGATAGGCGCCGTCGATCGCCCCCAGCGCCAGCGGGCTGGCGCCGAGGCTGAAGACGAGATAGAGCGGCAGGATCGTCGCCACCATCTCCGAGGAGACATCGGTCAGCATGCTGACCATCCCCAGCATCACCACGTTGCGCGGCACGTTCAGCCGCGCCGAGCGGCGAGCCCAGAGCTTGGGCTTGAGCAGTGCTCTGGAAGCTTCTACCTGGTACATGGCTCGCTAAGACAACGAGCCGACTAGTCCTTTTCTCGCACTCTCACCCACAGGCGGCGCCCCCAACCCCAGCCTCGCGACGGTTTCGTTCGCTACTCCTTCGGCAAAGCCCATCACCGAGTCGCCGTTCAGCAGGTACGGATAGATCTGGGCGTTTGACGCCAGGGCAAGGCCCGGCACGCCGGGCCAGACGGGCGCGACCCTCGTCGTCCCAGCCTGCTGCAGAGTGTGCACCGGCTCGACCAGCTTCGCCCGCTGCACGGTCCAGTCCACCACCTCATCGCGGCTGAAGCCCGGCGAGAGGCGGGCCAGGTAGTCGGTGAAGCGCGTATATATGGACTCGTCGTCCTCGCTCTGCTCGGGCGCACCCGGATCGCAGTACTTGGGCATATAGACGAGGTGCAACCCGTCCGTGTGCTCGGTTCCCAGCACCTGCGAGGTCTCGACGGCGCTGGTTATCGGCGTCGGCTCGGTGATGTTGACGGCGTAATAGGGCAGCAGCGAGCGCGGCACCTTGATGATCGCGCAGACGCAGCCGAGCCAGCGCTGGGGATAAGCGCTCAAGAGGCCCTGGTGGCGCTCCGGCAGGAGGAAGCGAAGCGCGGGCGGCTGCAGGGTCGGGATCGTCAGGTCGAAGTCAAGCGTTTCGCCCTCCAGCTCGATGCCGGTGATCGAGCCGTCCTCGGCTATCGCCAGGCGCTGCACGGCGGCTTCGGTGCGCGCCTCGACGCCGAGCGCCTCGGCCCGGCCGACCATCGCGTCGATCAGGCGCTGGTGGCCACCGACGATGTAGCCCATTTCCTCACCGCCGCCACCGCCGCCCTTGCGCGCACCCGACATCCGCCTGGTCCGCGCCCAGAGGTAGGTGGCCGGCAGGCCCGAAGGATCGCCGTCGAAGCGCGAGTCGAGCAGCGGCTTCCAGATCCGCTCGTACACCTGCCTGCCGCAGTGGCGGCGCAGCCAGGTCTCAAGCGGGATCTGCTCGAGCTTCTCGTAGGAGCTGCGCAGCTGGCACTGGGCGACGAACCAGCCGAGCCGCAAGCGCGCCGCCGGACCGAGCGGCGCAAAGCGCAGCAGGTCGGCGATGCCGTTGAAGTCGTGCATCGCGCCACCGGCGTAGAAGCCAGCGCCGACCGGGGTGAAGCGGAGCTGGTCGCCCAACCCCACCTCCCCGGCCATCGCGATCATCCGCGTGTCCGCAGGCGTGATCACGTGGTAGAAGCGATCCACCTGGTGGCCGGCGAAGTCAAAGGTGCCGGCGAGGCCGCCGAGGCTGGGACCGCGCTCGATCACCGTGACCTTGGCGCCGGCCTGGGCCAAGCGCAGGGCAAGGGATATACCGAGAACGCCGCCACCGACGATCCCGACCCTTGGTGCCGTGGAGTTCATCCCGTCTGGACGACAGGCTGCCGGTCCGCCTGGCTCACAGCGGAAGCCTGCTCGGAAGGCGGAGCCAGTGCGAGCGGTGCCGTCACCTCGGCCAGTGGCGATACGGGCGGCGGCTGGATGCGGCCGACCATGTGCGCTGCCATCACCCGGAAGTAAGCGACAACGGTCGGCGTCAGCTGCATCTTCGACTCGCCCTTACGGGTCGACCAGTCGTTCACCGTGGGCACCTCGGCGACGCTGGCGCCGGCGTTGTAGAGCTTCAGCAAGAGCTCGACGTTGGCGGCAAAGCCAGGCTCGCGGACGAGCAGGTAGCCGTAGGTATCGGCAGCGCGGCGCAGGGTACCGGCGCGGTAGACCCGGTAGAGAGAGGAGAGCGTGTGCATGTCCCGCAGACCGCCGAGCACACGGAAGGTGTTGGAGACCGACTTGCTGGCAAGCAGCCGCCAGCCAGCGACGCCGACGATCTTGCCGCCGGGCGCGTAGACCGAGGCGAGGACCACGTCGATGCCCTGCTCGAACAACTCCAGCATTTTCGGCAGGTCGGAAAGGTCGGAGGTCGTGTCGGCCTCGAGGGTGACGATCGCGTCGTCATCGGAGGACTCGCCGAGCGCCGCACGCAGGCCGGTGTTGATCGCGGTGCCGAGGCCTTGGTTGACCGTATGACTGACGATCGCCAGGTGCATGTCGCGGGCGTGCTCGTGAATCACGTCGGCGGTGCCGTCGGTCGAGCCATCGTCGACGATGATCACGCGGGCGCCGAGCTCGCGGGCCACCGGCGCCAGGTCGGCGAGCAAGCGAGGAATGTTTTCCGCCTCGTTGTAGGCGGGGATGACAAAGCGGATCAAACCAACACCTCCAACGGGCGGGGGACGGGAATGTCAAGCAGCTCGACCGGGCGCCGCACTGCGGCGGACTCGCGCATCGCCAGGGCGGCGGCAAGTGCCTTGACCCCGTCGTGGGCGCTGACCGGCTCCGGCGTGTCGTCGAGGACACAGCGACAGAAAGCTTCGAGCTCGGACCGCAACGGCTCCGCCTTCGCGAGCGAGAAGCGCACCGCGGCACCCTCGCCGTCGCCACGCAGCATCGAGAGCCCGTCCCAGTGCAGCGGGGCAGTGGGCGACTCGACGAACCAGACGTCCTGGGTGATGTAGCTGGCGCGCAGCAGGCCGTTCTCGCCGATCAGGACGATCTCGCGCTTCTTCTCGGGGGTGAGCCAGTTGACGTCGAGCAGGCCGAGCGTCTCGCCGGCGTCACCATGGCCAAAGCGGACCAGGCAAGTAAGTAGGTCCTCCTGCGAGCCGTGCAGAAAACGGCCACCGTCAGCGTAGATCTCGCCGATCGAGCGGTCGAGCACGTGCTGCATCACGTCAAGGTCGTGGGTGGCGAGGTCGATTGCCACGCCCGTGTCCTGGATCCGCGTTGGCAGTGGCCCAACCCGGGTGGCGTGGGCGCGGTAGACGGTACCGAGGCGGCCGTCTGCAACCAGATCCCGCAGCTTGGTTACGGCCGGATTGAAGCGCTCGACGTGGCCGACCATCAGCTTGCGGTCGGCTTCCATCGCCGCCCCGCGCATCCGCAGCGCGTCCGGCAGGGTCGTCGCGATCGGCTTCTCGACCAGCACGTGCAAGCCGGCGGCAAGCGCTTCCAGCGTCACCTCGGCGTGGTGCTCAGAGGGGCAGGCGACGGAGATCGCGTCAAGCTCGTCGACGCCGAACTCGATCAGGTCGCGCCAGTCGGAGAACTCCAGGACCTGGTTGCCGCCGAGCGCCCGGCGGCGCGCTTCCTCGCTGGGCTCGGCCACGGCGACCAGTTCCGCACAGTCGAGCTGCGAGTAGTTGCGGACGTGGAAGGCGCCCATGCGCCCACAGCCGACGACACCGATTCTCAGTTGCTCAGACAGGGGAACCCTCCAGCGCCCGCTCGAGATGGGAGACGGTCAGCTCGGCGATGCGTTCGGCCGCGTTGCCATCGCCAAAGATCGCCGGTCGAGTCCGCGGCTTTGGCTTGGCCAGCGCGGTCCGGAACTGCTCCACGTCGACGCCGACCAGGGTGTTCCAGCCGGTCGAGACGGTCTCGACCCACTCGGTCTCCTCGCGCATCGTGATGCAGGGGACGCCCCACAGGTAAGCCTCGCGCTGCACGCCGCCGGAATCGGTTGCGATCGCGATCGCGTCGCGCTCCAGGGTGAGCATCTCGGTGTAAGTGACGGCGTCGCGCACCTCGACGTTGGCGGGAACCGTGAGGCCCCAGACCTCGAGGCTCTTGCGCGTTCGCGGGTGCAGCGGGAAGATCACGCGCTGCTCGGTCGCCTCCAGGCAGGCGAGGACGGCACCGAGCCGCCCAGGCGAATCGGTGTTGTAGTTGCGATGGGCGGTGGCGAGGACGTAGTCGCCCTCCTCGCCGCCCTCGCCAAGGCGATCCCGAGTGGCAAGCAAGACATCGGCGAGGACGTCGCCGGTGACCACGATGGTGCCTGGAATGCCCTCGGATATAAGTGTCTGACGAGCGTGCTCGCAGGGTGCGAAGAGGAGATCGGAGAGACAGTCGGTCTCGATCCGGTTGGCCTCCTCCGGCATGTCGTCGCGGTAGCTGCGCAATCCGGCCTCTACGTGAAGCAGGGGCACGCCGGCAGCGACGGCGGCACGCGCGCCCGCAATCGTCGCGTTGGTATCGCCGCGGACCAGTACCGCATCCGGCTGCTCGGACTCGATTACGCGACCTATCCGTTCTTCTGCCACGGCGACGCTCTCGTCATTGGGCAGCGAACCGACGCCAAGATTGTGTTCGGGCAAGGGCAGGCGAAGGTCGGCGATCTGCAAATCGGACAGCGCCGGGTCGTAGTGCTGGCCGGTATGAACCAGGATCTCCTCGACGCAACCGCTGAAGGCGAGCGAGAGCGGCGCCGCCTGCACGATCTCGGGCCGGGAGCCGATGATGGAAATGATCCTGGGCACCATGCTCAATCAACGGACCAGAGCTGCCTGACTTTCGCGGCCCGGGAACTCCTTTCAAAATTTCTTGACTTGAATCTTTTTCAGACTTGATCGGGCGCCCGGGCGCAAGTGCGAGCGGGGCCATGCCGTTTGTCCAATAGCGATATGGAGGCCCACGGACTCACCCGCAAGCAGCCGCTCGACCGGACCGCCGGTGAACCGCTCTGGCAAGCCATTGCAAGGCGCCTAATCGATGTACTGCTGGCGAGCGTGACCATCCTTCTGCTCTCGCCTCTGCTGCTCGCCCTGGCGATCGCGATTCGCCTCGACAGCCGTGGCCCGGCCCTTTTTCGCCAGCGCCGAATCGGCTACGGACAGCGCGAGTTCACCGTCTTCAAGTTCCGCAGCATGCGCTCAGACGCCGATCCGCGTGGCCATCGCGACTACGTCACCGCGCTGATCAAAGGCAGGGCGGCAAACGGCGGCCGCGAGAACCTCTACAAGCTCGCCGTCGACGACCGGATCACGCCGGTCGGGCGGCTGATCAGGCGCTGGAGCCTCGACGAGCTTCCGCAACTCTTCAACGTAGTCGCCGGCGACATGGCGCTGGTCGGTCCACGTCCGGCGATCCCTTACGAGGTCGACGAGTACCCGAGCTGGTACCTGACCCGCTTCTCGGTCAAGCCCGGCCTGACCGGCCTCTGGCAGGTCAGCGGGCGCAACCAGCGCACCTACGAGGAAATGGTCCGCCTCGACATCGAATACGCGGAGCGGCGCTCGTTGCTCCTAGATCTTT
Source organism: Solirubrobacterales bacterium (assembly GCA_033856275.1). Lineage (GTDB taxonomy): Bacteria > Actinomycetota > Thermoleophilia > Solirubrobacterales > 70-9 > VRUE01. The sequence goes on from JAWVFJ010000017.1 coordinate 14,986, forward strand.
CAATCCTCGCCCGCACCCCCTTCACCGTGCTGGCAAGAAGGGGGGCAGCATGAATCCTGCAGGTGCAATTGGCACGATGGTCGTCGGTTACGGCTACTGGGGTCCCAACATCGTCCGCAACGTGGTCGAGCGGCCCGAGTTCCGCCTGATGGGCCTCTGCGAGCTGCAGGAGAACCGCATCGAAGATTTCCGCCGCCGCCACCCCGGCGTCTGGATCGAGCGCGATCTCGACACCGCCCTCTCCGACCCCCGCGTCGAGGCAGTTGCGATCGCGACGCCGCCCCACACTCACTACCCGCTTGTGCGCCGCGCCCTGGAGGCAGGCAAGCACGTCCTGGTCGAGAAGCCCCTCGCGCGCCGCTCCGAGGAGGCGGCCGAGCTGGTCGCGATCGCCGAGGAACGCGACCTCGTGCTGATGCCCGGCCACACCTTTCTCTACAGCCCGGCCGTGAACAAGGTCCGCGACCTGATCCAGGAAGACGAGCTGGGCGAGATCTACTTCGTCACCTCCTCGCGCATGAACCTCGGCCTCTACCAGCCCGATGGCGTGGTTCTCGACCTCGCACCGCACGATCTCTCGATCCTGCTGCATTGGCTCGGCAAGCCGCTGGTCGAGGTCTCCGCCAACGGCCGCAGCGTCTTCCGCGAGAGCATCCATGAGACGGCCTTCCTCACCCTGCGCTTCGAGGGCGGTGCCCAGGCCAACGTGCAGCTCTCCTGGCTGGCGCCGCGCAAGCTGCGCCAGATGAACGTCGTCGGCAGCCGTCGCATGGTCCAGTACGAGGACACCGCCTCCGATGACTCGGTCCGCATCTATGACCGCGGGCTTGACTTCACCGAGCCGCCCGCCAACTTCGGCGAGTACAGGCTCACCTACCGCACCGGCGACATGATCGCCCCCCGCCTGCAGGCGCTCGAGCCACTCGGCCAGGAGCTGAGCGACTTTGCCTCTGCGATCCGCGAGGGCACCACGCCGGTCTCCAACGGCCGCCTCGGGGTCGAGATCGTGCTCGGACTGGAAGCGCTCGAGCAATCACTGCACGCGCAGGGCGAACCGGTGCCGGTCTCGCCGGTCGACAGCGTGCTGGATCGCGCCCGCAGTGGCGCGCGGATCGGCGCGCGCGCGTAACGGCGCGCGTCAGCAGCCCTTTAGGACCTCGGCAACGCCTCTAGACCGTCGCGGCGCCGTCAGGCGGCGTCAACCGGTCAAGCTCGGCCAGGTAGACGAGCACCGAGTGGGTCGCCAACTGACTCACCGTGGCGCCCTGTCGGGACGCCTCGCGCTCCAGGACGCTCCAGGTGTGCTCGTCGACCGGCAGGTCGAGGTCGAGTACCGGCTCGGAGCCAGCGGCCTCTGAGAGACGCGGGGGCCCAATGGGCGGCCGCCCGGACTCAATCCTGCCGGTGAAATCGCTCAGCGCCGCCTGCACCCCAGCAGGGATGTCGGAGTCGAGGGAAGCCTCGATTCCGTTGTAGGCAAATTTGCCGAGAGCGACTTTCACGTTGCGCACCACCAATACAACTGTCTGCGGATGCCCAAGATTTTCACCCGGATTCCCTAAATCCTCCTAACTTCAGACCTCAATACCTATGCATTTCCGGGTACTTGAGGCTTGGGGCTGAGATTTAGACGAATATTGGGCATTGACATTCGGACGAAAGGCCACAATCCTTCGCCCGGCGTTCGACAAAGCGTTCTTTGCAAGGTTTCGCAAAGACCGAAAAAAGATTCGAACATCACTTCGCTTTTTGGGAGATATTTCTTTACCGCCGAAGAGCAAGGGCAAAAAGCCTGAAGTGCAGACAAGAAACCAATGCGTCGGGAGGACGCTGTGACCAGTCGCGATACGGAGTTGCGCCCCCATAACTTCACGGGCTTTCCCGAGGCAACCGCTTCGGGGTCTGGAAACAGCCAACTCGTTCTACAGGCGATCGAGCACGCCCAGGCCGGCGACGGAGAGGGGCTTCACTTCCTCTACGTGCGCTATGCGCCCGACGTTCAACGCTTCGTCAACAGCTTGGTCAAGGACCACCACGAGGCTGAAGACATCACCCAGAACATCTTCGCCAAGCTGATGAAAGCGATCCACAAGTACGAGCCACGCGAGGTGCCCTTTGCCGCCTGGATCATGCGCGTCGCTCGCAATGCTGCCCTTGACCACCTGCGCGCCAGGCGCTCCGTGCCAACCGAAGAAGTGCGGCTGGCGGACAGCGGTCAGGCCCAGGTTGGAATCGACCGCGGCCGTGATCTACGCCATGCGCTCGAGCAGCTACCCGAGGACCAGCGCGAGGTACTGATCCTCAGGCACATCGCCGGCCTCTCTCCGGTCGAAATCGCCGCGACGCTGAAAAAGTCGGAGAGCTCGGTTCACGGCCTTCACCACCGCGGCAGGCGGACGCTGCAGGAGAAACTCGCGGAGCTGGGCGCCGCCCCGGTCGTGGCGCCGGGCGCCTAGCCTAGCCCAGGTCAGCCGAGGTCATCGAGGATGCGCTCGGTTATACGGCCGGCATCCAACTCCGCCGCGTAGTAGAGAGCCGCATGCTCGAGTAGCTGGGCGACGCTGACCCGTTGTCGCTTGGCCTCATCCTTCAGGGCGTGCCAGAGAACACTGTCGATGCTGAGCTCGAACTCGATCTCCTCGCTGGGATGCCGCTTACGCAGAAGGACCGGATACGGCCACCCCGGACGGTCAGAGTCCTTGTCGTCGAGGTAGAAGCGAATAGCCCGTAGAACGTCGTCGGACTTCGGTTTCGTGTCGACGACCGGTCTCGCCCCATTCCCCTTCCCTCCGGCCAGCGCTTCTCCGGCGAACGCACCCAACTTGACCCTGACGGAGCGATTCAAAACAACACCTTCCCCTCCGATCGTCGCACCTGGCCCGCCAGCCAATGCTATCTGAGTGCCCAGACCGGCCCGCTTTTAGACAAGAACGCTGATCCATCCACAAACGCCAGGCGAGGCCGAAAACTTACGGGAGACCTACGCCGCGGGGGTAATACGGTAGGCATCGAAAACCGACTCGACGTTGCGCAGGCGGGCGATGCACTGCTTCAACTGCTCGGTGTCGCCGACCTCGATCACGAACTTGTTTTTGACCATCGGGTGGTTAGTCGTGCAGCTTGCGCCGAGGATGTTGATTCCCACCTCGGAGAAGGTGCGCGAGAGGTCCTCGAGCAGGCGAGTGCGGTCGTAGGCGTCGACCTGCAGCTCGACCCGGTAGGAAGACTCGTTCTCGCCGTCCCAGCTCACGTCGACGAACCTTTCCGGCGCCCGCTTCAGCGCTCGCATGTTCTTACAATCGGTGCGGTGGATGGTGATCCCACGGCCAAGTGAGACGTAGCCGGCGATCTCATCGCCAGGGACCGGTCGGCAGCACTTAGCCAAGCGTACGGCGACGTTGGCGGCGCCCTTGACGCTGATCCCGTAGTTGGAGGCGTCCTTGGTTCGCCGCGCCTTGTCCTCGCGGTGGCCGCCGGCGATGCCGAGCGGATCGGTCTCCTCCACCGCCTCCCCTGCCTTCAGCCGCTGCATCAGCTTGTTGGCGACCGCCTTGGTCGAGACTTTGCCCTGACCGAGGGCGATGTAGAACTCGGTCGCCTTGCGGAAGCCCATCTCGCGGATCACGTCGACCAGCAGCGGCGAGGCGGCGACTTTCTGTATTGGCAGGCCGCGCGTGCGCAACGCTTCCTCGAGCCCTTCGCGGCCCTTGCGCTCGGCATCCTCGCGGCTCTCCTCCTTGAAGAAGGCACGGATCTTGTTGCGGGCACGGCTGGTCCGCACCAGCTTCAGCCAGTCGCGTGAGGGCCCGCGCTTCTGCTTTGCGGTCAGCACCTCGACGATGTCGCCGGAGCGCAACTGGTAGTGCAGCGGCACGATCGAGCCGTTGACCTTGGCACCGACACAGGCGTGGCCGACGTCGGTATGTACGGCGTAGGCGAAGTCGAGCGGGGTCGAGCCGGCTGAGAGGTTCTTCACTTCGCCCTTCGGCGTGAAGACGAAAACTTCGTCCTCGAAGAGGTCGACCTTGAGCGACTCGAGAAACTCGGCCGGATCCTGCTCGCCCTCGGCCTCGACCAACTGGCGCAGCCAGGTCATCTTCTCCTTTTGCGGGTCGGCGGCGGCGCCCTCCTTGTAGGCGACGTGGGCGGCGATCCCGTACTCGGCGAAATTGTGCATCTCTTCGGTGCGGATCTGGATCTCCAGCGGCTTCCCCTCCGGCCCGATCACCGTCGTGTGCAGCGCCTGGTACATGTTCGCCTTCGGCATCGCGACGAAGTCCTTGAAGCGTCCCGGAAGCGGCTTCCAGAGCGAGTGGATGACGCCGATCGCCCCGTAGCAGTCCTTGACCGAGCCAACGATCACCCGCATCGCGGTCAGGTCGAAGATCTCGTTGAACTCACGGCCCTTCTTGGTCATCTTCGTGTAGATCGAGTAGAAGTGCTTGGCGCGGCCGGAGATCTCGGCCTCGATGCCGACCTGGAGCAGCTCGCCGGAGAGGAACTTTCCGGCCTCGGCGACAAAGACCTCGCGCTCGTTGCGCTGCTGGGCGACGAGCTGCTTGATCTCGGCGTACTTGCGCGGGTGCAGCGTCGCGAAGGCGAGGTCCTCGAGCTCCCACTTGATCGCGTGGATTCCGAGGCGGTGGGCGAGCGGCGCATAGATCTCGAGCGTCTCGCGCGACTTCGCCATCTGCTTCTGCTTGGGCAGGGCGCCGAGCGTGCGCATGTTGTGGAGACGATCGGCCAGCTTGATCAGGATCACCCTGACGTCGGTGGCCATCGCGACCATCATCTTGCGGTAGTTCTCCGCCTGGCGCTCGTCGCGACTCTCGAAAGCGATTCCCGTCAGCTTGGTGACGCCGTCGACCAACTGGGCGATCTCCTCACCGAACTCGGCGCGGATTTCCTCGAGGCTGGCGCTGGTGTCCTCGACCGTGTCGTGCAAGAGAGCCGCGCAGAGCGTCTCGGTGTCGAGTCGCATGCCGGCGCAGATCTGCGCCACACCCACCGGATGGGTGATGAACTCATCGCCGGAGTGGCGCAACTGGTCGGCGTGACGGTCGCAGGCGAACTCGAAGGCATGCTTGACCGCGGCGCGGTCGATCGTCGCCACCGAGACCGCGACGTCGCCGTTTGCGCCGTCGGACGTTCCCCCCACCTCGTGCGTGGAGTCGAACTCCTCGACCACGGCGAAGAGGTCGGCCAGGAGCTCCTTGCTGTCTAGTGCTGTCGGTGTGCTTCGAGGTATTGGCGCGTCTCCTCATAGCGGGCGCTGTAAGCGCGATATGACGCCGAGCGCTCCAGATCTGTCCCTTCTGAGGATACGACCCCCACGAACCCCCCGCTCGCGGCGGGCTCTCCCCGCACCAACTCGAGCTCGGCCAGGACGCGGAAGCAACGCGCTGCGGTCTCGGCGCTACGCGGCTGTGGGCCGTCGCCGATCAGGGTTTCACGCAGGCCATCGCCACCTGTCTCACCGGCCTCCCGCAAGTCCCTGAAGGCGGCGATCAGGGTCGGGCGCTGGGCAAGCTGCCCTGCCAGGGCACTGAGCGCAAAACGCCACTCGGCTTCGCCCCAGACCCGGTGCAAATAGCCGCCCTCCTCCTGGGCCTGCGAAGCGAGCCGCAAGAGCTCCGGCGACGGTGGCGGGTCGACGAGGACGACGTGCCGGAAGCCCCCGGCAAGCTCCGGAACGCGTTCGAGCTCCGCGTAGTCGGAGAGCCGCACTCCCTCTCGCGCCATCCCGACCCGCAGCATGGCGTCGGCGGTCAGAGCAAGGACTCCGCCACCGCAGGAAGCGAGCTCGCTGACGGCGGCGGCGGGGGCGTTTGCGCTCGAGCAGAGCTGGCGCGCGTGCGCTCCGGCGGCAGACGGGTCCGGCTCCTTCCACTCGCTGGGATCGTGACCGAGCTCGGCCTCGAAGCGCTGCCACCATTCCCCTGCCTGAAGATCCTCCTCCTCGGTGGCGGGGGCCTGGGGATAGACCTCGCGCAGCACCACCTGCGGCTCGACCGCACCGTTCCACTGGTTCACCTCGAGCCGCACCGCCACGTCAACGGGGTCGTCCTCCCCCACCCCGAGCGAGGCACGACCGAAGGCCACCCCGAGCGCCTTGTGCGATCCGCTGTGCAAGCTGAAGCGAGCGTGCTTGCCCTCCCCAATCGCCCGCACGTCCCGCACCCGCGCCGACGGGACAAGCAGGCGCACCCCGGGGTTGCCCATGCCAAAGGGCGCCAGCCGCTTCAGCTCCTCAGCAAGGTCGAGCCCAAGCGAGGCCCCGCCTACCATCGCATCGATCCGCTCAGTCCGCTTCAGATCCTCCGGCCCGAGAACACTTGCGGCATGGGTGGCAAAGGCCTCGCGGAATGCGTCGAGCTCACCCTCCTTCAGCTCCAGCCCAGCGGCGGCTTTGTGACCGCCGAAGGTGCGCAGATGACCGGCGCAGGCCTCGAGCCCGCCGAGCAGGTCGAATCCCGGAATGCTCCGTCCCGACCCCCGGCCGCTCCCGTCCGGCTCCAGCGAGATAACCACGACCGGCCGGTGATATCGCTCGACCAGCCGCGAGGCCACGATCCCAATCACCCCTGGATGCCAGCCCTCACCTGCCACGACGATCCCCGACGCTTCCCGCAGGTGCTCTGGCAGGTCCCGCAGCGCCGTTTCCGCCTCGTTGGCCACCTCTCGCTCAGTTGCCCGCCGCTCACCATTCGCCCTGCTCAACTCATTGGCGATCTCTGCTGCCCGTGCCTCGTCTTCTGTCAGGAAAAGCTCCACGCCAGCATCGGCTCTGTACAACCGACCCGCTGCATTGATCCGCGGCGCCAGCCGGAACGCCAGATCTCCCTCGTCAAGCTGCGTCGGCTCACATTTCGCTGCCTCGATCAGCGCCCTAATCCCCGGCCGCCGAGCCCTTCGCACCTCCTCGAGCCCCCGCTTGACCAAACTGCGGTTCTCCCCGACCAGCGGCACCAGATCCGCCACCGTGGCAAGGGCCACGAGGTCGAGGTCCGTGACGTTGGTAGAAGCGGTCGGGGTGGGGTCCCCAAAACGCTCGGCAGAAGCCTCGCTTGAGTGTTTTGGGGACCCC
>JAWVFJ010000018.1:0-56982 GCA_033856275.1 Solirubrobacterales bacterium
CGAGGCCGCCCTCCTCGGCCGGGGCGAAGCCCTTGCCCTTGACGGTCGCGACGTGCACGACGACCGGGCGCTCGGCCTCGAAGGCGCGGCGCAGCGCGTCGCGCAGCTGGTGGACGTCGTGGCCGTCGATGACGCCCATGTAGGCCCAGTCGAGCTCCTCCCACAGCAGGCCGGGCTGCCACAGCGCCTTGACGGACTCCTTGAGCTGCGGCCCGAAGCGATCGAACGCGGCGCCGATGCCGCCGGGGAGCTTGGTCAGCTTCTCCTCGACGCCCTCGCGCGCCTTCCACAGGCCCGGATCGAGCCGGACCCGGTTGAAGTAGCGCGACAGCGCGCCCACGTTGGGCGAGATCGACATCCCGTTGTCGTTGAGGATCACGACCATCGGCGTGCCGAGGCCGCCGGCCTGGTGGACCGCCTCGAACGCCACGCCGCCGGTCTTCGCGCCTTCGCCGATGACCGCGACGACCTTGCCGTCCTCGCCCTGCCCGTGGCGCATGGCCTCCTTGAGGCCGACCGCGTAGCCGATCGAGGTCGAGGCGTGGCCGGCGCCCATGATGTCGTGCTCGGACTCGAAGACGGAGCAAAACGGGGCGAGGCCGTCGTACTGGCGGATCGTCGGCAGGCCCTCGCGGCGGCCGGTGAGGATCTTGTGCGGATAGGCCTGGTGACCGACGTCCCAGAGCACCTTGTCGCGGGGCGAGTCGAGCATGCTGTGCAGTGCGACGGCCAGCTCGCAGGTGCCGAGGTTGGCGCCAAAGTGGCCGCCGATCTCGCCGATCGTATCGATGATGTAGGTGCGCATCTCCTGTGCGACCTGCTGCAGCTGCTCGTCGTTCAGATCATGCAGGTCGGCCGGTTCGAGGATGCCATCGAGCAGGGGCGTCTCCCCCTCCGGTTTCGCCCCGTGTCCGTTCTCGCTCATTCGTCTCTGGTGAAGATGTAGTCGGCCACTCGGCTCAGATCGCCCATCTCGCCGCTGGCCTCGCCGAGGGCCGCAACCGCCTTCTCATGCGACTCCGCCGCAAGCTCGCGCGCGCGCTCGAGGCCGAAGAGGCTGACGTAGGTGAGTTTTCCATGTCGCGCGTCGCTTCCACGGGGCTTACCAAGCCGCTCGGCGCTCCCGGTCACGTCGAGGATGTCGTCGACGATCTGGAAGAGCACGCCAAGCTCGCTGGCGAATCGGCGAAAGGACATTGTCTCAGGTTCGGTCAGACCTTCGAGGGTCAGCACAACGCCGACGCTTGCGGCGATCAGGCGCCCGGTCTTCAGCATATGCAGAGAACGCAGTCCCTCGGCGTCGCGATCCTCAATGACCACATCGACGTACTGGCCACCCACCATGCCGTCGACGCCGGTGGCAGCGCTCAGCTCGCTCAGGGCCGCCAGCACGCGCGCCGGCTCGCCCGGCTGCTCGCAGGCCAGCCGTACCGCCTCGGCGAAGAGACCGTCGCCGGCGAGGATCGCCACGTCCTCCCCGTACTTGACGTGGGACGTCGGCTGCCCGCGGCGCAGCTCGTCGTCGTCCATCGCCGGCAGGTCGTCGTGGATCAGCGAGTAGGTGTGGATCAACTCGATCGCGCAGGCGACCGGCAGGAAGCGCTCTGGCTCGGCGCCCAGGGCCCGTGCTGTTGACAGGGCCAGGACCGGTCGAACCCGCTTGCCGCCGGCGAGCAGGGAATAACGCATCGCCTCCTGCAGGCCGACGGTCGGCTCGGGTGCCGGGAACGTCAAGCGCTCCAGCTCAGCGTCGACGAGCCGGCGCAAGTCCTCCGGGTAGCTCACCGCTTCCGCTGTTCCCCGACACTGCCATTCGCCGCAAAGGAACAGCGGAGCGGGCGGATCACGCGGAGGCCTCGCCCTCGCGGATGCGGCGGTTTGCCTCCTCGACCGCCTCGGCCGAGAGCTCGGCGGCCTCGCGTGAGAGCTCCGCGGCGCGGGCGTCGTCGGCCTCTTCGCCCTCCAGCTCGCGGGCGATCGCCTGCAGCCGCTCCGAGATCTCGCGCAGGCGGTTCAACGGACCCCCTCCCGCTCGCGGGCGATCGCGCCGAGGACGCCGTTGATGAAGCCTGGGGCATCCGCGCCGCAGTACTCCTTGGCGATCTCGATCGCCTCGTCGATCGCGACCTCGGTCGGCACGTCATCGCTGTGCTCGAGCTCGTAGAGGGCGACGCGCATCACGTTGCGCTCCAGCGGCGCGATCCGCTCCAGCTCCCAACCTTTGGCATGGCTTGCGATCGCCGCGTCGAGCTCATCCCGATGGGCCTCGACACCAGCGGCCAGCTCGCGGGTGAAGGGACGCGACTCGGCGACCAACTCCGCGAGCGGACGACCGGTGACGTCGCGCTGGTAGCAGGCGAAAACGGCGTCGCGGCGCTGGTCGGATCTACGCATGAAGCATCATTCTCGCGCTTACGCCGGTCGGCCGAGGCCTAGGCGCGAGAGACGTACTCGCTGCTGCGAGTATCGACGCGGATCGTCTCCCCCTCTTCGATGAAGAGCGGTACCTGCACGACGACGCCGGACTCGAGCGTCGCCGCCTTGTTGCCACCGCCCGAGGCGGTGTCGCCTTTCACGCCGGGCTCGGTCTGCGTCACCTTCATCTCGATCGCGCTGGCAACCTGCACGTCGCTGGGTCGCTCGTCGACGAAGAGGATGTCGACCTCCCCGTTGGGCAGCAGCCACCGCATCGCCTCGCCGGCCACCTCACGCGGGATCTCGATCTGCTCGTAATCGCGCGTGTCCATGAAGACCGCCGCGTCTCCGGAGTCGTAGAGGTACTGCATCTTGCGCGACTCGGTGTGAACGGGGCGAAACTTCTCCCCGGCTCGGAACGTCTTGTCCTGCACCGTGCCGTCTTCGATCTTGCGCAGCTTGGTGCGGACGAAGGCACCCCCCTTGCCCGGCTTGACGTGCTGGAACTCGATGATTCGGAAGATCGTCCCGTCGATTTCGATGTGGGAGCCGTTCTTGAACTGGTTGGTCGAGATCACGGCGGCGAATCCTAGAGAAGCCGAGACCCATCGTGACTTCTCCGGAGCACAACAGAGTTCCGGCAGATCCATCGTCTAACGTGCGGCCAGGGAATGAAGGGGGTCCTCACACTTGCCGTCACGGCCGCCGTGATGTTGCTTCTTGCAGCGCCCGCCTGGGCCGAAGAACCGACGCGCGATCAGTATCGCGAACAGGTCGAGCCGATCTGCCAGGCCAACACCGAAGCCAACAAGCGAATCCTCAAGGACGTGAAGACGAAGGCTCGGAGCCGCAGCGAGGCAAAAGTGCGGGAAGCGGGCGGGCAATTCATTCATGCGGCGACGGTCTTCGGCATGACAGTGCAGAAAATCGCCACCGTACCGCGACCTACTGCCGATGACGAACGGCTGCTCAAGTGGTTCAAATACCTGACCATCGTGCAGACCAAGCTGCGCAAACTTGGCAAGGCGCTGAAGGCCAACGACAAGATCAAGGCGGCGCATGAACAGATCCGGGTCGAACGGGCCAGCAATGCAGCCAACAACGTCAGCTTCGTCTTTGAATTTCGCTACTGCCACCTGACCGCTTCGCGGTTTATCTAAGCGCCTGCCGGGGCGACGCAATCGACGACAGGAGCGGCGTCTACTCGGAGTCGGCGGCGGTGCTGGTGGTGAGCGTGCCGGCGGCGTCGCCGGAGAGAACGCGACGGACCAGACCCGGCATCAGGATCCGGGCCATCGCGGCGAGCGCGTAGCCGCGCGGCACATAACGCTCGGCCTTGCCGCCGGGCCCCGCAGCGAAGATCGCCTCGGCGACCTTCTCCGGTTTCGAGACCACCCAGCGGGTCAGGGCCTTCTCGCGCAACTCGGTCGCCGGGAAGCCCTCGGTGGCGATGAAGCCGGGTAGAACCATGCCGACGTGAACGCCGTGGGCCTTTTCCTCGGCGTAGAGCGAGTCGGTCCAGCCGATCAGGGCGAACTTGCTGGCCGAGTAGGCACCGGTGCGGGCGCGGGCGACGCGCCCGGCGGTACTGGCGACGTTGACAATCGCGCTCGGCGCCGAGGCGCGCAGCATCGGCAGCAACGCCTCGGTGAGGCGAGCCACGGCGTCGAAGTTGAGCTCCATGTGACGGTGGACGTTGGCGTAGCCGCCCTCGGCAAAGCTGCTGCGCCAGGCAGCGCCGGCATTGTTGACCAGCAGGGTGAGTCGGCCGCCGCGCTCGGCGATGTGGGCGCGTATGAGCTCCGGCGCGTCGGGATCGGTGAGGTCGGTGACGACGTAGCTTGCCTCGCAAGGAAGCGAACTGGCCAAGGCGCGCAGGCGCTCCTCGCGACGGGCGACGAGGATCAACTCGGCGCCAGGCTCCCGAGCCAGGCGACGCGCCGTGGCCTGGCCGATCCCACTCGAGGCACCCGTGACCAAGCCAGTGATGGGACCAGAGGTCATGACCAAGACGCTATTCGAATCTCTGAAATGCGGACGTTTGTTTGAATCGACATACTGCCGCTCCTGTGAGCAAAACCCCTGGACTACTCGACAAGCTCCTTCGCGTCGCCGGCCCGTCCGGCTATGAGGCGCAGGCCGCCGCCGCCTGGCGCGAGGCGGCCTCCTTCGCCGAATTGTCCGCTGACGGCATCGGTTCCTCCGTGGCACGAATCGGCGATGCCGCGCCGCTGCTTGCCGTCGTCGGGCACATTGACGAGATCGGCCTGGTGATCCGCCACATCGACGAGCAGGGCATCCTCTGGTTCGCGCCGATTGGAGGTTGGGACCCACAGATCCTGGTCGGCCAGCGAGTCGAGGTGCAAGGCCAGAACGGTCCGGTGCTCGGCGTCGTCGGGCGCAAGCCGCTGCACCTGCTTGACGCCGACCAGCGCAAGAAGGTCGTCGAAATGAAGTCGCTGCATATCGACATCGGCGCCACCGACCGCGAGGAGGCGGAGCAGTTGGTCAAGGTTGGCGACCCGGTTGTGATTGCCACTGAGCCGCTGCGCTTGGCCGGCGAGCGCGTCGTCTCACGCTCGATGGACAACCGCCTCGGCGCCTATGTCGCCCTTGAGGCGCTGCGCCGCAGCCACAAGGGCGGCCCGCTTAAAAGCAGCTTCGCGGCGATCGCCGCCGTGCAGGAGGAGATCGGCCTCTTCGGTGCCCGCACATCCGCCTTCGCGGTCCAACCGGACCTCGCGATCGTCGTCGACGTCACCCATGCGACCGATGCGCCCGGAATCGACGAGAAGGAGCTCGGCAGCCACTCGCTCGGCTCGGGCCCGGTGATCTACCGCGGCGCGACGCTCTCGCCAAAGGTCTTCGACCTGCTCGTCGCGGTCGCCGAGGAGGCCGGGATCGAGCACACGGTCGGTGCCACCGGCAACTCGACCAGTACCGACGCGGACGGCATCCAGTTCGCTCGCTCGGGAATCCCCACCGGCCTCGTCTCGATTCCGCTGCGTTACATGCACTCGCCGGTCGAGATGGTCGACCTCGGCGACGTAGAGGCGACCGTAGCGCTGGTCGCCGCCTTCGCCGAGCGACTCGACGACAGCGTCGATCTCAAGCGCTAAGCGCTCAGTTAGCCACGAACACGGCATCCCGGCCATTTGCCTTCGCCGAGTAGAGAGCGGCGTCGGCACGGGCAACGAGGTCGTCGGTGTTGACGACATCGGGCTTGGTCACGGCCGCGCCAATGCTGATCGTCACCCCGACGCCTGCCGGCCGCCGTTTGCGCACCGCCTGGCGCAGGCGCTCGGCGATCGCGACCGCATCCGCCTCGCTCGCGCCGGGCAGGACGACGAGGATCTCCTCGCCGCCGATGCGGTAGATCGAATCGTCTGCACGCAGGACGGCGCGCATCGTATAAGCGACGTCCTGCAGTACGGCGTCGCCCGCCGCGTGGCCGAGCTGATCGTTGACCCGCTTGAAGTGGTCGAGGTCGCAGAGCAAAAGCGCGTGCGAGTGCCCGGTGTCGGCGTCACAGGGTGCGCCGTCGAGCTCGGCGAGGCGCTGCTCGAGAGCGTTGCGGTTGAAAAGGCCGGTGAGCGGGTCGAGGGTCGAGCGGCGCCGGTGAGCGCGGTCGGACTCGACCAACGCCCCCGAGAGGATCACCGTGCAGAGGAGCAAAGCGATTGCGGCGACGAGGGTCTGGCTGTGCTCGGCAGCGCTGGCGGGATCGACGGCGACGGTGCTGACGAGAAAGACCGAGACCAGGTAGATCGTGCCGACGACCATGCCCCAGGGATCGAAGCGGGCGCCGAGAGTCACGGCTGGCAGAGCGAACCACATGACGACGGGACTGGTCGGACCACCGGTGCCAATCACGGCGCCGGCGAGCAGGAGCGGCAGGATGCCCCAGGCGCCGGCTACCCAAAGCCAAGGTCGCTCACTGGCCTGCATGAAGCGATCGGCGATGGCGAAGCCGGCGAAGCCAACCGCCAGAGGGGCCAGCCACAGCCAGCCGATCGAGGGACCTGCCGAAGCCAGGGCGAGCGCGAGGATCGCGAAACAGGCAGCGCGGTAGCGGCGCACTCGCTGCTCCATGTCGAGCAGGCGCTCACGCCGGGCGTCCTTGCGGGCGGCTGCCAGTGACTCCGGCCTGGGCATGGCAATCGCGTTCACACTGCATTGTCGGCAGATGGGGGCCCCGCAATTAGCGTTGCAGCAGACCTAGCGAGCGCTACTCGACCAGCTGCATCTGCTTGGGCAACCCGCTGAGGTTGCGGCAGCCGTCATCGGTGACGACGACGAGGTCCTCGATCCGCACTCCGAGCTCGCCCGGCAGGTAGATCCCGGGCTCGATCGTCACCACTTCGCCGGCGGCGAGCACGTCCTCGGAGCGCTGTGAGACACGGGGCTCCTCGTGCACCTCGAGCCCGACGCCGTGTCCGAGGCCATGGCCGAAGCGCTCGCCGTGCCCGGCGGCGGCGATCAGCTCGCGGGCGACGCTGTCGAGATCCTCGGCTTTGACACCAGCGATGACTTTCGCCAGCGCGGCTTCCTGGGCTTCGCGCACGGTTTCATAGACAGCGCGGGCGGCCTCGCCGAGCTCGCCGGTGGCAAAGGTGCGGGTGCCGTCGGAGCAGTAACCGTCGAGCTTCGCCCCCATGTCGAAGACGACCAGCTCGCCGCGGCCGATCTCTCGCTCGCCAGGCTCGGCGTGTGGCAGGGCGCCGTTGGGGCCAGCGGCGACGATCGTCGGGAAGGACGGCTCGGCGCCCTGCTCGCGCATGCGCGCCTCGGCCGCGCGGGCAACGTCGAGCTCACTGCGGCCGAGAAGGCCGCGCTCCAACGACCAGCGCCAGACCTCATCGGCCAACTCCGCCGCGGCGGCGATCGCGGCCAGCTCGGCCTCGTCCTTGACCCGGCGCAGCTTCTCGACGGTCCCCCCCACACCCTCCAGCACGGTGCCGTCGGCCAGTTTCTCTTCGAGCCGCTTCAGCGTGCGCACCGCCATGTGGTGGTCTTCAAAGCCGGTCTTGCCGGACAGCTGCGCCGCGATCCCGCCCAGCCAGTCGTCCTTGACGGTGACTACGTCCCAGCCCTCGACCTCGGCTTCGGCGCGCTCGGTGTAGCGGAAGTCGGTGAGGAAGATCCGCTGCTCGGCGCCGCAGATGCAGGCGCCGTTGGTGCCACCGAAGCCAGTCAGATAGCTGACGTTGGTCAGGTCGGTGACGAGGAAGCAGTCCAGCTCCCGCTCGGCGACCAGGGCCGCAAGGCGATCTCCGCGTGCCGGCGTCACTTCCTCGCTCGCCCCGCGCTCATGCACCGGCGCCGAGCTCGCGTGCGAGCAGCTCGAGCGCCTCGTGATAGCCCTCGGAACCCTTGCCAAAAATCTTCGTCAAGACCAGTCCGTCGAAGACCGACAGCTTGCGCCACTCGTCGCGTGCCTCGACATCGGAGAGATGGACCTCGATCGCGGGGACTCCGGCGACCTCCAGCGCGTCGGCAATCGCCCGACTGTAGTGGGACCAGGCCCCGGCGTT
Source organism: Solirubrobacterales bacterium (assembly GCA_033856275.1). Classification (GTDB taxonomy): domain Bacteria; phylum Actinomycetota; class Thermoleophilia; order Solirubrobacterales; family 70-9; genus VRUE01. Next base: position 7,950 of record JAWVFJ010000018.1, read on the forward strand.
GACCAGCGCCGCATCGGCCAGCTCCGGAACGCGGTGCAAGTATTCGCAGAACTCACCCTCGGAGTTGGTCTGGAAGAAGATCGCTTCCAGGCCCAGCTCGTGAGCCCAGCGTTCGATCTTTGTCTCCAGTTCGCGCAGCGAGAGCCCGCCGTAGATCGCCGGATCGCGGCGATCGAGGATGTTGAAGTTGACTCCGTGCAGGACGGCGACACGGTTATGAGATGTGGTCATGGGTAGAGCTCCAACACGGCGGCCTCGACCTTAGCCGGATCGACGAGTTCTCCCGTTCGGGGTGAGCCAGGCTCTGAGAGCAAGACGAAGCCAACTCCCTCGGAAGTGCGCTTCTTGTCTCGCTCAATCAACGCCAGGACGACGTCCGTATCGCCGTCCTCGAGCACAACTGGCAATCGATGCTTCATGAGGATGGCTTTGACCTCTTCCCTCAAGTCATCCGCGTCAGAAAGGCGAAGGGCCGCCAAAAGACCCAATCCAATCGCCTCTCCATGTCGATAACTCGAATAGCCACTGGCGGCCTCTATTGCGTGGCCAATTGTGTGACCCAAGTTGAGGATCTCTCGCAAACCCGAATCGCGCTCATCCTTTGCCACGACTTCGCACTTGTAGCGCGCGCAAGCAAAGACAAGGCTCTTGAGGTCTGCCGAGCTAAGGGTGTCCATTTCTTTCACTTGACCCCAGAGAGTTCCTCCCGCCAGAAGACCCGTCTTCAACGCCTCGACAAAACCAGCGGCGAGCTCCTCATAGGGCAGGCTTTCAAGGGTCGAGGTATCGGCAAGAACCGCGGCCGGCAAATGGTAGGCCCCAACGTAGTTCTTCCCGTGAGCCGTATCCACGCCAGTCTTGCCACCGTAAGCCGAGTCGACTTGAGCGACCAGAGAGGTCGGCACTTGAATAACGGGAACTCCACGTTGATAAATATGCGCGCAAAACCCGGCCAGATCTCCGATCACGCCGCCTCCTAGAGCGACGAAGTGATCCTCACGAGTCATTTGAGTCTCGCCAATCTTCTCTAGGAGGAGGGGAAGCTCCTCAATGTCCTTGGATGCCTCACCGGGGGGGACTTCAATTTGTGCGGCAAGCGGCTGGATTCGATCCGCGTAGAGCGGACCAACATTCGTATCGGTTATGCAGAAGCGCTTCCCCGGCAGGGGCCATGGGCCCGTGCCAAGCAGTCCCGGGCCGACAAAGACCGGGTACTCGCCGGAGGCGCTAGTCGCCCAGAGCATCTTCGTTCCTTGTGGCAGATTGGTCAGCGCTACCAGCGAGGGCATCGCGCGCGCGACCAAGCCGCGGTCGCCAGGCGGCAGGATCGCGTCCGCCAGCGACTCGTAGAACGGCAGGCGCTCCAGCAGCAGCCGCTCGACGTCCTCGGCCTTGTTGGCCAGGGGCCGGTCGCTGCGGGCGATGCGGCGCCACGCCTCGCGGGCGTCGACCTGCAGCCAGACGACGAAATGGCGATCGAGCGCCTCGCGCACCCGCTCGGAGAGGACGCTGCCGCCACCAAGCGCGATCGCGCCGCCGTCGGCTTCCTCAAGCAGCGAGCCGACCACCTCGGCCTCGCGGGCGCGAAAAGCGTCCTCGCCGTCCTCTTCGAAGGCTTGCCGGATCGCCTTGCCGAACGCCTTTTCCATTAGCGCATCGATCTCTGTCGTCTGCAGGCCGGCGTCGCGAGCAGCGGCAAGTGCCGTCGACTTCCCAGCCCCCATGAAGCCGATGAAGACGAGCGCCGGCTTCATCGACGAACGAAACGCGCTTTTTCCATGTATGGCATGGAAAATGTTGACCTCATCCGCGAAAGTCGATGCGGCTCTTGTAGGCCTTGACCGCGGCCTGCACGTCGTCGATGTGGTCGCCGCCGAACTTCTCGCGGTAAGTGCGAGCGAGGACGAGGCAGACCATCGCCTCGGCGACGACGGCGGCGGCGGGCACAACGGTCGAGTCGGTGCGCTCGCGCAGCGCCTGTGCGGGCTCCTTGGTCTCGGTGTCGACCGATCGCAGCGGCTTGGTCAGGGTCGAGATCGGCTTGATCGCGGCCCGTACCGAGAGTGGCAGGCCGTTGGTCATGCCGCCCTCCAGCCCTCCGGCATGGTTGGTCTCGCGGAAATAGCCGCGCTCACCCGACCAGAAGATCTCGTCGTGGGCCTCGGAGCCAGGCCGACCGGCAACGTCCCAGGCTTCACCGATCGCGACGCCCTTGACCGACTGGATCGAGGCGACGGCGCCCGCGAGGCGGCCGTCGAGGCGGTCTTCCCAGGAGATGTGGGAGCCGAGGCCAGGCACGAGGCCGAAGGCGCGCACCTCGAAGGTGCCGCCGAGGCTCTCGTTGGCCTTGCGCAGCCGGTTGATCTCCGCAACCATCGCCGCGCTCGCCTCGGCGTCGAGGCAGCGCACCGGGTCGTCATCGACTCCTGCAAAGTCGTCGGGTCCGAGGTGCTCGCGCTCCGGGGCGCTGACTGAAGCAATCTGGGTCACATGGCTGTAGACGCTTACCCCGAGGGCGGTGAGAAAGCCGCGGGCGAGCGAGCCGGCAGCGACGCGTGCAGCCGTCTCGCGAGCACTCGCCCGCTCGAGCACATTGCGGATGTCGATGTGGCCGTACTTCAGGGCTCCGACGAGATCGGCGTGTCCCGGGCGCGGCAGGTGCACCTCGTCGACCTCGGCCTCGACCGGCCACGGGTTCATCCGCTCCTCCCAGTTGGCGTAGTCGCGGTTGGCAACGAGGACGGCGATCGGACTGCCGAGCGTGCGACCGTGGCGCAGCCCAGAGCGAATCTCGACCGTGTCGGTCTCGATCTTCATCCGGCCGCCGCGCCCGTGGCCGAGTTGGCGCCGCGCCATGTCGCGATCGAGGGCATCGCGATCGAGTTCGAGTCCCGCCGGCATTCCCTCGACAATCGCCACGAGCCCGGGCCCGTGCGACTCCCCCGCTGTGGTGAACCTAAACCCGCTCATCAGGCCGCAAGGCTATCGGCGACGCCGAGTGGTCAGTTGGTACGCCTATAGCCGGCATAATTGGCCACCCGCCATCAGTTGCGGGCGGCGGTGCGCATTGTGTCGAGGGGGGCTGGGCGGCCGGTCCAGGTTTCGAGCGAGAGAGCGCCTTGTTGGACGAGGATCTCGATGCCGTCGACGGTGGTGGCGCCGGCCGCATCGGCGGCACGAAGCAAAGCCCTGGGCTGGCCGCCGTAGACCATGTCGACGACGGTCTGGCTGGCCTCGAAGGCCTCCGCTATTAGGGGCAGCTCGGCAAACGGGTCCTCGCCGCCAAGGCCCACGGCGGTCGTATTGACGATCAACTCGTATGTCGCCTGGTCCGGAGTGGCGACGCTCTCGCCGCCGAGTTCCTCGCAGAGGTGCTGGGATCGCAGCTTCGTGCGGTTCCAGACATCCACCGACGCCCCCTCACGCAGCAGCGCCCAGACGACGGCGCGGGCGGCACCGCCCGCTCCCAGGACCAACGTGCGCTTGCCGGTCGGCGAGCCGGGAAGGGAACGGAGGAAACCCTCGGCGTCCGTGTTCTCCGCCCGGACCTCACCGTCGGCGAAGACGAGCGTGTTGGCGGCACCGATCTCGCGGGCGGTCTCAGAGAGCTCATCGGCCAGGGAAAGGGCGGCGCCCTTGTGGGGGACCGTGACGTTGGCGCCGGCAAAGTCTTCATTCGGCATCGCGTGTACGCGCTGCTCGAAGGCGTCGGGGGCGACCTCGATCGCCTCATAGCTCCACTCCTCGCCCAGCCCCAACTCGGCAAGCGCCGCGTTGTGCATCGCCGGCGAGCGCGAGTGGCCGACCGGATAACCGAGGACGGCGAGGCGCGGCACGGCTATTCCCCGCAGCTGTCCGGCGAGTTGCCGCCGGCGGCTTCACGGGCCGAGTTGTAGCGTTCGACGTCGGTGTTGAATTCGGCTTCGGTCGAGGAGAAGGCGAGCTTGTTGCACGCTCCCGGCTCGACCACGTAGAAGAGGTAGTCGACCTTGGCCGGGCGGGCGGCGGCTTCGATCGAAGCGAGGCCGGGACTGTCGATCGGCCCCGGGGGCAGGCCGCTGTTGGCGCGCGTGTTGTACGGCGAGTCAGTGGCGAGTTCGGATTCGGTCAGCGGACGGGTGTAGTTGCCGGTGGCGAAGCGCGTCGTCGCGTCGATGCCAAGCGGCATCCCTTCATGCAGGCGGTTGTAGATCACCGCGGCGACGAGCTTGCGCTGGCTTTCCAGTCCCGCCTCGTGCTCGACCATCGAGGCGATCGTGACCACGTCATAGGTGGTCAGGTTCTTCGAGCGGGCATAGCCCATATCGACTCCGGCGATGCGCCGCCTGAAGTCTTCGAGCTGCAGTTGGACCAGGTCGGCTGCGCTGGCGTGCTTTTGCAGTTCGAAGGTGTCGGGGAAGAGGAAGCCCTCGAGGTCTTTCGCGCCCTTCCCCCCGTACTTGGCCGGGTTGAGGTACTTCGAATGCACGCTGGCCTTCTCATAGCTTCCGCGCAGGCCTTCCTGCTTGGCGATTTCCGTGGTCTGGGAGCGGGTGTAGCCCTCTGGGATCGTCACCGTGATCGTGCGGATCACCACCGGCGGCGGTGTGCCGCGGTGAAAGTGCTTGTAGGCGAGGGCCGCGATCGCCGCGATGCCAAGAAGGACGATGACCAGCCCCGCGGCTATGCCTAGGCGGCGGCTCGAACCCGGAGACCTGGGTGGCTTGGACGATTTGGGTGGAAGGGACGCAGTTGGGGGATGAGGTGGGGGCGGCTCGGGCGGGGCGGCCGCGATCGGCTCCTTCCGGCCCTGGTTCGCCTCCCGCTTACGGCGGCGCTCCTCCCGCTCCCATCGCCGCTGCTCCCGCTCTGCCGCTTGCGGATCGTTCTCGTCGATGAAGAGGTCATCACTCATGGCCACCCTCTTCGATCGCGGCACGACCCGCCAGGTAGGCCTGCAGCAGGTGCGCCGCGGCCAACGAGTCAGGCGCGGCGGCGGCGCCTTCGCGCTTGCTCGCCTCGGCCATCCGCGTAGTCAGTCGCTCGTCGTAGGTCTCGACGGGGATGTCCAGCAGCACCTCGAGTTCGGTGCAGAAGCTGCGGGTCAGGGCGGCCTGGCTGCCTTCCTCGCCGCTGAGATGGAGCGGCAGGCCAACGACCACGACCTCGACCTCGTGCTTGGCGACGAGATCGGCGACCGAGCGGGCGACGGGCGGTTCGATCACCGGCAGCGGCGTCGCCAGAGTCCCGCTCGGGTCGGAGATCGCGCAGCCGATTCGGGCGGTGCCGTGGTCGAGAGCGAGAACGCGCACTCTTATCCCGCCGCCTTCTCGAGCGCGGTCCGAGCTACCGCTAGCGCCTCGTCGAGCTTGCTGGCATCCTTGCCGCCGGCCTGCGCCATGTCGTCGCGGCCGCCTCCACCTCCACCGACGATCGGCGCCGCTTCGCGCACGACCGCGGCCGCCGAGAGGCCTCGCTCGACGGCGCCCTTGGAGACGAGGGCGACAAGGGCGACCTTGCTTCCCTCGGCGCCCCCTAGGGCTACCGCGGCATCGCCGCCGAGCTTCGACTGGACGCGGTTGGCCAGCTCGAGCAGCTGCTTCTGATCGGCGAGCGGCGCCCGTGAGACGGCCAGCTTGATCCCATTCGCGTCCACAGCTTCGGCGACGAGGCGCTCCGCCTCCTCCCCAAGCAATTGCTTCTGGGCCTGCTGGACTCCCTTGCCTGCCTCGCGCAGGCGCTCGGCGGCGCGGCGGGCGCCGGCGATCGGGTCCTGCGGCGAGCCGAGCAGCTCGCCGACCTCATCCAGCCGCTCCTCGCGCTCGCGGAACCAGTCGATCGCCGCCGGGCCGCTGAGCGCCTCGATCCGGCGCACGTTGGCGGCGCTAGAGCCCTCCGAGGCGATCTTGAAGATGCCGATCTCTGCCGTGTTGGCGACGTGGGTGCCACCGCAGAGCTCCCGCGAGACGCCGTCGACCTCGACCATCCGCACCCACTCGCCGTACTTCTCGCCGAAGAGCGCCATCGCACCCAGGCGCTCGGCCTCGGCGCGCTCCATCTCCAGCCACCGCACCGGTCGGCTCGCCTTGATCCACTCGTTGACCCGGTCCTCTACCTGGCGCAGCTCCCCGGCGCTCAGCCCCTGGCCGTGGGTGAAATCGAAGCGCAGCTTGTCGGGGCGCACGGCCGAGCCCGCCTGACGCACGTGGGTACCGAGTTGCTCGCGCAGCGCTGCGTGGAGCAGGTGCGTGGCGGTGTGGTTGCGCATCGTCGCGTGACGGGTCTCCCGATCGACCTGCGCGACAACCGCGGCCTCCTCTGCTCCCGCAAGGACGCGCTCATCATCCCCGGCGGTCTCGCGTCCTTGCTCCCGCGTCCGGGGGCGGCGGGGAATTACCTCGAGCACCTGGTCATCGCCAACCCGGTAGACGTCGACGACTTCCGCTTCTCCGCTCTCCCAGCTGATCGTCCCCGAGTCGGCGACCTGGCCACCTCCCTCGGCGTAGAAGGGGCTCTCCTCGAGCTTGACCAGGGCACGACCGTTTTCGGGCGCGACGGCGGCGAGGCCGGTGGTCGAGCGCAGCATCTCGTAGCCGACGAAGCGGGTCGGTGCGGCCGAGCCGGCGAAAACGATTACCCGCTCGTGGCGGTCCTCGGATCCGTGCGCCGTCGCGGATCCGACACGGGAGCGCTGCCGCTGTTCCTCCATCAGCTCCTCGAAACCACTGTCATCGACTGAGAGACCCTGTTCGGCGAGCAGCTCCTTGGTCAAGTCATAGGGGAAGCCATAGGTGTCGTGGAGCTCGAAAGCCTCGGCGGCCTCGATCCACGAGGTCCCGGACTCCTTCGCCTCATCGACCAGCCGCTCGAGCAGATCCGTGCCGCGCTCCAGGGTGCGGCCGAAGCTCTCCTCCTCGTCGCCAACCCAGCGGGCGATGGTCTCCCGCTCTGCGACCAGTTCGGGATAGGCGTCCCCCATCACCTCGATCGTGCGCGCGGCAAAACGGCCCAGCCAGGGTGCCTCGAGGCCGAGCGTGCGTCCCTGCTGGATCGCCCGGCGCATGATCCGGCGCAGGATGTAGCCGCGGTCCTCATTGGAGGGAACGACGCCGTCGGCGATCAGGAAGGTCGCGCCGCGTGAGTGGTCGGCGACGATCCGCATCGCCCGCGTCACCGCGCCACCATCGGCGTAGGAGCGGCTCGACATTTCCTCAGCGAGGTCGATCAGTGGCCGGATCAGGTCGGTCTCGTAGACCGAGGGGACGTCTTGCAGGATCGCCGCCATGCGATCCAGTCCCATACCGGTGTCGATGTTGCGCATCGGCAGCGCGGTCAGCGAGCCGTCGGCGCCGAGGTCGTAGCTCATGAAGACGTGGTTCCAGAACTCGAGGAAGCGGTCGGTGTCGTCGCCCGGGCGCTCGCCGGCCGCGCCGAACTCCTCGCCGCGGTCGAGGTAGAGCTCCGAGCACGGCCCGCACGGCCCGGTCGGACCGGCTTGCCAGAAATTGTCCTCGCGACCGAGACGGACGATTCGCTCGTCGGGCACGCCGACGCGGCGCCAGATCTCGATCGCCTCCTCGTCGGGTCCGAGTCCCAACTCCTCATCGCCACCGAAGACGGTGACCCAGATCCTCTCGGGATCCAGGCCGAAGCCCTGCGTGGAGAGCTCCCAGCCCCAGGGGATCGACTCCTCCTTGAAGTAGTCGCCGAAGCTCCAGTTGCCGAGCATCTCGAAAAAGGTGAGGTGGCGTGCGGTGTTGCCGACCTCCTCGATATCGGTCGTGCGGAAGCATTTCTGCACATCGGCGATGCGTCGTGCCGGCGGCTCCTCGCGGCCGAGGAAGTAGGGCTTGAAGGGCTGCATCCCCGCGGTCGTCAGCAGCACCGAAGGATCGTGGGCAGATGGGACCAGCGAAGCCGAGGGAACGATCTTGTGCCCGCGCTCGGCGAAGAAAGAGAGGTAGGTCCGGCGGATTTCGGCTGCCTTCATGGATGGCAGAGCCTACGGGCTGACAGGCGCGCTCGCCGGGCGTTGAAGAACTGGACGGACTGCCCCTACCCTGACTGGATGACCATCGGTGCAGAGACGACCGAGAGATGACACCACTGCCCTCCGACGCGCGGCTTGCCCACCGGGCCACCGACGGCGACCGGCGCGCCTTCGCGGCGATCTACCGCCGCTACCACCAGGACCTCTACCGCTTCTGCCTCTCGATCCTGGGTCGGCCCGAGGACGCCCAGGAAGCGCTGCAGAACACGATGGTCAAGGCGCTGCGCTCGCTCCCGGGCGAGGAGCGGGAGATTCAGCTCAAGCCCTGGCTCTATCGGGTTGCCCACAACGAGTCGATCGACCTGCTGCGCAGGCGCCGCGAGGGAGTCGAGCTGGATGCCGCGCAGGTGAGTGGCGCGGCGGAGATCGCCGAGACCGTGGCGCTGCGCGAGCGTCTGGGCCGGCTCCTTGCCGATCTTGGCGAGCTGCCCGAGCGGCAGCGCTCGGCCCTGGTGATGCGGGAGCTGGTGGGGCTCGGCTACGAGCAGATCGGCGAAGCCTTCGACAGCTCCGCCTCGGTGGCGCGGCAGACGGTCTACGAGGCGCGACTCAACCTGCGCGAACTGGAAACGGGACGTGAGATGAGTTGTGACCAGGTGACCAAGCAGCTCTCCGAAGCGGATGGGCGGGTCACCCGTCGACGTGACATCCAGGCGCACCTGCGCAACTGCGCCGAGTGCCGGGGCTTCCGCGACTCGATCGACATCCGCCGCCAGGACCTAGCGGCGCTCTCGCCACTGCCTGCCGCGCTCGTGGCCTCGATCTTGCATGGTCTTGCAGGCGGACAAGCCGCCACTGGCATCGGTAGCAGTGCGGCCGCGGCAGGAGCCGGTGCTGGGGCGGGCAAAGTCGCAGCGACCTCGGTGGTATTGAAGGCCGTGGCGACAGTGGCGGTGGTAGCGACAGTTGGAGTGACGGCCGCAGATCGTGGCGGCTTGATCGATGCCGGCCTTCCCGGTGGATCCGGCGACAACGCGAATGGAGTCGAAGAACAGTCCCAGGGGGCCGGGGCCGGTATGGCACCGCCCTTGCTCCAATCGGCAAGCAGCCCTAGCCAACGGGCGGACGCGGGCGGGGGCAGGAGCGACCCAGGGCGAGCCAACGGTATCGCGCCGTCGCAGGGCATTGGAAACAATGGCGGCGGCGGGGCCGTGCCCGAAACGAGCTCACAGCACGCCGCTCCCGCCGGCGGACACCACGGCGCTTCCAACGGACTGCCTGCCGCTTTGCCCGAAGCCTCTCGGCACGGCCAGGAAACCGCGGCCGCCCACAAAGCCAGCGGTAGCGAAAGCTCCGGCCGAGGCCACCACAAAACCAGTCAGGGGCACAGCCATGCCTCTACGAAGAAGACCCATCCCAGCCGAAGCTCGTCGGGCTCGCATCGTCGTGGCCCGCCCTCCCAATCGGGACCGCCAGAGCACGCACAGAAGGGCGGCGCAAGCGGAGGCAAGGATCAATCGTCGAAGCTGCCACCTGCCAGCCCCAAGCACAAGGGCAGCCAGCCCACGCGGCCAGAAGCGCAATCCGCCGGTGGCGCCACCGGCGAATCGGGCCCCGGCAACAGCAGCAAGCTCAAAGCTTCCCCCTGACGAAGGGCCGCAACGCCCGTTTCAGGGGCATGGACCGAAACAGTTCGACCGCAGTCGAAGGAGGCACGATGAAGGCGTACCTGAAGCTCTCAGTCGTGGTCGGGGTGCTGGCGCTGACCGTCCCGGCCATCGCCCTTGCGACACCCGGAAACGGACAAGGGCAGGGCCAAGGCCATGGGCAAGGCCCAAATTACGAACCCGCCCCGCCATCGCCGCCACCGGGGAGCGCCTACGGCAAGTACTGCCAGGGTGAAAGCAAGGAGCACGTCAAGGGCGAGAAAGGGACGGCGTTCAGTCGCTGCGTGACCAACCTCGCCCACGCCGCCCAGCACCCCAGCCAGACCCCGCGCCAGACCTGCAAAGGCGAAAGCAAAAAGCACGTCAAGGGCGAGAAGGGCACGGCGTTCAGTCGCTGCGTGAAAGCGGCCGCGAAGCTGCGCCACGACGAACGCAAGGCGCAAAGACAGGCGTCGTAGACGAGCTAGCCGGCGATCGTGCCGTGGCCGACGATCGCCTCGCCACGCAGCAGCACCGCCGTCTGCCCGGGCGTGACGCCGGCGAACTCCTCGCCCAACTCGACCTGCAGCTCGGCGTGCCTTCCCGTCTCCGTCGCGGTCAGCGCGGCGGGGACGGGCTGCGAGCGGTAGCGCAGGCGCACTCCGTCGACCCCTTCGCCGTCGCGGTGCAGGACGGCGTTGCATAGGCGCACGGTCCGAGCCATCAGGTCACGGCGCGGACCCACCGTGACCGTGTTCGCCATCGCGTCGGTGGCGAGAACGTAGAGAGGCTCCTCCGCGGAGACGCGAATGCCGCGTCGCTGGCCGACGGTGAAGTTGTGATGGCCGCGGTGGCGCCCGATCGCCTTGCCGGAACGATCGAGCAGGTCGCCGTCGCGCTCGCGCAGGCCACCGTGGCGGCGCAGGAAATCGGACTTGCCCTGGCCGGAGAGGAAGCAGAGATCCTGGCTCTCGGGCTTCTTCGCCACCGCCAGATCGTGGCGAGCGGCGATCTCGCGCACTTCGGGCTTGGTCAGCTCGGTGAGCGGGAAGCGAACCCGGTTCAACAAGCCGGGCGGCAGGGCGGCCAGCATGTAGCTCTGGTCCTTGTTCGCATCGAACCCGGCGGCGAGCAGCGGCCCCTCGCCGTCTTCGACGATGCGCGCGTAGTGGCCGGTGACGAGGTGGCTGGCTCCGAGCCGCTCGGCCAAGTCGACCATCGCCGCGATCCGCACCTCGCCGTTGCAGGCGATGCAGGGGTTGGGCGTGCTGCCGGCCGCATAGCCGGAGACGAACTCGGCGACGACGCGGCGCCGGAACTGCTCCTCGAGGTCGAGGGTCAGGTGCGGGATGTCCAGGGACTGGGCGAGCGCCCGCGCCCCCAGCACCGCCTCGGGCGAGCAGCAGGCCTTGGCGCCATCCGTCTCGGCGTCGGCCCAAAGCTTCAACGTCACCCCGACCACCTCCGCCCCACGCTCGCGCTCCAGCAAGGCCGCCACTGCACTGTCGACCCCGCCTGACATAGCGACCAGCACGCGGTCGACGTCTCGGCCGCGTGCATCCGCCGCCTCACCGTTGCCTATCGCCACGAGAGCCTGGGTCGAGGCCGCCGCCTGCGCCAACGCCCGGTGCAAGGCGTCGGCCGCCAGCTGCGCCGCGTGGCGCTTGGCCGGCGTCAGCCCTCCAATGGCATCGTCAACCTCGTCGGTCCCAATCCGAGCCGCATCGAGCACCGCCACACCGTCGACCATCTCCGCAACAGCCGCCGTAGCCGCTCGCGTCGCCCCGCACCCCTCGGCATCGAAGGTGACCCGCGCAATCCTGCCCTCCTCGACCGCCAGCGACACTCGCGACAGATCGCCACAAGCGGCTCCACCGGCGGCACCTGTGAAGGCACCCTCCTCAGCCGGCCCAAGCCGGCTCCCGTCGTGCAGATATGCGTCGAACAGCTCGCGGTCCATCGCTACAGGGTAGGAGCCTGACCATCTTTCCGCAGCAGCCTGCTCAGGTCGGCCATGACGGCGGGCGCATCGTCACGCAGCTGACGCCACGTAATGCGGGCCACACGCCAGCCATCGGACTGCAGAAGCCGATCCCGTTCGCGATCCTTCTCGAACGCTCGACCGGTGCCATGCGTAGCTCGGCCGTCAAGCTCAATGATGACCCGTTGCTCGGCCCAGAGGCAGTCGGCTTCAAAGAAGCGACCGCGGACGGCGACATCGGCATTGCGCCGCGGGCGCGGCAGATCGGTGGCTTCGAGGAGCGCTGCGAATCGGGCCTCGAGTTCCTTGCGAGTGACCCCTCGAGCCTCGGCGTTGTCCGCGAGGAGGATCCTCAGCTTGGCCGCTCCCCGCTTTCCGGGATACCGCTCCAGCAGTTTGGGAATCGACAGTCGGTCGGTGATCCTCCGGACTTCCATCTCGTTCAGCGCCCTCTCCAGCTGATGCACGGTCAAGAGCTCCGCGAGGTCAAGCGCGGTGCGGGGCGCCGATGTGACCGGGATCCCATTCAGGCGCGTGACCTCGTCAGGTCTCAACGTCCCGCAGTGAGCCCGCAGGCCAGGCCGTGACTCATACCGGGTCGCCCGGGTCACTTCAGGCGCGATTGGCGTAGGAGACAGGATCCGCCACAGCGAGCCGGCGGATCGGTGACTCAATACTGCACCGGCACCCGCCGACAAGACGGCGGCCATCCAGCGGCTCTCCCGGGTCGATGGCCTGTGCCCGACGGCGTAAACGCCCCGATGCACCCGACGGAGTCGCCCACGGGCAATCCGCCTCTCGACCGCTCCCCTCCCGATCCCCATCATCAATAGCTGCCGACGAGCGACGACGCCGTGCTGGGCCTCCGCGAGCGCGCCGATGCGGTCGTCGTCTGAACGAAACGCGGATTTGCCATCAATGGGATGGGAAACACGCGTCTCGGCAGACATCGGGCCGATGGTCGCTCGGCACGGCGCGCGGGTGGTGCGCAAGGGGTGGCGAAAGCGCAACGCAAATGAGGCTCCAGCCCGCCGTTACCGCCTCTGGCTTTGATCCCTTGAAGTAAAGGGTGGGCGCCTCCTCGCGATCCCACAGGACCGAGAGAGATCAGCTCCCGCGCCGTTTGTGTTGGGTCAAACGGTGAGACGGCTCTCGTACGGGCTCGAGCCTCTGGGCCAACCGTACCACCGCCGGGTCGGCATGGCGAGGGACAAAAAGCTGGTTTCAGCCACGAGGAGGCACCGCCGACCCGGCGCCTATCGCTGGACCAGGACCTCAGTCGTCGAGATTGGAGAGGAGGAGCTCGGCCTCGCTCCAGTCCTCTGGCTGGACGCGCAGGGCGATGTCGCCGCGGCCGTAGCGGTCAAGTGGCCAGTCGACGGTGAGAACCGCCTCGATGCGAGCCTCTTTCAGCGCCTGGTGCCAGGCGCGCGCGGTCTTTACGTCGGCGAAATCCCGCACCACCTCCCAGCTGTCATAGCTGGGATCGTCGACGTAGACTGGCGTGGTGCCCGGTCCCGGCGAGCGCGTGAACGCGCCCCGGATCCGGTCGGCGAAGCTCATTTGCCCGCGGGAGGCCTGGCGCGCAGCTGCAGTCCGACGTCGCGTAGCTGTGCGTCATCGACCGGTGCCGGGGCGCCGGTCAACGCATCGGCGCCCGATGCCGTCTTGGGAAAGGCGATCACGTCGCGGATCGAGTCGGCGCCGGCAAGGCGCTGGACGATCCGGTCGAGGCCGTAGGCAATGCCCCCGTGCGGAGGGGCGCCGTAGCGGAGCGCCTCGAGCAGGAAGCCGAAACGGGCCTCGGCTTCGGCTGCGTCGATGCCCAGCGCGGCGAAGACCTCACCCTGCAGGTCGGCGTCGCTGATGCGGATCGAGCCGCCGCCCATCTCCTGGCCGTTCCAGACCAGGTCGTATGCCTGGGCCCGCGCGCCGCCTGGATCACTCGGGTCGAAGCCCGCTGCGGGCGCCGTGAACGGGTGGTGCAGCGGATCCCAGCCACCGCCCTCGCCCGCCTCCATCAGGGGCCAATCGACGATCCAAAGCAGATCGTCGGTGCCCTCGGGGACGAGGTCGAACTCGGCGGCGAGATCGAGGCGCAGCTGCGCCAGAACGGCGTTGGCGACCTTTGGCTTGTCGGCGACGACGAGGAGCAGGTCGCCCTCCTCGGCCCCCAGACGCTCGTTTAGCGCGCTCAGCTCGGCGGCCGAGAGGAACTTCGCGGTTGGCGAACGCCAGCCGTCGCCCTCGCGGAAGGCCCAGACGAGGCCCTTGGCGCCGAGCTCCTGGGCGCGGTCGATGAGACCGTCGAGCGCCGAGCGGGGCATCTCGCGCCGGCCGGCATTCAGCCCGCGCACAGTGCCCCCACCGCCGATCACCGAGGCAAAGACCTTGAACTCCGTCGCGACCAGGAGGTCGTCGAGATCGGCCAGCTCCATGCCGAAGCGAGTGTCGGGCCGATCCGTGCCGTACTTCGCGATCGCTTCGTCGTAGGGCATGCGGCGCAAGGGCAGCTGCAGCGAGGGGCCGCTGACCCGCTCGAAGACATGGGTGAGCAATCGCTCGTTGACCTCGATCACGTCGTCGATCTCGACGAAGGACATCTCGATGTCGAGCTGGGTGAAATCCGGCTGGCGGTCGGCGCGCAGGTCCTCGTCGCGGAAGCAGCGCGCCACCTGGTAGTAGCGCTCGAAGCCGGCGACCATCAGCAATTGCTTAAACAGCTGCGGCGACTGCGGCAGCGCGTAGAAGGAGCCCTGCTGGAGGCGACTGGGGACGAGGAAGTCGCGGGCGCCCTCCGGCGTGGAGCGGGTCAGCACCGGCGTCTCGACGTCGAGGAAACCCTCCGCGTCGAGGAACTCGCGCATCGCTGCGGTCACCCGGTGGCGCAGGACCAGCGCCTCGCGCATCTGCTCGCGGCGCAGGTCGAGGTAGCGGTGACGCAGGCGGGCGTCCTCGCCCACCTCGCCAGCAAAGCCCTCGATCTGGAAGGGCGGCGTCTCGGCGTCGGCGAGCAGCTCGGCGCTTTCCACCCTCAGCTCGACCGCTCCCGTGGGCAGATCGGGATTGACCGTCTCCGGCGAGCGCCGCACGACGGTGCCGCTGGCGCTGAGCACGTCCTCGGCTCGCAGTCTGTGGCCGAGCTCGAAGGCGCCGCCCGCCTCGTCGGGATGGAAGACGAGTTGGACGATGCCGGTGCGGTCGCGCAAATCGATGAAGACGAGACCACCGTGGTCGCGACGGCGGTGCACCCAGCCGGCGACGCGAGCCTCGGCACCGACACGGTCGCCGAGGACCTGCCCACACCAGGTGTCGCGAAAACCATTCCCGCGCAGGACTGGAAAATCGCTCATCACAGATACCTCCGCTTCGCTCCGGGCGCGAAGAACCAGAGATGCCTCATTGGGGTCGCTCCGCGATCACATCTCTCCCCCGGTTAGCTCCTCGATCAAGTTGTCGGTCCCGACGGCGCGCTGCTCGCCGCTTGACATATCGCGCAGCTGGGCACCATCGGCCTCGAGGATGAGGACGCGACGGGCGCCGATCCGATCCGCGTGCTTGAGCTGGCCCTTGAGGCCGCGTCCGCCAAGGTCGACCTCGGCGGAGAGCCCCGCCTTGCGCAGTTCGCCAACCAGCATGAGGGCCACGGAGCGCCGCTCGCTTCCGTCATCGGCAACCGCCACGAAGACGTCCCGGCCAGCCGCGGGCTCCTCTTCGTCCAGCGCCAGCACGATTCGCTCGATCCCCGCCGCCCAGCCAACCGCTGGCGTCGGTCGGCCGCCGAGCTGCTCGACCAAACCGTCGTAGCGGCCGCCGCCGCCGATCTCCGACTGGGCGCCGAGACGATCGCAGACAAAGGAGAAGATCGTGCGGGTGTAGTAGTCGAGGCCGCGGACCAGGGTGGGATCGATCGAGTAGACGACGCCGCTGGCGTCGAGCAGCGCCCGCACCTCCGCGAAGTGCTCCGCGTCCTCGCCCTCGAGCCGCTCGACCAGCTTCGGCGCCGCCGCCATCACCGCGCGCGTGCCGTCGTCGTCGGAGTCGAAGGCGCGCAATGGATTGACGTCGATACGCTCGCGCACCTCTTTCGCCAGCTCTCCTTGGTGGGCGCGCAGGTGGGCCTTCAGCTCCTCGAGGTATGCCTGCCGCGTGTCGAGCGAGCCCAGGCTGCCGAGCCGCAGTTCGACCCCGGGCACGCCCAGCTCGGCCAGCAGATCGGCCAGCAGGCCGATCAACTCGGCATCGGCAAGGGGCGAGTCGGTGCCGATCGCCTCTGCGCCGAGCTGGTGAAACTGGCGATAGCGGCCAGCCTGAGGGCGCTCGTGCCGGAAGAACGGGCCGACGTAGGAGAGCTTGACTGGCTGTGCCAGCGTCTGCATGCCATGCTCGACGTAGGCGCGGCAGATCGGTGCGGTTCCCTCCGGGCGCAAGGTGAGACTGCGGCCGCCCTTGTCCTCGAAGGTGAACATCTCCTTGCGAACGATGTCGGTCGAGTGGCCGACGCCGCGCTCGAACAGCTCGGTGTCCTCGAAGTTGGGTGTGGCGATCGGCTCATAGCCGGCACGAGCGAAGATCGCCGCCGCGGTGCGCTCGATTCGGCGGCGCACGCGCGCAGCGTCGGGCAACACGTCAAAGGTGCCCCGCGGTGCCTGGTACTTGTGTCCCGCCACAGAGTCGCGACCTTACCGGCGCTGAGCGCTCCTCCGCCGCCTAGCGCGAGAGTGAGGTGAGGAAGGGATTGGTCGCCCGCTCAGCGCCGAGCGTTGTCACACCCATATGACCGGGGTAGACGACCGTCTCGGCGGGGTGCGAATCGAGCAGCGCCTGAATCGACTGCAGCAGGGTCGGGCCATTGCCACCGGGAAGGTCGACGCGGCCGACCGAGCCCTGGAAGAGGACGTCGCCGGAAAAGATCGCGTCCTCGCCGCGGACCGAGTAGGTGACGTGGCCGGGACTGTGGCCGGGGGTGAAGTGCACGTTAAGGGTGAGCCCGGCCAACTCGAGCGTCTCACCGCCCTTGACGGTCTCATCGGCCTCGTATCCCTCATAGGGCCCGAAGCCGGGGAACGTGAACGACATGATGTCAGCGAGCACCGGAACCTCGATCTCGGGGCAGTAGACCGGCGCTCCGGTCACCGCGGCAAGTGGCGTGACAGCGCCGACGTGATCGAAATGGCAGTGGGTGATCAGGATCGCCTCGACCTCGGCACCGGTCTCCTCGACCTCGGCGAGGATTCGATCCGGCTCCTCCCCCGGGTCGACGACCAGCGCCTTGTCGGCTCCCTCCCTGCGGACGACGAAGCAGTTCTCCGCGATTGGGCCGACGGTGAGCTGGCGGACCTCGAGGCTCACGAGCGGTCTGAGGACCGCATCCGCGACCGCTCGCGGCGACGCCACATATGTAGGTCGATGTAGTAGCCGGCCGGGATGTAGAAGACCAACATGAAGGCGCCGAGGCCGAGTGCGGCGCCGGGGGAGCGTTTGAAGACCAGCAGCAGCGCGACGGTGAAGATCGCCGCGGCGGCGAGGCCGCGAATGATCGAGCTGCGCCAGGTCGGCGGCCGATCGCCGCGGGGTGCGCGTTTGGTGCCAGCGCGGGCGCGGGCTTTCGCCTCGGCGCGGCTCTGGGGACGAGACGCGCGACGATTGGTGTCGACGCGGCCACCCTGCGTGCCGCGATGCTTGCGCCGACGCTTTTTCTTGGTCTGGGCCATGGCGTGAATCTAGCGGCCGGCGCTAGGGGGCGCCTGCGAGGCGGGACTCGATCGTCGGCCTGGCGGCCGCGAGATCGCGGATCGGGACATCGCTCGGGTAGTCGGCCAGGGCGGCCTCGGGAACCAGTCCGATGACCTCGGCCTCCACCGGCTTGGCGCCCAGTGGCTGCGCCAGTGCGCGAACCCTCGCGACCACCTCCGCGAGCGGCACGACAAAGGGATTGTGGACGTTGGTCGATACCTGGGTGCGCCCGCTGGAAAGAGGCAGGCCGATTGCACGCACGCCGGGCGGTCCGCCCCCCGACTCGCGCAGCCCCGCGGCCACAGCGCGGGCGAGCTCGACGTCATCGCTGTCGAGCTCGACGTTGAAGGCGGCGAGCGGCGGGCGGGCGGTGATCAACGTCACTCCCGCGGTGGGATGCGGCAGCCGCGGGCCGAAGTCCGGGTGCAACCCTCCTCCCTCCATTCGCAGCCAAAGCTCAGCCAGCCCGCCGTTGCGAAAGTAGGCGCGCTCAGCGTGCTCGGGACGGCTCGCCAGCTCGCCGTAGAGGAAGACCGGCACGCCAAGGCCGCCGACTTGCTCGGCGACCTCCACCGCCTCGATGCGGGCTGCGGGCTGCAGGTCGGGATCGGCCCAGACCAGCGGACAGACGTCAAGCGCCCCTACAGCGGGGTGCAGCCCGTCGTAGGTACTCATGTCGATCGTCTCAATCGCCTGTTGAGCGCCGGCCAGCAAAGCCTCGCGCAGCGAGGCTGGCTCCCCCGCGAGGGTGAAGACAGTGCGATCGTGGTCGGCATCCGAGTGGCGGTCGAGCAGCTTCGCCCCCCGCGTGAAGGCCCGTTGCAGAGCGTCGATGTCGGTCGCCTCGCGACCCTCGGCGACGTTGGGAACGGCGAGCAGGGGCAGCGCCACGCTCAGAAGAGCAGCTCGCCGGCGCGGACGATCTCTTCGCCATCGATCTCAATGCTCGGCTCGAGGACGACGCAGTCGAGGTGTACCGGGACCTGGACTTTGCCGCCGATCGCGGCCGAGGCGCCAAAGGCGACGTGCGCGGTGCCAAGGATCTTCTCGTCCTCGAGGATGTTGCCGGTCAGGGTGGCCTCTTCGTTGGTGCCGATGCCGAGCTCGGCGATGTTGGTGCCGTCCTCGCCGTGCATGGTCAGCAGTTCGAGCAGCGTCGCGCCCTCCGGACCGGTCGCGTCGGTGAGGTGGCCGTCACGCACGGTCAGCTCGACCGGCGTCTCGACCCTGCCGACGCCGGCGATCGAGCCATCGACGACAAGCGTGCCCTCGCCGCTGCTGGGTGCGACAAAGGCCTCGCCGCAGGGGAGGTTGCCGAAGGCGCCGGGCGCGTCGAGCACGCCGGCATCGGCGATCGGGACGCGGTCCTCGAGTCCGAGCCGCAGGTCGCTGCCGTGTTGACAAGTGACCCGCGCCTCCTGGCCACTGCGCAGGGCCGCGGCAAGCGCCGCGCCGCGCCGCCTCAACTCGCCCATGTCGGCGTTCATCAAGCGCGCCAGCATGTCCTCGGTGACGCCGGGGAGCGTGGCGATCCGCGCCCCTGCCTGGTTGGCAGCGCGGCGCGCGTAAGTGTGGGAAAGCGACTGGATCGTCGGCGCGATCACCACGTGGGAGGCGATCATCGCCGCCGCGACGGGCGTGGGCGGCTCGGCCCCGTTCGATTCGAGCTCGGAGATCACCGCCAAGGTGGCATAGGCCCCGTCTCCCTCGGCCTCGATCCGCATCAGCGCGCCAATTTCCTCCGTAACCGGATTGCAGATCACCAACACCTCCTCAGCCGGTTCGACCCGCAGGCAATCCCGCAGTACCGTGCGAACCGCCCTGTCCAGTTCCTGCGTCATCGCAACCAAGGCTAAGCCCTATCGCCCAAGGGCGAGCCCAGCCCCGCCATCGCTACGATCTCTGACCCCGCCGGAGTAGCTCAGCTGGTTAGAGCAGCGGAATCATAATCCGCGTGTCGGGGGTTCGAGTCCCTCCTCCGGCATCGCCACGTTCTCGACGCTAACGCGTCTAGGGGCAGTTTTCCTGTCCTCGCTCAGCCAGCGTTGAGGCAGGGTTCGAACGGTTGGCCGGGGGGGAAGTCGGGCGGCTTGGGGCGGCACGAACCAACGGGCTGGGGCTCGGTAAGTCGGCCCACTCTGAAGTGGAAGCTCGCCGGAGGACTCTTGGCGCCGCCCGGCGCCCTGGCCCGGACCCTGAAGATATGCGGGCCGCCACCGGCCCGGTAGCGCCCTGGCGACTTACAGGGGCGGAAGCGGCGGCCGCTGAGCCTGCACCTGAAGTGGGCCGCCTTGGCACCAACGCCGATCGCGTGGAAACGGAAGGTGACCCTGGCTCCCCGCTTGCCCGGGTTTACCCGCTTGGCCGGATGGTGGGTGATCACGACCCGCAAGCGCTTCGACCTCTCCGGGGCGTTGAGCGGATCCACTGCGAAGGGGTCGGTTGAGGTGATGATCTGTTCGGACTGCCCTGCCGCCGCGCACAGCGACGTCATCGGGCAGGAAATGGCGAACATGCCGTTGGGGCTGCCTTCCGCTGTGCTTGGGGAAGGAAGCACGTTGGTGAATGGCCAGGCCGCCGCGCCGCCAGTCGGGTTGGTGGAGACAATCGCGTCGGCGTTGTTGTCGATCGCCGCGCAAGCCGTTAGGGCCGGGCAGGAGACGCCCTTGATCGGCAGGCCGGTGCCAGCGGCGACGACGTTCCAGGCAGACGTCAGAGCCGGGTTGGTCGAGGTGATGATCTGGCCGGCGTTGCCGGTAACGCAGAGAGAGACCGACGGGCAGGCGATGCCATTAAGGCCGTTGAGGCCGGCAGGGGAAAGGGCTGGCCCCCAGGCCGAAGCGGGCCCGGTGGGGTTGGCGGAGGCGACGATCTTGCCTTCGTTGTCGACCGCCACGCAGAGGGAGATGCTTGGACAAGCAACGCCGCGGAAGTCGAGCGGTTCGGCGAGTTCAACCACCGTCCAAGCCGATCGGTCTCCCGTCGGGGCGGTCGAGAAGACGATCTTGCTGCCGTAGGCAACGGCGACACAGAGGGCCGGGGAGGGGCACGAGATCCCCGTCATGTGGGTATGAGCTTCTTTTTCGCCGCTCAGCGGCGTGATCTTCCAGGCCGAAGGGCCTCCCGTCGGGTCGGTCGAGCTGAAGATGCGGCCGTCGAGGGTGGCGGCGACGCAAAGTCCCGTCGACGGGCAGGAGACTCCCCTGACCTGCGCTCCGGGAAAGATCACTTTCCCCGGCAATTCTT
Source organism: Solirubrobacterales bacterium (assembly GCA_033856275.1). Classification (GTDB taxonomy): domain Bacteria; phylum Actinomycetota; class Thermoleophilia; order Solirubrobacterales; family 70-9; genus VRUE01. The sequence goes on from JAWVFJ010000018.1 coordinate 28,528, forward strand.
CCGCTGTTTCGGCCGGGCCCTCCGCCGCTCCACCCGGATGGACGACCTTCCAGGCGGTGCGGCCGCCGGTTGGATTGGTTGAGGTGGCGATCAGGCTGTCACTGCCCGTCGCAACGCAAAGCCCCGTAGACGGACAGGAGATGCCAAAGAGCGGCCCACCGACTTGGTCGTCTTTGAGCTTGGTGACGGTCCAGGTCGAAGCGGAGGCCGGGACGATCCAGACCACGGCAAGCACGATCGCCGCCAGTAGCCCCGCTGCACCTGTCCCTGTACGTGAAGCCATCCTCCGCCTTCTCAACACGAGTACGAGAGCAAAGTTCTCACGAACCCGCGCGTTTCCTGCTCAGGTGCTCTAGGAGCGCGCCGTCGCGCCGCCCTCCACGGCGCTGTCGATTGAAGCCTTTGGCCTACGTGCCGGTTGGAGGGCAACGGCGATGCTCGTACGCTCAGCTCATGCTCGGGTCGTCGCTCTCGTCGACGATTTCGATCACCTTTCGCTTGCGGCCCCGGTTGGTGTCCCAGTGGGAGAGGAAGCAGAGAGCGGCGAGGGTTAGGCAAAGGGCAGTGATGATCCAGGCGAGTTGGGACTTGGTGATCGGGGTAGCTTCCGAGAGTGTCGCGGCGGAGATTGCTACGGCTACCGCGATCCCGATCAGCACTGCCCCGGCTCCTCGCCAGACCGTCGACGGCTCGGGTAACTCCCGAATCCGGCGGGTGACTCGCCGCTGGGGAATACCAGGGGGCTCTATGTCGTCCTCGCATGGCGCACTGGTCTCGTTTTGTCGCCCTGCTGAGATGGGCGACGTAATCAAAACCCAGGGCGCCGTTACGGTGAAGCAGCCCAGGCGGGATTTACTTTAAACGTCCTGAGGAAAGCGGTCAACCGCTTTGGCCGACCTCACCTGCTCGCCCCGCGAGCCTGGGCTCAGGTGTTCTGGTAGAGCGGACCGTCGCCGCCCTCGGGAGGCGTCAGGCGACCGCCCTTGGCGGTGATTGCGCCGCACTGGATGCAGTTGGTGTAGTTGACGATCACGTCGACGTCGCCGCTCTCGGGGGCGTCGTCGGGGATCTCGTAGACGCCGGCGGGGCACATCCACTTCCAGGTCTCGGCGATCTCTCGGGGGACGCGCTTCTGGACGCGGATGTGGTTGGGGGCATCGTCGCGGGTGGCGTTGCCGGTGATGAAGACGCTGGAGAGCTTGTCGAAGGTGTACTTGCCGTCCGGCGGGGGATAGTCGTCCTTGCTGTCGCCGATGAACATCGGTTGGGCGTCGTTGCGGTGCAGCTTCCAGCGGCCGCCCGGGAAGCGACCCTTGGTGAAGACCATCGCGGTGACCGCCGGGCCGCCCTTGAGCAAGCCCTTCTGGAAGGGCTGGCGAGTGTTGCGCTGCTCGTAGAGCTCCTTGTGGATGATCGAATCCTCGACCGCCTGCTCGTAGCCGGAGAAGTCGTTGCTGCCGTCCCTGAGCGCGGCGTAGATCTGCTCCGCTGCCAGCATCCCCGACTTGATCGCGTAGTGGATGCCCTTCAGCGCCGCTAGGTTGACCATCCCGGCGGCGTCGCCGACGAGCACGGCGCCCGGCGCCGAGAGCTTCGGCATCGCCCAATAGCCGCCGGCGGGAATCGCCTTGGCGCCCCAGCCGACCCGCTCGCCGCCGGCGAGGATCTCGCGCACCATCGGGTGGGTCTTGAACTCCTGCAGCAGGTCGTGGGCGGACGTCGTCGCGTCGGCGTAGTCGAGATCGAGCACGAAGCCGATCGAGACGAGGTCCTCGCCGCTCTTCGCGTCTTTCATCGGGTAGATCCACGAGCCGCCGATCTGGTGGTACTTCGCCGAGATCTTCAGCGGCCAGCCGGCGACCGTGTGGATCACCCGGTCGAGCGGCTTGGCGACCTTCCAGACCTCCTTGACGCCGAGCTCCCAGACCTGTGGTTCGCGACCCTCGTCGAGGTCGAACTCGCGCACGGCGGCGTCAGTGAGATGGCCCCAGCAACCCTCGGCCAGCACCGTCGCTTTTGCGGCGATGTCGGTGCCGGGCTCGAAGTTGCCGAGCTCCTCGCCTTCTTTGCCCCGCCCCTTGTCGCCGGAGCGCACGCCGAGCACGGTGCCGTCCTCGACGATCAGCTGTGTCGCCGCCGTCTCGGTCAGCAGGTAGGCCCCCGCCTCCTCGGCCTGAGCCTGCATGTAGCGGCAGAGCGCCGAGACCGAAACCACCTCGTTGCCGTGGTTGCGCTGCGGCGGCGGTGGTGGGATGCGGATCTTCGCCTTGCCGTTGGGCAGGGCGTAGATCGCCTCCTTCTTCACCTCGCCGAAAGCAAAGCCCTCCTGGCGCCATTGCTCGCGGCTCAGCTCCGGAAAGAGCTCCTGCAGCGGGCCGGGACGCATCACGGCGCCGGAGAGGTTGTGGCCGCCGCAGGTCTTCGCCTTCTCGATCACGGCGACGGGAACCTCGCCGAGCTTCTCCATCGTCTCGGGGTCCTCGCCGAGCAACTGCATCAGGCGGTTGGCGCAGGCGAGGCCGGCGGTGCCGCCACCGACGATCGCGACGCCGATCTCGATCCGATCGTCCTCGCCGTCGAGACCGCGCTTGACGAACTCCTCAGTCGGCTCGACCGGAGGAGGGAAGTCGGCCGGAACGACCTTGCCGTTGGAGCCTGCCATCGGCGGGCACTATAGCCGTTGACTGACCAGTCAATCAATGCCCAATCGCACAGAGGCGCAACGCTTTGCTCACCCAGCAAGGGGATAAAACGTTGCACCTTTCCGGGGGCTGGGTGAAACGCGCTTTGCCCCTGCGAGGGGGATAAAACGTTGCGCCTGTCCCGGGGGCTGGGTGAAACGCGCTTTGCCCCTGTCGGGGGGACAAAGCGTTGCACCTCGGAAAGGGTCAGCTGAGTATGGCGCCGACGCCGTGCTGGCGAAACTCGTTGAGCATCTCGGTCATCGCCTCGACCTCGCAGGCGACGCCTTCGGCCCACGGCTTGTCGGGATGCTCGTCGAGGGTCTTGTAGCCGTTGCCGCTGATGATCGCGACGACGGTGTCGTCGGGGCCGAGCTTGCCTTCGTTGGCGAGCTTGATCGTCGAGGCGACCGTGGTGCCGCCGGCGGGCTCGGTGAGGACGCCCTCAGTGGCGCCGAGCAGGTCGATCGCGTCGAAGATCTCCGAATCGGTGGCGGTCGCGGCGCTGCCGCCACGCGACATCACCGCGTCGACGACGAGCGGGCCGTCACCGGGGGCGCCAATTGCCAGGGAGTGGGCCGCGGTATGGGGCGACTGCGGCTCGATCTCACCGCTGCCATCGAGGATCGCCGTGGCAATCGGGCCGCAGCCCTCGGCCTGGGCGACGTTGATCTTGGTCTGCGAGGTCTCGGCCAATCCGACCATCTCCATCTCGCCCAGGCCCTTGTGCACTCGCGAGGAGAGCGTTCCCCCCGCAGCAGGGATGACGAAGTGATCGGGCGCGTCCCACTCGAGCTGCTCGACGACCTCGTAGGCGACTGTCTTGGCCCCCTCGGCGTAGAACGGCCGCAGGGTGATGTTGGCGAACTGGATGCCGCTGGCCAGCGCCAGCTCGCGGCAGGCGCGGTTGGCTTCGTCGTAGTTGCCGTCGAGTTGGCAGACGGCTGCGCCCAGCGCCCGGCAGGCGCGTGCCTTGCCGCGCTCCATGTTCGACGGGTAGAAGACGTAGGCGGTGACGCCGGCCTTGGCCGCCAGCGAGGCGACCGCGGTGCCGACGTTGCCGGTCGAGACGCAGCCGATCTCCTCTTTGCCCAGCTCCAGCAGGCGGGCAATCGCCATCGAGACGACGCGGTCCTTGTAGGAGAGGCTGGGCCGGGAGGTGCTGTCGTCCTTCAGGTAGAGCTTCTTGAGGCCGAGCTCGGCGCCGAGGCGGTCGGCATGGATCAGCGGAGTGCGGCCGCTGTAGAAGCCGACCCGCGACTGGGCCTTCGCGTCGACGATCGGCAAGAGCTCCTCGAAGCGCCAGATGTTGATCGGGCGCTCGGCTGTCGGGTATTCCGCCAGGCGCGCTTTCGCCAGCTCGTAGTCGTAGTCGACGTCGAGGCCGTTGCCGCAGCCGAGACACTTCGAGGTGGTATCGAGCAGCGGCAGGCAGCGACCGCAGTCGCGGCAGACCAGTTCGGTCGCGCAGGAGCGGGTGCGGTCCTCAGGGCTCAGCATCGGATCTCCTTCGAGCAGGGTACTGGGCGCCTTGCGACACCGTCGCTCGACCCTCCTCCATTCCCGTCTCCCATAAGCAGGTGGGTATAGCAGGCGGCGATCCATCGATCAAGCCTTCTTTGTGCATTCGAATCGTCGATCCGAAGGGGTCCGCCAAAAAAGAAGTGGGCCCGCCCCGGCGGTGTCAGCTTCCGCGGGGCGGGCCCAACCTCCGACCAGCGCTTTCTGGGCTCTGGCCTGAGCTACGGCTGCGTCGGGGCCTGTTACTGCGCTCCCCGGCGCGACTGTCCGGCGTGACCGGTTTCCCAGCGCCACGCCTCACGAGCGCCATGGCCCATTTACATGGCCGCCCCCCCTCTCCGGGGGCCAGGCTGCTGCCAGAGGCGGGAGGGCGATGTGGCCGCGGTACCGGGCAACGCCGCGAGCTGGAGGTGGGGCAATGCCCACGACGCTGTCGCCTCCCTGGTACTCCTGATTCGGCCAACAACTCGACTCATGACTGGTCACTCCTTTGCCATCGCAAGGCGAGTCGCCCGAACTGGGTCCCCACCTCTCCACTTGGCGCTTGGTCGTCAGCAGGGGTACGTATAACAGATGGCACTACACTGGTCAAGGGTTTTTTGTGCAAATGTCCAGGAGCGGCGCAAATCAATGCGACTACATCGGCACGCGGGTACGCGGCTGCCATGTGTACGTACGCACGGCATCCTGGAAATCCGCATGGAGAAGGCTCTCGCGATCGGAGACCGCCGGCTCGCAACCGGCCTCGGCGACGGCCATGGTGTGACAGTCGGCAGCCGCCGCATCGGCGATACAACGATGGAGCACGGCGGTCTGGCCGAGGCCATCGCGCTCCCCCACCAGGCGCGAGGCAAGCGCCAACACCGCGACGTCATGGTGAAGGTGCATGGCGACGTAGGCCAGCGGCTCATCGCCATCGACGGCGCAGTAGCAGCGCCAGTCCGTGGTCCCAGGCAGATCGAGAAAGAAAGTCGCCGCCCAACCGGCAAAGCCGAGGCTCTCGGCCAGGGGGTCGCCAAATCCTTCGTCTTCCCAGGGATCGATCCGCTCGTAGATGTCAATCCCGGGTGGGGCCTGGAATTGCGGCGGTGAGCAGTCGCGCAACATCTTCATCGGCCCATCCAGCGGGCGGTAGTGGTGGCGCTGCAGCCAATGTTCAGTCGCCTCTTGCTCCGGCAAGCCCGGTGTGAGGGGAACGCGGAAGTCGACGTCGTGCCGCTCCATCCACTTCACTGCCGCCGGCAGATAGCCGTCCTCGATCGCGCCAGGCGCACCAGCGCCGAGGATGAAGTTGAGCGCGGGCTCTGACGCTTCCTCGACCACGACGGCAGCCTCAAGCGGACCGAACCGCACCATGTCGATCCCCAGATCGACTACGGCATCCTCGCAGGCCGTGTCCCAAAGACCCCTCCAGAACCGCTTCTCGGCCTCATCGAGGGCAACCGCGTCAAAAGGCAAGCTGCCTTCGGCTGCCACACCTCGACTATATGGGTCTTACACCGGAACAGTCAAGTTTTTCTGGATAAATTGAGTGTCTGGGAAGGTCAGGATCCTGTGGCCGAACTGGCCGGGATATCGCCGAGTACGAGGCGCTCCGGCCATCGACCGGGCAAGGCCGCACCGTCCTCGTGTCCAGCGGCCAGCAAGAGTGCCTCGGCAGCGTGCGGCGCGAAGGGAGCAAGCGTGCACGCAAGCAGCACCAGCGCCGCAACCTGTGCCTCGGCATCGGTGCGACTGAGGGCGCCACGGCGCTTGATCACGCGCTTCTCGAAATCCTGGATGCGCTCGAAGAGCCGCGTGATGTTGCGCACCGCCTTGTGCATCTGCAGCTCCTCCAGGTCCGCCGTGATCCGGCTCAAGCCGTTGTCGCACCACTTGCAAAGCCGCTCGCGTAGGAACTCGGTGTCGGCCGCCGCCTCCGGGTCCTCAGCAGTCGCCTCCAGGCCGGCGAAGCGATCCTGAGAGTAGGTCCAAACGTTGTGGAGAAAACGAGCCGCGAAGCGCAGCGCGCCCTCGTTCCAGTTGAGCGTCTTGGCCGGCCCGGCGGCATAGAGGACGGCGAGGCGGACGGTATCGGCGCCGTAGCGCTCTACGAGCTCGTCCGGATCGACCACGTTGCCGAGGTGCTTGCTCATCTTGCGGCCGTCGGCGATCACCATCTCGTGGAAGAGGCAGCCGGAGAACGGCTCACCGCTCTCTAGGAAAGCGAAGGGTCCGATGTCGCGCAGCGCCTTGGTCACGATCCGCTGGTCGAAGACGAAGCCGCCCGAATCGGCGCCGGCGACGAGACGCTCGGCGGGCAGCCAGCGGCGCAGGTCCGGATGGGTGAACATCTGCTCGGCGCGCGCCGCGGGCGGCACGGCCGAAGGCACCCAAAGCCAGAGGGCGTCGAAGTGGCAGTCGAGCGTGTCGGTCTCGCGGCGGCCTGGCCCCCCGCAGCGCGGGCAGGCGACCTCGACGAACTCGGCGCGCTCGGCCAGCGGGTTGCCCTCCCCCGTCGGCTCGATGTCGCGGGGAAGCACCACCGGCAGGTCGGCCTCGGGGACGGGGACCGCCCCACAGCTCTCGCAGTGGACGATCGGGATCGGCGTCCCCCAGAAGCGCTGGCGGGAGATCGAGAAGTCGGTGGCGCGATAGCGGATCGCTGGGCGCGCCTCCGATACGCCGACGTCCGCCGGCCCGGTCGCAGCGCCGCCAAGGCGCGGCACTCTGGCGGCGATCGCGGCATCGGCCTCGTCGACGCTGGGAATGCCGAGGGCGGCGGTCGGGCCGTAGCGGGCGTCGACCAGCGGCGAGACGATCACCGGCAGCGGCTCATCGCTCCAGGGCGCGCTCGCCACGGTTCCGGTGTCGACCAGCGGCACCGACTTGGCGTCGCGGGCGCTGCGCTCCCAGCCGCCCGAGCGCAACTCGTCGAGTTGCTCTCGCACGGCCGGATCGCTGCCCGTCCACTCCTCGACCTCGGAATGGCGTGGCGAGAGCAGCACGAAGGTCGCCTGCGCCACGGAGTCGGGATGGGGCGTAAAGGCGGTCAGCCGCGCCCCATCGGAACCAACGAGGTCGACCTCCACCCCATCGCTGCGACCGAGGATGTAGCGCTGGGTCGAGAGCGAGATCTCATCCCAATCGACCAACTCGGAGAGGCGAGCGTCGTTCTCCTCGAGGTAGGGCGTGATGCGGAGAAACCAGGTCGGACGACGGATCAGGCGCACCTCGTTGTGGCAGCGCCAGCAACGGCCGTCCTCGACCTGCAGCGCGGCGAGGGTCGTGCGGCAGTGATCGCACCAGTCGACAGTGGTGTCGTCGCGGTAGATCAAACCGGCCTCGAGCAGGGTCAAGAACAACCACTGCGACCAGCGGTACTGGGCCTCGTCGGAGCTGTAGAAGACGCGCTCGTAATCGAAGGAGAAGCCGAGTTGCCGCATCTGCTCGAGCATCCGCTCGCCACAGCTCTCGACCCAGTCGGCCGGGGGGATCTTGCGCTCGATCGCCGCCATCTCGGCGGGAAGGCCGAAGGCGTCGAAGCCGAAGCCGAAGAGGACGTCGTCGCCGCGAGCGCGGCGGAAGCGGGCATAGGCATCGCCGATCGAGTAATCGCGGACGTGACCCATGTGGAGTTTGCCCGAGGTGAACGGGCTAGAAGGCTTGATGTAGACAGAGCGCGCCCCGCCGTTTGTTGCCGGGGTCGCGAAAGCATCGCGCTCGGCCCAGGCGGCCTGGCGCGCTCGCTCGATCTCGGCAGCGTCGTATTTCGGTCTGGTGGTGCTCATTCGGCTCGATTCTGGCTGCTGGTTGACCTTATTGGCAACAAGCGCGAAAATATTTGACCATTGAAGCGCGGAGGATTATGGTCTTAGTGAACGTCTACACTGAAATCTGTAACGCTTGTTCTCGGGGCTGCTGACGCGAGAACTGGGGACAGGCCGAGGCCCAAGAGGGAGGTCCCAGTGACAGAGGGTAGAGAACTCGCCGCAGTCCTCGACGGTCGATTGGACGACCGACTCGTGGATCAGGTGGTCGAGGCGGCCACCGACGCCCCTGCCGGCGACGAGGTGCATGAGGCAGTCATGCGGGTAGTCGAGATCGCAGAACAGGATCCCGACAAGACGCGCGAAGCGCTGTGGGCATTGCGGGGCGATGCCGGAGCGCTGGAAGGGCTGGAGCACGGCTTGCCGCTCGCTCCGCACAAAGCAACCCTGGCGCTCGGCAGCGCAATACAACTCGCCAGCACCGAGCTTGCCTCCACGCAGCCGGACCTGCGCGGGCGCATGCCGGAGCTGATGCGCTGGCTGGAGGGCGACTGGTAGGCGAGCCCTAAACGGGCTTGCGGCCCGAGTAGAAGACCTCGAACTGGCTGTCTTTCGGCGGCCGCGGCTTGCCGGTGCCGCGGAACACGCCAGCGAATTCCATGCCCACGGAGTCGTAGACCTCCGTCAACTCCTCGACCGAGTAGAGCCGCTGGCGGAAGGGGATCGGCGAGACGCCCTCGAACACATCGCCCACCAGGATCGGCATCGTCGATCCTTCTAAGTAACGGGTGCGGGGCTCCCAGCGGTGGTCGATCAATTCGACCATGCCCTCCCCCGCGATCCAGGTTTTCTGCGGCAAGTGCGTTTCCGCGTAGAGGACGTTGGGGAGCTGCAGCAGGTTGCCGCCGCCGGGGCGCAGGGCCGCGGCGATCACCTCGAAGGTGCGGTGATTCTCCTCCTCGGTCTCGAAATACCCGATCGCCCCGTCGTTGAGGTTGAGGACGAGATCGAACTCTTCGTCGAAGTCGAGCTCACGCAGGTCGGCGGCGAGGAAGGAGGCAGCGAGCGACTCGGCCTCCGCGTCTGCCTCGGCGATCGCGAGCAGGTCCGGCGAGATATCGACGCCGACCACGTCAAAGCCGCGGCGGGTGAGCTCGTGGGAATGCCTGCCGGTGCCACAGGCCATATCGAGCACCCGCTCGCCGCCACGAGCCCCCAGCATGGCCAGCGCCCTGTCCACTTCGGCGCCGGTGCGATCCGCCCAGGGTCGCTTCAGCGTCTCGTCGGGCGGAAATGCCGAGCGGTACCAATCCTGCGGAATCTCAGTTGCGCTGGTCTCCCCCATTGCTCAGAAATATTAGCGAGCTGGGGACTGAGCCGTACCGATTGGTGCTAGGCGAACGTCCAGAGCTTGTTGCCGAGGAAGTTGAAGGGCATCGCCACGGCGACGGCGATCGCCTGGGCGGCGAGGTCGCCCATCGAGGTCCCCGCCACCAGGGCCTCGAGCACGGCAAGGTTGATCAGCAGTGCGGCGATGCTGACGGCAAAGAAGCGGGCGGCTTGGAAGCCGGCGTGGCCGTCGCCGGCGGCGAAGGTCCAGTGGCGGTTCCAGAAGAAGTTGGAGGAGACGGCGACGCAGAAGGCGCCGATCGCGGCAATCAGGTGGTGGACGCCGAGGTTGCTGCTGAGCAAGGCGAAGACGCCGAGATTGATCAGGTAGCCCGAGCCGCCGACGAGGCCGAACTTGATCAGCTGCCACCAGCTTGCGGGGCGGCGGGCGGCGGCTCCGAGCCGATAGGCGAATTCGCTGGCGCTCACGGTTGCGCTCCCGGTTGGCCGTCGACGACCACGGCGTTGAAGCCGAAGCCGGTGTGGACGTGCTTGAGCACGTAGAAGGGAATTTGGCGAGTGCGGGCTGACATGTATCGGGTAAGAGTGAGGCGCTCGAACCTTACCCGCCCGATGGGGTGGAAAACCCTTGTCACCCCGGTTACCGCGCGACCTTCGAGCGACTTGCTGATCACGTCGATCTCGCGCAGCGGCCAATCGCCGCTGTAGACGCGCTCCGCGTGGTCGTGCAGATAGAAGCGTACGGGGTCGGCCGCGAGCTTCCAGGTGACGATCGCCCGCGGTCCCGATGCGGGTCCGAGTTCGTCGACGATCGCGCGGAAATCGGGGCGTTGCAGGTTCGGCGTTTCGGTGACGTGAACGTCGAAGGCGATCCAATAAGCGCAGAGAGCGAGGGCGAGGAGGAGGCCGAGGCGGCGGACCCGATCGGCGCCGAAGCCGATCGCCGCGGCTATGCCCAGCGGGACAAGCGCCGGCAGCAGGTTGCGCTCGACCACGTAGTCCTTGCCGACCAGGGCTGCCGCCAGGGCCAGTACGGGGACACCGAGGCCGACGACCAGGCCGAGCAAAGCTCCGCGCCGCTCGCGGCCGCTGCCCCGAGCGGCGACGATCGGCAAGGCGGCCCCGATCAGTAGGACGGGGAACAGCGCGTAGCGCTCGCGCGGGGGCTCGGCGATCACGTGGCCGGTCTCACCGACGAGAAAGCTGACCCCAGCTTGGAAGAACCGGGTTGAGAGCAGGCTTTCGTCGATCCAGCCGATGTGGGCCGGGTTGACCTGAGCCGAGATCAGCGGGATCAAGGCAGCGCCGACGGCGAGGACGAAGCCGACGGCGGGCAGGACGAGCCGCCAGTGCTGGCGCAGCGCGATCAGCAGCCAGAGCGCCTCGATCGCGACCGCGAAGACCGCGAAGTAGTGGCTGCAGAGGGCGAGCGCCGAGGTCAGCGCCCAGAACGCCAGATCCCTGCCCCGGCGCGTGCGCAGCGCTCGGGCAAAGAAGAGCAGCGAGGCAGCGCAGAAGAAGACGAGGATCGCGTAGGAGCGCGCCTCCTGGGAGTACCAGATCAGCATCGGGTTGACCGCGATCAAGGCCGCGGCGATGAGGCCGGCCCGCCTGCTGGCCAGCTCCGCGCCGATGCAGTAAGCGAGCGGCACGGTCGCCAGGCCGAAGAGAGCGGAGAGAGAGCGCAGCCCAACCTCGTGGGTGCCGAACGCCTTCGCCCAGCCCCAGGCGAGCACGTAGTAGAGGGGCGGGTTCGACTCGCTGCCCTTGACCGCGTGCAGCATGTCGCCGAAGCTGCCGGGAATCACGCGGGCGGCGGTGATCACCTCGTCGTGGTGGAAGCTCTGCACGTCGAGGCTGGCAAAGCGCATCGCCGCCCCGAGGGCAGTGAGGAATGCCAGCGCCCACATCGCGCTGACACGAGTTGGCGAGAGGGTCAAGGCGCGCAGGCGTCCTTGGGCATCGCGCGGCCGGGGCCAAACGAGGGCGGAGCGTCGGCAGGGGAGCTGCCCCAGCGGCGGGAAGGACGAGGCGAGAGCTGGAAGGTGAGCCGCCCGCCGCGGGACAGCTCGCACCAGGTGGTCCAGGGCCGGCCATGGCGGTGGCCGTTGAAGCGGAGCCCGCCTATGTACGGAGCGCGGGTGGGGCTGAGGGCGACGGTGTGCCGGTCCTTGCCTCGCCCGCGGGTCGTCCTGGCAGCGGCCGAGATCACCAGCCTGCGGTGGTGAGACAGGGCAACGGAGGCATGCCGGAAAAGTGGGCTGCCGATCGCCAGCATGCCCACGCCCGGGACTGCCGGGTAGAGGCCGAGAGCGCCGAAGACGTACCAGGAGGAGAGCGTGCCCAGATCGTCATTGCCCGGGTATCCGGCGGGGGCGGTGCTATAGAGACGTAGGGCACGGCGAACTGCCGCCTGGGTCCGGTATGGCTGCCGCGCCCAGTCATAGAGCCAGGGCACGTGCAGGGTTGGCTCGTTGCCGAGCAGGGCGTGATCGGTATGCGTGCCGCCGGGGCCGCCGTTGAGCTTGCCCAGGAAGTGGCGGAGGCGCGCGGCGGCCTTCACCCTGCCGCCCATTGCTCGGAAAAGGCCGGCGGGATCGTGCGGCACCATCCAGCTGTACTGGATCGAGTTGCCCTCGACGAAGCCGCCGCCTTGCAGGTTGTTGTAGTGGGCCAGGAATGCGCCATTTTCATAACGCGGCTCGATTAGGCCGCTGTGACGGTTGAAGAGCTTGTGCCAGTTGCCTGAACGCTGCATAAAGCGGCGATAAGTCGGGCGGTCGTGCAGTGCGCGGCCGGCGAACTGGGCAATCGCGAAATCATCGAGCGTGTACTCGAGCGAGGTTGCCGCCGAGCCCCAGACGTCGTCGGGACTTCCATAGATCGAGTTGGCGTTGCGAACATTGGTGTCGAGGTCGTAGGGGACGTAGCCGTGGGCCAGATAGGGGCCGAGGCCCTGGCGCTCGAGGTATTCGCCGTTGGCGCTGCGGCAGGGTTCATCGGCGCCGCGCAGCATCGCGGCGAGCGCGGCCTGGCGGCCGAAGGCTTTCGCACCGAAGGCCGCGGCAGAGGCGATCAGCGGATCGGCGGAGTCGCCGACCATCGTCATGCTCTGGCCGTTGGCGTATGGCCAACGTGGCAGGCAGCCGCTCTCAGCGGCATCAGCGAGCAGCGAGCGGACCATCTCGCTGGCTCGCTGCGGAGCGAGGATCGAGAGCAGCTGGATCTGCGTGCGGTAGGTGTCCCAGGCGGAGAAGTCGGCGTACTGGACGCGGCCCTGCGCCTGATGCAGAAGACCGTCCATACCGATGTAGGCGCCGCCGACATCGCTGAAGGTTCGCGGTGCCAGACCGACGTGGTAAAGCGCCGTGTAGAAGGTGTCGACGAGGCGGCGTGGGCCGCCGCCGACGCGGATCCTTCCCAGCCACTGGTTCCAGCGCGATTCGGTGCGGTTCGCGATCGTGCCGAAGCCGAGGCCGGGATTTTCGGCGGCGAGGTTGGCGCGGGCGTCCTCGATGCTGACGAAGGAGAGCCCCACGCGAACGACCACGGTGCGGTTGTGGCGGGTGTCAAAGGTCGCGTAGGCGCCGGCGTCGGCACTGGTTCCCGGGTTCGTCGGAGGCACCTGGCTGTCGCTGGCCGCGGTCGAACCGGTGAGCAGCTTGTCGCCTTCCCAGGTGCCGGAGCTCTCGAAAGGTCTGGCGAAAACCGCAGCGAAATAGACGCGGTAGCGCGGCCGCTGACCACAGAAGAGCCCGCTCGAGGCGCTGCCGTCGATCTCATGGCGAGCGGGATCGACCTGCACCGCCGAGAAGTCGTCTGGCTGGGCGCTGCCGCCCGCATTGACCAGGACACTGGCGTGCGGATTGCGGGGAAAGGTGAAGCGGGCCATCCCGGTTCGCGTCGTCGCGCTCAGTTCGGTTTCGATCGCGCTTCCCCGTACCGGGTTGAGCCGGACCGAGTAATAGCCGGGTCGACCGCTCTCATGTGCATGCGAAAAGCCCGGTCGGAACTGGCCATCGAGGTCGGCGCCGTCCGAGGCTGGCGACGCTTCGAGCGGCTCCGTCGTCGGCAGGAAGGGGAAGTCGCCGTAGAGGGCGCAGCCGGCACCGGAGAGGTGGGTGAGGCTGAAACCCTTGATGTGGGGGTCCCGATAGTCGTAGCCGCCGCGACCGTTGCGATCGGCGGGGGTGGTATCGGGGCTCCACTGGACCATGCCGAACGGGGCGGCCGCACCGGGGAAGCTGTGGCCGCCGCCGAAGGTGTCGTGGCCGGGCCTGGTGCCAGCGAAGACGTGCACACGATCGGCAAGGCCAGCGGCGGGCGCGGCCGGGACGGCGAGTGCGAGAAGGGCGAACGCGGCCGCGGCGGCGATGCCTGCGCGTCGAATCAAGGACTGAACGTTAGACGTGCGGTCGCCTTTCCCTCCGCGTGCCGGCGACAATACGACCGCACGGCGGCCGTCAGCTCGCTTAAGGTTCGCCATCCGTGAGGACCCACGCCGCAATCGCCGTCGTTGCCGTGGCTGCCGCGATCACGGTCGCGGCGGTGCTGGCGCTGGGTGGCGGCAAGGAGAGCACGCACGCGCAGGCCGAGACTTCCGGCTTGCCGGGTGAGCCCAGCGTCGAGGTGATCTCGCCGCGCAGCGGCGCCCGCCAGACGAGTCACGCGGTCGTCGTCAAGGTCAAGGTCCACAACTTCCAACTCGCGCCGCTCCACTTCGGTGGCGAACCGCAGCTGCATGAGGGTCACATCCGCTTCGGGCTCAACCGCGTGCCCGACTGCGTCGATCCGGTCAAGCTGCAGCGGGCGATCGACAGCCCCTTCGGCAATGGCAGGCTCGTCGGCAAATCCTTCGACTTCCCCGAATATTCCGGGCCCAATGGCGTCCTCGCCGAGCGGATCGGCTCGGCCGGCAGCTACTCGCCCGCGACCCGGCCGGAGATCTACTACCACGGCCTCCCCCCCGGCTTCTATCGACTCGTCATCAACCTCGCCCAGAACGACGGTTCGACCACGCCCTTCCACGCCGTGACCAACTTCCAGATCCTGCCGAAGCCCGGCCACGGCCCCAAGTGCACGAACGGCAAGGTGCCCAGCGCCAAGGCCGCCGCCTTCGGCTGAGCGCCCTGCACCTCTTTTGGGGCGAAGGAAGTTTCAGAGGCGACGCATTCCGCGCACCACACGTGCAGACAAAGCATTACGGTGGCAGCATGGAGGCGATGAGGGAAAGCTGGACCGACGAGCGACTCGACGACCTGCGGGCCGACCGCTCGAGTTCCGGACCGAAGCCAAAGCCGAATTCGCTTCGGTGCGCAAAGAGATGCGCGAGGAATTTGCCTCCGTGCGAGGGGAGATGCGAGAGGGATTCACGGCGCTCCACGGTGAATTCGCTGCGGTGCGACAGGAGACGGGCAATGAATTCACCGCCCTCCGCGGGGAGATGAAAGAGGGATTCGACGGCCTTCAGAGGCTGATGATCCAGTTCATGGGCATCGCGATTGCTGCGCTCGCGGTAGTGATCGCCTCGCTGGTCGGAGTGATCGCCACAATCCTGCTTTAAGCCCCTACGGCGACGGCAGCCAATACTTCACTTTGTATAGTGAAGTGCCGTGCGCACTTACCGCCGTTTGATGGGCTTTTTGCGCCCTTACCGCCACCAGCTTTGGGGTTCGCTGGTGTTCGCCTGGGCGGCGATGGGGATGACGGTGCTGATTCCATGGCTGATCGGGCGTGCCGTCAACGCAATCCAGGACGGCAACAAGCCTGACCTGTTGCCGCTGGCGATGGCGATCGTCGGGGCCGGGATCCTGAGGCTCGGGCTGACCGTCGTGCGCCGCCTCGTCGCCGGCAAGGTCTCCCTGGCGGTCGAATTCGACCTGCGCCAGCTCTTCTACGCCCATCTGCAGCGTCTCGAGTTGGGCTTCTTCGACTCCCAGCAGACCGGACAGCTGATGTCGCGGGCGACGGTCGACCTGCAGTCGATCCGCTTCTTCCTCGGCTACGGGCTGATCTTCATCACCCAGAACCTGCTGACGATCACCCTGGTCACCGTGGTGATGGTCGCGATCAACCCGGTGCTGGCGCTGATCGCCCTGCTCCCCGCTCCGCTGATCGTCTTCACCGCCTCCCGCTACAACCGCGTCTCGCGGCCGGCAGTGCAGGAGGTGCAGCAGCGGATCGCCGAGCTGACCGCGGAGGCCGAGGAGAACATCTCCGGGATCCGCATCGTCAAGGCCTTCGCGCGGGAGGAATACCAACTGCACCGCTTCCAGCGAGCGGTCACCCGGGTCTTCGACCAGAGCATCTACTCGACCAAGCTTCAGGCCTTCTTCTCGCCGCTGATCGGGCTGCTGCCGCAGATGGGGATCGCGCTCGTCCTGCTGATCGGCGGGCGCGAGGTGATCAACGGCAGCCTCAGCCTCGGCGATTTCACCGCCTTTTACACATACCTGGTGATCCTGGCCGGCCCGATGCGGATGCTGGGGGTGGCGATGGGGATGGCGCAGCGCGCGATCGCTTCCGGCAACCGGCTGTTCGAGATCCTCGATCGCGAACCGCAGATCGAGAGCCCGCCGGATGCGCCGCCACTGCCCGAAGGCGGCGGCAGCGTACGGATGAGCGGCGTGACGCTGCGCTACGACGGCGTCCGCGCCGACGCATCCGACATCGACCACACTGGAGTGGGGCCAAAATCCGATGCGGCGCTGGCCGATATCGAGTTCGAGGTGGCGGCCGGGCGCACCGTGGCGTTGGTGGGGCCGTCGGGGTCAGGCAAGACAAGCTTGGTCGCCCTGATCGCGCGCCTCTATGACCCGAGCGAGGGCTCGGTGCTGGTCGACGGCGCCGACGTGCGCTCGGTCGAGGTCGGATCGCTGCGCTCCGAGATCGCGTTCGTCGGCGACGAGAGCTTCCTCTTCAGCGCCAGCGTCGCCGAGAACATCGCCTATCCGCGCTCCGACGCGAATCGCGAGGAGATCGAAGCGGCGGCCCGGCGCGCCCAGGCCGCGGACTTCATCGAGGACCTGCCGGGCGGCTATGACACGGTCGTTGGCGAGCGCGGCCTAACCCTCTCCGGGGGACAGCGCCAGCGAGTGGCGATAGCCCGGGCCCTGCTGGCCGATCCCCGCATCCTGATCCTCGACGACGCCACCTCCTCGGTCGACGCGACCACCGAGGCGGCGATCAAGACCGGCCTGCGCGAGGCGATGTCCGGGCGCACGACGTTCATCATCGCCCACCGGCTCTCGACGGTCTCGCTGGCCGACGAGGTGATCGTGATGGACGGTGGCCGGATCGTCGACCGCGGCACCCACGCCGAGCTGCTCGAAGGCTGCGGCTTCTACCGCGAGATCGCCGAGCACGGCCTCGCCGACTCGGTCTTCCTGCAGCGCGACCTCGAGCAGCGCGAGGAAATGGCGCGGCTGTGAGCGCTTCAATCGCCACGGTGACTTCCGGCCGTTCGAATCCGTGGCGATTGGAGCGCGAGGCATCCTCATGAGCGAGGAGCGCAGCCGCTTCCGCAACATCGCGCTGCTCTTCGCCGCGCTCTGGAAGCTGGTGCGCGGACAGGACCAGCGCGCCCGCAAGGTGCGCTGGATGATCGGGCTGCTGCGGCCCTACCGCGGCAAGGTCGTGCTGATGTTCCTGGCGCTGCTGGTGGCGACCGGCGCCGCCCTCGCCCCTCCCTACCTTGCCGGCAAGGCGGTCGACTCCGGCATCGTCGCCGGCGATGTCGCCGCGCTGGACTGGATCGTCGCTGCCTTCGTCTTCGTCGCCATCCTCTACGCCGCGGCCACCTACCTGCAGACCTACCTGGTCGGCTGGGTCGGCACACGCGCCCTGCAGGACCTGCGCGAGCGGGTCTTCTCCCACCTGCAGACGATGTCGATCGGCTTCTTCACCCGCCGCAGCCCGGGTGTGCTGATCAGCCGCATGACCAACGATATCGAGGCGCTCAACCAGCTCGTCACCGACGGCGTGGTGACGATGTTCTCCAGCGTGCTGACGCTGGTTGGAGTGGTCGTGATCATGCTGGCGCTCGACGTCAAGCTGGCCCTGGTCACCTTCATCACCTTCCCGCTGATCGCGGCGGCCAGCATCGTCTTCCGGATCGTCTCCCACGGCGCCTACCGGGCGACCCGGGAGCGGATTGCGGCGATCACCGGCTACCTGCAGGAGACGCTCAGCGGGGTGCGGGTCGTGCGCAGCTTCGGCCAGGAGCCCCGGCACACGGCGGCGATGACCGAGCTGAACGAAGCAAACCGCGAAGCCAACATGAGGACGGTCTTCCTCAACGCCTCCTACTTCCCGGGGGTCGAACTGCTGGCATCGGTCGGCACCGCGGCGATCCTGCTCTACGGCGGTAGCCAGGCGATCGACCACGCGATCCAAATCGGCACGATCATCGCCTTCGTCGGCTATCTGCAGGTCTTCTTCGAACCGATTCAGCAGCTCTCCCAGCTCTACACGACCTACCAGCAGGGGATGGCGGCCCTGGACAAGATCTTCGACCTGCTCGACACGGCGCCCGACATGGTCGACGCCCCCGGCGCGATCGATCCGGGCATGCTGAGTGGCGAGATAGAGATGCAGGACGTCTGGTTCTCCTACGCCGAAATAGATAACGCTGACTTCGCCTTTAGTTCCGCTATGCGAAACAAAACGCGAACTCACCCTGCTGAGGATGAGTCGATTGATTGGGCGATGCAGGACGTGTCGCTGCACGTGCCACCGGGGCAGACGCTGGCGCTGGTCGGGGCGACCGGAGCCGGCAAGTCGACCTTCGCCAAGCTCGTGGCCCGCTTCTACGACCCACAGCGGGGGCGGGTGCTCGTCGACGGCCATGACCTCAAAGGGATGCGCCAGCAGGCGCTGCGACGCCAACTCGGAATCGTCCCGCAGGAGGGCTTCCTCTTCTCCGGCAGCGTGCGCGAGAACATCGCCTTTGGCCGGCCGGAGGCGACGCTGGAGGAGATCGAAGACGCGGCGGCGGCCGTCGGCGCGACCAAATTCATCGCGGCGCTGCCGGAAGCAATCGAGACCGAGGTCGGCGAGCGCGGCGTGCAACTCTCGGCAGGCCAGCGCCAGCTCGTTGCCTTCGCCCGCGCCCTGCTCGCCGAGCCGCGCATCTTGATCCTCGATGAGGCGACCTCGAACGTCGACGTGCGGACCGAGAAAACGATCGAGAAAGGCCTGGAGCGCCTGCTTGCTGGCCGCACCGCGATCGTAATCGCCCACCGCCTCTCGACAATCCGCCGCGCCGGCAAGATCGTCGTCCTCGAAGGCGGCCGAGTCGCCGAGGCCGGCACCCACGACGAGTTGATCGAGGCGGGCGGCCCCTACTCACGCCTCTACGGCGCCTGGGAAGAGTCCTCAGCGGCCTGAGTTGGCCACGCGACGCACGTTTTCCATGCTGAGCATGTAAAAGGTGCGAGCGGTGCCGTCAGCCCGGGCCGATGCCGCCGGAGCCGCCACCGGTCGTGCCGCCGCCACCGCCTTCGGTGCCGCCGCCAGTCCCGCCACCTTCGGGTGCGCCACCGGCCCCGCCGGTTTCGGGCGCCACTTCGGGGGCCGATTCGGCTTGGACTTCAGGTTCGACCGCTTCGGATTCGACTGCTCCGGTTTCTTCGCCGGCTTCCGCTTCGCCGGATTCCCCGCTCGGCGCCGTTGTCACCGGCGCGCTCGGCCCTTCGCTGCAGTTTTTGAAGCCGTATTCACTCGCCGCGTTCTGGAATGACGCGAGCGAAGAAGAAGCGCTCGATTCAGCAGCTTCGACGCCGGCGGTGTCGCCGCGCTCAGAGGCGAGTTTGACTTCGTCCTCGGCCGTGGCGAGTTCATCGGCCGCTGTGGAGAATTCGGCGAAGCCGTCTGTTTCCTGCGGCGTGCCTAGGTTCTTCAGACTGGCAATCATGCCGCTGTAGAGATCGGCGGCCTGGCCGGCGGGGCTACCCGTTTCGGCGCTGCTCGCTCCAACCGTGCCTACCGCGGCGTTGACCTCAGCGCAGATCGCGTCGCCCTGTTCAATCAACTCGGCTTTGGTCAGCGCAGTGGTGGTCGCCGTCGGCGCGGTCGTCGATTCGGTTGATTCGTCCCCACCACCACCACCGCCGCAACCGGTGACCAGCAGGGCAGCTACGGGCAGCACGACAATCCATGTCCGGCGAGGACTCACGAGTGGAGCGAAGCTAGCAAAGCGATTAGACGCCCTTGCAGGGATTTCCAACTGCGCCCCAGGGACTCGAACCCCGAAATCCAGCTCCAGAGGCTGGCGTGTTGCCAATTACACCAGGGCGCAAGGCGAAGAACTAAGAATACCGACGGGCAGATCGACCGCGGATCAGGCCCCGATCGACGACAGGTCGCTGACGGAATCGGCGAGCTCGTTCTTGGCGCCCGAGACATCAACTTTGCCGGCGAGCAGGCGGCGGGCTTCGGCCAGATCTTCGGAGCGCTCGACGCTGAGGGCGCCGGCTATGCGGCCGTCCTTCAGGTACCAGACCGAGAACTCGCCGCTCTCGCGATCGCCGCGCCAGATCTCCTCGTCCCACTCGGAGGCGGGGCCGACGTACTCGAGGCTGGCCCAATCGGCAAGGTCGCTGAAGAAGTAGGGCACGACCTCGTAGTCGGCGTCCTCGCCGAGCATGTTGCGGGCCGCGTGCATCCCCTGCTGCATCGCCACGTCCCAATGCTCGACGCGGAGGCGGCGGCCGTGGACGACGCTGTCGTAGGAGCAGCAGTCACCGGCGGCGTAGATGCCCTCGGCGGAGGTCTGCAGCTTCGAGTCGCAGACGATCCCGTTCTCGACCTCGAGGCCGGCTCGCTGGGCCAACATCGCGTCGGGACGCACGCCGGCGCCGACGACGACCGCGTCGCACTCGATCGCCAGGCCGCTCTTGGTCACCACGCCCTTGACGCGTCCATCGCCCTCGTAGGCCTCGAGCTCCTCGCCGCCGTGGATGGTCACGCCCTTGGACTCGAGCAGCTCGTGGAACCAGCGGCCGGCGTCCTTGCCGAAGGTGCGCGAGAGCGCGACGTCCTCCATCGTCACGATCGTGCACTTGGTTCCCTTCGCGGTCAGTGAGGCCGCGACCTCGGCGCCGATGTAGCTGCCGCCGATCAGGACGACGTGCTCCGCCTTCTCGGCGTCGGCGCGGATCGCGTCGGAGTTGCCGAAGGCGCGCAGGTAGTGGATGCCCTCGTTCTCGGCGCCCTCGACGCGGAGGATGTTGACCATCGCCCCGGTGGCGATCAGCGCCTTGCCGAAGCTGACCTCGTCGCCTCCCTGCAGCTTTGCCGTGCGCGCCGCCGGATCGAGCGACATCACGTTGGTGCCGCTGAGCAGCTCGACGTCGTTCTCCTCATACCAAGAAGGCGGGTTGACGTAGGCGTCGGCGCGCTCGGCCTCGCCGCGCAGGTACTCCTTGGAGAGCGGCGGGCGTTCGTAGGGTGGTTCGGGCTCGCGGCCGGCCAGCAGCACCGAGCCGTTCGCGCCGCGCTTGCGCAACTCCGCCGCGCAGCTGGCGGCAGCCAGGCCGCCGCCGATCAGGAGGAAGTCGACCTCGCGCGTCACGAGCGCTGGGAGTCCTTACGGGACCGCTCAGCCACTGCCGTTGCCCGAGCCGTTGCCACCCGAGGGGCCAAACATCTCCTTCAGCTGCTCCTCGTGGCCCGGGTCGAGCACCGCCAGCACCTCGTCGCCGGCCTCGAGCACGGTGTCGGGACCGGGGACGAAGCCCTTGCCGTCGCGCAGCACCGAGATCAAGAGACTGCCTTCGGGCATTTCCAGGTCGCCGACACGCCTGCCGGTTACCCCGGAATCCTTGCCCAGCAACATCTCGATGATCTCCAGTTGCTCCTCCTGCAGGTCGAGCAGGTGGACGAGACCGTACTCGGGCACCTCGTGCTCGAGCAGGCGCAGGATCAGGTCGGTCGCCGAGACCGAGGGCTTGATCCCGAGCAGGTCGAAGTGGGGCTTGTTGCGCGGGTTGTTGACGCGGGCGATGATCCGCTCGACTTCGTACTTCTCGCGCGCCACCTGGCAAATCAGCATGTTGTCCTCGTCATCGCCGGTGACCGCGATCACCATGTCGGCGCGCTGGATCCCGGCCCGCTCCAGCACCCAGAGCTCGGAGGCGTCGCCGTAGGAGACGTTGTGCTCGAGCTCCTGCTCGACGGTCAGGTAGCGGCGCCGGTTGTTCTCGATCACCGTCACCTCGTGTTCCTTTTCGAGCAGCTCGCGGGCGAGGTTCCACCCCACCTTCCCCGCGCCGACGACGATGATGTACATCCGCCCGCTCCCCTGCCCTACGCGGCTTCCGCCGAGCCGTCCGAGGGACCGGCGCCACGCGGCAGGCCCTCGCGCACGGCGCTCTCCAGCATGTCGATCGCGACCCGGGTCGGGCAGACCGTGTGCATTCCCTGGCGCTCGTACCATTCGGCCCGCAGCGGGTCGAGGATGCGCGCGATCACCGTTGGCACGTTGTAGCGGCGCTGGGCGATCTGGGCGATGACGATGTTCGTGTTGTCGCCGTCGGTAGAGGCGATGAAGGCGTCAGCCCGCTCGATCCCGGCCGCGATCAGCGCATCGGTCTCGAGGCCGGCGCCGACCGTGAACTGGCCACCGAGGTCCTCCCAGCCCTTGTCGAGCCCGACCTCAAGCCGCGCGTGGGACTCAGGGTCCTCGTCGAGGCAGGAAACTTCGTTGCCCTCGCGCAGCATCGCGCGAGCAACGGAAGATCCGACCCGGCCACATCCGACGATCAAGATGAACACGGCCGTGAGTCTAGTCCGCTGCGACCGGCTCCGGCGCCGTCTCGGGAGGCGCGGTAAGGAGCACCCGGCACGGCGCTTTTTTCAACACGTACTCGGTCGCGGCGCCGATCTCGGCGGGCCTGGCGGCGCCGATGCCGCCGAACCTGGCGCCGCCCCTGATCTTCGTCGGCGGCTCGCCGCCGATCACGATCGCCTCGGAGCCGTAGCGGCGGGCCGCCTCGACAATTCCGGGGCCGACACCGCGAGCCCGCACGACCTCTGTCGTCACCTTGACGTCCTCGTACTCCTCGCCGACGTCGCTGGCGCGCTGCAGCGCCCGCTGGGCCTCCTCCTCGACCTCTGGCAGCAGCTCGGCGTCGAGCGGCAGCGTCAGCGGCACCTCGATCACGTAGACGAGGCCGAGCCGGGTTTCCTCCTCCCCGCTCTCAGCCTCCTCCTGCTCGGCCGCCGCGAGGCGACCGGCGGTGGCGACGATGTCGTCGTCCAGCTTGGTGCCGAAGACGGGCACGAGGATGTTGCGAAAGGCGACCTCCGCCACCTGCTTGGTCAGGGCCTTCTCGGTGACCGAGACGCGCTTGGTAAGCGTCGTTCCCTCGAAGACCTTGCGGTAGACGACGTAGAAGAGTAGGCCGAAGGTCATCCAGCCGAGGCCGACCCAGCGGGCGGTGTCGTGGTAGACGAGCACGCTGATGAAGGCGAGGCCGCTGATGAGCGCGGCGAAGAGCGCCGGCGCCGGCAGGCGAGCGCCGCGCCACTCGATGTCGAGCGGGACGCGGAAGGGGCGCGGGCGGTCGGGCTCAGTGACGCGCAAGCGCAGGATCGAGACCTGGGCGATTGTGATCGCCAGCATCGCGCCGAAGGCATAGAGGCCGGCGAGCATCTTGACGTCGGTCGGCAACACCAGGCCGAGGGCGATCACGCCGGAGATCGCGATCGCGACGTGTGGCGTCGCGTGACGGCTGTTGAGCTTGCCCAGCCAACTGGGGATCTGGCGGTTGATCGCCAGCGTGTAGATGTGCCGGGAGACGCCGAGCAGCGCCGTCGTCACGGCCCAGAAAAGGACCGGGGTGGCAATGAGGGCGACCAGCCAGCGCATCGTGTCGGAGACCCAGAGCGGGTGGTAGGCGGAGACGACGCCGAGTACGGGCGCCTCGACGAATTCGTTGCCGAGCGCGGTTTCGGGGCCATTGGGCCCGGCGACCACCGGGACGGCCATCAGCGCGATCGCCGCCATGCCCGCGTAGACGAGCGGCACGGCCAGCGCCCCGACCGAGACGATGCGCTTGAGGTCGCGCCGGGAGACGTTGATGTCCGGTGCGAGATCGGAGGCCGCCTCGATCCCGGCGTAGGCGAGCATCGCCACCACCGAGGCATAGACGATGTCGTGGAAATCGGGACTGGTGAAGAGGTCGAGCTGGTCGGTGAGCCGGTCCGGATGGAAGACCGCGAGCACACCGACGACGATCACCGCAACCTGCAGGGCGATGTCGGCGAGGGCGAGGATCGCCAGCGGCCGCTCACGGCCGCGACCGGTGATGTTGAGGACGTTGAGGACGCATGCAGCAGCGATCACCGCCCCGGCGATGCCGATCTCCCAGCCTGCTTCCGAGAGGTCCCCAGAGATCGGCTCCAGATAGTGCGGCACCGAGATCGCGGCCAGAGCGGCGACGATCAGGTAGTCGATCAGGATCGCCCAGCCGGCGATGAAGGCGATCAGCTCGTTGAAGGCGTGGCGGGCGAAGCTCGAGGAACCCCCCCGCTCCCGCAGCATCGCCCCGCCCTCGACATAGCTGAGAGTGGTAATGACGAAGAGCAGGCCGGCGGCAAGGAAGATCAGCGGCGTCAGGCCGAGGCCGCGATCGGCGACGACACCAAGCGCGAAATAGATCGAGAAGCCGACCGCGGAGTAGACAGCGACGAAAAGCCCCGGTACGCCGGTGGCGCGCTGCAACAGCGGCTCCAGCCGCGGTTTCGAAGGTTGCTCGGCTCGCTCCGGTGTGCTCACGTCCGAGACGCTATCCAGAGCCGCCCCGCGCCGACGGCTAGGAAGGCGATGCCAAGCAGGGTGCCCACCGAAAGCGCTCCGCCGCCGTTGGCCAGAGTGCTGACGAGAATCGTCAGACCGAGAATCAAGAAGACAAGCGAGAAGGCGCGGACTGAGCCTTGATAGATCCGCTCTGGAGAGGCCACCGAGCTGATTCTAGGCGACATAAGGTCGCCTTCGCCGCACAAGGACCGTCGGCGTCGAGCCACCACAAACGGCAACTTAACGCCGACAGCCCTAGCTCATCGCCCAGCTATCCGGGCACCCCACTCCATTTCAAGCCTTTGTGCACTCCGGTCAATGCCAATGTCGCGGAGCCGTCGATTGTCGCTGCGTGTTCCGCGGTGTTGCTGTTGACCCACAGTACAGATAATGGTCCTTGTTCCACCATGTGTTCTACGGCTTCTACGCCAAATTCATTTTTGGCGTCTTTCACAGTGGATTTGCCAAAGACTGTGCAAGTCCCGCCGATTGCGCATTCTTCACCCAGTTCAATCGTTACGAACGCGGTCCCTTCAACCGGTTCGAATAGAATCAGCGTGTCTTTGGTCCCGTCTACTAATTCATGTAAGACGAGTAAGCCTTTGAGAGCATTGGACACGAAGGCTCCTTTTTCTTTGCCTGTGTGCGGTTCACAAGCTGCACTCACTGTTCCATTGAGCTTCATTAGACATTCTTCAAATTTAGTTTTATTTCCAGCGCTTACTTTTCCTTCAGTTTCGAGTTTAGCTCCGATAAACTGCGCTTTTTGGCATAAAAGTTCCACTTTGAAGCCGAGAACTTTGGTTAACAAGGTCATGTCTTTCATTACCACTTCTTTCAACAACACTTCCGGTAATAACCCCGCGGTAACATTTTCGCCTTTGACCTTCCAGTTGGCCCCTTTTTCCGCTTGAACGCCGCTGGTGCCGAGCACGACCAAGCCAAGCACCACCGCGCACAGCCCAAGCACTCCGAGTCCGCGTCTCGATCGAATCATGTCGTTCCTCTCACTTTGAATTACGGTTGTGCCTAGTCGCCCCAACCCTGCCTCAGTCCCAGGCCACTCAACGATTCTTGATCATAGCGGGAGCTAGGCGAGCTTGGGCATGAGCTCGCTGCCCCGCTGGGCCCCTTGTTCGGAGACGACGATGACGCGGCAGGGGCGCTCGCCGAGAACGGTTTGCAGGGTCTTGTCGTAAAGGGGACGTCCGTTGCGATACCGCAAGCCCATGACTATGGCGGCGGCGCTGATCAACTTGGCCTCGTCAGAGATCTCATAGCCGGCCTGTCCGGGCCGGACCCGCTCGACGTGGCCGGTGACGCGCTGGCCGCCGATCAGCTTCGCCTGCTCGATCTTGCTCTGCGCCTCTCCTTCCTGTTCGGGGAGCTCGGCATCAAGCGGCAGATGCGTGGGCACGGTGAGCATCGAGTGGATGTGGATTCCGCGGCGGCGCTTGGAGGCGAGCTTGACCGCGGTCGCGACCATCTCCTCCGAGAAGGGCTGGTCGTCCTCGAAGGCGACCAGGACGCTGCGGTACTCGATCTCCTCTACCCCGAGCGGCTCGGGCAGCAGGACCTTGACCGTCTCGGTCAGCGGCAGGCGCTGGTTGCGGCGGTAGAGCACGTAGACGGCGATCCCGAAAGCCATCCAGCCGATGCCGACGGCCAGAGTGCGCGGATTGAGCGCCATCACGACGATCCAGGCGGCGAAGGTGCCGAGACCGCCGAGAACGGCCGTGAGCGGCAGCTCTGCGCCCAGCGCGCGGAAGTTGAGCGGGGGCTTCCAGGGCCGGTCGGCCGCGCTCAGTTTGCGGCGCAGCTGGATCACCGAGACGTGGGCGATCGTGAAGGAGAGCATCGCGCCGAACGAGTACATCGTGGCGAGGAAGTCGGTTTGGCCCGGGACCAGAGTGATCATCGCGATCGCGGCGAAGACGAGGATCGCGATGTAGGGGGTGCGGTAGCGCGGGTGGACCTGGCGCAGGCCCTCGGGGAGCTGGCGGTGCTGGCCCATCGAGTAGGTGAGCCGGGAGACGCCGATCAGCCCGGCGTTGGTCGCGATCAGCAGGATCACGGCGGCGAGGATGCCGACGTAGAAGCGCAGCGCTTCGGTGGGGCCCGAAGAGAGGCCGAGATTCTCGACGATGCCGAGGATTGGGTCGTTGGCGAACTCGCTGCCGAGCGAGGTGACGTAGTGGCCGGCGCCATCCTGGACCACCGGCATCGCGGAGAGGGCGACTACGGGGATCAGCAAGTAGAGGCCAAGGACCGCCATCACCGTGAGGCCGACGCTGCGCGGGATCGTTTTCACGGCGTCCTTGGCCTCCTCGGCCATGTTGGAGATCGTCTCGATCCCGGTGTAGGCGATCATGCCGACGGCGATGCCGAGCGCGAAATCGCTCCAGGTTGGGGCGACGCCAAGGTGGATGTTGTCGACCAGCGTCTGCGGGCTGAGCACGAGCACTATGCCGATCCCGACAAGGACAACCTGAGTAGCGAGATCGGCGATTGCGAGGACCAGGTTGAGCTTCGCCGACTCCTGCGAGCCGCGGATGTTGAGCACCGCAAGCGCCGCGATTACGACTGCGCCGGCGATGATGTCGCCCGGCGCCTCACCCAGCGGTCCCCAAAAAACGGCCAGGTAGTGGGGCACGAAGTAGGCCGAGATCGCGACCGTGATCACGTAGTTGAGCATCTGCCCCCAGGCCGCGATGAAGCTGACCAACTCGTTGAAGGCATGCCGGGCGAAGCTCGAAGACCCGCCGGCCTCCGGGAACATCACCGTCGCCTCGGCATAGGTCGCGGCAGTAGCAGCGAAGATCAGCCCCGAGATGACGAATGCTACAGGCGTCAAGCCGAGCGCAAACGCAGCAGTGACGCCCAGCGCGTAGTAAATGGAGGAGCCAACGTTCCCGTAGGCGGCGGCAAACAGCGAGCCAACGCCATGAACGCGGCTCAACGATTCATCGCGAGGGATTCGCTGAGCCATCAGCGTTGAGCTGGGCTGGTCGAAGGAGGCATCTAGGCCCCGAATATAAGGCCGTGAGCATGCCCTCGCATTGAAGGGCCAAGCACCCTGTGGCGCTGAACTCTAGCTAGATAACCTCCCGCCGGAGTGGACCGCCTGGGACGGGCTTGGAGAGCACGATGCTCCAAACGTTGAGAAGCGTGGACCGCGCACACGCACGGTCCACGCTGATTGCTCATCGGTTCAGAGCGATTGGTTGCTGCCTGCCGTCAGCGAATCATCCGGGTATCCCAGCCCAGTTCAGACCTTTGTGTTCGCCGACCAATTCGACCACGACGCTGCCGTCGATCGACGCCGGGTTGTCTGATTTGAAGGCCCAGAGTTTCTGTAAGCCTTTGAATTCTTCGATTAAGTGGGTTGCCTGCTCCGTGGTGAACGTTCCTTGGCCATCGGCGAGGATCAGCTCGCCGCCGACCGACAGTAGTTCACCAACGGCGCATTCGCTTGCGCCTTCGACGCCGAGGATAACGGTTACGAAGGTTGTTATTGTTTTACCTTCTTTGTCCTCTGGTTGGAGTAACACTGTCGCGTCTTTTATGCCACCGGCTAATTCGTGTAACACGATTAAGCCTTTGACTCGTTCGGTTAAGATGGTGCCTTCCGCGGACCCTTTCGAGTGCGGTTTACATACGCTCTGCGTAGTGCCATTTATTTTGAAGATGCAGCCAGTGAATTTGGCCCTACCTAAGATAGAGCCTTCTAATAGGAGTTTGGGAGGGCCTGTACCGGCGGCGTTCTCCAGTTCAGCGGCAGAGCATAAGAGCGTAATCGTGTTGGTACCCGATTTGGTTAACAGGACGAGATGTTTGCCCGGGTCTTTTTCGTCTTTTAATTCCTCGATTTCGCTGATCTGCACTTCCGGTAATAACGTGTCGTTTGGGACGCCAACTGTCAATAATTCGATACTTGGTTTTACCAGCACCCATTTTGAAGTAGCTTCTGCCTGGACGGTACCGGCTGCAACGACTATCAGTCCGAACACCAAGGCGCAGAGGCCGAGTGCTTTCAGTCCGAGTCTTGAGCGAGCCATTTTGTTCCTCTCACATTGAGTTACGGCTTTATCATCCGGCCGATTGAGCAGGGAATCCCGCTAATTGCCTACTGAGACCCTCTCACCGAGTTGTCCGACCGTCAAGACCGGCGTGCGCTGGTCGAGGCCTAGTGATTAGTAGTTGGAGCGGGCGACACAACGCCCACCAAGCCCCCAACCCAAAGCGCCGGGGCTCCCGCCCCGGCGCTTGGTCCAACCTGCTTGTCCCCTCGGCTTTGCCTAGGGGTTTTCTTTGTCGTTTTTGCGCACCGCCGCCGCCGAGGCGACGAAGATCG
>JAWVFJ010000019.1:0-19855 GCA_033856275.1 Solirubrobacterales bacterium
CGGCTCGGGCAAGCACAACAACTGGTCGATGGGCACCGATACCGGCGTCAACCTGATGGACCCGGGCGACACGCCGGCCGACAACGTCAAGTTCCTGTTCTTCTGCGCGGCCGTCATCCAGGCCGTCAACAAGCATCAGGGCCTGCTGCGGGCATCGGTCGCCAACATCGGCCAGGACCACCGGCTCGGAGCGGCCGAGGCGCCGCCGGCGATCATCTCGATCTTCCTCGGCGCCGAGCTCGACAAGGTGTTTGACGGCATCGAGACGGGAACGATCGACCCGCACCAGCCCGCGTCGGTGCTCGGGCTGGGCACGCCCGTCCTGCCGCCGCTGGCGCTCGACGGCGGCGACCGCAACCGCACCTCGCCGTTCGCCTTCACCGGCAACAAGTTCGAGTTCCGGGCGCTGGGATCGAGCATGTCGCTCGCCTTCCCCAACACGGTGCTCAACACGATCGTCGCCGAGGCGATCGACGAGCTCTCCGAGAAGCTGGAGAGCAAGACCGGCGGCGGCATGGACGTAGCCGAGGCCGTGATCGAGGTCGTCAAGGAGTCCTACACGGCCAACAAGCAGATCTGCTTCGACGGCGACAACTACTCCGAGGAGTGGCACGCCGAGGCCGAGCAGCGTGGCCTGAAGAACCTGCGCACGACGCCCGACGCGCTGCTCGAGGTGATGGCCGATGACTCGATCGCCGCCTTCGAGAAATACAGCGTGCTCTCCAAGCGGGAGCTGGAGTCCCGCTTCGAGGTTTGGGTCGAGCAGTACGCGCTGCGCGCCAACATCGAGGCCGAGACGACCTTCTCGATCGCCAAGACGATGCTGCTGCCGGCGGCGCTGCGCCACCTGGCGCTGATCTCCGAGGCGGGCGTCTCCAGCCTGGAGGGTGAGATTCGCGGCCTGATCGAGGAGCTCTCGACCGCCCTCGACGCACTCGAGAGGGCCAACGCCGAGCCCGTTGACCTCGAGGGCCTGGAGCTGGCGATCTTCGCCCGTGACGAGCAGCTCGCCAAGAGCGCCGCGGTGCGCGAGGCGGCGGACAAGCTGGAGAAGGTTGTCGCCGATGATCTCTGGCCGCTGCCGAAGTACGAGGAGATGCTCTTCATCAAGTAGCGCGCTGGGACAGATGCCGATAGGGGTTCCGCTTAACTTTTTCGGTAGAGCGGAGTTGGCTGACGCCATAAGGTTGGCGCCGAAAAAGTACAAGACGCTTCACCCCTACCGGCATCTGTCTGCGTTTAGCTCACTCGTCGTGATCGCGTACGGCGCGGAGGATCAGGTAGCCGAGCGCGGCCAGGCCGATGATCGGGATCAGGCCGCCTAGGAGCACTGGCTCCCACGCCTCTTCCGCCCGCACCAGGAGCGCCGCGACGATCAGAAGCTCACTCACGGCGAGGCCGGCATCCCGGCACCGCCAGCAAGCGGGTTGAGGTCGGCGAGCAGCTCGAGCAGGCGCGGTTCGGGCTCTTCGTCGTCGATAACGATCGCCGTGCCGGGCCAGGCGTAGCGCAGGTAGCGCGCGTAGGCCTGGCGCGAGGCCAGATCGGGCTCATAGATCCAGGAACCGCTGTTCCAGTAGCGCGTGCGCGATCCGCTGCCGCAGCGCACGTCCGCCAAAGGCTGATGGGTATGGGCGAAGACGATCCGCTCGGCTTGCCTGTCCCAGCCCAGGTTTGCCGTCACCTTGGCAAACGCTTCCAGTGCGTGCTCGGACGGATCGCTCGGTGAGATCACCGAGGCGGCCGGATATGCAGGATGGGGCCAGGCCGCTTGCGGCGCCGGCTGCTCCCGCCGCTGGCGTGCCGCCTCGGCCTGGACGACCGAGTCGAAGTGCTCCTCACTGGGCAGGACTCCCGCCGCCACGTCATCGCCGACGCCGCGGTCGCGCAGTTCGGCGGCGAGCCGCTTGGCGCCCCGCAGCGGCAGACCTAGGGTCGAGGCAATGCGCCCCGCGCGCTGCACGGTGCGGAAGACGTTCTGCTGAGCGTGGGTGCCGTGCGGCATCTGGGCGGCGACGTAGAGCCACTCGGTGAGCAGGGTGATCGTCGACTCGTAGTCGGCGATCGTCTTCGGGTCCTCTGGGCCTCCCGTGGCGATCCCCCAGAGCATCCGGGTCAGCAGGCGATCGCCGCGTGAGCCGGAAAGGCGAGCGTGCGGGTCGAGGTAGTGCCCATGCGTGCAGAGAACGCCGGCGAAGTCGTAGGTCGGATAGGCGATCTCAACCTCGACACCCGGCAAACGGCGGGCCAGGAAGGAGCGGAAGTAGCCGGGTCCGGTCGACCCAGAGTCGGCGGGCTCACCGCCGAGCAAAGGCGAATGTCCCGCGGCGAGCTGGGCCTCGAGTCGGTTCTCGGCGTCGCGGTGGACGAAGTGGTGATCGTGGTTGCCGGCGAGGAAGACAAGCCGCTTGCCGGACAAGTTGGCGGCGATCAGATCGAGTAGGCCGCCCGAGGCATCGATCGCCTCGCCAACCGAGCCGAAGAGAAAGTCAAAAAGATCGCCGAGGAAGATCAGCTCGTCGATGCCCTCGAGTTGCGGCGCCAGGCGCTCGAGGAAAAACTCCTCGCGCAGCAGGTCCCGTCCGGTCCAGGCGCCGAAGTGGGTGTCGGAGATGACCAGCGCCCGCATCCTGCGGGCAGGCTACCCGCGTGACAACACTCGCATCGGCAGGCCACCACGCGGCGAAAGGGTAGGCATCTGGCGGATAGTCATCGTGCGGCCCGGCATCGCATCGAGGCACAGGCGTTGCAGCAGCATCGTCACCACCAACTTCACCTCGGTTTGGCCGAAGCGCTTACCAATGCAGATCCGCCTGCCGCCGCCGAAGGGCACGTAGGCGCCGCGTGGCAGGGCTGCCTTTAGCTCGCGCGTGAAGCGCTCTGGAATGAACGCCTCAGGCTCGGGGAAGACTTCGGGCAAGCGGTGACTGGCCCAGGAGCAGTAATTGACGTAGGCGCCACGGGAGACGCGGTGACCGGCGAACTCGAAGTCACGCACCGCCCGCCGCGGACCGATCCAGGCCGGCGGATAGAGACGGAGGATCTCGTCGAGCACCATGTCGAGGTAGGGCATCTCACGCTCGAGCTTCTCGATGTCCGGGACGTCGCCGCCGAGCACCTGGTCCTGCTCCTCGCGGAGCTTGGCGACGACGTCGGGGTGGCGCGCAAGCTCGTGCATCATGAAGGTGAGGGTCGAGGTCGAGGTGTCGTGCCCGGCGAACATCAGCGTCATCACCTGGTCGCGGATCTCCTTGTCGGTGAAGCCCTCTCCCGCCTCGTCGCGCACTCCGACCAGCAGGCTGAGGATGTCCATCTTGCGCTCGTCTGGCGCCGTGCGGCGTTGGGAGATCTCCCCATAGACGATCTGGTCGAGGACGGCACGAGAGCGCACCATCTTCGACCAGGGCGAACCGGGTCCGCGCAGCAGTCGCAGGTGGAAGTCGGTGCCGTAGAAGCCGAGCGCTCGCTCGAAGTGCTCGGCCGCGGCCGCTCCCTTGCCCGCCTCGTCGGGGTCGAGGCCGAGCAGGGCCCGCATCGCGATCCGCATCGCCACGCCCCGCATCCACTCGTAGACGTCGACGACCTGGCCGGGGCGGAGGCGCGCAATCGCCGGGGTCGCCTCCACGACCATCGCCTCAACCGAGGCCGCAACCTGCTCGCGGTGGAAGGCCGGCATCATGATCTGCCGGGCGCGGTCGTGATAAGCGTCGTCGATCGTCAGCAGCCCATCGCCGAGCAGCGGGATCAGGTCGCCGAAGCTCGACTCGCGCCAGTGGAAGTTCTCCGGATGGGCGACGGTGACGAAGTGGTTCGCCTCGGGCCCGAGCATGAAGATCACCGGACTGTGCAGAAGGCGGACGCTGAAGATCGAGCCGTGCTCCTCGTAGAGCGAGAGCAGCAGCGGCAGCGGGTCGCGCGCCGCCTGCAGCGTGCGACCGAAGCTGAACTGCTGCGGGCCGGGCGGGTAGGTGCCGTGGCGGCGCACCCGAGCCTCGGCCCAGACGTCGTCGAGAACGCGCACCACCGGGTTGGCGCTGAGCTGCTTCGGCGGCGGTACTCGGCGGGAGGGGGCCTGGCTGCTCATCGAGGCCGCATAGTAGTTGGCTGACCAGCCAGTTAGTTACGGGTCGCTGCGAGCTGACCGCACGCCGCATCGATGTCGCGGCCCCGGGTAAGCCGTACCGTGGCGGTGAGACGGTGGTCGGCGAGGATCGCGCGGAAGCGCTCGATCTGCTCGGGGGGCGAGCCGTCGAAGGCACCGGTGGGGTTGTAGGGGATCAGGTTGACCTTGTAGGCGCGGGGGTCGAGCAGAGCGGCGAGCTCGCGGGCGTGCTCGGGCAGATCGTTGACGCCGTCGAGCATCACGTACTCGACGAAGACCTTGCGGCGGCGGCGCACCCGGTAGCGCTCGCAGGCAGCGAGCACCTCGGCAAGCGGGTAGCGATCGTTGACCGGCATCAGCTGCGAGCGCAAGCCGTCGTTGGGAGCGTGCAGGGAGAGCGCCAGGCTGACCGCCATTTCGCACTCGGCAAGCTGGTCGATGCCGGGCACCCAGCCGACGGTCGAGATCGCCGTGCGGCGGTGGGTGACACCGAGCTCGGGCAACCGTTCGCAGGCAACGAGCACGGCGTCGAGGTTCATCGTCGGCTCCCCCATCCCCATGAAGACGACGTGATCGATTGCCTCGAGGCGGCGAAAGTGCAGCGCCTGGTCGAGGATCTCATCAGCGCTGAGATTGCGGCCAAACCGCATCTTGCCGGTGGCGCAGAACGAGCAGGTCAGCGGGCAGCCCGACTGCGAGGAGAGACAGACCGAGCGCCTGCCGTCCCGGTAGCGCATCAGCACCGCCTCGATCGCCCGACCGTCGCCGGTGTGGAAAAGCGCCTTGACGGTGCCGTCGTCCGATTTCGCCTCGGCCTTCAGCTTCAGGGTGGAGAGTGGCACGGTCGCGGCGAGCCGCTCCCGCAACGCCGCCGGCACATTCGTCATCTCCTCATAGCCGCGTACCCCGCGTGCCACCCACTGCCAGACCTGGGAGGCCCGGTAGGCGGGCTCGCCGGCGTCAGCGAGCGTGCTCTCGAGTAGCGCGCGGTCCACGGGCCGAGTGTACGGACGCGCCGTGAGCAGCCGGGAAGCCAGGGAGTAGATTCGTGATCCGGATGAGCTCGCAAGCCAACCGAGCCGAACGGTACGCCTACTTGGAGCGAGCCGCGCTCGGCTTGCAGAGCGCCCGCTCGGCGTTTCAGTTGTGAATCTTCTCTCCTCGCTCCAGCATGGCGACGAACTTCTGCAGGCGCCGCTGGCGGGTCTCCGGCTTCTTCGCATCCTCTAGGCGATAGAGGATCGCGTAGCGGTTGGCGCTGTCGAGTTGGGCGAAGAAGTCCCGCGCGGCTTCGTTGCGATCAAGCTCTCGCTGCAAATCATCCGGAACCTTGGCAGTCCGCTGGCCGGCATAGGCGGCGTCCCAGCGACCGTCGGCTTTCGCCGCACCGACCTCTGCCAGGCCGGCGGGTCGCATCGCACCGGAGGCGATTAGACCTTCCGCCTTCTCGCGGTTGATCTGCGACCACTTCCCCCGCGGCCGGCGTGGCGTGAAGCGCTGCAGGAAGTGCTTCTCGTCGCAGCCCCGCTTCTGGCTATCGATCCAGCCGAAGCAGAGGGCCAGACCGAGGGCTTCGGCGTAGCCGACACTGGCAATGCCGGACCCTTTCTTGGCGATCTTCAGCCAGATCCCGTCGCTGTCCGCGTGATGCTCTTCCAACCAGGCTTCGAGCTCCCTTTGAGAAGCGAAGAGAAGTATGGGCAGGTCGTCGGCCATGCCCGCGGAGCATGACGTTTTCGGCGCTCAGAGCCCGACCGCGTCAGCGAGCAGGTCGACCTGATCCGGGTCCGCGGAGGAGGGAAAGAGGATCAGCTCATCGCAGCCGGCTGCCTCGTAGGTGGCGACGTACTGCTTGACGGTCTCCGGATCCTTGGCAGCGCCGGCGACGAGGAACTCTGCGATTTCCTCGCCGAGCCAGGCGTAATAGTCGGTGAGGTAGGCACGTGCCTCCTCCTCGGCGCGATCTCCCAGTGAGAAATAAGCGAGCGCCATGGTGCGGGGCTCCCCGTCCCGGCCGGCGTCCGACCAGGCGGCCTTGGTCTTCTCGACGCCCTCGACGAACTGATCCGGCCCCGATCCTGCAGCGATCCAGCCGTCGGCAAAGCGCGCGGCACGGGCGAAGGACGCATCGGCATGGCCACCGACGATCAGTTGTGGGACCCCCGCGATCGTTGGCCCGATCTCGTTCCCCGACCAGACCTCCTTGATCTTCTCCAGCATCTCGTCCAACCGCCGGCCGCGACCAGCGAGCTCGATACTGCTCACCTCGTAGTCATCGTCGCGACCGCCCAGACCGATACCGAGCGTGAAGCGGCCGCCGGAGAGCGCTTGAACACTGAGCGCCTGCTTGGCAAGCTCGACGGCATTCACGCGCAAGGGTCCAAGCAGGACGGAGGTACAGAGTCCAATCCGCTCGGTGACGGCAGCCGCTGCGGCAAGCGCCGTCAACGGCTCGTAGTTCTCATAGACGATGCGATCGACCGTTCCGAGGCTGGAGAAACCCCTCGCGTCCGCGCGCCGCGCCCACTCGACGAGCTGCCCACCCTTGGTGCCCGGAACCGCGTTTGGCAATCCAATTGCTACGTCCATTCCAATCTCCTGACTGAGCGGTGGTGTGAGCGGTCAGCCGGCCAAGGCCTTCTCCAGCGCCCGTGCGTCGATCCCTTCTACCCGAATGACCTTGTCCCGAGACCTCTGTCCACGCACCACGCTCACCTTCGAAGGTGCGACGCCGATGCGCTTGGCAAGCAGCCGGCAGAGCGCCCGGTTCGCCTTGCCGTCGGCAGGGGGAGCCGCGACGGACGCACGCAGGACGCCGTCGCGAATGCCAAGAAGCTCGTCGGTCTTTCCGCGGGCACGAACGCGAACGGCGATTTGTGCACCCTCGGTCATCGGTCATCGGCTATTTTCGTGGTTACATGAGTGAGCGCGACGGGATCGAGGCATTGACCGAGTCGATCGGGCGCTACAACGACGCTTGGAACTCACAAGACCTCGATGCGATTGTGGCGATGCACGCCCCGGACATGGTTTTCGCCAACCACACGGCCGGAGAGACGGCCAGTGGCGAGGAGGTGCGGGGCCACATCGCCAAGATCTTCGAATCGTGGCCCGACATGAAGTTCGACACTAGGCGGCTCTACGTGCGGGATGGCGTGGTCACCCAGGAGTGGACCGTCACCGCGACACACTCGAACACACTGCGCCGCGGTGAGATCGAGGCGCCGCCGAGCGGTCGGACCGTGAGCTGGGACGGCGTCGACGTGATCCCCTTTGAGGACGGCCTGATCAAGCGCAAGGACGTCTACTCGGACTCGGTCTCGATCTTGCGCCAGGTCGGCTTGCTCGACTGAGCAGCTGCTGCGGTACCTAGCGACGCAGTTGACGCAGACGGCTACGCAGGAAGGCGGGCCAGGCACGCGGGCGCGTCGCCGCGGCGAGCGCTACCGGCATCGAGTCGAAATAGGTGACGCGTTCCGTGGCGAGCCCGTCCCCGCCGAGGACGAAGCGATCGACCGCCGACCAGGAGATCGGCTTGCCGCCGGCCGTGCCGCTGAGGGTGAACTCGATCAGGACCCCATCGGCAGTCGCGCCCCAGCGGTGCATCTCGCCGGTGAGATCGGGGATCAGCTCGAACAGGCCGGCAAAGGCACGCTGGCCCTCGGCAAGGGTGTCGGTGACCGGGGTCATCGGGGCAATGAGGCGAACCCGATCGGAGAGCACGAGGCTGAGGCGCTTGGGCGTCGGTGCGCGCCAGTAGTCGGCGAAGCGAGCGGCGAAGTCTGCCGCGGCCTCCCCGCCGGTGCTCTGTTCGGCGCTCACGAGGGCAGCTCGCCAAGTAGGCGGGCAATCGTGGCCCGCGCGTAGGCAAAGACCTTGCGATCGCCGCTCAGTCGGTAGCGGGAATTGGCCCCCATCACCACCGCGTAAAGCTCAAAGGAGAAGCGGCCGGGATCAGGCGAGCCCGCAATCCACGCCTGACGCTCCAACTCGCCCAGCCACGACTCGAGCGCGGCGGCGATCGCCTCGCGGACGGGTCCCGGGCGATCGTCGTACTCGGCGGAGGTCGCGGCCCAAAAGCAACCGCCCGAGTAGTCCTCGCTCTCCAGGTGGGCCAGATAGGCGTCGGCCATCGCCCGCAATCGCGGCGTGCCGTCGGGCGCGCTCAGTGCCGGCTCGATTACCGCTGTACGGAAACGCTCGGCCGCCGCACCAACCGTCGCCAGCTGTAGATCCTGCTTGGAGCCGAAGTGGGCGAAGACCCCGCTCTTGCTCATATCCAGGTCGGCGGCGAGGCGGCCAATCGTCAAGCCCCCGAGGCCATCGACCGAGGCCAGGTCCAAAGCGCGAGCCAAGATCGTCGCCCGCGTAACCGCACCCTTACGGGTGTCGCGCTCCGCCACGGCGATCGACTCTGCTGCTTCTGCCATCCACCCAAGCCTACACAAAAAGCACGAACGTTCGTACATGAGCTACGCTCCGCCCGGGCCGACTCAATAGGGCCGTCAATACAACTTCAGGAGGAGACACGATGGCGGGACACACGGTGAAGAAGATCGACGACATGGAGGCCGTCTACCTCGGCGCCTTCAAGCGCGTGCGGGCGGAACTGGGGGTCGAGTCCTTCGGCATCCAGCTGATCGACCTGCCGCCCAACTTCGACGGTTACCCCGAGCACGACCACGCCGAAGACGGCCAGGAGGAGGTCTACGTGGCGATGCGCGGGGGCGGCGAGATCGAGATCGAGGGCGAGCGCTTCCCCCTTGATCTCGACCACATCGCCCGCGTCGCCTCGGGCGTGAAGCGAAAGGTCTGGCCCGGAGACGACGGCGTCCGCGTGCTGATCATCGGCGGCGTGCCAGGCGGCACCTACGAGGCGCCCAACATGTCCAAGCTCGGCGAACCGGACCCGATGGCCGCCTGATCGACGCCGGAATTCACTTGCCGTCCCGGCGCCGCTCGTAGCCGGGACAGGCGAGCACCGGTACCCGCGGATAGCGGGGGTAGCGCGGGTCGGTGCGCGAGCGCCGGCAAAGCGAGAAGACCGACCCGCGGGTGTTTGGCACCAGCTGCTGGTACAGGCAGCTATCGCAGAGGCCGTTCGGGGGCATGGGCACAGCCTCCTCCATGGCCGCACCGTAGCGGCGCAGGGGCCGCCATCGCTACCTTCAAGCGATGGCCGGCAAGCGCAGGGTCGACCCAACCGTTGGCGGCGCGGTGGCGCGCTTTGCCCTCGCCGGCCTCGTGGCGCTGGCAGTCGTCGGGGTAATCAGCTTCCTCGTCCTGCGCGACACGGGAACCTCGGAGGCGCTGAAGAACGCTCGCAGCCTCACTCGCATCGTCGGCATCGGGATCGTCGAGCCCAACATCAGCGAGGGGTTGCTCGAAGGCAAGCCCGCGGCAATCGCCCGCTTCGATCGCCTGGTCAAGCGCCGCGTCCTCCTCGATCCGATCGAACGAGTGAAGCTCTGGACGCCCGCCGGACGCCTTGTCTATTCGGACGAGCCGCGCCTGATCGGCGAGCGCTACAAACTGGGCCGCGACGATCTGGCGACCTTTCGAACCGGCGCGGTCGCGTCTGACATCAGCGACCTGAGCCGGCCCGAGAACCGCTTCGAGCGTGGCAAAGGCAAGCTGCTCGAGGTCTATATGCCCCTTCACGGGCCCGGCGGGCAGCCCCTTCTCTTCGAGGCCTACCAGCAGTTCGACTCCATCGCCGCCAGCGGCCAGGACATCTGGCTGGCCTTCGCCCCGGCCCTGATCGCCGCCCTGATCGTGCTCGAGCTGGTCCAGCTGCCGCTGGCGTCGTCGATGGCGCGGCGTATCCGGCGGGACAGCAAGGAGCGCGAGGCACTGCTGCAAAAGGCGGTCGATGCCTCCGATGAAGAGCGCCGCCGCATCGCCGGCGATCTGCATGACGGCGTCGTCCAGGAGATTGCCGGCCTCTCGTTCTCGCTGGCCGCCGCCGCAGACCGCAGCCGACATACGAACAGCGACAACTCAGAGGACCTGCAGCGCGGCGCGGAGCAGGCCCGCCAGGGCCTGCGGCAGCTGCGCAGCCTGCTGGTCGACATCTACCCGCCACGCTTGCGAGACGCGGGCCTGGCGGCGGCGGTCGAGGACCTCGCCTCCCAGTCAGCCGGCCGTGGAGTCGATACCGAGGTCGATATCCCCGCCGATCTTCGCCTCGATCCGGACCAGGAGGCAGCGCTTTTCCGCATCGCCCGCGAGGCAATCCGAAACTCGATAAAGCACAGTGGAGCGAGCAAGTTGACCGTGCGCGCAAATCAAAGCAACGGACACATCGTTCTCTCCGTCGAGGACGACGGCATCGGCCTTGCCCCTAACGGCGGCAATGGCAGTCTTCGCGAAGGGCATCTCGGCATGGACCTGATGCAGCAGCTGGCCCGAGATACTGGCTCGACCCTCGAAGTCGATTCGGCGCCCGGCCAGGGCACGCTGGTCCGAGTCGACTTCCCGATGATGCCACCGTGATCCGGGTCCTGCTCGCCGAGGATCACGCCGTGGTCAGGGCCGGGCTGGTGGAACTGCTCGAAGGTGCTGATGACATCGAGGTCGTCGGCACCGCCGCGGACGGCCCCAGCGCCGTCACCCTTGCCGGCGAACTCGAACCCACTGTCGTCCTCTGCGATCTCTCGATGCCCGGGCTCGACGGGATCAGCACCACGCGCGAGATCCTCGCCCAGGACACGGCGACCCGAGTCGTGATTCTCACCGCGTTCTCGGAGCGCGATCGCATCCTCGGCGCACTCGACGCCGGGGCGGTTGGCTACTTGCTCAAGGACGCCGCGCCGGAGGAGCTATTTGCCGCGGTGCGGGCCGCCGCCCGCGGTGAGTCGCCGCTGGCTCCCAAGGCGGCAAGCGTTGTGCTCGACGACCGCTCAGGCAACGGCGAAGTAGAGCTGACCAGACGCGAGCGGGAGGTGCTTGAACAAGTCGCTGCCGGACTGCCCAACAAGCGCATCGCTCAGCAGCTCGCGATCAGCGAGAAGACCGTGAAGGCGCACCTGACACGCGTCTTTGACCGGATCGGCGTGACCGACCGAACCCAGGCCGCGCTATGGGCCCGCCAGCACGGGGTCATCGCCGATCCGGAAGACGGTCAGCAGGGGTCGGATCAGGTGTGATTCGGGCCATCGTCATGCCCGCGGCCGTGATGGTGGCGGTGGTGAGCGCCGTTGTGGTGATGGTGAACCTCGCCGTTGGCGTGCTCCTGATGCTGCCCCGGCGGGTCGTCGGCACCGTGTCTTGCCTGAGCGACACCCCCACCGCCAAGGGCCAAGGCGCCAGCAATTCCAACAAGTCCGGCTATGCGTATGGCTCGCTTGATCATTTGTTGCTCCTTTCTCGCTTACTAACCCAGGATGCGGGATGAAAGGCATCGCCACAATTGGACCTTGGTCCTAAGACCAACGGAAAATGCGGGGTGTCAGCGACCGTCTCCCGCCTTGGCTCCGGCTAGCTTTGCTGTGTGAACAGCACTGCCACGCTCTTTGACGCCGATGCGGCCGCCTACTCGGCGACGGTGGAGGTGCTGGGCGTCATCTTCTGTGCCGAGGACGACGGCTACGCGGTGCTGGAGGTGCAGGAGGCGGAGTCGGGAGAGGGGTTCGCGCTGGTCGGCCCGGTCGCCCACCTCGGAGTCGGCGACCGCGCCGAAGTGAGCGGCGAGTGGCAGACCCATGCCCGCTACGGGCGCCAGCTCCGTGCCCAAGGGGCGCTGCCGCTCGACCCCGCCGACCGCGAAGGACAGATCGCCTACCTGACCTCCCTGCGGCACATCGGCCCGGCGCGGGCGGAACGGCTGGTCGACGAGCACGGCGAGGGGGTGCTCGGCGCGATCGCCGCCAACCCGCAGGCGGTATTCGCCTCCCTGAGCGGCGTCAGTGTCGATCAAGCAGCGACCGCGGCTGAATCCTGGCACGCCAGCCGCGCGGTCCGCGAACTGCACGTGCAGCTCGCGCCACATGGCCTGGCGCACCTAGCGGCACCGATCCATGCTCGTTTCGGCGAGAGCTCGATGGTCGTCCTGCATGAGGATCCATACCGCTTGACCGAGGTCGACGGCGTTGGCTTCGTGCGCGCCGACAAGATCGCCCTCGCAGCCGACGTGCCGCACGAGTCGAGTCGCCGCGCACAGGCGGCCGCCGCCTACGCGCTCACCGAGGCGGAACAGCAGGGCAACAGCTACCTGCCGCTCGCAGAGCTGACGGCGCGAACCGCCAAGCTGCTCGGGCTAGCACCCGATCCTCAGGTGCTCTGCGAAGCGGATGGCCTGGTCGATGATGAGGGACGCGTCTATCGCAGGCTGACCCATGCCAGTGAGCTCGCCGTTGCCCAGACGCTCGCCACGAGAAGCGCCGCCCCGCCCCATCTCGATCACCAGCCGGACGAGGCGCCGGCACGCGATGAGGCGGAGACCGAACTGACCGACGAGCAGCACTCGGCGGTGCGCGGCGCCTTTGGGGCGCGGATCTCGGTGCTGACCGGCGGCCCGGGTGTGGGCAAGACGGCCTGCACGCGGGCGATCGTCGAAGAGGCCGAGCGTGCTGATCTGCGAATCGCCCTCTGCGCGCCCACCGGTCGGGCCGCGCGCCGACTCGAGGAGGCGACTGGCCACGCGGCGCAGACGATCCACCGCCTGCTCGAGTGGAGCCCGGGCCGCGAACCGGCATTCAAGCCGGGCCACCCCCTGCCGGCGAACCTCGTGATAGTCGACGAGTCCTCGATGCTCAACCTGCGACTGATCGAGGTGCTGCTGGGGGGGCTTGCGGAATCGACCCACGTCGTCTTCGTCGGAGACGCCGACCAGCTGCCGCCGATTGGGGCCGGCAAGCCCTTTGAGGACCTGATCGACTCCGGCGTCGCTCCCGTCGTCCGCCTCACCCAGATCTTCCGCCAAGCGGCGCGCTCGATGATCACCACGGCCGCCCACGAGATCAACCAAGGCCGCGAACCCCACCTCAGTCCCGGCCCCGACCAGGATCACGATTTCTTCTTCATCGATCGCCCCCACCCCGAGCGGGCGCTGGAGACCGTGGTCGAGGTGGTCGCCGAGCGGGCGCCGAGCCGCTTCGGGGTCGACCCGATTCGCGAGGTGCAGGTTCTGGCGCCGATGTACCGCGGCGCGATCGGGATCGATGCGCTCAACGAGCGCCTGCAGGCGGAGCTCAACCCGCACGGCAAGCGTGCCGTGGGTGAGCGATTCCGCATCGGGGACCGGCTGATCCAGACGCGTAACTCGCACGAGCTGGGCCTGATGAACGGCTCGATCGTCTTCCTACGCGCTGACGACCCAGACGATGAAGAGATCGTCGTCGACAGCGACGAGGGAGAGGCGCTGACGATCCCCTACGGCGAGACGGCGACGCTGCGGCTCGCATACGCGATCTCCGTGCACAAGGCGCAGGGCTGCGAGGTGCCGGTCGTGGTCGGCGTTTGCCACCGTTCGCACTCGCGCATGCTGACCCGGCCACTGCTCTACACGGCGATCACCCGTGCCCGCAGCAGCTGCGTGCTGATCGGCGACCGGGCAGTGCTGGCGACGGCTGTGCGCCGCGACGACGGCAGCGGCCGGTATTCCGGCTTGTCCGAGCGCCTGCGTGGATAGACGCCCGCCCCTGGTCGAGATCGGCATCACCCTTGTCGGGGTGGCGCTGCTTGCCGGTTTGGTCTTCGCCATCCCAGAGCTCCACGATGCTGCCGTTGCGGCAATCCACGGCGATACCGAGACGGTGCGCAGCGAGATCGAGAGCCTTGGGGTCGCCGGGCCGCTGCTGATCCTGGTGCTGGCGCTGGTACACGCCGTCGTCTTCTATCCGGCTGAGATCGTCGATGCGGCAGCCGGCCTCGTCTACGGCTTCCTTCCCGCCCTGCTGCTGATGATGTTCGGCTGGCTGCTTTCGGGACTCATCTGCTTCGCCATCGGCCGCTCCGTGGCACGGCCGCTGCTGGACCGCTGGCTCGGGTCGGAGCGCTTTGAGCGCACCGAGGCCCGGATTGAGCGGGGCGGAGCAAAGGTCCTGATTGCGGCACGACTGATTCCAATCCTTCCCTTCAGCCTCGTCTCATACGCGGCTGGAGCGGCGCGTGTGCCGGTCTGGCGCTTCCTCTGGACGACCGCGGTGGGTTACCTACCGATTACCGCGATCTCGGTCTACTTCGGCACCCAGTTGGATCTGTTCAGCGGACTCTTTTGACCTTGAAGCGATAGCGCGCCGGGGTTCGGTCGCCGTTGCCGCTGATGTCCCGGGCCGCCACCTCAACCGTGTGCCAGCCGAGCGGGAAGCGCCGCGCCAATCGTTCGGGACAGGGCCGGAAGAGACCGCCGTCGATGCGGCAGACGAAGGAGACCCCTGTTTCGTTGGAACCGAAATAGAAAATCACTCTCGCCTGACGGTGCCGGGTCAGGATGACCTTGGGAGGCCGCTGCAAGAAGAAGGTACGAGGCACTCGGGGCTCGGTTGCTGGCACCTCCGGGGGTGACGGGCTGGCAGGCGCCGGGCTAGAACTGGGCGGCTTTGGCAAGGCACAGTTTTGCGGCGTTAGTTGCGCGAACTGGATGCCGCCTGGGAACGGCGTGAACGTGATCTTGGAGATGGCTTCAGGCGCATTGACCAGTCCCGAGCCGACGGCCTGGGGAGGGAATGTGCCCATCGGAAAGGCAGATTCGGTCAAGGCTTCCCTCACCTGCACCGGCGTCGCCGCAGATTCCGCCTCGAGCTCGAGCGCGGCGACGGCAGCGGCGTGAGGAGCGGCGGCAGAGGTTCCAAAGAACCTCCAGGTGTGTGACACGCATGAGCCAAAGAAGGTGTTCGCACCGCCGTCGGTTGCCGTTACGTCAGGCTTGGGAATGACCTCTGGCGACGTGAGGGGTTCAGCCGGAGTCGTCCCGTTCACTGGCCCGAAGTAGTGCGTGAGGGGCCCGCGAGAGGAATATTCCTCAGGTTCTTCGCTGTCGAAGAAAGGTGCGGCACCGACACTCACGGCGTTGGTGGCACCACTGTGGCCGAAGATAGTGGGTCCGACCGTGTCGCCTCCCGAGGATTCGGGATACTCGGTCGCGGTGACTCCACCCCCGTTCTGGATCAGAGCAAACTTGAGTGGCGTTTTGACGCTACCGCTGTAGCGATTGATCACGAGCTGCACTTGCGCGGCCGAACCGGTGTTGTTTTCCCATTCCAGTTCCTCAAACGGCTGCTGGGTCCCGGTGGGAGAAGCGTTGTCCTTGATGCTGAGTTCGATTGGTTTGCCTGCCGAGTTGAGAAGAAACGCGTCGAGGTCGGATTTCACGCCGTTTCGGGGTTCAGCCCACTGGAGGTCGGCGACTAGGGTTGCCCCTTTGGACACGACCATCCCGAAAGTGCCATCGCTCGCCGGCGCCGGGTTGAAGTCCATGCAATGGTCCGGATTGAGCCCTGTACCTGGGCCTTTCGTTTCTTCGATTTCTTCCGAGAGGACGACGATGGAGGCAGGGCAGCTTCCGGTGTCGCGAAATTCCGGCGCTTCCCAGGAAGCGATGTCGTGCCCTTTGCTGTCGATCAGATTGTCGTTTCCCGCGGCGGATAGGTA
Source organism: Solirubrobacterales bacterium (assembly GCA_033856275.1). Taxonomy (GTDB): domain Bacteria; phylum Actinomycetota; class Thermoleophilia; order Solirubrobacterales; family 70-9; genus VRUE01. The sequence continues at coordinate 15,695 of JAWVFJ010000019.1, forward strand.
GGTCGCTCCACCTTCGACGGCTTCGTTGACAGCTACGGCAATCGGGCCGTCTTGGAAGAAGGGCTCTTCGAGGTAGAAGACATCGTCGACGATGACGGTGGCGCTCGCTTCGGTGAGTTTTTTGATGTTTTCCGCAAAGGTGAATTCCCCGCCGAAAGCGCTTGCGAAGGCGAGCCTGGCCCCCGGCGCGAGGTCGTGAACTATCTGCGCCATAGCTCGGCCCTCGTCGTCCCCGCTGGCAGTCGAATCATCGAGGACCTGAACCGGGGACGTGAATCCGCACGGGTTGCCCGTCCCGGGCAGGTCGCCGGACGCGATGTCCGCGGGGGCGTTGGTGTCGGCCGCACCATTTCGGTTGTAGGAGTCCGAGAGGATTCCGACCTTGATCCCGCTGCCGTCGACTTCAAAGCCGTCGCGGGCAGCCATCGCTTTCAGCTGCAGGTCCCCCTCCGACGTCGCGGCACCAAAGCATGGAGTCACCGAAGACGTGACCGGTCCCGCGCTGGCGATCCCGGCGACGATCGGTGGATGCACAGGGGCGATGCTGGCGACGCGGGGCACGCTGGCCAAGGAGGACAGCTCCTCCGGCTTCGCCGCGACCGTGACCGTCTGGTATCGGCGGCTGACATCAATGACGTTCGCGCCAGTCGCACGCAGCGCGGTGAGGCCAGTCACAGCCCCCTTCTCGAAACGGATGTACACGAGTACTCGGCTTCCGTTCCGAAGGATGCTGTCAGGTCCTTCCATAGCAAGATCCAGCACTCCGTTGCCAGCAGCCGAGACTGCGCCCGGATCCGCCAACTCGGCCAGCCCCGGCGAAAGAGCGCCGTCGCCCGGGGGGCTGGACATCGCCGCCCGGGCGCTTGGCCCGTGGGCAAGGGCGGCTGCCAATACCGCAAGCAAGAGCAAGGCCCCTCGGCAGTGGCGTCTGTGCACAGGCATCATCTGGATCACCGTATCGACTGGTCCTCCTCGATCCTGAAACACGACTGGACGGCGATCCGAGCGCCGCGTCGGAGGCGCGATCCCTGCTACGGTCCCCGCGTTAGGTCGGATGGATATCCGGCAAAAGTCGTGTCTAGCGCTCGCGTCGTTGCTTTACCGAAGCCTCCGCGTTCGCAGCACATGAAGTGGAGGCAATTACATGCCGACTGGAACAGTCAAGTGGTTCAGCGACGACAAGGGCTACGGGTTCATCACGCCCGACGACGGCTCCAAGGACGTCTTCGTCCATCACAGCGCAATTCTCGGCGAGGGTTTCAAGTCCCTGGCTGAGGGCGCCAAGGTGAGCTACGAGTCCGAGGAAGGCCCCAAGGGCCCCGCCGCGGCGAGCGTTCAGCAGACCGCGTAATCGCGCACCGAACTTGAGCAGTTACGGGGCCCGCCGCAAGGCGGGCCCCGTTTTTGTCACGAGTTAGGCAAAACTCGAGCACGCACTTCTTTACCTTCATTCCCTTCGATGACTACTCGAAACGATCTGAGAAATATCGCGATAGTCGCCCACGTCGACCATGGCAAGACGACCTTGGTCGACGCGATGCTCTGGCAGTCGGGTGCCTTCCGCAAGGGCCAGGACGTCGCCGAGCGGGTGATGGACTCGATGGACCTCGAGCGAGAGAAGGGGATCACGATCCTCGCCAAGAACACTGCCGTCGACTACGGCGGGGTCAAGCTCAACATCGTCGACACCCCCGGCCACGCCGACTTCGGCGGCGAGGTCGAGCGCGGCCTGACCATGGTCGACGGCGTACTGCTCCTTGTCGATGCCTCGGAGGGTCCCCTTCCCCAGACCCGCTTCGTGCTGCGCAAGGCGCTCGAGGCGAAGCTGCCGGTGATCCTCGTCGTCAACAAGGTCGACCGCCCCGACGCCCGTATCGCCGAGGTCGTCGATGAGGTCTACGAGCTCTTCCTAGACCTAGACGCCGATTCGGAGCAGATCGACTTCCCGATCGTCTACACCAACGCCAAGGCGGGCTGGGCTTCGCTGGAGGAGGGAGTCGAGGGCAGCGACCTCTCGCCCCTGATGGACTTGATGCTGGAAAAGATTCCCGCGCCCGAGTACGACCCGGACCATCCACTGCAGGCGCACGTGACCAACCTCGACGCCTCGCCCTACGTCGGGCGACTGGCGCTCTGCCGGGTTCACAACGGCACGATCCGCTCCGGCCAGCAGGTCGCGTGGTGCCGGGCCGACGGGCGAATCGAGCGAGCGACGGTCTCCGAGCTCTACATCACCGAGGCACTGGAGCGGGTGCCGGCCAAGGAGGCCGGACCGGGAGAGATCATCGCGGTCGCCGGAATGGAAGAGATCACGATTGGCGAGACGCTGGCCGATCCGGCAGACCCACGACCGCTGCCGGTGATCACCGTCGATGAGCCCTCGCTCTCGATCGTGCTCGGGATCAATACCTCTCCCCTCGCCGGCACCGAGGGCAGCAAGCTGACCGCCCGTCAGCTGCGCGATCGGCTCGATGCGGAGCTGGTCGGCAACGTCTCGATCCGCGTCCGCGACACCGAGCGTCCCGATGCCTGGGAGGTGCAGGGCCGCGGCGAGCTGCAGCTCGTCATTCTGCTGGAGCTGATGCGGCGTGAGGGCTTCGAGCTGACCGCCGGCCAGCCTCGCGTGCTCACCCGAGAAATCGACGGCAAGCTGCACGAGCCGGTCGAGCGACTTGCGATCGACGCGCCCGAGGAACATGTCGGCGCGATCACGCAGCTGCTGGCGGGACGCAAGGGACGCCTGGAGCAGATGGCCAACCACGAAACTGGCTGGGTTCGGATGGAGTACCTGGTGCCGGCGCGAGGCTTGATCGGCTTCCGCACCGAGTTCCTCACCGAGACCCGCGGCACCGGCGTCATGCACCACGTCTTCGAGGGCTGGGAGCGCTGGGCAGGCGATCTGCGGCTGCGCCCCACCGGCTCGATCGTCGCCGACCGTCGCGGCAAGTCCGCGGGCTATGCGCTGATCGGCCTGCAGGATCGCGGCACCCTCTTCATCGGGCCCGGCGAGGAGGTCTACGAGGGGATGATCATCGGCGAGAACGCCCGTGCCGAGGACATGGACGTCAACGCGACCAAGGAGAAGCAGCAGACCAACATGCGGGCGGCCAGCGCCGATGTATTGGAGCGCATGGCGCCACCCAAACGCCTCTCCCTCGAAGCCGCGGTCGAGTTCCTGCGCGAGGACGAGTGTGTCGAAGTCACGCCCGGGTCGGTGCGGCTGCGCAAGGTCGAGCTCGACAAGCTGAAGCGCCAAAAGGCCGCCCGCCAGGGCGCCCGCGTCGCCTAGCTCGGGGTTGCCGGAATCCCCGGCAGCTCACAGCAGATTATCGCCGAAAGGACACTCATGCCCTCTTCGCCACGCTCGGCGAGCCGTTCCGCGCAGGCCGCCTGGGTCGCCAGAACCGCCTCGAGCGCATCGTTGTGGATCTGGACCAGTTCCTCCCAGCCCTGTTCGTCGACTGCGGAGACCGAGCGGCTCGCGTGCGTGTCGACGCGGGCATTGAAAGAGCCCGACTCCAGCGCTTCCATTACGTCTGAGTACATCGTTTGCACGATCCAGGTAGAGAGCCGTCGTCGTTCCTCCAGACTCAGCTCCGCCCACTCGGCATCGCTCCAGGCCACGTGCACTGTCGCCTTGTAGCGGGGCTCGACGGCACCTCGCCGCAGGACCTCGCCGACTACCTCGATCAAGCCAGCCTCGTGCATCTGCTCCAGATGGCGGGCGGCCTCCTCGACGCTCAGTCCCAGTTCCTCAGCGACCTCGCTGACACCCGCGGCGCGTTCGTTGAGGACCCAGAGGGCCCTCAAGCGGGCAGGCTGGGAGGCGAGGCGCACGAGCCGCTCGTCAATGCCGATGTCGTCGCCTGCGTTCTCAGCCAAGGTCACCCCTCCGATCGACTTCGATTACTCACCTTAACCGTCACCGTGCAGACAGCGAAAGAGCCGCCAGGCACATGGCCCGGCGGCTCTTTCGATCAGGGCCCTTGCCCCAAGCGGTGCTGAGTGAGTGATCAGACCGTCGCGGCTGCCTGCTCGGACTGGCTGCCCTCGGCCGCCTTGGTGGCCTTTGCCTCGGCCTCCGGCGTGGTCTCGTCGATGTTGCGCGGCAGCAGGACCTCGCGGGCGATCACCAGGCGCTGAATCTGGCTCGTGCCCTCG
>JAWVFJ010000020.1:0-18152 GCA_033856275.1 Solirubrobacterales bacterium
TCCTCTCCCACCTCTTCCGCGGCAAGGTCGACGTCGGGGAGGCCAACGCGCTCCTCCACGAGAACGGCTCCGACGACCTGCGGCTGCTCGACAACGGCGCGATCGGGCGACCGATGCCGGCCGTGGAGGGGCGCACCCACGCCTACCACCTGGTCCCGAAGCAGGTCAGCAAGGCGGCGGCGGTGGCCGGCCATGCGCGGGCGCGCGGCTACGACGCCAGCGACTGCATCGCCGTCGGCGACTCGGTCGAGGACCTCGAGGTGGCGGCCGCTGTCGGTCGCTTCTTCGTCGTCGCCAACGGCCCAGAGCGCGACCCTGGGCTGCGCGCCGCGCTCGCCGCCTGGGACAACGTCACCGTCACCGAGGGAGCGATGGGCGAGGGTTTCTACGAGGCAGTCGTCTCCAGCCTGATGGGACGCCGCTAGCCCGCCGGGGAGCGGAGGAGGAGACGCTCGGCTAGTCGAGACCGCGAACGCGGCGCGCCGCGCGCACGTAGGCGCCGGGCCCGCCGTCGCCCGCGACCTGCGGCGCGAAACGGTGGGGATCGCTACGGGGGTGGCGGGCGCGGCTCGCCACGGTGCGACCCAACTCGCGCAGCTGGAAGGCTCGCTCGCGGTCCATCCGCAGCGCCAGCGCCCGTTGCTCGTCCCAGCGGCGCTCGACGTAGGAGTTGCGCCGCATCGCCGAGGGCAGCTTGAACGCCGTCAGCGCCCACGAGCAGGCAAAAGAGGCGCCGGCGCCGAGGGCCCGCTCGAGGAACTCGGTATCCGGCGGCAGCTCGATCTCCCGGTAGTCGCGCCACTCGCCGATACGCGAGACCAACGAGCGGCGGTGCAGGACCGAGCTGGGCGGCAGGTGCCCGCCGTGATAGCCACCGGGCTTAAAGCCGGAGATGTTTCGCATCGCGCTGCCGGGCGGCCCGATCACCTCGCTGAGCGAGAAGCAGACGTCGGCATCGGCCCGCCGCTGCGCCACGACCAAGCGGGCCAAGTGATCCGGGGTCCAGAGATCGTCGTGGCCGAGGTAGGCGATCAGCTCGCCGCGGGCCATCGCGACACCGTCGTTGTTGGGCAGCGACTGGCTGCCCGAGTTACGCTCACGATTGTGCCAGCGGATTCGCCGGTCGCCGAAGGACTCCACCGCCGCTTCGGAGTCGTCCGTGCAGCGGTCCCCGACGACGATCAACTCCCAGCGCGGGTAGGACTGCCCCCGCACGGAGCGGATCGCCCAGCGCAGCACCTCGGACCAGTTGTAGGTTGCGATCACGACGCTGACGAGCGGCGGATTGGCAATCGTGGGCGCCGGTTGCAGGGCATTCGAGGCCGCCCTCGCGACCCCGCTCGCACGGCGCCAGGCTGACGCGGCGACGCTCACTCGCACTCAGCGCTCGAAGCGATAGGGAATTCGGTCGGTGTCGAGCGGCAGCCGCGTCTTGTCTGGGTTCTCGTAGTCATAGGGCGCGGTCGGAAAATTGACCATCCGCGAGTCCGCCGTTCCGATGTTCTGCACGGCGTGCCAGACGCCGCGCGGGATCCGCAGCAGGCTGCGGTGGTGCTGGTCGAAGAAAAGCTCGCTGAGCTTGCCTCGCGTCAGTGAATCGGGGCGATCGTCGAAGAGCACCCAGCGGACCGTCCCCGCTGTCAGGAACAACCGGTCGTCATAGGTCTCGTGGAGGATCCAGCCCTTGACGGCGCCGGGGCGGATCGTCACCTCATAGCAGTAGACCATCGGCTCCTCGGTAAAGCCCCAGCGGGGGTCATAGGCGACGCAGACCGTGCCGCGGTCATCGGGGATCGTGCGTGCCTCCCGAATCCGCACCCCGTCGATCAGCTCGCGGCGGACGCCCTCCTGGGTCGCCAGCTGAACGTCCTTGCGCGGTTCATCGCCGGGCGCTGAGCCGTCGGCATCGGGCCTGCGCAGCTCTGGCGCGGCACCGCCCCAGTCGGGCTCGCCGGCGTGTTCCACCTCTCTCCCCATGGCCGTAAGCCTAACCCGCACCCCCGTGCGGGAGCCATGGCGGGCGAGCGATCCGCGCTGGCTAGTATCGGGTCCGCACCGAATCCAACCCGGGAAAGGAGCGCCCCTCTTGTCGCAGGACACCGCGACGGTAGCCGAGCAGGAGTACCTGGAGATCATGTTCTGGCTCGAGGAGGCCGGGCTGCCGATGACCGGGGCCAACATCGCCCGCGCGATGCAGCTCTCGCCGCCGACCGTGCACGAGATGATCGGCCGCCTCGTCGACGACGGCTACGTCGAGCGCAAGCCCGACAAGTCGCTCGACTTCACCGCCTCCGGACGCGAGCACGCCAGCCACATCGTGCGGCGCCACCGCATGATCGAGCGCTTCCTCACCGATGTGCTCGGCATCCCCTGGGACGAGGTGCACGAGGAGGCCGAGCGGATCGAGCACGCGATGTCGCCGGTGCTCGAGGAGCGGATGCGGGCAGCGATCGGCGACGCGACGACCTGCCCACACGGCCACCCGATCGTCGAGGGCGCCCGCGAGCAGGGCGCGCTGCTCTCCGACGTCGAGCCCGGCGCCAAGGTCCACGTGCTGCGCTTCGAGAACGAGGCTGAGGAGCTGCTCCACTACCTCAAGGACGCCGGCCTCGACCCAGGCCTTGAGGGCACCGTGCAGAGCTCCGGCGAGGAGGGCGTGACGATCGCCTCAGCCGAGGGCACCCACCAGGTCTCGCGCAGCGTCGCCGAGACCGTCTCGGTGCGAGCCGACCCGGCGCCGCCGCCGCGGGCGACGATTCCGGAGCAGCTGGTCCTCTCAAACGACCGCTACGGCCGCTGAGAAGGCGCAATCGGCCGAGATGACACGCCCGTCCCGCTGTACCCAGGCGATCGCGGCCGCGTGCCGCGCCTCGACCTGGACGATCGAACCGGCTGCTTCCAGCACTTCCTTCGACCTGATCTGCGGCGCGGCGCCGTTGTAGGCGCAGACGCCGGTGTCCTCGAGGGTCTGAGCGAGCTTGAGAAAGCCGCTCGTGCCGCTGTAGGGAGGTGTTTTCAGGGTGCCGCGTTTACTCAGGCAGGCGAGCCGGCGCGAACCCGCTCCAGCGCCCTGGCGATGCGCGCGACACCCTCAGGGACCCGCTCCGGAGGCACGCTGGCAAAGGAGAGGCGGAGGCTGTTGCCGCCGCCCTCGATCATGAAGTCTGGGCCGGAGACGAAGGCGACGCCCTCGGCCTTGGCCTCAGCGAGCAGGGCACTCGTGTCGGTGCCTTCAGCGAGATCGAGCCAGAGGAAGTAGCCGCCACCCGGCAGGACGAACTCAGCCTCGGGAATCTGCTCGTTGAGAGCGTCGACGAGCGCGTCGCGCCGCGAGCGCAGCGCGCCCTTGACGAACTCGATGTTGCTGTCGAGTCCCCCCGAGCGGCAGAGCTCCAGGACAACCGACTCGGCCAGCATGTTCGGCGAGATGTAGGTCTCGTTTGCCCGCTTCGCGAGCTTGGCGATCTCCCCCGCGGGACCGGCCAGATAGCCAACTCGCACTCCCGGACTGACCGTCTTGGAGAACGAAGAGGCATGGACCACCCGATCCGCCTTGTCCATCGAGAGCATCGTCTCCAGCGCCTCGCCCTCGAAAGGCAGCTCGCGATAAGGATCGTCCTCGAAGATCCAGAAGTCGTGCTCGGCGGCCAACTCGACCAGTCGCACCCGCTTTTCAGCGGAGAGAGTGCATCCGGCCGGATTGTGGAAGTTGGGGATGACGTGGGCAAGCTTGATCGGCCCCTCCGCGAGCGCCGCTTCGAAGGCGACGATGTCAAGGCCATCGTCCTCCAGCGGTACCGGCACCAGCTCAACCCCGAGCCGCTGCAGCATCAGCAGCGTGCGGTCGTAGGTGGGCTGCTCGACGACGACCCGGTCACTCGGCTCCAGTAGGTGCTCGAAGAGCATCCACCCGGCCTCCAACGACCCGTTGGTGACCATCACCTGGCCGGCGTCGAGGACCCCGTGCCGCTCCGCGATCCACTCGCAGAGCGCCGGATGCCCGATCCCCGTCCCATAAGAAAGGGCCTTTTCCCAGTCCTCGGCCAGCGCCACAGCCGCCGCATCCCGCACCACGTCCCGCGGCAGGATGTCGGCGCTAGGCGCCCCTCGAGCAAACGAAATCGTGTCGCCAGCCATACGCCAGCGAGCCTAGCAACGCCCCCGCCTCGCCGATTCCCCCGTCGCCGGGGAAGAACCAAGGACGTGTCTGAGCTTAGCCCCCGATATGGGTGGCCAAGGTCAGACACGCCCGGAAGGGGTGCGCGATGGGATTCTGCGGGAGCGGAAGATCGCCGCGCTCGCCGAGCAGCAGCACGGCGTCGTGGCACAACGGCAACTGCTCGCCCTAGGCGTCTCTCAGCGCGGCATCGAGTGTCGTCTCGAGAGATGGCATCTCCGGCTGGTGCACCGCGAGGTGTACGCCGTCGGGTATTCGCGTTTGAGCCAGCAAGGTCGATGGTTCGCGGCGGTTCTGGCCTACGGCGAGGGGGCACTGCTCAGCCACCGCAGCGCTGCCGCACTCTGGGGGCTGGCCAAGCCATGGGCCTCGGCTGTCGATGTGACTGCGCCAGTCGGCAAGCAGGGGATTCGCCGCAGGAAAAAGGCCTGGATTCATCGCGGTCGACTCCATCCGGAGGATCGAGCCGTTCGCGCTGGGGTCCCGGTGACCACGGTGGCCCGCACGCTCTTTGACCTGGCAGAATTCGTCAGCCTCAAGCGCCTCGGATCGGCCTGGGAGGAAGCGGACCGCTTGAACCTGCTTCAGCTGAATGAGATCGAGCAAGTCTGCGAGCGCGGCCATGGCCGTAGGGCGCTGAAGCCGATTAGGCGCCTCATAGCTGAAGCGAGAGCATCTCAGATAACCCGCTCACCGCTGGAGGACCACTTCGCGGCTTTCTGCCTCGAGCACCGCCTGCCGATGCCCTCCTTCAACACAACCGTGCTCGACTTCGAGATCGACGCGCTCTGGCCTAACCAGCGCCTCGCCGCCGAGCTCGACAGCTGGGAATTCCATCACCACCGAGCCGCCTTCGAGCGCGATCGAGCCCGCGACGCCGCCCTCCAAGTCGCGGGCTACCGAACAATCCGAATCACCCACCGCCGCCTCCACAAAGAACCCACCACCCTCCTCTCGCAGCTTCGAGCGCTACTGCTGCCGAATGCTTCACCGTCCCATCCCAGGGCCTAGAAACCGCGAAGCGCTTCGACCGCAATCCGCGCCGTCTCGGTCGGGCTTTCGCCGACCCGCACGCCCTTGGCCTCGAGCGCTTCCTTCTTCGCTTGGGCCGTGCCCGAGGAACCGGAGATGATCGCGCCGGCGTGGCCCATCTGCTTGCCGGGTGGTGCGGTGAAGCCGGCGATGTAGGCGACGACCGGCTTGGAGATCTCGGCGGCGATGAACTCGGCCGCCCGCTCCTCGGCGTCGCCGCCGATCTCGCCGACCATGACGATCAGGTCGGTGTCGGGATCGGCCTCGTAGAGGCTGAGGATGTCGATGAAGTCCGAGCCGATGATCGGGTCCCCGCCGATGCCGACGATCGAGGAGTTGCCCTCGCCCGCCTGCTTCAGCTCGTTGCCAATCTGGTAGGTCAGCGTGCCCGACTTGGAGACGACCCCGATCTTGCCTGGATCGAAGAACTGGGCGGGGATGATGCCGACGTTGGCCTTGCCGGGCGAGAGCACGCCGGGGCAGTTCGGCCCGATCAGTCGGACCCCCGCCTCCTTCGCCTTCCAGTAGGTGTTGAGCATGTCGAGCACCGGGATCCCCTCGGTGATCGCGATAACCGTGTGCACCCCCGACTCGATCGCCTCGTCGATCGCTGGGGCGGCGAAGCGCGCCGGCACGAAGATCATCGAGGTGTTGGCGCCCTCCTTCTCGACCGCTTCGGAGATCGAGTCGAAGATCGGCACGCCCTCGACATCCTGGCCGCCCTTGCCCGGTGTGACGCCTGCCGCCAGGTAGGTCCCGTAGGCCTTGTTGCGCAGGCCATGAAAAGAGCCCTCGCGACCGGTCAACCCAGAGACGACCAGTTTCGTGTCCTTGTCGACGATGATCGACATCAGCCGTCCCCTTCGGCCAGTTCGACTACGCGCCGGGCCGCGTCGAGCATCGTCGTCTCCTGATTCAGGTTGGGCAGATCTGCCTCGGCGAGGATCTTCAGCCCCTCCTCGGAGTTGGTGCCGTCGAGCCGCACGACCAGCGGCAGCTTCAGGTCCATCTGCTGCGAAGCGGTGACGATGCCCTTGGCGATCTCGTCGCAGCGGGTGATGCCGCCAAAGATGTTGAAGAGGATCGCCGTCACCTTTTGGTCGGAGGTGATCACGGTGAGCGCGTCGACGATCGCCTCGGCCTTGGAGCCGCCGCCGGCGTCGAGAAAATTGGCCGGCGCACCGCCCGCCTGGGCGACCACGTCCAGGGTCGACATGCAGAGGCCGGCGCCGTTGGCGAGAATGCCGACGTCGCCGTCGAGCTTGACGTAGGTGAGGCCCTTCTCCTTTGCCATCGCCTCCTGAGGATCCTCAGCGGTGTCGGCGATCTCGGCCAGGTCCTGGTGGCGGAAGAGTGCGTTGCCGTCGATCGTCACCTTGGCGTCGAGCGCGACCACGTCGCGGTCGTTGGTGACGATCAGCGGGTTGACCTCGATCAACGTCGCGTCCTCAGAACCGGCGACCTCGGCCAGCTTCACCAGCACCTCGGCGGCTTGGTCCCGGACGTCCTCATCGAGCCCGGCGGCGGCGATGATCTCTCGCGCCGCGGAGCGCTCGAACGGCCGCGTCGGATCGATGTGGCGCCGCACCAGCGCCTCGGGGTCCTCCGCGGCGACGGCCTCAATGTCCATACCGCCCTTGGCGGAGACCATCGCCAGCAGCTTCTTCTCGCCGCGGTCGAGGATCACCGAGGCGTAGTACTCCGAGGCGATGTCGGAGCCGCCCTCGATCCAGACCTGGTCGACCCGGAAGGGGCCCTCGCCGTGCGGCCCGACGATGTCCATGCCGAGGATCGCGTCGGCGTAGGCGCGCGCCTCTTCGGCATCCTGGGCGATCTTGATCCCGCCGGCCTTGCCGCGACCGCCGATCAGCACCTGCGCCTTGATCGCGCATGGATAGCCGATTCGCTCCGCCGCCGCGACCGCGTCCTCGACGTTGGCAGCGACCTCGCCGCTCGGCACGGCGACGCCGTGCTTGGCGAAAAGCTGCTTGCCCTGGTACTCGAGGAGGTCCATTTGGGGAGGCGCGCCGCCCTGGCGCGGGGCGGCAGCCTATCCGACCTTTCAAGGAGCGCGCCGCCTGCCTTCGAGGCGATTGGCATAATGCGCCGCCGCCATGCCGCTTCCAAGTCTCAAAACCGTCAAATGGGTGACCACCGACTGTTACGGCACCCTGATCGACTGGGAGAAAGGCATCATCGACGCCTGCAAGAAAGAGGCGGAGAAAGATGGCTTCAGCTTCGAAGAGGAGCCCTTCCTGGCTCGCTTCATGGAAGTCCAGGCGGAAATCATGGCTGGCTCCTACGAGCTCTACGCCGAGGTGCTGCGCCGCACGATCGTCAAAGTGGCGGGTGAGCTGGGCTGGGAGATCGAGCCCTCGCGGGCACAGTTCCTGCCCAACAGCGTCGCCTACTGGCTCCCCTTCCGTGAGGCGAACGCGGCGATGGACCGGCTCGGCAAACGCTATGAGATCGGCATCGTCTCCAACATCGACGACAAACTGCTCGGCATCTCGCGGCGCCACCTGCGCACCGAACTCGACCTCGTCGTCACCGCCCAGCAGGTGCGCAGCTACAAGCCCGATCCCGTCCACTTCAAAGAGGCGGCGCGGCGGATCGGCGGCAAGAAAGGCTGGCTGCACATTGGCTCCAGCTACACCAACGACGTCGCCCCGCTGCTGAAAATGAACGTGCCGGTGATCTGGGTCAACCGCCACAACGAGAAACTCGAAGGCCGCAAGGCCCCCAGCGCCACCGTCAAGAACTTCCGCGACGCCGCCAAAAAGCTCGGCGCGTCCTGAACGATCTCTAGCGTTTCGCAACTTCGGCGCAGGTAGTTGTTTCGACCGAGTAGGTCGCTGCCGCGGCCGCCATCTCCATGCATCGAACTGAACAAAGCGGGGCGTCTCGCGGTATCCGACAAGCCGTAATCGCGGCCGGCACGCTGGCGCTGCTCTGCGTGCTAGCCACCACTGGGCCCCATTCGAGCACCGCGGCCGCCGCGACTTCGCAGCCGCCCAGCTTCGTCGTGATCCAGACCGACGATCAGACGCTCGAAGGCCTCTACGCGACCTTTGGCGAACCAAAGCTCCAGGCGATGCCGAACACGCTCAACCTGATCGCCAAGCGCGGCATGACCTTCAACCGCTACTACGTCTCCTATCCGCTCTGCTGCCCGTCCCGAGTTAGCCTGCTGACCGGCCGCTACGCGCACAACACCGGGGTCAAGGGCAACATCCAGCCCAACGGCGGCTACTTCGGATTCTCCTTCCGCGCCGCCTACACCCACAACATCGCCACCTGGCTGCAAGGCGCCGGATACCGCACGATCCACGTCGGCAAGTTCCTCAACGGCTACGGCGACGAACCGTATGACAATGGCACCGCCGTGCCGCCCGGCTGGACCGCCTGGCACACGATCCTCAAGGCCGATACGGACCACTACTACTACGGCTACACGCTCAACAACAACGGCGTGCTCGAAGGCCCCTACGGGGACTCAGGGAGCTGGGAAACGCGCGAATACGGAGTGCGGGATGACCTCGGCTGCCCCTTTGCGCCGCTCAATGGGCTGCCCTGTTTCTACGAGACCGACATGCTCACTAACATCGCCACGCAGGAGCTGCGCGGCACTTCGCCCGAACAGCCCTTCTACCTGCAGCTCGATTACACCGCGCCGCACGGCGATTTCCGCAAGCCCGCCGGACCCGAGCCAGCGCCGCGACACTACGACTGGTTCAAGGGAGCGCCACCACCCCACAACCGCAGCGAAGGCTTTGGCGAGGGCAACGTCTCCGACAAGCCCAGCTTCATCAAGGAAGCCCCCTACCTCTCGCTCAGCGACATCCACACCTATCGGGTCTACTGGGACAAGCAGCTAGAGGCGCTGCGCTCGGTCGACGACGGGGTCAAACAGGTGATCGACACACTCGGATCACTGCACCGGCTGCGCAACACCTACGTCATCTTCACCTCCGACAACGGGTTTTTCTTCGGTGAGCACCGTTTGATCGGTGGCAAGTTCCTCGCTTATGAGCCCTCGACCCACGTGCCCTTCCTAATCCGCGGTCCGCATATCCGGCCCGGCACCGAATCCGGTGAGATCGTCGGCAACGTCGACGTCGCACCTACGATGCTGGAACTGGCTGGAGTCAAACCGGACAAGAGCCTCGACGGTCGCTCGATGACGCCCTTCTTCCACGATCCCGAACTGCGCACGCTGCGGCCGTACCTCTTCGAGTCCTTCGTCGAAACCTCCGACGTCCAGGAAGCGGGAGCGATCGCCGAACCGGGAGATCAGAGCACGCCTCCGGCGCGCAAGCGCAGCGGCGGCGCTACGGCTTCGATCCTGGCCCCGCCGAAGGACTACGAGGGGATTCGCCTCGGCCCCTACAAGTACATCGCCTGGCCCGATGGCGAGAAGGAGCTCTACGACCTCGAAAAAGACCCGAACGAGCTCAACAACCTGGTCCGCATTCCCAACTACTTCCCGGTCCGCAACTTCCTGCACCGTGAACTCACCGAACGGCTGGAGGATTGCGTCGGCCACGGCTGCAGCGCGGAAGCAGCCGAAATCCCGCTGACCCGGCGCGAACGCCAAGAGGTGATCCGTCGCGTGAAGGCGGAGCGCCGCGAAAAACAAAAGCAGCACAAGGAACAGCAGCAGCACAAACCCTGAACTCTAGGCTTCGCGAGGGCGACGGGCTCTACTTGATCACGGCGAGAACGTCACCGCTGGAAACGGCAGCACCCTCGGAGACCTTCAGTTCCTCCACCTTGCCGGCGCGGTGGGCGACGATCTCGTTCTCCATCTTCATCGCCTCGATCACGCAGATCAGATCGCCCTCGGCGACCTCGGCTCCCTGCTCGACGGCGACTTTCAGCACCGTTCCCTGCAGCGGCGAGGGCAGTGAATCGCTGGAAGCGCCACCACCGGCGCCCGCTTTGCGCTCGCGTTTCGGCGGCCGCTTGCCGCCCGCCGCCGGCGCCGCTGTCCCACCCGCGGCGGCCTCGCCGATCACCTTGACGTCAAAGAGCTTGCCCGAGACCTCGACCTTGTAGTCGCGGGTCACCAGCTCAGCGCCATCCTCCGTCTCAGCCGGGGGAGCCGCATCGGCCGGAGCAGTCGTCTTCAGCCAGTCGCGATCTTCCATCAAGTCGCGGCAGGTCTCGCCGTTTGCCCACTGCTCAGTGGCGAGCAGCGCCTTGTGGAACGGAATCAGCGTGGTCAGGTCACCAATCTCGTACTCGTCGAGAGCGCGCAGCACGCGACGCGTCGCGTGCTCGCGGTCGACGTCCCAGACGATCAGCTTGGCCACCATCGGGTCGTACATCGGCGTCACCTCGGAGCCGGCCTCGACGCCGGAATCGACCCGCACGCCCGGCCCCGCCGGCTCGCGGTAGCTGGTGATCGTGCCCGGAGCCGGAGCGAAGTTCTTGTGCGCCGCCTCGGCGTTGATCCGGCACTCGATCGCGTGGCCGCGCAGCTCGACGTCTTCCTGGCTGACCGAGAGCGCCTCACCGACGGCGACGAGGATCTGCTCGCGGACGATGTCGATGCCGCTGACCATCTCAGTCACGCAGTGCTCGACCTGCACCCGTGTGTTCATCTCCAAGAAGAAGTACTCCTCGCCGACCTGCATTCCCTCGACCGTGCCGGCGCCGCGGTAGCCGACCGCGGCCGCGGCATCGGTGGCGATCTTGCCGATCCGCTCGCGCATCTCGGCATCGACGTGCGGGCCGGGCGCCTCCTCGATTACCTTCTGGTGGCGGCGCTGAACCGAGCAGTCGCGCTCGCCGATGTGGATCACGTTGCCGTGGCTGTCGGCGAGCACCTGGACCTCGACGTGGCGCGGGTCCTCGAGATAGCGCTCGACATAGACGCGGTCGTCGGAGAAGAACTTCTCGCCTTCGCGGGCTGAGCCCTCGAAGGCCTCCTCGAGGTCATCTGGGGTCATCGCGACCCGGAAGCCCTTGCCGCCGCCGCCGCCGGCCGCCTTGCAGGCGACTGGGTAGCCGGCTTCCTCAGCCTGCTTGCGAGCCGCCTCGATGTCCGGCGCGGGCTCGGTAGCTCCAGGGACAATCGGTACACCGGCCTCGGCCATGATCTCGCGGGCACGCGTCTTTGAGCCCATCGCTTCGATTGCCTCCGGCGGCGGGCCGATGAAGACGACGTCGGCCTCAGCGCACGCACGGGCGAAGTCCGCGTTCTCGGCGAGGAAGCCATAGCCCGGATGGACCGCTTCGGCGCCGGCCTCCTTGGCCGTCGCGATGATCTTCTCGATGTTGAGGTAGCTCTCGGCGGGAACCGCGGGCCCGATCAGGAAGGCCTCATCGGCCTCGCGCACGTGCGGCGCGTCGCGGTCGATCTCGGAATAGACGGCGACAGACGCGATGCCCATCTCCTTCAAAGTGCGGGCAACTCGGATCGCGATCTCGCCGCGGTTGGCAATAAGAACCTTCTGAAACACGGCGGCGCAGTCTAGTCAGAGGCGGGGCGGTGTGACGGCTGTGGCTGAGGCCGCCGCCATGGCCTTCGGTGCTTTAGCTTCTCCGGTCCTGTGCTGATCGAGCTTCAGAGTCATTCGACCGTATCCGACGGGCAACTGGCGCCAGCCGAAGTCGTGGCACAGGCCTGGGAAGCGGGGGTTACGACCCTGGCTCTTACCGACCACGATGCGATTGCGGGGGTCGAGGAGGCGGCGGAGGCGGCTAAGGGCTTTGGGATCGAGTTGGTCCCCGCAATCGAGATGTCGTGCGTGCACGAGTACGCGGAAGACCTGCATATCTGTGGCTACTGGGTCGACCTCGGGGCGATCGGTCCGGCGTGCGAGCGAGCGCAGAAGGAACGGGTGAACCGCGCCGAGGAGATCATCCAGCGGCTGCGCAACTGGGGCTTCGAAGTGAAGCTGGAGGATGCGATTAAAGAGGCCGGCGACGCCCTCTCGATTGGCCGCCCCCACATTGCCCGTGCCGCTGGCGCAAGCGGAGACCTCGGGCCCTTCTTCGAGGAGTACCTCGTCCCCGGCGGCAAGGCGTTCGTCCCCCGCCGCTGGCCAACCGCCGAGCAGGCAATCGCCCTGATCCACGAGGCCGGCGGCAAAGCAGTAATCGCCCACCCCTACTGGGACATTGGCGATCCCGACGAGGTAGAAGACCTAATCCGCTCCCTAGGCCCCGACGGCGTAGAGACCTTCTACCCCACCCACAATGAAGAGCAGACCAAGCACCTCCTGGAGCTCTGCGACGAGCTGGACCTCATCCCAACGGGCTCGTCCGACTACCACGGCCCAGCCCACAAGACCTTCTCCAAGTTCGGCGCCTACAACACCTACGGCCTCGGCGAGCCGGTCGTCCCCCCCAAGCCGTAACGCGTCGACCCCCTACCAGGGGGACAAAACGTTGCACCCACCCAAGCTGCGCGCAGAGACCGGGGACTGCGCTTGTGCAGCGGCTGGCATGGACGAGCGGGGCGGGAGCCCCTTCCCAAAACACTCAAGAGCGGCGTCAGCTGCTCGTTTTGGGACGGGGCTCCCGCCCCGTCTCACACTTCGAGCTAAGCAGTAACCGCCGCCGCCGGAATCAAATCCCGCGACTCGAGGTAGGCGAGCAGCTTCTCAGCCGACTCCTCAGGCGTCTCGTTTTCGGTATCGCAGACCCAGTCCGGATTCTCGGGAATCTCGTACGGATCGGACACGCCGGTGAATTCCTTGATCTCGCCCGCAAACGCCTTCGCGTAGAGCCCCTTGACGTCGCGCTCAGCACAGGTGTCAACCGACGCCTTCACGTAGACCTCGATGAAGCGCTCGCCCATCAGCTCGTGCGCCTCGTCGCGGATCTCGGCGTAGGGGGAGATCGCCGCGGTGATCACCGGTACGCCGTTGCGGCTGAGCAGGTCGGCGACGAAGGCGATCCGGCGGATGTTGGTGTCGCGGTCCTCCTTGGAGAAGCCGAGCCCCTTGGAGAGGTTCTCGCGCACGACGTCACCGTCGAGGATCTCCAGCTTCGAGCCGCGCTCGCGCAGGTGCCCCTCCAGCAGCCGTGAAATCGTCGTCTTGCCGGCACCGGAGAGTCCGGTGAACCAGAGGGTGAAGCCCTTCTCGCCAGCCATGCTCGTTCAGTCCTCCTTGTAAGCGTCGATCAGGATGTCGGCGACCTCGTCGCGCGAGAACTCATGCGGCGGCCTTTCGCCGTTGCCGAGCATTTCGCGGACCTTGGTTCCGGAAAGGAAGAGGCGCGCCTCTTGGTCGTGCGGACAGGTCTTGTTGGAAGCAAGCCCCTCACACTCGTTGCACCAGAAGGTGTGCTCGAACATCAGTGGCTCGATGCCGAGCTCGTCGATGTCGATCGTCTCGAAGATCTTCTGCGCGTCGTAGGTGCCGTAGTAGTCGCCGGCGCCGGCGTGGTCGCGGCCGACGATGAAGTGCGTGGCGCCGTAGTTGCGGCGGACGATCGCGTGCAGGACCGCCTCGCGGGGCCCGGCGTAGTGCATCTTGGCCGGCTTCACGCCCAGCACCACCCGGTCGTTCGGGTAGTAGTTCTCCATCAGCACCTCGTAGCAGCGCATCCGCACGTCGGCGGGGATGTCGCCCGCCTTGGTCTTGCCGATCAGCGGGTGGATGAAGAGCCCGTCGCAGGTCTCCAGTGCCGCCTTGGTCAGGTACTCGTGGGCGCGATGGATCGGGTTGCGGGTCTGGAAGGCGACGATCTTCTTCCAGCCGCGCGCCTCGAAGTCGGCCTTGTGCTCCGCCGCCGTCTTGTAGCGGCGCATGAAGGCCTCCTCGTGATCCGGCAGCGCGTCGACCTCGAGCGGGCCGGCGATCATGCGATTGCCCTCCTCGTAAATCGCAGCGACGCCCGGGTGCCCCTCGTCGGTGGTGCCGTAGACCTGCTCGGCCTCACGCTTGACGTCGCGCTCCCAGATCTCCTCGACCTTGATCCGGCCCAGCGGCTTGCCTTCGTCGCTGGAGAGTGCGACGACGTCGCCGACCTCGCACTCGAGGTCGGTCGCCAGGGTGATCGGGATCGGCCAGTAGTCGCCGCTGGTGGTGCGCATCTCAGAACAGACGCGCTCCCAGTCGGCGGAGCCCTGGAAGCCGGTTAGCGGCGCGAAGCCGCCGTTGCCGATCATCTCGAAGTCGGCTGTGTGACGCTCGGAAAGGGTCAGGGAAAGCTCAGTCATCGTCTCGCTCATGCGTTGAATCTCACCAATCGGTCGGGGGAGGTTACGAAGGGGCTATCTCAGGCGCGTGGTGGCGCTAGTTGATCCCGCACTCGGACTTTTCGAGTCCCGCCCAGCGGCCATCGCGGGGCGAACCGCCCACTCCGACCGGCTTGGTGCAGTGCGTGCAACCGATCGACGGATAGCCACGATCGTGGAGCGGGTTGTACGGGAGGTCGTGCTCATGGATGTAGTTCCAGACATCGCGCTCGGTCCAGTCCGCGAGCGGGTTGAGCTTCCAGAGCTCAAAGCGCTTGTCCCAGCCGAACTTCGGAGTCTTGGCGCGGCTGGCCGAGTCCTCACGGCGGACGCCGGCGAGCCAGCAGTCTACGGAAGAAAGCGCCCGGCGCATCGGCTCGACCTTGCGCAATCCGCAGCAGGCGTCGGGATCGCGGTTCCAGAGCTCATCGCCGTGCTGGGCAGCCTGCTCCTCGAGGGTCAGGTTGTGAAAGCGATCGAACTCGATCCCCAACGACTCGGCGAGGCGGTCGCGCGTCTCATAGGTCTCCGGGAAGAGCACGTCGGTATCGAGGTAGAAGAAGCGCGCCTGCGGGTTGACCTTGGTCGCCAGGTGGGCGGTAACCGAGCTCGTTTTCTGGAACGAGCAGGCTATGTAGTGGCTCTCGCCGAAGGTCTCGAACATCCACTCGATCGTCCGCTCGGCCGAGCGATCCTCGAGCTCGGCGGCGATCGCCTCCGGGTCGGAGATCTTGGGTGGATCGGCGACTGGGTTCATATCGCGCACTCGCCCTCGCCCCTCTCGACCTTGTAGGGGCTGGATCGTTCCCAATCGATGAACTGCTGCATGGTCTCGAGGCTGAACTCCGCCGGCATCGTCAGCTCCTTGACCTCTGCTTCGAAGCGCCCGGCGCCGATCCGCTCGGCGAAGTCGTTGAACTCCTCGCCCTCGCCGGAGCGCTCCGCCTCATACAGGCGGACCCAACGCTCGACTGCCTCCGGGACGCGCTTGGCGGGCAGGCGTGACTTCAGCCGCGTGCCAAAGATCACCTCGCCGCCCTCGTAGCGGCCGCCGATGTGCGGGATGTAGGCGGGGATCTGGCGCTCGCCGACCTTCAGCGAGGCGCCGTAGAAGCCGATGTTGGCGATGTGGTGCTGGCTGCAGCCGTTCGGGCAGCCGCTCATCTTGATGTGGATCTTGCGGGTCAGCTCGTCGCGGATGTCCATCGCCTCGAGCCGCTCCTTGATCGCCCGGTTGAGACCCATCGAGCTGGTGATGCCCATCTTGCAGCTGTCGGTGCCGGGGCAGCTGACCACGTCGGTGATCTCGTCGGCGCCGGCCTCGTCGAGGCCGAGCTCGCCGAGCCGCTGCCAGAGGTCATAGAGCGCCTCGTCGCGGACCCAGCGCAGGACCAGGTTCTGCTGCACGGTGCTGCGCGCGTAGCCGCCGGTGAACTCGCGCATGATCGCGGCCAGGCCGCGGAACTGCTCCGGGGTCAGGTCGCCGCGCTCGATCTTCACCTCGACCGCGGAGAAGCCCTCCTGGCGCTGTGCCTGCACGTTGCCTTCGACGAAGCGGTCGAACTGGGAGCGGTCGCCGTTGGGCGAGGCCGCGGTCGGCGGCACGGCCGGCGCGTTGGCCTGCTCGTCGTCCTCGAAGCGCAGACGCTCGAGGTCGAAGTCGCGCTCCTCGGTCCAGTCGCCCTCGAGCTCGGCGTCGACCTGCTCGCGGAAGGCGTCGATGCCGATCTTGTCGACCAGGACCTTGATCCGGGCGCGGGCGCGGTTGGCGCGCAGCCACTCCTGGCGATCGAAGATGCGCAGCACGGCCTCGGAGACCTTGAGGTAGTCGCCGTTGTCGGCCTCGACGAAGTCGTAGAGCGTCGGGGCGATGCGCGGCATGATCGACGTGCCGCCGCCCAGGCGCAGCTCGAAGCCGCGCACGCCGTCGCGGATGCGCGGGATGTAGGCGATGTCGTGGATCCCCGTGATCGCGCGGTCCTCGTCGGTGGCGGTGAACGCCGTCTTGACCTTGCGCGGCATGAGCTGGGTCGTCGGGTGGCGCACGAAGTAGCGCACGTACGCGCCGATGTACGGCGTCGGGTCGAACAGCTCTCCCTCGGAGACGCCGGACCACGGGTCGCCGGTGACGTTGCGCACCGTGTTGCCGCAGCCCTCGCGCGAGGACAGGCCGCTGGGGGCGAGGCCGCGCATGAGGTCGGTCACGTCCTTCAGCGGGATGTGGTGCATCTGGATGTTCTGGCGCGTCGTGATGTGGCCCTTGTTGAGCGGCACGTAGCGCTCGACCACGTCCGCGAACGCGTCCATCTGCTCGGGGGTGATGCCGCCGAACGGGAGCTTCACGCGGATCATCTGCACGTTGGGCTGGCGCTGGCCGTAGACGCCCTGCTTCAGGCGGAAGCCGATGAACTCGTTCTCGGGCGTCTCGCCGTCGAGGAACTTCGTCGCCTCGGTCTCGAAGTCCTCGAACTCCCGCTCGATGATCGGGATGATGTGCCCGGGGACGTCCCGGCGCTCCTCGGGGTTCTCGAGGGACCCCGGCCGGCCGGCGGTCCGCTTGCCCTGGAGGGCGGATGGTTCCATGATGGTCGTCTCCAGAAGGGTGCTGGTCGTCCGTCGGAACGCCTCAATATACCCAAAGCCCGATCGCGGTTACTGGATTTCCACGGCGTGATCCGGCTGACCGGACTTCCGGCGCTCTCGCGCTGCCCCGCCGTGGCCGTCGGCCGGGGCGACGATCGGATCGAGATCGTCTTCTCCGGCCCGGCGCACGAGGTCCGCATGGACGTCGAGCATCGCTTCCTCGGCGATGCCGATCCCGAGGAGGAGGAGCTGCGTCTGCTCGCCCGCCTGGGCGAGATGGGCTACCGCGTGACGCGCGTGGAACCGGATCCCGCCCACCCGGACTGAGCCGGGCGGGCGGGCGGCCGATTGCGCTGCGGTACGGCTAGTTGCGGGAAACCATCCCGTGCGGGTCGATCACGAACTTCTTCGCTGCGCCCTTGTCGAAGTCCTGATAGCCCTTCGGCGCGTCGTCGAGCTTGATGACCGTCGCGTTGACGGCCTTCGCGATGTGCGCCTTGTCGTGCAGGATCGACATCATCAGGCCGCGGTGGTAGCGCATCACCGGGCACTGGCCGGTCGTGAACGAATGCGACTTCGCCCAGCCCAGGCCGATGCGGATCTTCAGCGAGCCGACCTTCGCGTCGTCGTCGATTCCGCCGGGGTCGCCGGTCACGTACAGGCCGGGAATGCCCAGCTTGCCCGCGGCGCGGGTCACGTCCATCAGCGAGTTGAGCACGGTGGCGGGCGCCTCCTCGGCGTCCTTGCCGTGGCCCTTGGCCTCGAACCCGACGCAGTCCACGCCGCAGTCCACCTCCGGGATGCCCAGGATCTGCTCGATCCCGTCCTGGGGCTCCGCATCGTTCAGGTCGATGGTCTCGCAGCCGAAGGAGCGGGCCTGCTCCAGCCGCTCGGCCTGCATGTCGCCCACGATCACCGCCGCGGCGCCCAGCAGCTGCGCCGAGTAGGCGGCCGCGAGGCCGACGGGACCGGCGCCCGCGATGTAGACCGTGCTCCCCGTGCCCACGCCGGCGGTCACGCAGCCGTGGTAGCCCGTCGGGAAGATGTCGGACAGCATCGTCAGGTCAAGGATCTTCTCCATCGCCGCGTCCTTGTCCGGGAACGGCAGCAGGTTCCAGTCCGCGTAGGGGACCATCACGTACTCCGCCTGCCCGCCCCGCCAGC
>JAWVFJ010000021.1:0-66134 GCA_033856275.1 Solirubrobacterales bacterium
CTACCGTCTGCGGGGTGAGATGCAGGATGCGACGCCGGCCCGCGACGCCGCCTGGCGCGGCGTCCTCGTCTCGCGCGGCCGCGCGTGCCGGCCGCGGGTACGCAGGACGCGCTGGCCGTCCGTCACCGCGCCGAGGGTCACCTTCCCGACCAGGGTCCGCGCCGCCTGCGGCGGGGTGCACCTCGCGCTGCGCGCGCGCCTGGAGACCGACCTCTTCATCCCGCGGCTGATGAGCTACCTGGCGTTCACGCCGGCGCTGTTGGAGCACCAGATCGACGCGCTGGGCTGACCACTCCTAGACTCGGTGGGGCATGGCTTCCGAGCGACACGTGAACGTCGGGGGCGTCCAAGTCGGCGGGGGTGCGCCGGTGGTCGTCCAGACGATGACCAAGACCGAGACGGCGAACCTGGCCGCGACGATGGCCCAGATCCGCCGGGTGGCCGACGCGGGGGCCGACCTGGTGCGCGTGGCCGTCCCGCGCGAGAAGGACGTCGAGGCGCTGAAGACGATCGTCCGCGAGTCGCCGATCCCGGTGATCGCCGACATCCACTTCAACCACACGCTGGCGCTGAAGGCGATCGACGCCGGAGCGCACTGCGTGCGGCTGAACCCGGGCAACATCGGCGGGCCGGACAAGGTCGCCGAGGTCGCCGCGCGGGCCACGGCCGCCGGCACGCCGATGCGCATCGGCGTCAACTCCGGCTCGCTGCCCAAGCACCTGCACGCGCTCGAGCGCGAGAACCCGGTCGAGGCCCTGGTCGCCGCCGCCGTCGAGTTCGTCGAGCTGATGGAGGGCCTCGACTTCACCAACTTCAAAGTCTCGATCAAGTCGACCAACGTGCCCTACACGATCGCCGCCAACCGTCAGTTGGCCGAGAAGATCCCCTATCCGCTGCACCTGGGGATCACCGAGGCGGGGACGAAATGGTCCGGCGCGCTGAAATCGGCGGTCGGGCTGGGGACGCTGCTCGCCGACGGGGTGGGGGACACGATCCGGGTCAGCCTCTCGACCTTCCACGCCGAGGAGGAGGTCAAGGTCGCCTGGGAGATCCTCAAGGCGCTGCAGCTGCGCGAGCGCGGCCCGGTCCTGATCGCCTGCCCGACCTGCGGTCGCC
This sequence comes from Solirubrobacterales bacterium, assembly GCA_033856275.1. Classification (GTDB taxonomy): domain Bacteria; phylum Actinomycetota; class Thermoleophilia; order Solirubrobacterales; family 70-9; genus VRUE01. Next base: position 1,117 of record JAWVFJ010000021.1, read on the forward strand.
TGCAGTTCGACATGGATTCGGTGGTGGCCGAGATCGAGCAGCGGCTGGAAAGCTATGCGGAGCCGATCGAGGTGGCCGTGCTCGGCTGCGCGGTGAACGGCATCGGCGAGGCCAGTCACGCCGATTTCGGCATCGCGGGGGCCAAGAACGAGGGCCTGATCTTCACCCAGGGCAAGCCGCTGCGCAAGGTGCCCCAGGCTCAGTTGGTCGACACTCTCTTCGAGGAGATCGACAAGTCGCTCGAACGCGGCACGGTCGAGGTCGACGAGGCGGAGTCGCGCGAGGGCGCTGCCTGGCTGGCAAGGATCGAGGAGGAAAATGCCGGTGAACTGACGCCCGAGAAGATTGCTCGGATGGAGCATGAAGCGGCTGAGAAGGGGGAGTCCGACAAGGTTCTCCTGGATGAGGATGTATCGCCAACGGCGGGACGCCGGTTCACTCGGGCGTAGGACCTATCCGGTAGGGGTTTCACTTAACTTTTTCGGTGGAGCGTTTCCGGGCTGACGCCCTTGACTCGCGGCAAAAAGTACAAGACGTTCCATCCCTACCGGGATAGGTCATCGATCGCGCGGTCGGGTCCTGTCACGGGTTGCGGATAGGTTTCCCGCAATGACCAAGTTCAGCCAGAGCTTCATTCCCACGCTCAAGGATGCGCCCGCTGACGCGGAGGCGTTGTCGCACAAGCTCATGGTTAGAGCTGGTCTGATTCGCCAGGTGGGGGCGGGGCTGTGGAGCTATTTGCCGGCTGGGTGGCGAATTGAGCGGAAGGTCGAGGCCATCGTTCGGGAGGAGATGGAGGGGATTGGGTGTCAGGAGATGCTGATGCCGGTGCTGCAGCCCGCCGAGGCTTGGGAAAAGACCGGGCGGTACTCGATTGACGAGCTCTTCAAGTTGGAGGACCGCAAGGGGGCGCCGATGGTGCTGGCGATGACGCATGAGGAGTGCGTCACCCAGCATGTCGCTCGCGAGGTTCGGTCATACAGGGACCTGCCGCTGATGCTCTTTCATATTCAGACCAAGGAGCGCGACGAGCCGCGGCCGCGCGCCGGCCTGCTGCGCACACGCGAGTTCACGATGAAGGACGCCTACTCCTTCGACCGCGACGAGGAGGGTCTGGCTCGTTCCTACGAGTCCCAGACAGGCGCCTACGAGCGCATCCTCGACCGCTGCGGCTTGCGCTGGTACAGGGTCGAGGCAGACGTCGGGATGATGGGCGGCTCGGGCGCGGATGAGTACATGGCGCCCTGCCCGGCCGGCGAGAACGAGGTGGCGCTGGCGCCGGGATATGCGGCCAACGTCGAGGTCGCCTCGGCCGAGGCGCAGGGAGTCGAGCTGCCAGCGCCCCTCGATGCGCCCGAAAAGATCTCAACCCCTGGCTTGGCGACGATCGAGGAGGTCTCCAGCGAGCTCGGCCTCCCGGCCGGCGCCCTGGTCAAGGCGCTGCCGGTGATGATCGTGGGCCGCGGCATGGCGATCGTGCTGATCCGCGGCGATCACCGTCTCAACGAGATCAAGCTGCGCAATGCCCTCGGCGCCGACTTCCGCCAGGCGCGACCGGAGGAGATCGAGGCGGAGCTTGGCCCAGTCGGCTTCATCGGCCCGGTTGGGGCGAAGGTGCCGGTGATCAAGGACGCCGCGATCGTCGGTGACTCCTTTGTCACCGGCGCCAACGTGGCCGACAAGCATCTACGTGGGGTCGAGCCCGGCCGTGACTTCGGGTTCGAGGAGCTCGACGTGCGCACGGTCGAGGCGGGCGACACCGCTCCCGGCGGCGGCACGATCGAGATCGAGCCGGCGATCGAGGTGGGCAACATCTTCAAGCTGGGCACCCGCTACTCCGAGCCGCTCGGGGCCAACTTCCTCGACGAGAACGGCAAGGAGCGAGCGATCGTGATGGGCAGCTACGGGATCGGCCCGGCGCGGATCATCGCCGCAGCGATCGAGCAGCGCGCCGACGAACGCGGCATCGTCTGGCCGACCTCGATCGCGCCGTGGCAAGTCCACCTCGTCTCGCTCGCCAAGCAAGCGGGAGACGAGGAGCGGCTCGCCGCGGACCGTCTCTACGACGAGCTGCGCGAGCAAGGCACCGAGGTCCTCTACGACGAGCGCGAAGCCGGAGCGGGGGAGAAGCTCACCGACGCCGAGTTGCTTGGCTGCCCGCTGCGAATTGTGGTTGGCCGCCGTGGTCTCGCCGACGGGGTGGTCGAGGCCAGCGAGCGCGGATCGGGTGCCGAACACAAGCTGCCCGTGGGGGAGGCGGCCGAGCAGGCCAAAGCGCTCCTTCGGGGCGCCGATGCCTGATACCGCTCCCTTCGGCCGCGGCCGGGTGCGCCGCCTCTTCGGTCTCGATCGCAGCGGGCCGCCGCCGCGACAGGTCCGTAAAGGTGAACCGCTCAACCCATGGACGCTGCCCAACCTGGTCGGCTACGTGCGCCTCGCCGCGCTGCCCGTCTTCCTCTGGCTCGCCTTCGAATCGGGCGACGGGCGCAGCGCGCCCGCCGCAATCGTTTTCTGGCTGATCGCCGCTGGCGACTATCTCGACGGCTTCCTTGCCCGGATCACCGGCCAGTACAGCCGCCTCGGCTCAATCCTCGACCCGCTTGTCGACCGGCTGACGATCCTCTCCGGCGCTGTCGTCTGCTGGCATTTCGAGCTGCTGCCGCGCTGGGCCCTTGCCCTGCTCGCTGCCCGCGAGCTAGCGATGCTGCCGCTGGCCCAGTACGGACTGCGCCACGGGATCGAGATACGCGTCAACTGGCCCGGCCGGATCTCGGTCTTCCCAATCATGGGCGGCATCTTCTTCGCCATGGTCTTTGTCGGCTGGGTGCCAGCGGCGCTGCTGATCCTCGGGCTCGCCCTGGCGATCGTCGCCACCGTGCTCTACGCGCAAACGGGTATCCAGGAAGTCCACGCCGCCCAACGCTGACTTCGTACTTTTCCCGATATGCGCGGATAAACCCGAACTCAGCGGCTGCAAGAGAACGGTCAGTCTCAAAGAACCTTCAACCTTCAGTTGAACCTTGGGCCTACGGACCTATAATCGTCCGACCGGCCTCGAGCAGGGGCTAGACCCGCAAAGAAGGAGTGAGATGGAGGACACCTTTCCCGATCTCGGTTCGCTCAGCGATGAGGAGCTCAAGGACCTGATCGACAAGCTCACCGAAGAGGAGAACGAGATCTCCTACAAACGGCGCGTCCTGCACGGCAAGATCGACATCCTCCGTGCCGAGTTGGTGAATCGACTGCGTCAGAAGCGGGAGCAGGGCGAGTCGCTCTTCTCGGGCGACGACGTTGCCCAGCTGACCGAGATCCTCGCCGGCAAAGCGCCCTCCCCCGACGACGAGTCCGCCGCCTGAGCGGAGCAGCACGATGGCCGTTCACTGTCCCGAATGCGGATTCGTCAACCCCGAGGGGGCGAACTACTGTCAGAAGTGCGGTGCCTTCCTCGGCGGACCAGCCGACGGGGACGGGAGCGAGGAACCGACGACGATGACCTACACGGTCGATGACACCGGCGAGATGCAGCCGATCGACATCGACGAGACGGTCGAGCGCAGCGGCGCCGCTTTGGTGATTCGCGCCGGCGGCGGCCGCGCGGGGGAGAGCTTTGCCCTCGACGAGGACCGGGTCAGCATCGGCCGCAGCCCCGATGCCGGCGTCTTTCTCGACGACGTCACGGTCTCCCGCAACCACGCGCTCCTCGTTCGCCGTCGTGACGGCCTCTACATCGATGATCTAGGTTCGCTCAACGGCACCTACGTCAACCGGCGCCGCATCGAGTCGCACCGCCTTGCCGACGGTGACGAGATCCAGGTCGGCAAGTACAAGCTCAGCTACCTGGAGAAGTAGAGAGATGGCCGTCTCCGAGCAGCAGGCCCGCCAGCGCGATTCGCGCCCCCGCAAGGCGCTGACGATCGGCGCCGTCTGCAAGATCCTGCAGAACGAGTTCGACGACGTCTCGATCTCGAAGATCCGCTACCTCGAGGACCAAAAGCTGCTGACGCCGCGGCGCACGGCCGGGGGCTACCGCCTCTACAGCCAGTCAGACGTGGAACGGCTGCGCACGATCCTGCGCCTGCAACGCGACGAGTTCCTACCCCTGCGGGTGATCCGCCAAGAGTTGGCGGCGGGCGGTGACTTCGTCCCCGCGGGCAGCGGCTCGGACAAACGGCCTTCCGGCGGCGCGGTGCGGCGGGCAATCCTGGTCAACACCTCACACGCCTACCTAACCCTGGACGAGGTGATCGAGGAGACCGGGGCACGCGAGGAGCTGATCGCCGAGCTGGAGAACTTCGGCATCGTCCAGCCTGAGAAACGCGACGGCAAAACCGTCTACGACGAGACCGACCGCGAAGTCGTGCGCTCTGCCAACGAGCTCTCCCGCGTCGGCGTGGCGGCACGCAACCTGCGCGTCTTCCGCTCCTCGGCCGATCGCGAGGCAAACCTGCTCGAAGCCCTGCTCGGCCCCTCGCTGCGCTCGCGCAACCCCGATCGCCGCAAAGAGGCACTCGAGAGCCTCGAGAGCCTGGCGGCGACGGTCAGTCACCTTAAGCATTTGCTGTTGGTTAGAGACCTCAGGCGACTCGCCGGTGACTAGGGGCCTATCCCGGCAGGGGTTCCACTTAACTTTTTCGGTGTAGCGGATGCTGCTAACGCCTCTAACGCAGCGACGAAAAAGTACAAGACGTTCCACCCCTACCGGGATAGGCCCTGGAGCGCTGCGATGCCACGGGTAACGCGTCGGCGCAATGTCGCGGCGTCGACCGCTGCGGTCTGGGAGCTTGTCTCCGATCCTTACAACTTGCCGCGCTGGTGGCCGCGGACGATGCGAGTGGAGAGCATTGAGGGGGAGGGTACGGGGACGCGGTGGACCAAGGTGTTGGGAACGGCTGAGGGACGTGGGGTGCGGGCCGACTTTTGCTGCACCGAGTCCGTGGAGGGGGAGCGGTTTGGCTGGGAGCAGGAGATCGAGGGCACGCCGTTCGAGCGGCACCTGCGTCGCTATGCGGTCGACATCGGCCTCGCGGACGCTCCGGCTGGCACCGAGGTGACCATCGCCGCTGCTCAGACCCTTCGCGGCCTCTCCCGGCTGGGCTCGCCGATGATGCGGCGCGGCCAGGGGAAATTGTTGGAGGAAGCACTCGATGGGGTCGAGCAGGCGCTCACGTGAACGGGCCGCGGCGAGACTCGAAGTGGTGGGGATGGGGAGACCCCTCAATTGAGCCTAAGCTGGATGGTCCGGCGCTCGAGACGCTGCGCGAGCGAATTGGCGAGCTGCGTCCCGCGCCGCGTGCCGCCGGCCTGGATAGATTTGAGCTTCCGCCGCCCCAACCGCTTCCCCGCGCGCTGGTTGAAGCGGTTGGCGAGGAGAACGTCTTCAGCGGCACCGAGGATCGGATCCGCCACGCAACCGGTCGCGGCTACGTCGATCTCACTCGCCTGCGCTCGGGCCGCCTCGATGCGGCCCCGGACGCGATCCTGCTCCCGGCCGACGGCGTCGCGGTGAAACGCGTTTTGGAGCTGTGCGCGTCGGACGGCGTCGCGGTGGTGCCATTCGGCGGCGGCACCAGCGTCGTTGGCGGCATCGAGCCCCTGCGCGGTAAGTACGAGCGCGTGATCAGCCTTGACCTGGCACGCCTGCAAGGGGCCGAGGTGGACCTTCGCTCGCTCACCGCCCGCCTCGGCGCCGGACTACGCGGGCCAGAGGCGGAAGCCCAGCTCGCCAAGCACGGGTTGGTACTCGGCCACTACCCGCAGTCATTCGAGTACGCGACGGTCGGCGGTTTCGCCGCGACTCGCTCCGCAGGCCAGGCCTCCAGCGGCTACGGCCGCTTCGACTCCCTGGTCAGCTCCGTCCGCTTGATTGCTCCCGGCGGTGACCTGCGCACGTTGGCAACGCCGCACACCGCTGCCGGGCCGTCCCTGCGGGAACTCGCGATCGGCTCCGAGGGCGTTTTCGGCGTGATCCCCGACGTGACCGTGCGAGTGCGCCCCGCGCCGCGCCAGCGCCGCTATGAGGCGTGGATGGCCGAGAGCTTCGAGACTGGGGCGGAGATCGTCCGGGCGCTCGCGCAGGGCTCGGGCCTCCCGGACGTGATTCGGATCTCCGATGAGGAGGAGACTGAGGTCTCCTTGGCCCTCTCGGGCCCGCGCGGCGTCGCCAGCACCCTCTTCGGTGGCTACCTGGGCCTGCGGCGCCGTCGCGGCGGATCCCTGGTAATCGTCGGTCTCGAGGGGACGGAGGAATCGGTTGCACGGCGCCGGGCGCTGAACGTGCGCGAGCTGCGCAAGGGTGGCGCAATCTACCTCGGCCAATCAGCCGGACGCTCTTGGGAGCATGGCCGCTATCAAGGGCCGTACTTGCGCGACGCGCTGATGGAGATGGGAGCGATGGTCGAGACGCTGGAGACTTCGCATACGTGGAGCAAGCTCGCTGGGCTGCACAGCGCCGTGCGCAACGCGATCCACGGCTCACTGGCCGATCAAGGGACCCCCGGCTTGGTCTTCTGCCACCTCTCGCACGCTTATGCCGACGGCGCCTCGCTCTACTTCACCTTCATCTCCCGCGCCCGCCAAGGCGCCGAGGTCGAGCAATGGAGCCAGGTCAAGCGCGCCGCCTCCGAGGCGATCGTCGCCAAGGGCGGCACGATCACCCACCACCATGCGGTCGGTCGCGACCACGCCCCCTACATGGAGGCCGAGGTGAGCAAGACGGGCCTCGAGGTCCTGTGGGCGGTGAAGGAGCAACTTGATCCAGCCGGGATCATGAACCCGGGCAAGCTACTTCCCTGAGCTACTGGTTTTCGATTGCCGGGCTCGTGATTTTGCCGCGCAAGACGCTTTCGCCGACGTAGGGTGGAACACGGCTTTCCTTTTTCGCCTTGGCGAAAGCGGCTTTGTACTCCGCCGTGGCTGTGCGGGCCACGTCAATTTGGTCGAACGCACCGTTTGCGACGTAGGTCAGCAGCTGAACCGGAATTTCAAATTGGGCGGCCAACTTGCCCGACTGGTCGACTGGAACGGAGCCAATCTGGAGGGCGATTTTCGGCGAGCGGTAGAGCCAAACGGTGTAGGTCTCGCCTTGCTGGGAAGGTTCGAGGCCTTCGGCTGTGACCTGGAGCAGGACCTTTTTCTTGAAGCGTCCAAAGACGGCGCGGCCGCTGGCATTGCCGCCGTCGGTAGGCGAGAGGACCGCCTGTGTGAGGTTTTCGTTTTGGGCCGGAGCAGCGGCCTTTTCAGCCAAGGCGCTTTCCGAAGACGTCGTCGCCGAACTCGAGCCGCCGCCGTCTCCACCGACGATCAAGACGATGACGAGGATCACGACCACGAGAGCGCCGGCGCCAAGCCCGATCAGCGCGCCGCGATCTTTCGGGACTTTCAGGCTGGGAATCCTCGTTGCCCGTTTCGCCGGCCGTGCTTTCGGCGTGGGCCCGGGAGGCACCACAGGCTCATCGATCATCGCTTTCGGTGGCTCAACGGAAGCTGGGGGCTCGGGCGTCGCCGGGACTGGCACCGGCGGGGGGGGAGGCTCGGGCGCTGGCTCTCCCTCGCTCACCGCTGGCTCCTCGACTTCGGCGAGCGCCTCTTTGACCCGCTCGCGTACCTCTTCGACGCTGATTCCCATCAGCGCCGCCATGTCGTCGTAGCCCTCCTCGCGCTGAGCGAGCAGGCGCAGCATCGCCTTCTGGTCGTCCGTCAACCCCACCGCCGGAAAGCCTACGCGAGCCCGCCCCCAAAGGGGGCGTGTCTGAGGTTAAGGGCCATATGGGCCCCACGAGCTCAGACACGCCCTTGGGGATAGGGTCTGGCGCGATGGCCGACGATTCGCGCGGGCTGCTCTCTCACTTCGATGCACTGCTGGGCACGGAATGGCTTGACGACGACCCCGAGCACGCGCGGGTACGGGTAACGATGCGCGACGAGCTGCGCCAACCCGTCGGCCTCCTGCACGGCGGCGTGATGTCGAGCTTGGTCGAGAGCGTCTGCTCCCGCGCCACCGCCCTGGCGGTCATGGGCGACGGGATGATGGCGATGGGCCAGTCGATCAGCGTCAATTTCATCCGCCCTGTCACCGAGGGGCACGCCGAAGTGCAGGCAAAGGCCAGGCACCGGGGACGAACAACGTGGGTCTGGGACGCCGAGGTCCGCGACGCCGAGGAGCGCCTCTGCGCTCTGGCACAGATGACGATCGCGGTGAGGCCTATCCCAAAGCGGGATTAGCCCCCATACCTGTTGGTGATCGGCAGACGGCGGTCGCGGCCGAAGGCCTTCGGCGTGATCCGGATGCCGGGGGCGGCCTGGCGGCGCTTGTACTCAGAGCGATCGACCATGCGGACGACCTCGTCGACCACCCCGGCGGGAAGACCGGCCGCGATCATTTCCTCGCGGCCTTCGTCGCGCTCGACGTAGGACTCGAGGATCCGGTCGAGCAGCTCATAGGGGGGCAGTGAGTCGCTGTCGAGTTGGTCGGGTCGCAACTCAGCCGAGGGCGCCCGCTCCAACACCGAGGCCGGGATCAACTCGTGCCCGGCGCGCTCGTTGCGGTAGCGGACCAGTTCGTAGACGAGCGTCTTCGGCACGTCCTTGATCGCCGCGAAGCCCCCCGCCATATCGCCGTAGAGGGTCGCGTAGCCCACCGACATCTCGCTCTTGTTACCGGTGGTGAGGACCAGCCAGCCGTGCTTGTTGGAGAGGGCCATCATCATGTTGCCCCGGATCCGTGCCTGGATGTTCTCGGCGGCGAGGTCTGGCTCTGAGGGCCGAGTTGGGTCGCGAGGCAGGGGCTCCTCACCACCGGAGCCGCTGGGACTGCCGATCGAGCCCGCGAGGGCATTCTCGTAGGAGGCCATCGCCACCTCGATCGGGATCTCGATCAGCTCGACGCCGAGATTGGCGGCGATATTCCGAGCGTCCTGCTGTGTTTCAGGACTCGAATGCGGCGAGGGCATCACCACGCAACTGACGTGTTCGGCCCCGAGCGCATCGACGGCAAGCAGGGCGACAAGGGCGGAATCGATCCCGCCCGAGAGCGCCACCCCCACGTGCCGGAAGCGGTTCTTGCGGACGTAGTCGCGCAGACCGAGAGTGAGCGCGGCGTAGACCTCCGCCAGATTGTCGAGCGGCTCGGCCAGGCGACCGGGTGTGGAGGAGGGGAGCTCACAGACGAGCAGCTCCTCCTCGAATTGCGCCGCCCTGGCAATCACCTCTCCTTTGGGGTCAACGACAAAACTATGGCCGTCAAAGACCAATTCATCCTGGCCGCCGACGAGGTTGCAGAAGGCGAAAGCGGCGCCGTAGTCGCGCGCCCGCTCGGCCAGCATCGTTTCGCGCTCGCGTCCCTTGCCACGGTGATACGGCGAGCCCGACGGATTGGCGATCAGGTCGGCCCCGGCCTCCGCCTCGATCGACGCCGGCGGCCCCGGCGTCCAGACGTCCTCGCAGATCGTCAGGCCGACCCCGTGTCCGGCGACCTCGACCGTCACCGGGTCCCCACCGGGGACGAAGTAGCGCTGCTCGTCGAAGACCGAGTAGTTGGGCAATCGATTCTTGCGGTAGACGGCTTGGACCGCGCCGTCGGCAAGGACCGCAAGCGAGTTGTGGGCATGGCGGAAGTCGCCACCCTCCGCGACGGGCTCAGCGAAGCCCACCAGGGCAACGGTCTTGCCGACACCGCGGGCGAGCTCCTCGACCGCGCGTCGATTCGCCTCGACGAAGTGCCGCTTGAGGTAGAGGTCCTCGGCCGGGTAACCGGGCAGGCAGAGCTCGGGGAAGACCGTCAGCTCGGCGCCCTCGCCCTCGGCGCGGCCGATCCACTCGGCGATCTTGGCTGCGTTGCCGTCGATGTCGCCGACGGTCGGATCGATCTGGGCCAGGGCTATGCGCAAGCTGGCATCCTCGCGGGGGTCACCGCTGAAGTATCGCCGCCAGGCACCACCGGACGCGCCTGGGCTCACTGTAGATTGCCCCGCGTGCAGGCGCGCTGGCGGTTGATAGGAGCATCGCTGGCGTCTCTCATCGTCCTCTCCGCGATCCCCGCGGCGGCAAGCGCGACTGACCAAGGGATCTTTCGCGCCCCAGCCGCGCGTCCCACCGATCACCCCGATCCCAACCGCAACGCCTACACAGTGCCGGAGGCCCCCCGTTCGCCGGCCTGCACGCGCCATTTCTGCGTGCATTGGGTCGCCGAGGGAATCGACGCTCCTGACCTTGCCGACTCCGATGGCGACGGCGTGCCCGATTACGTCGCCAAGGTTCAGGCCGTCGCCGAACACGTCCACTCAATCGAGAACGACAAGCTTGGCTGGCGCGAGCCCAAGTCGGACAGACGCAAGGGCGGCGCCCGCGGCAAGACCGATATCTACCTCGACCAGATCGGTGGCGCCCTCTTCGGCTACGCCGCGCCCGACCGAGGCCAGGGCACAAAAGCCCATCGCTTGCCGCGTCGGCTGCACGGCTACCTCGTCCTCGACAACAACTACGACCCGCGTGAGTTTCCCGGCACCACGCCCGAACACGACCTCGAGGTGACGATCGCACACGAGTACAACCACATCCTCCAGTTCGGCTACGACGCCTACCAAGACGCCTGGTTCGCCGAGTCGAGCGCAGTCTGGATGGAGGACGAGGTCTACAACGGCATCAACGACTACCTGCGCTATGTGCGGCGCTGGGTGAAGCGCTACGACACGCCGCTGACTGCGAACTCGATCAAGGAGTACGGCTCGGCAGTCTGGAACAAGTGGTTGGCCCATCGCTACGGGCGGGCGGTGGTGCGCCGCGCCTGGGCTCGCGCCGTTCACACCAAGCCGGGCGGCTTCTCGATCTCCGCCTACGACGCCGCGATCGCGGAGGCGGGCGGCTCGGACTTCAGTCGCGACTTCGCTCGCTTCGCCCGTGATCTACCAGAGTGGCGCACCGATGCAGTGTTCCCGGAAGGCGACTCCTATCCCGACGTCTCACGCCAGGGCAGCCTGCCGCTCGACGGCCGCGTGCTCGCCCGCAGCCTCAACCACACCACGTTTCAACTGCTGCGCCTGCATGCGCGCGCTGGGCGCGAGCTTGTCGTTCACGCGGCTGCGCCACGGGGGATCAGCGCCGGCCTTGCCCTGGTGGGACGGACCGGCAGTGAGCGCCACGGCCGCCTCACCAGTGTCCTCGACTTCAAGCGACACGGTGGCCGGATGACCGTTCGCCTCGCCCGGCCAGGGCGCTTCAAGCGGCTCACCGCGGTGCTGGTCAATGCCGACACCAGCGCCTCGGGCTTTAGCGCCCGGCGGCTTGACTGGGCCTACTTGACCGACAGCGCGCCGTTCCGGGTCTGGGCGCGGCTCGACTGAGCGGCCCTAGTGGCCTCTGGCCCGGCAAGTTCTGCGATCGCCCCTTCGAGGTCAAGGGCGAAGCTGTCGAGGTCGGCCATCGCGTCGTAGTCGCCGATCAACCCGAAGTCGACCTGGCCGTTGTAGGACATGATCCCGACGCAGAGCGCCTGGCGCCGCGCCAACGGCACCATCGGAAAGATCGACTCCATCTGCCGCCCCAGCACGAAGAGTGGAAACTGCGGGCCGGGCACGTTGGTGACGACGAGGTTGAAGAAGCGCTGCGCCGGTTGCAGGCGGGCAGCCTGCGAGGCGATCGTGGTCGGCGCGAAATCGACGACGCGGGTGAGGATCTCAGCGCCGACAGCCTGGCCAGAGCCCTTCAGGTCACCCATGATCTCGGTGACCAGGTGAAGGCGGCGGACCGGCTCCTCACACCAGATCGGCAGCGGCGCCATCATCGCCGAAATACGGTTGCCAAGGGCGCCGCGCTCCTCCTCGGCGCGCACGCTGACCGGCACCATTGCCCGCATCTCCAGGCCCTCGGTGTCGTGGCCGCGGGCGCGCAGGTAGTTGCCGATCGCACCGGTGACGACGGAGAGGATCACGTCATTGACGGTGCCGCCGTGCTCGTTCTTGATCTGCTTCAGCGCCGCCAGATCGCTGCGCACGAAGGCGATGCGCCGGTGCGGGCCGATCTCGACGTTGAAAGGAGTCGAGGGCGCCGCCATGCCGGCGCTGATCATCTTGCTGGTCGCGCCAACTCCGCGCAGGACCTGCCGCGGCCCGCGGAAAGCGGCACGCACACCGCGGACGAACTCCTGCGGGCTGGTGGCGCGCTCGCGCAGCGCATCGCCGAGCAGTTTGAGGTCGGTTGGCTCTGGCCGCGGCGCCCACTTCGGCGGCAGCGCCGGCGGGTTGGCCGGTTCCTGCTCGGTGTCGAAAAGAACGGTTGTGATGTCGACGCCCGAGATCCCGTCGACGAGGGCGTGGTGGCTCTTGCCGATGATCGCGAAGCGCCCGCCGTCGAGTCCCTCGACCAGCCACAGTTCCCAGAGCGGCTTGCTGCGGTCGAGCTGCTGGGAGAAGATCCGCGCGGCGAGGTTGCGCAGCTGCTCCTCGGATCCCGGCGCTGGCAGCGCGGTCTGGCGCACGTGGTAATCGAGATTGAGGTGCGGATCATCGATCCACACAGGCCTGCCCTGGCCGAAGGGGACGAAGCGCAACTTCTGCCGGAAGCGAGGCACGAGATGCAGGCGCGAGGCGATGTGATCGCGAAACTCGCCGATGCCGGGTGCTGGGCCTTCGAAAATGCTGGTCGAGGCGACGTGCATATGGGCGCCGGCACGCTCCATGTGCAGGAAGGACGAATCGAGTCCAGTCAACCGGTCGGCGCTCACCGGGAAATCTTCGCACACGGCTGAGGAGGTCCTGCGAAACGCCGGTGAACGGCTCAGGCGGTGAGGCCGAGCTGGAGTTGGTCGCGCGGGGACTCCGCCGGGGCGGAGAGGTCCTCGCCGCTCTCGAAAGCGGCGACCCGCACGCCGAGCAGCCGCACGGGCCGGGGCGGGTCATAGGCACGCAGTAGGTCGAGAGCGACGGGACGAACCACGGCGGGGTCGTTGGTCGGCGCGTCGATGCTTTGAGCGCGGGTGACGTTGGTCCAGTCATCGAGCCGGACCTTGATCCCGATCGTGCGGCCCTGTAGCTCGCGCTTGCGCAGCCGGCGGCAGAGCTCCTCGGCGAGTCGTGCCAGGTGCGCCTCGATCTCGGCGCGGTCGGCGACGTCGACATCGAAGGTCGTCTCCGCCGATTGCGACTTGGTCTCACGCTCGACCGTGACCGGGGTCTCGTCTTCCAGGCAGGCGCGCCGGTGCAGCCAGCCCCCCTGTCGTGGTCCGAAACTCTGCTCCAGCGCAGCCGGTTCCCACCGGCGAAGCTCAGCGAGCGTGTGGATCCCCATCGCTTTGAGCTTGCTCACCGTCTTCGGCCCAATTCCAGGGATCAGCCCGGGCGATTCAGTCGAGAACCGCTCCAGCGCTTTCTCACGCGAGAGCACGACCAGTCCAGCTGGCTTGCCCAGCTCGCTGGTGATCTTGGCGAGCATGCGGCTCTCCGAGATGCCGATCGAGCAGGTCAATCCAGCCTCCTCGCGAATCTCCGCCGCGATCCGCCGCATCGTCGCCTTGGGAGAAAAGAGCCCGGTCAGGTCGATGTAGGCCTCGTCGAGCCCGACCACCTCGACCGTCTCTGCGTTGCGGCAGAGGATCGCCATCACCTGCCCTGAGGCCTCGCGATAAGCGGTGAAGTCAGGCCGCAGATACACGGCGTCCGGCAGTCGCCGCCGTGCCACCGCGGCCGGCATCGCCGAGTGGATGCCGGCCAGCCTGCGTGCCTCATAGCTCGCCGTCGTCACCACCGCCCGCGGCCCCGAGCCGCAAACGACGACGGGCTTCCCCTTCAGCTCCGGCCGCCGCCGCAGCTCGACAGAGGCGTAGAACGCGTCCATGTCGAGGTGCGCCACAGTCCGATCGAAGGCCACGAGCCGATGGTAGGAGGCAGGGGGGACGGTGGCCCGCGGCCGGGGCGGCACTCCCTGGCGAACGCGGCTAGCAGTATTTGTTGTTGGCCCACTGCGCGAGCAGTTCGCCCGGTATGCGCGAACAGGCCGCCGGCACTTCTCCGGCCACGAACCATTTGAACTCGTCCTCTTCGAAGACGTCTTTCTCGCCGTCTTTGAATTCCGCCAACGCCCACGCTTGTTTCCCGCACTTCCCGTAATAAACGCGTTCTTTGACTGCCTGTCCCGACTTGCCGGCAGCCGCGGAGAGTTCACTTCGCTGGCCCTGTTCGATCGACAGGTTTTCGCAGTTCCCGACGACCGGTGGCGTGGGATCTTCTTCTTCGCCAAGCAGGATGATGGCGCCGACGACAGCCAGCGCCAGGACCGCCACGCTCGCGGCGATGGCGCCCGGTTTGCGCAAGAAGCCCCTGAAGGCGCGCCACCGCCTCGTCCATGGACGGTCCCTCAGGTCAATCGCCCGGTAGATGCGCGCGGTATCGGTGCGCCACTCGGTGTTACGCAGCCTGCAGACGTTGATGCTCGAGAGTTCGGTCAGGTCCTCCGGGACGTCGGGAGGGATGCTGGCGGCCTCGACGAGCACCGGCACCACCACGACGTCTTCGCGCGCCAACGCGGTGGCCACCTCCTGGCGCACCAGATCGGTCTCTTCGTCGATGCGGCGCGGCGCTTTGCCGTCGCCGCTGTGGGGTTGCGCAGCGGCCCAGTTCTCCCCAATCAGGACCAGGGCCACGTCGGCGGTGTCGAGCGCTTCGCGGATCCGCTCGCGGAACAGAACGCCGCCGCCGATCGAATCGATGTCCATGAAGACGCATGAGTCTCCATAGCGCCGGACCAAGGCCTCGCGAAGGTGGCCCGCGTGTCCACCCACGTCTTTGCGTCTGTATGAGATGAAGATTCCCGGCATTGCGCTGCGACATCGGCAGTCAGCCGTACGGGCTCAAACCGTGAACATAACGCAAAAAATGCGAAACATATGGTGAAAAACAGACCATTAGGGATGCTCGATGTCGAGGAACCACATCGAGCCGAACCAGGCGCCGGTCTCTTGGGCGATCACCCGCGCCGCCTCGGAACTGGCTTTGGCCAGTGAGTCCACGGGCGAAACGAGGATGTTGCTGCGGGCGACGGTGAGATCGGATTGCATCCTGGCGTAGCGCTCGCTGAGCGCCTGGTGCTGGTTGACCGTGAGCATCACGCCGAGCGAGGCGGCGGCGGCAGGCAGGGCGACCGAGAAGAAGATCGCCTCGTTCTCGAACAGGTGGTGGGCGTGTAGGCCGGCGAAGACGATTGTGGCAACGAAGAGGACAACGATCGGGGTGGCCAGCAGCCGGTAGGCACGGCGATGGCGTTTGGCCGCCTGTTCGTGGTAATCGACCTGCTTGCCGATCCAGTCATCCGCAAGGGTTCGCTTCATTTCGGCGAGCCGCTCGGGGTCCAACTCGGCTAGGTCGAGGGAGGGCTTGGGGCGGCGGTCCCAGACCTCCTCGAAGGCCCGCAGCAGCCATCCCGTCGCCTGGCCGTCGACGTAGACGCCCTCGAGCCTGGCCTGACGGCGGAAGTCGGCTCCGGTCGGCGCGAGGAAATGCGCCGTCCGTAGGCGCTCCGCCAGTACCCGGTAGCTAAGCCAGCGGCGGTGGAAGCCCACCTTGCGAATCATTCCGATGCCGAGTAGGGCAAGCAGGAGGAGGGCCGCCTCCGCCTCGCTCCAGATCTCGGCTTTCTCGCCGTAGCTGAGCCCGATCGCGAGCGCCGCCGCGGCGAGCGCCGCCGAGAGGGTGATGATCCGCGCCGCCCAGGCGAACCGGGACCGCCAGCGGGCCGCCAAAGTCGTAGCCCGTACGAAGGGAGCGGCGACCCAACCGTCGACTCCCGAGGGGGAGGTGAGCTCCGAGCGAAGGCGTGATTCGAAGTTGGCCGGCACCGCTTCGCGGTTGAACCCATCCAGTGCCGCGAAAGAGCGACACAGCACCTCCAGCGAGTCTTTCGAGTATTTGATCTGGCCGGAAGAGGCGTCGATTTCGCCCTTCGCCCGTTCTTCGACTTCGCGATGGAAGGGCGAGGCCTGCCCATGGTCGAAGTTGTCGCGGACAACCGGCTCGGTGCCGGTTGAGATCCAGATGCAGGGCTTCGAGCGTGCCGCCGCGTAGACCAGCGTTTCGGCCGTGCCCCCTTTGCCTCCCGACCGCTTGCCATCCCAGAGCGCGACCAGAACGTCGCAGCGGGCGACGAGCTGGTGCCCGGCGGCCTCGTAGGCGGGGCCCTGGGAACCGCTCCGGTCGCCGAGCCGGCCGGTTGGGATGGACTGCACGACCGCCCTGGCGAGCAGCCGGTCGAACTCCTCGCGCGACCGCACCGAGAATTTTTGAATGGCGATGTAGTCGTCGTAGGGGAGCGGCAGGATCGCCTCCGAGCGCGCCTCATGGTCGCGCTCGGCCGCCTCGGCCAGAACCTCTAACACGACCAGGCGGTCGGCCCCGTCGGCGAGTTGCGAGACGACGCTGAGCCGCACCTCGGTGTCGGGCGAAGGGAAGAGGCCATAGAGGCGCCGGATCTGTTCCCTCGCCGCCATTTGGAGCTGCCCCTCGCGGCTGACGCATTTGTGGCCGGTCACGCCGATCCGTATCCGGAAGGGAATGCGGCCGTCCTCGCGCGTTTCCTTGCCCGTCATCACGGGGACAGTCTCTCGTCGTTCCCGGAAAAGTCCACCGCCTCCTAGAATCCCCCTGCATGGCTTCCACCGAGGCGAAGAACCTCGAGGCGATCTCGAAGGCGATCGACCAGCACAATTCGAGCTGCCCGTTTCCGGCGGCTGAGGTGCGGATGAATCCGTTCGAGGTCGAACGGTTGGGTTGGGATCAGATCCGTGGGCTACCGGTGGTCCCCGATGCAGAGATCGGGACTGGGCGGTTCCGGATCGTCTGCTCGCGTGAGCTCGACGGCGAGGGGCTCGAGGAGACTGAGGCTATCGGCCAAGAGATCGAGACCGTGGCGCCGATCGTCAACAACTAGCTCAGACCGAGTTCCAGAAGTCGAGGCCGAGGCCAGAAAGCCAGCTCTGGGCGTCGGCGTTGAGCTGAGTCAGCTGATTGGTCCAGATCAGCACGCCCATCGCGATCAGGATTACGCCGCCGGTGGCGACGATCGCCTGATAGTGGCGTTTGACCACGGTGAAGGCAGTGGTCATGCGGGAGAAGGCGACGGCGGTGAGCAGGAAGGGGATCGCGAGGCCGGCCGAGTAGACGACGAGGAGGAAGGCTCCGTGCGCGGCTGATCCCGACAGCGAGGCGGCGGTGAGGATGGCGCCGAGGGTCGGACCGATGCAGGGAGTCCAGGCGATAGCGAAGGCGGCGCCAGCGACGATCGGGCCTCCCCGGCCCGCCCGCTCCAGCAGCGCGTCGACGTGCCACTCGCGATTGAGCCGGACGATGAAGAGCGAGGCGACGAAGAGGACGCCCATGGCGATGATCAGCGCCGCCGCAATCTTGCTGAGCAGTTCTTCGTGATCCTGGAAGGCCGAGCCAAGCGCGGTCGCGGTCAGTCCCTCGGCGACGAAGATCGCCGAAAAACTGGCGACGAAGAGAAGGCTGGGGGCGAGGATGCGGCGCCATCCCGCGGTCTCCAACTCCGACGCGGAGACGCCGCTAACCGCTGAGAGGTAACCCGGCACAAGCGGCAGCACGCAGGGGGAGAGGAAGGAGACGACGCCCGCAGCCAGGGCGGCAAAGATGCCAACCCCAGCGGCCGGATCGGAGCTCAATGCGGCGAGAATCACGGCCCTCCAGCGTACTTGGGACGCCCTGGGTGGGGTGTGGGATCTAGGATCGAGCTTGTCTCTATCCAGAAACGGAAGGAGTTTTGCATGCCCTTATCCATCAGCGTGCCCCTCTTCGCCCTCAGTGCCTTGACCTTCATCGCCTTTTTGCTCACCTGGTCTCCCGTAGCGTTCGCAAGCGACAAGGACTGCGCCGACTTCCCCAACCAGCGTGCGGCCCAGTTCTTCTTCCTCAAGCATGGCGGACCACAATCCGACCCTCACCGCCTCGACGGCGATGACGATGGCGTCGCGTGTGAGGACAACCCGTGTCCCTGCTACCGCAAGAAGCACTTGCCGTACCGGCCTGCACTCAGTCTGGTCTCCGAGCGTCGCTTGATCTTGCGGATGTAGCGCCGCCGATGGCGAGAGACTTGCGGCGTGGAACTCTTCAACGCCAGCGGCGCGGCGCGGCGACTGCAGGCCTCGCCCCTTTTCGCGATCGGGCCCAGCGAGCCGGCGTCGGCGCTGCGGCGGGGCTTCCTCGTCGCCCTGCCCGTCGGGTTGGCGCTGATCCTCGAGTTGGGTCTGGATAGCCCGAGCAAGGGCGCGATCGCGACCGGCGCCCTGCTAGCCGGCTTCCCCGCCATGGATGCCCCGGCGCGGCCACGGGCGGCCTGGCAGGCGTCGGTCGCCCCGCTGATCGGTCTTGCCGCCGTGCTCGGCGTGCTGACCGGCGCCAACGCTTTCCTCGCCGTTGCCGCAATGGCTGTGGTCGGCGCCGTGGCGGGCTACTGCTTTGCGGTCTCGCTGCGCTTCTCGATCGCGGGCCTCTCGGTTGCGCTGGCGCTCTTGATCGCCCAAGACCTGCCGCTCGACGCCGGCGACGCTCTGCCGGCGTTCCTCTTCGCTACCGCCGGCGGCCTCCTGCAAGCGGCTTTCTCGCTCTGCGTTTGGGCGGCGGGCGATCGCGAAGAGGAGGGAGGGGAGAGCGGCTGGAACTGGGCCGCCGCCCGCCGGACCCTGCGCAATAACCTCACTCTGCGCTCGACCAGCTTCCGCCACGGTGTGCGCTTCGGCGCCGCACTGGCCACCGGCGTCGCCCTCTACTGGCTACTGGGCGTTCACGAACACGGCTTCTGGATTCCGCTAACGATCCTCTTTGTCCTACGTCCCGAAGAGGAGGAGACGTTTCGCCGCCTCGCCTTGCGTGCGATTGGCACCGCAATCGGCCTCGTCATCGCGACCGCGCTGGCCGAGTGGCTGCGTGGCGATGAGATTGCGATCGCCTTCGCCCTAACGATCGCGACGGGCTTCGCCTACGGCCTGCTGACGGTCCAGTACGCGCTCTTCACCGCGGCGATCACGACCTACGCCGTGCTGCTCGCCGACTCGATCGGCGAGTCGGCGCTGCGCGCCGCTGACGAGCGGGCCCTCGGCACCGCACTCGGCATCGTCATCGCTGGCGCCGCATTCCTGCTCTGGCCGAATCGCGACAAGCAAGAACCCGTGCAAATCAGGGAACCCTTGTCGGCCGAACATCCAAATAGTTAGGCCTGGCGCCTGTGCTGGTCGGTGGCGGGCTCTACGCGCTGAAACCAAAGCGCGGCCCAGCGGCGCCGGCTGCGACATCGGCGCCTTCGAGAGGCACCCGGGCGACTGAGCGATCCACTCGGACTGTGGAATTCTCAAAGCCGCTAGATTTCCTGGCTGACCAGCCAAACCGCGGCGCGCGGCCGCGGCGACACAGGAGCAGACTTTGAGCAATCGCACGTTCGTGATCGGGGTCGGGATGACCAAGTTCGAGAAGCCCGGCACCAAGGAGGGCGATTACCCGGACTGGGCCAAGGAGGCGGGGGAGAAGGCGCTCGCCGACGCGGGCATTCCCTACGAGGACGTGCAGCAGGCCTACGCCGGCTACTGCTACGGCGACTCCACCTACGGGCAGCGGGCGCTCTACCAACTCGGCCTGACCGGGATTCCCGTGGTCAACGTCAATAACAACTGCTCGACCGGCTCCTCGGCGCTCTTCCTGGCTCGCCAGGCGGTCAAGGGCGGCCTAGCCGAGTGCGCGCTGGCGCTTGGCTTCGAGAAGATGGAGCCAGGCAGCCTCGGGGTCAAGTACACCGATCGCACCAACGCGCTCGACAAGCACGCGATGCGGATGTTCGAGATCCGTGACCCCGAGCAGTCCCCGCCCGCGCCGCAGATGTTCGGCAACGCCGGGCGCGACCACATGCAGAAGTACGGCT
The DNA here is from genome assembly GCA_033856275.1 of Solirubrobacterales bacterium. Taxonomy (GTDB): domain Bacteria; phylum Actinomycetota; class Thermoleophilia; order Solirubrobacterales; family 70-9; genus VRUE01. The sequence continues at coordinate 21,019 of JAWVFJ010000021.1, forward strand.
CTACCCCCGACCACTACGCCTGGATCGGCTGGAAGAACCACAAGCACTCGGTCAACAACCCCTACGCCCAGTTCCAGGATGAGTACACGCTCGAGGACATCAAGGCGGCGAAAATGATCCACGACCCGCTGACCAAGCTGCAGTGCTCGCCCACCTCCGACGGCTCGGCCTGCGCGATCGTCGCCTCCGAGCGCTACGTCGATGAGCACGGCCTCTGGGAGCAGGCGATCGAGATCGCCGGCCAGTCGATGGTCACCGACCTCAGCTCGACTTTCGCCGAGGACACCGACTGCATGAAGATCGTCGGCTCTGACATGTCAAAGCAGGCTGCGGGCGAGGCTTACGCCGAGGCCGGTGTCGCGGCCGAGGAAGTCGACGTCTGCGAGCTGCACGACTGCTTCAGCGCCAACGAGCTCATCACTTACGAAGCGCTCGGCTTCGCCGCCGAGGGGGAGGGACACAAGCTGGTCACCGAAGAGGCGACCACCTACGGCGGCAAGGTCGTCGTCAATCCGTCGGGCGGGCTGATCTCCAAGGGCCATCCGCTAGGTGCCACTGGACTGGCGCAATGCTCCGAGCTGACCTGGCAGCTGCGCGGCGAAGCTGACAAGCGCCAGGTCGAGGGCGCCAAGCTGGCGCTCCAGCACAACATCGGCCTCGGCGGCGCTGCCGTGGTCACCGTCTACAAGCCGGCGGCCTAGCGGTCGCCAAGGAGGAGGATCCGATGGCCAAGAAGCGGCAGTCTCTCAGCGGCAAGGTCGTGGCGATCACCGGCGGTGCTCGTGGTATCGGCAAGGCGACGGCGACGGCACTGGTACGCAAGGGCTGCCGTGTCGCCATCGGTGATCTCGACCTGGCCCTGGCGGAAGAGACCGCAAGCGGCCTGGGCGGCGGGACCATCGCGCTGCCACTCGACGTCACCGACCGTTCCTCCTTCGCCGCCTTCCTTGACACCGCAGAGCGTGAGCTTGGTTCCCTCGACGTAGTGGTCAACAACGCCGGGATCATGCCGGTGACGCCCTTTGCCGAGGAGTCCGATGCCTCGCTCAAACGCCAGCTCGACATCAACGTCTACGGCGTGATCGTCGGTATGCAGCTGGCGATCGAGCGCTTCCGTCCGCGGGGAAGGGGCCACATCGTCAACCTCGCCTCTCAGGCCGGCAAGGGCGGCTTCCCCGGCATCGCCACCTACTCGGGCACAAAGCACGCCGTGGTCGGGATCAGCGAGGCGGTGCGGGCCGAGCTGCGCGGCAGCGGCATCGAGATCGCCTGCGTGATGCCGACCGTAGTCAACACCGAGCTGACGGCTGGGGTAGGGCAACGCCTGATCCGCCCGGTCGAGGCCTCCGACGTCGCCAACGAGATCGTCGATGCACTTGAAGTCCCCCGCTTTGACGTCTGGGTCCCGCGCATCAATGGCGCCTTCTTCAAGCTCGTCTCCAACCTGCCCCGCGGCATGCGCGAGGGCCTCGGACGACTGATGAAGGTCGACAAGCTGATGACCGAAGTCGACCACGGCGCCCGCCGTGCCTACGAGGAGCGGGCCGCGGCCAGCGAGCCTGGCATCGACTCCGAGTCAGACATCGCGCCCGCCCAGCGGGATGCCGCTTGAGCAAGCGGTAGCAGGCCCGGGACCAAGCTCGGATGGAATTCCCCGCCAGGATCTACGACGCGACCTGGGGCAGGGCCTTCGCGGCGATCTACGACCGCGGCCTGAAGGCGACCGAGGACGCGGGCCTACGGGAGATGCGGCGTAAGGTCCTTGCAGCAGCTAGCGGCCGCACGATCGACATCGGCGCTGGAACCGGCGTCAACCGCGAGCTGTATCCCGAGGCAGTTACCAAACTGGTCTTGGCCGAGCCCGACCCGCATATGCTCAAGAAGCTGCGAGCGAAGCTTGGGAAGGGGAGGGAGGCGGAGGTTGTGCAGGCTTCGGCCCAGAGCCTGCCTTTTGAGGATGGGAGCTTCGACACCGCTGTCTTCACCTTGGTTCTCTGCACGGTGCCCGATCCGCGAGCGGCCCTTGCCGAGGCCGCGAGGATCCTCAAGCCGGGTGGAAAGCTGCTCTTCATTGAGCACGTTCGCTCTCGACACCCAGGCCTGGCGCGCTGGCAGGATCGTCTCGAGAAGCCATGGCGCTTCCTCGGCGACGGTTGCCACTGCAACCGCGACACGGTTGGCGCGATCGAGGCATCAACCCTGGAGTTGAAATGGGTAGAGCGAGGCCGCCTACCCCGGGCGGTACCGATCGTCAGGCCCCTGGTGTCCGGCACGGCCGTCGCAAGACAGCCCTAGCCACTGCGTGCTCCAACGATTACGCCGCCGCTGAGCGCGGTGTCCTCACCGAGCGGGGTGGACGCGGTGACATTGCAGTGGACTACCAGAGGACCGGTGAGTCCCCTGGCGTCCAAGACGGATGTCTTGCTTCTGCCCCCGACGATCGTTTCCCCTTCCACCGTCCAGTCGTACTCGAACCTGGGCTGGGGGTCGCTTTCCCAGTTGCCCGGGCCGCACCGGAATGAAGTGGAGCCGACGCGATGCACGCTGGGGACGCTGAGATTCACGGGCGCCTCGCAGCTGCTGCGGTTGCCGCGAAGCTGCACGATGGCATCGTGGCTGGGAGCCTCTATGGTAGTGCCGTCCTTGGCGTCGTAGAGGGCGAGCTGCCCGTCTGCGCTGCCAAGGTAGAGCAGACAGCGGGGCACTCGCTTGGCCTCGGCCTCGTTTGCCCAATCGACGAAGGCAGGTTGGGCTTGCACGCCGAGAAAAGGAATACCCGCGATCGTCGGGTTCCTGACCGCGCCGCCGGAGCTCGCGGTGGTGCCGAGTTTTTCCGCTTCGATGAAGGTGCCGACTGCCGCACCGGCGAGGCCAAACGGTATGGCACCGGCCACGAGGAAGGCCACGTACGCCTCCCAGGCAAATTCGAAGTTAGCCGGCTTGGGCAGCGGACCTCCGTAGCGGAAGGTCAGACTCACAGGCAGGGCAACCAGGACAGCCACCACGGTGAGGAACAGCCAGAGGGCGAGGGGCGCGCCGGCCAGAAAGAACGCCACTCCCATCACGCTAAGGGCCGCCGCCGAGATGAACATATTGCTGCCGAAGTCCGTCCAAGTCCCCGGCCCTAGGTCCTCGGTGCTTTGGATTCCAATCAGGGAGATGAAGATTGCCGCGAAGGTGATGGCGAGGAGTGCAACCAGGGTGAGGCCCCCCAGAACCGAGTGGGTGAGAATCTCGGACGTTGTCAGGCCGGCCTGCTCAGGCGAGATGTCGAGGTTGCCGTAGAAGGTCGAGTAGGCGAGCGTGTAGAAGCCGCCGGCCAGAACTGCGACGACGCTCCCCGAGACCGCGTAATGCCGCACGGCCCAATTGGCGAAGTCCTTGAAGGGGCGTATTACACGGCCCCAGTTGCCGCGTCGCTTCTCTAAAAGGCGCGCGAGATCCAGCTCGGACCCCGGATACGAAGCTTCGATCCGCTCAGCAATGTCTCTAGCTCCCGGCTCGGGCCGCTCACCAGACATGGATCCAACCTATTGGAGCAATCGGCCGGCTCGTGGGGGCATTCCCCCAAACAGATCTAACGCACGATAATGGTGGTTATGTCAACCCGCTTTGCGCTGCGGGCATGGTCGGCAGGAACCATCATCGCAACGGCAACATAACGGCGGCGTCGGCGGAACGTCAATCAGACTTACGTCTAGGAAGGCGCAGATCGCGAGATTTGGGCCGCTAAAGGTTGTCAAGGGCGTACCGATAGGGGTAGTTATGAAGTGGCTGATCGGATTGCTGGTCGCACTCGTGTTTGCGAGCGCCGCCGGTATAGGCCTCTGGGTCCTGCCCCTCCGTAAAACCGGAGATCCGCAACGACATTCGATTGAGCTGGCGGCGGCAACGAAATTTCACTACGTCAACATGGAAGGCGCCGCAGAAAGCGCCTTCAAGAAAGCGGCGGAATGGTACGGCCTACCTGCCCCTGATCGCTATAGCAGGGAAGAAAACGAAGGTGCTCGGTGCCCACGTCATGTCCCTGCTAGGAAGGGTCAGCTCTTTTGGTGCCAGGCCCTCCTCGAAGGAGGTCTCGTCCCCGTTGAGATGGAATTGAGCTCATCGCTGGGGTTTTTCGACACCGTGAAGGTCGGCGAAAACCAGAGCCTTTGGCGGCAGATTGAAGTAAAAGAAACAGAGGAAGTGTGGTGCTATAGCCATCCTGCTTCGCCAGCTTGCTAGTCCCGCCTCCGTTCGACATCCTGGCTGATCTGCACGAAGTCGAGCTCGCGCTTGCCGGCGCGCAGCAGCTGCTCCAACACCCGCGCGATCGCCAGGGCGAGCTCTTCGTCCTCGGTATGCGTGTGCGGGATCATCCGCGTGTTGGGCTGCGAGCCGAACTCGGGCAGCCCGGGCCCGTAATAGGCAGCGCGGACCTCGAAGAGTGCCCTTGGCTTGAGCCGCCCGGCGTCGAACCCGCGGCCGACATTAGAGGCGCCACCCAGCGGCGTCACCTCGACCTCCCAGCTGCCGAGGCCCTCGCCGCCGGCTTGGCTGTAGATCGGCCGCTCGCGGACCTGGCGCCCCGTCTTCGTCAATCGCGGCTTGCTCGCCGGGTTGGACAGTGTCGGTCTTGGCGGCAGGTCAGTCACTTTCTTGCATCCTTTCGCTTGCGCTTCGCCAGCTGCTCGTCCACCTGGCGCCGCAGCCACACCTCGGCTGCGGCGGCGGAGTGGCCCAGATAGACGGCCGGGCCGCCCCTCGTGCGGTGCATGTACCAGCCGATCGCGCGGATCTCCTCCTCATCGGGTGCCTGCACGTAGAAGGGCGGGATCGCCGGCGGCGGCGTGAGCTTGCGCGCGACGACACGCAGCCGGCTTCCCCGCTCACCTAGATCGCTCACGGGCGTGTGGCCGTCGGCGCTTGACGATCGACTGCTCGAGCATCCAATCGGGCAGAGGCGCCCAGGCAACCGGCTCCTGCAGCGCTCCCTTGGGCCAATGGATGAAGGCGTGCTCGCCGTGCTCGCGCTGGACGGCTTCGATCTCTTCGCGCATCTCGGTCGCCCCAATCCCGCCAACGATCCGGCAGACGACCTTCAAGTGCTCCTCATCGATCGGCGGCGCCAGGGTGAACACGTGCTGGACTTCGGAGCGGGCGCGCTTGGGCATGTCGACCGGCATCTGGGTCGCGCCGAGCAGGCCGCGGCCATTGGCGCCGCCCTGGGAGAGGTAGCGGTTGACCGCCTCGGGTGTCTTGTTGGTCGAGTAGGCGGAAAGGTCGTTGAGCTCGTGCACGCAGACGACCAGGTCCAGGCGAGCGCAGCACTGGTCGAAGACCTCGGTCACCTCGGCGAGCTCGGTGCCGGCGGTGACGTAGTGGATGATCGGCTGGTTCCAGTCGATCGCGGCTGGATCAGAGACGGGCTCGACACCCTCGATAGTCCACTCGTGGCCCTTGGTATCGAAGAGCAGGCGCTGGCACTCGAACTGCGAGAAGAGGACGTTCAGCAGCTCCGACTTGCCCGATTCGGTCGGTCCGACGACGAAGACGCGCTCGTTGTAGCGGACGCCGCTCATCGCCAAATAGGTAGGTAGAGGCCGAAGAGGTAAAGGATCGCGTGGCGGTGCCGGTTGCCGCGCCAGGTGTACAGAAACACTTTGCCGCGAATCAGATGATGCTTGGCAACGCCGCTCATTCCTCAACCTCCAGCTCGACGGCCTGCCACTGCTCGCCATCCCACTCGAAGAGCCCTAGCCTCGGCGCATCGTCGGAGCGGCACTGGGCAGCGCCCCAGGCGATCATCCGCAGGTAGCGGTCGAGCTCGGCCGGATCGTCGGGGAGTGCCTTGACCAGCAGCGGTGAGATCGCCATCAGCACCTGCAGCATCTGCGCCGAGGACTCGTCTTCGGGCTTGAGCGAGACGAGGCGTTGGCGCAGGGCAAGCACCTTCTCGCGGCTGGTCATCCGCCCACCTGCCAATCCACCGCGGTCGGGTCGACCTCGGCCTCGGCCGGGCGTGGCGGCGGGGGTGGCTCCGGCCCTTCGCTTGGCTGCATCGGCGGCGGCCCGGCCAAGGTGGTCGGGAAATTCGAAGCTTGCCGCGGCGGCGTCGCCGGCGCCGAAGCCTCCGGTGTGGGCACAGGCGATTCCTCAGCCGGCGCGATCGGCATCGTGTCGGCATCCTCGGCAAGCGCTGCGAGAACGTCGCGGCGTTCGAGCAGCGAGCGAGTCGCGTAGGCGGCAAGCCCGGTGAGGAGGGTGACCGGATCGGCGTGGCGGGCATAGCGGCGAACCGGCTCATAGCGATTGCAGATGCGAGTCAGCGGTGGCGCGATCGCCGCCAGGTCGACGTCGGTGTGGACCCAGTCCTGCTCGGAGACGCCGATCGCCGCGTGCAGCACCCGCCCCTGTACGCCGAGCAGGCTTTTGATCACCTCCTCCTCCCATTGCTCGAGCATCTCCGCCGCGCGCTCGTCGGGCGGCGCCGGCGGCATCTCCGCGCCGGCGGCCTCCGAGTCGAAGGCGGGCCCGGCGTCGGCTATAAAGGAGGCCGGCTCAGACTGAGAGGCCCTCGCGGAGGCCGGCGAGGAAGCCGCCTCGCTTGGGGACGGGGCGCTCTCGGGGCTCGGGCTTGGGCTCGGAGGGTCGTTTGGCACTGCCTGCCTTCTTTCGCGGTTTTGCTTTCGCTTTCGCCTTCGGCTTGCCGTAGCTGCCGGGCTTCGCTTTGCGCGCACTCGAGGCAGGAGCGCTACTTGGGTTCGAGGAGGAAGGGGAAGGTCCGGTTGAACCGGACTCCTCCTCTATACCAAGCACCTTCCGAGCTGCTTTTTGGCGCCCGCGGGCGAGGCCTTCTTCCTGGCGCTTGCGCGCCTCTGGATTCGAGCTGAAGCCACCGCGGGACACGGCCCGAGATTCTACGCGCGGGGCGGCTCGATCGCGAAGTCAACCTCGCCGCCGACAACCGGGTCCCAGAGCCTCCACTGCCATTTCTTCCCGGGCGCAATGATCAGCAGCACCCCCGTCGATCGCGCCATCGCCGCATCCGCGCCCGACATCTGCGCGTTGCGGTTGGGGTGCGAGTGGTAGGAGCCGAGCAGCCTGTGGCCCTCATCCTCGATCGAGCGAAGCAGGTCATACATCTGCTCGACGCCGATGGTGAACTCGCGCGCCGGTCGCAGCGCCTCGTTTGTGGCTGGCAGCGCGTGCGTCACGGACTCGCCGCCCCCCGCGAGGAGGCCACCCGTCTCTACCAATGGGAAGAGCTCGACCTGCCGGGAGATGCGCTCGATCACGCCGAAACTGAAGGTCAACATTCCAATCTGGAATGTAACCGGGGGCGCGGGGGGGCGACCCCCCTCCCCCCTTCCGGAGCTCACGTGATGCCCTCTAGGTTCGCGACCGTGAAGCTCTTCGGATACACCGTCGGCCAGATGCTCGTGATCGGGCTGATCGCCCTGGTCGTCATCTACCTCGCCAAGCAGCTCGATGCCCGCGTCGACATCCCCGGCTTTCACCAGATCGTGACGGCCTGATGCATCGCTCAGCCCACGTCGGGGAGCACTACGCGGGCGCCGGCGAGTCGCCCTTCACCCGTGTGCATTCCCTCGGCGAGGTCCGCCAGGCCTGGGAGAGGACCGGCACCGACACCAGCGCCGCGCACGTCGAACGCTTGATCGAGCAGGGCATCGGCCCGGTCGCGGGCCAGATGCCGACCGGCATGGACGGCGCCGCCTTCATGACCAATCTGCCCCCTGAGGGCACCTACGCGATGAACACGCAGGTGTTCAGTGAAAACACCGAGCGCAACGACGTGCCTCAGAAGGTCGAAGCCTATCCCGGCTTCGGCGGCACCGCGCTCGACATCCCGATCGCCAAAGTCGGCGTCCTCTCGGGCATCCAGATCGCCGTCGAAGCGACCCTGAAAACCGGCGGCGCCGCGGGCACGATCACGCCCACCTTCCGCTGGCCCTGGGGGCTCTTCAAGAAGATCGCCGTCACCGCCAACGGCCAGACCTCGCTGATCGCGCCCTCGGGCCTTGACTGTCGCGCCCGCCACTCGCGCATCTACCGCAACCCGCGTGACCCAGTCACCGTCGCCCCCTCGACAAACGAATTCGGCGACCCAACCCTGAAAGCGATCGAACGCGGCAAAGAACTCTCCGTCTTCGCGATCTATGAGGTGCCGATCGTCCACGACTGGTACTCGATCACCGGCTCGCTCTTCATGCAGTCAGACCAGACCTACGCCGCGCTTCACCTCGAGATGCCCTCGCTGGCCGAACTCTTCACCCTGACCGAAACCGCGACGGCCGAATTGACCAACGCGAAGATCATGGTCACCACCACGACCTTCGACGTGCCCTTTGCCAACACCAGCAAAGGCCGCGTGCTCTTGGTCCCCGACCTGCAGTGGCTGCACGGCTTCATCACCAACACCAAGAACTACTCCAACAACGGCGACGTCGAAGTGCCGCTGGTGCGTGTCTCCGGCGAGCTCCTGGCGCTCTACTTCTACGTGCAGAACGGCCCCAGCTCGATCATCAATCCGGCGACCTGGGAACAGCTGCGGATGGAATACGGCGCCAACCGCATCCCTCGCAACTACAAGCCGGTCCAGCACCTGCTCTACAAGAACGCCGACGACTACAACGGGCTGATCCTGCCCGAAGTCGGCTACGTCTGCCTCGACTTCGAGGCCGACAACCCCAGCCGCGACCTCGTGTTCCCCAAGGGCGTGACCGAACTGAAGGTCGTCCCGACGATCAAGAGCTCGGTCGAAATCAAAGCCAACTCGGCCGTGCAGTTCGCCGAGGAGGCCCTCTTCTCGGGGCGCTAGAGCCGTGCCTGTCGGGCGCGGAGGATCAGAACGCGGCGGCGTCATCGACCCCGCCGACGTCAGGGGCGCCGGCCCGATGGAGTGGGCGCAGATGGTCGGCATCGAACCAAGCCACCCGCTGGTCGGCGGCGGCTCGGAGATGGGCAACAACATCAGCGAGCGCTGGAGCCGCGTCATCACCCAGCCCTACAGCCAGTCCGGGCCGGCGGCCGACACGATCGCCACGCCCGAAGGCATGACCGGCCTTGGCCACTGGCGCGACGTCTTCAACCTGCGCGGCAGCGCCACTCCCTGGCTGCTGGTGCTCCTGGTCGCGATCGTCTACCTCTCCCACCTCAAGCTGAGCGCCAGCGGCTCGACCGGGGGCTTCGGCAAGCACGTCCGAGCGGGCGCGGCGCTGGAGTAGATGATGGAAGAGATCGCCAAGCTGCTGGTGCTGGCCGTGCTCGCGGCGCTCTTGATCGCGTTCATAAAGCAGGGCCCGAAAGGTCCCAAGTCCTGGTGGCGGTCGAAGTTCCTCGGAGAGGCGAGTGAATGAGTTGGACCGGAGCGGCGCTGATATTGATCGGCCTCTGGATCATCTTGCGGACGGTCCGCGGCGGCAACCAGGGCAAGACCCTGGTCAACCACATCCTCGGCAAATGAGCGAGGAGAGCGCCAAGGCGGCCGCCGCGGACCCGAACTACATCCTCAGCCAGGATGAGTTCTACAAAGCGATTCGCCCGCTCTACCGGATGCACGGCGAGACGCAGGGCCAGGTCAGCAATTCCTTCCGCGAGCTCGAATCGGCGGCGGGCTGGATCATGCTCAGCCTCGCCTTCTGGCTCGCCCTCACCGGCTACTACGCCGTCAAGGGAGATTGGCAGATTCGATGACCGTCCTCGACCAGGCCCAGAACTTCTCCGGCGGTCCGATCGCCGCGGCCCGCCAGCGCGACCGCTGGGCGCGCCAGGAAGCCAACGCCACCGACGATGAGACGCGGGAGTCCTACCGCGAGGCGATCGCCGACCTCGAGGCCCGCTATCCCGATCTCGAAGACGTCCCAATCGGCGGCGCCGAGGCCTTCGCGCGGGAGCGCGGCCACGGCACCGGCGCCCGCAGCCCCGTCCACGAGGGCCGCCGCCGGCCCGGCTCGCGCGCAGCTGGTCGCACGATCAAGCCGGGCAAGGGCGCGAGCCCCAAGGTGCCACGGGCAGGTCAGGGCAAAGCCAAGCCGATCCCCGGCATCACCCCCGGAGCCCGGCGCAGCCCCGCCCAGCGCCGTGCCGCCAAGGGCCAGCCCACGCCGCGCGTGGACCGCGCGATCCGCCAGACTGGGATCCCCGCGGCGGCGAGCAGCGGCGGCTCGGTGGTGATGGGCGTCCTCGGCGCCACGGTCGGCATGTCGCTGCTCTACCTGCTCGTGACCTCGGCCGAGGCGCAGAACAGCGGCTCCACGCGGCTGCTGCGGCTCTTCGAACACGACATTCCCCACATCGTGGGGCGCTTCCTCGACCCGAAAGCCGACGTCTTCCCTGCAGGGGGCTCCACCTCCAGCGAAGGCGAAGGCCCCGTCTTCAACGAAGCCCCCGGCAGCAACATCGCCACGGCTGCCGCCCGCCTCAAGGCGGCCGCCAAGCTCCCGCGCCGACCGCTGACCCGCGAGCAGAAACGGGAGAGAGAACGCCGACCACAAGGACACGTCCACCGATGAAAGCGACCACCAAAGAATTCGTCAAGCTCACCCTCGTCCTCGTCGCGCTGTTTCTGATCTTGACCCATTTCAAAGGCGCGAGCAGCGTGACCGGCAGCCTCTTCCGCGGCTGGGGCGGGATCATCCGCGACTTCCAAGGCCGCGGCTCCTACTAGGCAGAGGCGATGATCGCCGCCCGCCACCGCTTCCCCTCGCGCGGCTCCTTCGCCGCGCCGACGGCTGCGCGCGGGCGCGCCGAAGGGCCGATGCTCACCGCGCCGCCGCCCGAAGAGGCGCGCGGGCGCCCCTCCCGCCTCCAGGGCGGCGAATTCGCTCCCGGCGCCAAGCCGGTTCAGGACCTGATCGGCACCGGTGTGCGCGAGCTCTTCACCTCGATGCTCGATGCGGCGACCGCCGTGCGCCTCGGCGACAACTCCGCCCGGCCGCGCTACTTCGGCACCGTCTTGCCCCAGCCTCAAGTCTGGCGCACGCCCTCGGACCTGAACGCCGAAGACAGCATCCGCGCCGGCATGATCAACGCCGGCAACGCCCCGGAGATGGCCAACAAGAGCGCCAGCTCGGGCGGGCCCCCACGGATCGCCGCGAGCCTGCCCGTGAGGGGGCGCTGATGCCCGAACCGACCCCCGCACCGAAAACCGCCGCCGGCAAGAACTGGTGGGCGAAGCTCGATCCCAAACGCCGGCGCCTGATCATCGCCGCCGGCGCCGCCGCGGCGCTCGCCCTGCTCTACCTCCTGCTGCGCTCGCGCGGTGGCGAAGCGGCCCCCGAAGAAGAAGCCGAAAAAGCCCGGCAGGAACGCGAAAACGTCTACCCGACCGCCAACCAGTTCGGCTATCCCGCCGGCGCCGAAGCAAGCGGCTCGATGACCGAGGGCCCCGAAGGACTGCCCGGCCTCGAAGGCGCCGAAGGCGCCCCGGGTGCAGAAGGCGCCGAAGGCCAGGAAGGGCCGCTGGGCGAACCGGGGCCGCCCGGGGCGCCAGGCCCGCACAAGAACGCGGCCAAGCGCAAGGCCGGCGGCAAGGCGACCGGCGGCGGCCATGCCGCCACGACCAAGCGCCACAAAAAGGGCCGAAGCGGCGGCACGAGTGCCCACGCGGCGCACCGCGGTGTGGCGCGCGGGGCCAAACGCAAAGCTCGCGCCGCCGCTAAACGCAAAGCGCGAGCTCATAAACCGCGCGTCGCCAGGCGGCGGCGCAAACGCTAAGGAAAGGAAGAACCATGCAAGACGAGACTCCAGCTTCGGAGATTCAGAGCGTTGAGCAGGCAGGAGCACCGCCTGCCCCTCCCTCCGACGCCGCGCCCGCACCGCCGGCATCCGAACCGCCAGGGCCGGTGGGCGGCGTTCAGGCTCCGCCCCCTCCCCCGGCCCCGCTGGGCCCCGAAGGCGCACTCCCGCCGGCGCCGGCGACGCCGGCGAGCGTCGCCCCGAGCGAGCCCAAGGTGATGGCGGCCGAGTGGCCCTGCCCCGGCTACAGTGGCCCGCAGCCCTGGGAGGCCGACAACCCGCCGGCGCTGACCCAGAACCACCTGATGCTGAGCTCGGGCTCGGCCGGTGATGAGGTGGTCGAGCTGGCGGCGCTGCTCGCCCACCTGGGTTACGGCACGACCATAAGCGCCGGCCAGAACCCCCATGCGATCTATGACTCCGGCGTCTCGGATGCCGTGCGCGCCTTCTGCACCGACTACGGCGTGAGCGAAGACCCGCAGGTGCGCGCCGCGCGCACCGAGGACACGGTCGGGCCCTGGATCTGGGAGGCGCTGGTGCGGGCCGTCCACAAGAAGCTCGCCGGCCAGGAGGCCTAGCGAGCGATGCCGGCCGGCTCCCCGTTCCCCACGCCATTGACGGGGCCACCTTCGTGGCTGCCGTTGCTTGTGCCTGCGGAGGACGGGGAGCCCGGTGCGGAGGACGAGAGCTCCTTCCCCAACGAGCACTGGCCGAAGCTCGAGACGGTCGACTACGTGAACAAGCTGATCGTGCTAATTATCCTTCTGTTGGCGCTGCCCTGGCTGTTCGGCAAACTGCTCAGCCACCCCTCGCAGGTGTCCCACCACGCAGCTGCGATGGCACCGGTGGGGGCGTAGTGCGTGGCGGCGGCGGTCCCTCGAGTTTGGCGCGAAGCGGCCGAACGCTGGGGCTATCTGGCCGAAGGGCAGGCCCATCGCTATGGCCTTCGCAACGGCGCCACCCTTCTCGCCAAGATCGCCTCCGGCGAGTCGGGCTTCAACCAGGGCGCCGTGAGCTCGGCCGGCGCGCGTGGCGGTACGCAATTCATCGCCTCGACCCGGCAGGAGTACATCGAAAAATACGGGGTCGATCCTTGGAAGAGCCCGGACGAAGCGATGCACGCCGCAGCGATCTTCATGCACACGACCGGGCTCGCCGGCTACAACTCCGGCGGCGGCCAGGAATACATCGACTACATCCTTCACCAGCCCGTCTCGATCGCCCACCAAGGTGCGCAGCGCCTGCCCGGCGGCAAACGCGCGTCGGCGCGATCGAAGCCTCCCTCCTCGTCTTCTTCCTCCTCATCCGGCTTGGGCGGCGACCTGATGCACATCGGACTGGTCGGCGTCCTCGTCCTGGGCGGCGCGGCGATGATCGGTTTGGGAGCGACGCGGATACTGGGAACGGCAGGGTGAACCGCCGTGCGAGACATCCACAGCGCTTCGGCGGCTACGTCTACCCCTTCCCCAAAACCGCGACCGTGGGCCGCATCGACCAGGGGCAGGATTTCGGCGGCACCGGCCCTATCCTGGCGATCGGCAACGCGAAGGTGATCAGGACAGGTGCCCCGGGATGGCCGGGTGGCAATGGCGTCCTCTACCAACTGCTCGACGGTCCCCAGACGGGCAAATACATATTCGTCAACGAGGGGCTGAAGCCAAGCGTGAGGGCGGGCCAGTTGGTCCAGGCTGGCGATGTCATCGGCCACCTGATCCCCGGTAGCTCGACCGGTATCGAGATTGGCTGGGCCGATGCGCGCGGGGTTCCCCTCAGTCACTCCGAATACACCGAGGGAAAGGAAACCCGCTTTGGAAAGGCGATGGCATCCTTCCTTGGCCAGCTGAAAGGCAGCACCGGCGGCTCGCAGAAAAGCCCCTATGCCACGCTAGCCAAGGGCCTGGGCATCAGCATCCCTGAAGCCAAGAAACTCGCCGAAAGCGAAAATCTCGGCGAAGGTGTCGGCGACATCGTCCCCGGTGCCGACCTCCCCGGCGAAATCCTCTCCGGAATCTTGGGTGATATCCACCCCGAGGCCTTGATGCTGAACATCGCCCTCCTTGGCGGGGGCGCCTTCCTCGTCTACCACGGCGCCGCGCTGATGCTCGGCATCAAAAAGCCGGTGGCGACCCCGGCCAAGCTGGCGGCGATGGCCCCATGAACGAGTACGGCCAGCACCCACCCGAGCACGCCGACCTGCATCAGCGTTTCGACAGCTTCGGGCAAAGGCTCGAAGAGCTCAAGAATTTACTAGCCCGCAGCTTCGCCGCCGGCGAGATCGAACGCTTCACGTTCAACGGCAAAACCGGGGCGGTGCAAATCACCGACGACCACGGCTCCAACGCACTCTCCTATGCCGTCTACAACCCCAACAACTTCAGGGTCTTCGTCGGCCTCGCCGGCACGAGCGCTAGCGCCGATGGCCTGATCGTGCCGAAACAGAAGCTCGTGGTTGCGCCGCTACAGATCAACGGCCGGGTCCAGCTGGCCGCTGACGCCACAGAACTTGCCGAAGGAAGCGGCACGATCCTGCGGGTCCGCTTCCCGATGCCCCAAGCCTTCGCCGTCTACGCGCTGACCTAGAGCCACCGCCATCGCCGGACCCATCAATGAGCGCCAATCTCCCCAACTTCACCGCGCCCGACAACTACGGCGAAATCGTGGGCTTCCTGCGCTGCCAGGACACGGTGCGGGTGCGGATCAACGTCTCCAACCAGTCGGTCTTCTGGCGGCGGGGCACCGGCCTGGTCGGCGGCAGTGTCGGCAACTGGGAACCCGAGGAGGAACTGCCACCCGGCCGCTATAGCCTCAACGATCACTGCGACGTGCTGCAGGTGCGCGCCGCCGTCCCCACGGGGCAGCTGCCGCCCAAAGCCCAGCAGGCGCAGGTAAGCCTCGCGACCCGAACGGCAGCGGAGCTCAATGCCGGCGCTTAGGGAGATGGTGCGCCAGGCCGTCGACCTGGAGCCTCTGAGGCGCCGCGTTCAGGGTCTCGAGGACCGCATGGACGCCGTCGAGGCGCAGCCGGCGGCCGACTCGATCGGCCCCAACAACTTCATGACGATCAACCCCGAAGGGGTGGTCGAAGAAGCCGAAGGTCCCGAAGGCCCACCGGGCAAAGAAGGTCCCGAAGGGGAAGAAGGTCCCGAAGGCCCACCGGGCAAAGAAGGTCCCAAAGGGGAAGAAGGTCCCGAAGGTCCCGAAGGCTCCACCCTCTTCACCTCCGAACCTTCGCCGGAGTTCATCCGCTGGCAAATCCCGGGGGGGCCTGCAGGAATTAAGTCCGTTCTGCTGACCCCGAAAATCGTGCCCTATGCCGTGCTGCGTTTTGGCATACACCTGCGCGAAGTTGGCGGTTCGGCAGGCCTGCCTACCTTCGCTGGGGTAGCCAATTCAAATGGCGGCAACGGCTCGGGGAGTTTTACCTTCGCTTATTCATTCGGGACCAACAACCAGATTCCAGCTCATCCGCCGCCCTACTACGTAGCGGTCAACTACGGCGAAGCCGAAGCGAAATTCGGCAACATTCATCACCTGATGCTCCTCGCCTCGCCGGGAATCACTATTACTTCGACCGCTGAAGAACTTATTGAAGGCGAAGGCAGTGCGTCGCCCTCGGCCGGAGTGGTGTTGCCTGAAAATTGCTTGGCGGCGGCGGCGATGATTCTGCGGGACGGCGCCGCGGTGCCCTCGGCTCGCTCGGACACCTTCTGGGCAAGGGAGACCGGAGCAAGAAGCGCAGCTGGCGAAGCACAGGCCGATCTCCAATACGTGCTTGCCCCGCCGGCTGGAGAACACATCTTCAAATGGACCTATGCATCCAAATCTGGCCACCCTGAAAGGCTCCTGGTCACCGTTGCTCGCTACCAGTGAGAGAGAGGAGGTGACCATGCCACACGGACGCGGACACAAGCGCGGCTGCAGCTGCGCCTTTTGCAAGACGCCAGCAGGCGGCCGGCGGAAGCGCCGACGACGTCGACGGCGGAAGTAGTTCACCCTAGCTGTGCCTGCCCACAGCCTTTCGAGAAAGGCTGGAAATGAAGAAACACGCACGACACGTCACCCTCGGCGGCGTCGTCGGACCGCTCGTCCTGGCGATCGCCGCGGCGATCGCCAACGAGGCCCAGACGCTGCTCGGGCTGCACCTCGACAACCAGGCACTGGCGATCTTTATCGCCCCGTTCCTGCTCGGCGCCGCCGCGGTGCTGCACGGCCAGCTGCGCCTCGAGGGGCAGAAGCTGATGGCCGAGCTCGGCAAAGGCGAACTTGACCTAGGCGGCCTGCTCGGCGCAGTCGGCGACATCTTCGGTGACACTGGCGAGTCGACGTCGACTCCACAGATCACGCCGAACGCCGACGTCGAGCCCCCCGCGGCGCCGACGCTCCCCCCTCCCCCATCACCGCCGCCATCATGAGCGAGGCCAAGCACAAGCGCATCCGCCGGGTCGAGAAGGCGATTAGCCAACTTGTACGCATGGACCTGATCTACAAGCTCGGGGGCGCCCGTGAGGCGAACGGAATCGGCAGCCCGACCGGCGGCGGCGTCGCTTGGACCGACTGCTCGGGGTTCGTCCTCTACCTGCTGGCGGTGGCCGGAATCAAGCCGCGCTCGCCGGCCGGCTGGACGGGGACCCTGGTCGAGGAAGGTCGGGAGGGGTGGAGCTCCTACCTGACACTGCTGTTGAAGGAACCCGAGCAGACCGAGGGCCACGTAATTCTCCGCCTGCGCAAGCGACCGCGGCCCTGGCACCTCGGCGAGCCTCGTTACCGCTGGGCGGAGTGTGGCGGCCGGGATAATCCGCGCAGCGGCGGCGGCCCTACCTGGTTTAAGCCGACTCCGGAGAGGATCGCCGAGTTCCCCTACCACCGGCATTTCAAGGCGCTGTAGTGCAGGCCGAAGGCATCATCGCCGCCACCGTCGGAGCGCTCTCCGGCGGTGGCGGCGTGCGCCTGCTCAGCCGCATCATCGGTCCCGAACGCGACACGGCGATAGCCAAGTACTACCGCAACGTGATCAAGGGCTTGCAGAAGGAAAACACCGATCTGCGCAAGCGGGTCAATAGCCTCGAGGAGCGAATCACCGGCCTCGAGCTCGCCCAAGACGATCCGCCGGACCACCTGAGCTGAATTCCGCCGTTGTGTCGAAAAGCGGCTCTATGCGAGCCGCGCTAAGCGCCTGAATCGGGTGGCCGCGTGTGATCCGTCGCGCGCTCAGCGGTGTTCATGCGGTCCGCCGCCACTTGCGCGTCCTCCTCGTGCATGAAGGGGGGGCCGATCAGCGAAGTCGCCTTCAGCTCGGTGTCTTTGATCCGCCACTGCCGGCCGCGAGACGACTCGGCGAAGACGACGCAGTAACGCTCCCCCTCGCGATCGAAAGGAGCAGCTGCGCTCTCGAGCGACTTGAGGGCGGCGCTCAGCTGGTCGCGGTAGCGGCCGCCCTCGACCCGATCGAAGAATCGAACCGACGTCGGCCGACCGCTGACTCGATCGACCTCGGTGACTTCCACCAGGTCGAGCATCTCGTTGGCGCGGACGTCGACCTGTGAGACCTCGAGCTTGGCGCTGAGCGCCGCGATCCAGTCTCCGTCCTTCTTCATCTCTCCTCCTTCGTCGGGCCCCACACCTCGCGCCCTTCGTGGGCACGCCAGGTGCGGCGCTCTTTCTTGGACTGCTGATCGAGCAGGGGCAGGAAGTAGGCGAGGCTTCGCACCTTCGCCAGGCGCCGGTTGCCGGTGCGGTACAGCGCGCCGCGCTGGAGGATCAGCTCGGCGGCCGCGCGAAAGCCGGCACCGTGGCGCCAACGGCGGCCGTCGGCGGTATAGCCGGTGCGATCGCCGTAGCGGTCGAAGCGATCGAGGATGCGGCGAAGCCAAGGGCCTCGCTTCTCGTAGCTGAACTGGGCCGGGATTCCGAATGCGGCTTCGAAGAGCTCGACCAGTTCGACGGCCTCCTGCTCTCGAAGGTCCCAGAGCTCGTTCGGCCAGGGGCGG
The DNA here is from genome assembly GCA_033856275.1 of Solirubrobacterales bacterium. Taxonomy (GTDB): domain Bacteria; phylum Actinomycetota; class Thermoleophilia; order Solirubrobacterales; family 70-9; genus VRUE01. Next base: position 38,748 of record JAWVFJ010000021.1, read on the forward strand.
GGCGCCGAGGGGTCGGAGGGCGCTTCGGTGGGGGCAAGAGCGGCTGCGAGGAAGCCGCCAGGGCTCGGAGGATCGTCACCCTGGCTCTCCCTCGCCGCTGTTCTCGGTCCCTCGCGCGCGTGCGCGCGTATGTCCACGACCCTAGAGCGGTTTTTTGCAATAGCTACCTCTGGTGACGTGCCACTTCGGCGCGAAAATCGAATGCGGCGGTCCGGGCCACGTGTGGGAGCGCGCCTCGAGCGGCCGAAGGGCGGGCGGGGACCGAAGGCGGCCGGCGTGAGGCCGACGCTGAGGCAGCGCCACTGGCCGTTGGCGCGCTTGACGCCGTGGAACCGCACCAGGCCCGCAGCCTGCAGGCTGCAGAGCGCCCGGTAGACCGTGCTGACGCGCTGCTGGCGAGCGCGGCGGCGGTTGGGGCGGCAGTTGAGCCGTGGAACGGGGTAGCCGGCGCCGGCTGCGGCCTCGGCGTAGGTGGTGTTGAAGCGCAGCGAGCCTTCGGCGATTGCGCGGCGGCAAATCCAGCGATAGACGACGTCGTCGCGCGACAGGCGGTCGGCGCGCACCGGCTTGCCGATCGTCTCGGAGATCGCCGCGTCGAGGGCGGCGAGCGAGAGCGGGCGGGCCGTGCCGAACGGTCCCCGGCTCAACAGAGAACCTCCGCGGAGACGTCGGCGGGCGGCGCGAGCGGCAGCTGCGTTGCTGAACTTCTGCCGCACGTCGGCCACCGCGCCGGAGCCCGGCAGGGAGGAAGTCCGGTCAGTCACTTACGTTTCGTAAGCCGCGCGGGGGGTTGGCAGGAACCCCGCCGCGCGGCGCTGCATCTGGTGGCAGGAAGTCGTTTCGGTTGGTTTGGCCGGCCACTCCCAGGTGGGAGGGTCGGCGTCGATCCAGGCAGGGGCACGGCAGAAACGCTTAAGCACGTGCTGCTCCCCTCACGAAGCCCTTCATTGCCGCGCAATAGCCCGCGGAGATGCCGAGCCGATAGCCCGTGCAGAGACCGGCAAAGAAGGCCAGATGCACGAGCAGACGCCACGACTGCCCCCCCGGCTTTGCATGATGACCTTGGAGCCGTAGTCGAGGCACTCGCGGCTCAGGTTGCCTAAGCACGGCCAAAGCGGCCTCCCTTGCGGGCAGAGCGGCGAAGGCCGAGTTGATTGAAACGGCGCAGGGCGTTACGCCGGGGCTTTCGCTCGAGCACCGCCGCTGCGGCGCGAGCGTGCTCTAGTTGGCGCTCGGAGGGGGGCTGGCGGAACTGGGCGGGGTGGTGAGCTCGGCCGGGGCCGGGAATCGGCAGGGTCACCGCGGCAACTCCCGCGCATCGCGCCGCCGGCGTTCGGAGTCGACGCCGATCTGGAGGGCAGTGACGATCGCCGCGGCGATCGCCGCCTCAACGGCGGAGGCCGGCGGCGGCTCGCCTGTCCGATTCTCCGCGGCAGCGATCGTCTCGAGGCAGCTGCGGGTCAGAGCCCGGGCGAAGTAGAGAACATCCTGGCTGTCAACGTCGCGGGCACCACACCAGGAGGCGATGTCTCGCGCGGAGCCCGCAGGTGAGCGCGCCTCGAGGAAGGCGGCGATCTCCTCGAACTCGACCAGGCCGAGCTTCATCCCTCTGCGTCCTCGAGGAGGCAATAGACAGTAGGCCTGGAGAACCCAAGGATTTGGGCCGCCTCGGTCAGGGTGAAACCCTCGGTCCCCCTTACTTCGAGCAACGCTGCGCCGATCTCACTGCGCACACCGCGCAGCTGCGCTTCAAGGTCGGCCAATTCCAACGCAAAGGCTTTAAGCCGATCGCGAAGCGGCAGCAGTTCCATTAGCGACCTTCCCCCCGGCCAGCCACAAGCTCTTCCGCCTCGGCGATCCTCTTCCCCGAGGCCGGGCATTTGTCGAGGCCGTCGAAGCGGCGATCGCGGTGTTCGCGAAGCTCATCGCCAACGCGAAGAGGCACACTCGCCTCGCAGACGGGACACTTCGTTCGAGGAAGCGGCGGCATCAGTCTTCGTCCCCTGGCGGGGGCGGAGTTGCCGCCCTACTGGCCTCGATCAGCTGGAGTCCTAGGACTGCTGCGTCGGTGGGAGCAAGGTAAGCAGCCGCCACCGGTCGCTCGTTCGTCCAGTCGGCCGTCGAACCAATCTCGATCCGTACCTCTCCGGGTTCGGTCACCTCCGCGATCACCTCGGCGGGCAGTACCTCTTCGGAGAAGAAACCCATCTGGGTCGTGATGCTGAGACGCGACCGCTCCATCAGCGCAGCCCCCACCAGAGACATAGGAGGACGACCGTGCCGGCAACCAAGTGCAGGCGATCCTGGCGACGCAGGATCGATACCGCCGCGAAAATCCCGAAGCCAAGGATGGCTATACGAACAGGCGTTTGTATGAAACCTTTACGTTTCATGTGAAACGGGCTAGCGCAGCCCTCTCCCCTCTCGCCCCTGGCGGCTTTCGGTCAGCCAGGGATTGCGGGCCAGCGCTGCGGCATAGCGCTCTGCGGCCACCGCGGCGCTGGTGCGCTGCTCGAGTTCGTGGAGGTCGTGGGCGACGCGGGCGATCCGCGCCGCGCCGCGGGCCAGGCCGAGTACGTCGCCGGCCTCGAGCGTGACCGCCTCCATGACGTTGCCGTAGGTGCTGATGAGGGCCAGCTGCAGCTGCGGGCGCTCGGCGGCGATCTGCGGGCGGATCAGGAGCTCGCGCCCCTCCACCGTCGGAAGTCGGTACTCGGCCAATCCTGCCTCCTCTCTTTGTTTACGAGGGGTGGATCGGCTCAGCCCTGCGTTATGACAACGCAGGGCTCTGGTGGTTATGTCAACTCAAAGGGCAGCGGCGATCGCCGCTTCGAGATCCCCGGCGGATCCTGGCGTGCCGAGGGGTTCAAGTCCGGTTGTTCCGGGGCCTTCGACGGCAAAGGATGGCGTGCCCGTAAAGCCGAGGCGTTCGGCTTCGCCCGTCGTGTTGGCGACCTCTTCGAGCACGCGCTTGCTCTTGCGGTCGCTGTTCCACTTGGCGACGTTGCGCACGCCAGCGGCTTTGGCGATCGCGGTAAGGAATTCGTCTGTCGCGTAGCCCGAGTCCTCTTCGCCCTGGTTGCGGTAGAAGAGCTCGACAAAGTTCCAGCCGCGGCCCTGTTCGCCGGCGGCAATTGCAGCGGCGCCCGCCGGCGTTGATTGCGCCCCGATGATCGTGAAGTTGCGGAAGTCCAGCTTGGCTTGGCCGCCGCGAACTTGCTTTTCGATGACCTGAGGCAAGACCTCTTCGGCGTAGCCCTTGCAAACCGGGCACTGCAGGTCGCCGAACTCGAGCAGGGTGACTTTGGCGCCTGGGTCGCCGAGGACCATTCCGCTTTGTGGAATGCCGCTCAGCTGCTGCCTGACCAGCTTGGTGTCGACGATGTTGCTGCTGTCGCCGCCGCTGCTGCCACTCTGGCTGACCACGATCAGCACCGCGACGGCCGCCAATGAAAGGAAGGCGGCGGCGCTGCCCAGCTTGACCAGTCGTTCGCGGCGCTCGGAGTCGCTCATGGCTCGGTGCCCACGTAGGCAAGCATGCGCACGGCGTTGGTGGCAAACAGCAGTGTCATCAGCACGGCGCTGGCGACGCACCACTGGCAGATCGCATCGATCGTGAAGAGCTCCAGGTAGGTCAGGTAGAGGCTGTAGCCGAAGCCGATCAACGAAATCGCAAAGCCCGCCATGCGCGGGACGTCGCCGCGCAGAACGGCGGAACCGAGCAGGAGCACGTAGCCGACGATGCCGAAGACCGCGATGTTGACGCCGGCAAGGTGCGAGTAGGAGCTTTCGGCGACGGTCTGGCAGCCGTGGCCGCCAGCGATGCAGACCGGCGAGCCGCCGCCGGAATCGGCGATCGCAATGTAGGTGGCGACGCCGATGCCGAAGCTGGCGAGAAAGGTCGCGATACCGCGCAATGTCCCCTCCGGGGGCGCCCTCATGGCGGGCACGCTATTGCAGCTCTCTGCAGAAAGCCTCAATTTCACGGGAGAGCCGGCCGCCTTGCCAGGCAAGTGGCGATTGCCCCTCGGGCTCGCTGGTCAACCTCGCCCCCGGGATCCGCTCCGCGTACTCCCGCGCCGCCGCGTAGGGATGGCCGGGGTCGGCGGCGTCGTGGCTGGCGACCACGAGCGTCGGCACCGCGAGCCCCCCGAGCTCGTCTATCGATTCGAAGGGTTGCGATCGCGGCACGTCGCGCAGAGCCTGAGCCACAGCGTCGAGATGACGGTGGCGTTCCATCCGTTCACGGGTAAAGCGCAGGACCGAATCGCGCCAGGCCGGCGCGATGTCCTGGAAGCTGTCGATGTATGAAACGAAGCCGTCGATGCCGCCCTCGTCGAGCGCGTCGGCGAGCCCGTCCCAGTAACGCAGCGAGTCCGCTTCGATCGCGCCTTCGTAGGTCGGTCCGATCGCGACCAGGCCGGCGACGCGGTCGGAATTGCGCAGCGAGAAAGCGATCGCCGTGTGGGCGCCCATCGAGTGGCCTACGAGGACGGCCGGCTCGTCCCCAACCTGACCCTCGATCACGGCGGCGAGGTCCTCGACCAGCTCCGGGTATCCATAACCCCCACCCCTGGGTGGAGCTGGATCGGACTCGCCGTGCCCCCGAGCGTCATAGGCAATGACCGCGAAGCCGGCGCGCTCGAGCCGGCGCGAGCCATGGACCACAGAGTGGCGGGTCGCGGTGAGGCCGTGACAGAGCACGATCGGGCGTCCCTCCCCCGTCGTCTCGCCGCGAACCGTGACCTCCAGGCCAGCGGCGAACTGGCGCCCCGTGGCGTCCCGCGGCGCGGTCAAGCCACGCCGGCGAGCGCCCGTTCGATGTCCTCGACCGACTGGAAGGTCGAGCCGGTGCGCGAGACATGGCGGTAGCGGACGATGCCCTCGGCGTCGACGATGAAGATCGCTCGCTGGATGTAGCGCCCACCGGGAGTGTCTTTGAGCCCGGTGACGCGAGCCAACGGACCCAGCCAGCCGGTGACGCCGTAGCTCTTGCTGACCGAGAGGTCCTCGTCTGCTAGCAGCGGAACACTGAGTTCCTGCTCTTCGACCCAGCGCTCGTGCGAATCGACTGACTGTGGCGAGATGCCGATCACTTCAGCATCGAGCCGATCGAGCTTGTCCGCGTTATCTCGGTAGGAGCAGAACTGCGCCGTGCAGACGGTGGTCGCATCGCCCGGGTAGAACGCCAGGACGACGCTGCGGCCACGGTGCTCGGAGAGCTTGAAGGTCTTGCCCTCAGTCCCTTGCAGCTCGAAATCGGGTGCCGCGTCCCCTACGTCGACCTTGGCCATCGACGCAGCCTAGAGCAGCTAGCCCTTTTCGATCGTGATCTTTTCGATCAGGACCGGCTGTTTGGGTTTCTCGGCGGGGGTACCGAGTTTTTCAATCCGTTCCACCACGTCATAGCCTTCGCTGACCTTGCCGACGAGGGCGTATTCGGGCGGCAGCCCAGCGTCGGCCGCCGTGACGACGTAGAACTGGCTGCCCGAGCTCCCCGGCGGGTCCGCTTCACTCTTTGCCATCGCAACCGTGCCTTTGGTGTAGGCGAGGTTGGCGGGCGGCTTCTCGGTGACGCTGTAGCCTGGGCCGCCGAGACCGTTGCCAAGAGGATCCCCGCCCTGGATTACAAAACCGGGGGCGATCCGGCGGAAGCTGAGGCCGTCGTAGAAGCCTTCTTCACTGAGGTAGGCGAAGGAATTGACCGTCTTAGGCGCTCTGCTCGAATCGAGGGCGATATCGAAAGTGCCGCAACTGGTTTCGACCACGGCGGTCAGCTTTTCGCCCTTCTTCACGCTCTGCGGCGGCGCCTTGAGGCTGACTTTCCTCGGCTGCGGCGCTTCGACTTCCTTGCAGCCACCGGCACTTGCGGTGGTTGAAGAGTCGTTGCCGCCGCCCCCGCCACGGCTGATCAAGATCGCCGCGACCACGCCCACGGCGATCACCGCGAAGACGGCGAGGATGATCAGGCGACGATCTGGCCCCTCCTGCATCGGCCGGGAAGCCTAGAGGATCGATAAGTCAGCGCGGAATTGCGATCATCGCCACGTGGATACCCCTGCGCTGACGCCGCTTGCCGCGGCGGTGCTCCATGTGCCGGTACCCGAGCGCGCCCTGCTGATCGGCTGCGGCGACGGCGAGCCGGCCCTCTTCCTCACTCGTGAGTTCCCCGCGGCACGCGTGCGCGGCACCGACCCTTCGGCAGAGCTCGTTCGCCAAGCGCAGGCCAGGGTAGGGCTCGATCCGGAGGGACGGGTCGCCTTCAAGCAGGCAAAGCCAGCCTCCCTCCCCTATCCCGACGACTTCTTCGACCTCGTCGTCCAAGCCGACGGACGGGTCGCCCCGGCCGAGGCTGCCCGGGTACTGCGCGCCGGCGGTTACTTCATCCTCGCCTCTAGCCCCACACCGCGCCTCGCGGCCGGCGTCAGGGAGCGACTGCTCGGGCGGCGGCTTGCCGGGCAGGGCTTCGTCGTCGAGCGAAGCCAGGGGGCCGGCGACGGCAACTTCTTCGTCGCCCGCCTCGACGGCGCCCTCTGAGCGCCGCGCGGCATCTAGTCTGGCGCGCGATGGATATCGAGGGTATGCCGCTGACGCTCCTGGTCAACCCAGTGTCCGCGCATGGCCGCACGCTGAGGCTGCTACCGGCGATCGAGCAGGAGCTGGACTCGCTGCGAATCCCGTTCCGGGTCGAGCGCACCCGTGGCCTCGAGGACGGGGCCGAGCGGGCGTTGCGGGCCGTGGAGGCAGACGAGGTGCCGGTGGTGGTCAGTGGCGACGGCCTGCTCGGCGCCGTTGGCGGCGCCATGGCTGGCGCCGAGACACCACTGGGGATCGTGCCCGGTGGGCGCGGCAACGACCTCGCCCGCGTCCTCGGCATCCCCGAGGAGCCGGTTGAGGCCGTCGCCGTCATCGCCGCCGGGCAGAGCCGCCGGATCGACGTTGGCGAGGCCAACGGCAAGCGCTTCCTCGGCATCGTCAGCGTCGGCTTCGACTCCGAAGCCAACCGGCTCGCCAACGAGACGAGCTTCATGCGAGGCAACCTCGTCTATGCCTATGCGGCGATCCGAACCCTGCTCGGCTGGAAGCCAGGGCGCTTCACGATCCGCGTCGGCGAGGAACGCAAGCGCTTCAGCGGCTACTCGGTCTCGGTCGCCAACAGCCGTGCTTTTGGCGGGGGTATGTTCATCGCACCGGATGCCGAGCTCGATGACGGGGAGTTCGACATCGTCACCGTCGGCGAGGTCGGCAAGCTGCGCTTCGTGGGTAACCTGCCCAAGGTGTTCAAGGGCACCCATGTCGACGAGGACGAGGTGCGCGTCTTCCGCGCTGCCCAGTTGGAACTGACCGCCAGCAGGCCCTTCCCCGTCTACGCCGACGGCGAGCACCTCACCGATCTGCCGGCATCGCTTCGGGTCCTGCCTCGTGCCCTCAGCGTTCTCGTGCCGACAACCGCCGGGACCTGAGTGCTGTTCGGAGCGAAGCTCACCGCGGCGCGCGCCGCCGGCGCCGCCAGTCGCGCCAGCGGTCGCGGTGGCGGGACGACGCTGCCGGGACGGTTGCTGCTGCGGATGGCTCCCGATGCGCTGAGCCGCATGGGCGCCCGCCTCGACCGCGGCACGACGATCGTCAGCGCCACAAACGGCAAGACGACGACGGCCGGCATGATTGCGGCGGCACTTGCTGCCGATGGGCGCCGGCCAGTCCACAATCGCGCCGGCTCGAACATGACCTGGGGAGTGGCCACCGCATTGCTCGAGCAGAGGGGGCGCGAAGGCCTCTTCGAGGTAGACGAGGCGTGGCTATCCCAGGTCGCAGCGCAGCTCGATCCCTCGCTGCTGGTTCTCGGCAACCTCTTCCGGGACCAACTCGACCGCTACGGCGAGATGGAGAAGCTGGCCGATGACTGGGCTAAGACGGTCGCCGAGAGGAGCGGCCGCACGCGGTTCGCGCTCAACGCCGACGATCCGACGATTGCCGATCTCGGTCGCGACGCCGGCGGCGACCCACGCCAGGGAGTTACTTACTTCGGGATCGAGGACACTTCGCAGGCCCTGCCCGAGTTCCAGCACGCCTTCGACGCGAAGCACTGCCGACGCTGCGGCCATCCCTATGCCTATGAGCGTGCGTTCGTCGGTCACCTCGGCCACTACTCGTGTCCCAGTTGCGGCGCCCGGCGCCCGGCGCCCGATGTCGCCGCGACGGCGATCAGCCTGCACGGAATGACCGGCTCGGAGGTGGTACTGCGCACACCGCACGGCGAGATGCGCTTGCGGCTGCCGTTGCCGGGTCTCTACAACGTCTACAACGCCCTCGCCGCTGTCGCCGCGGCACTGGAGCTCGGTGTATCCCCGGCGACGATCGCCGCTGCACTCGGCTCGGTGCGCGCCGCCTTCGGCCGGGTCGAGACGATCGCGGTCGGTGCGACCGAACTCTCGATCCTCTTGATCAAGAACCCCGCCGGCGCCAACGAGGTCCTGCGCACGCTGACGCTGGAGGCCGGTGAGTCGAAGCTCGATCTCTGGATCGGGCTCAACGACAAGATCGCCGACGGCCGCGACGTGTCCTGGATCTGGGACGCCGACTTCGAGCTGCTTGCCCGGAGCGTCCGGCGCGTCGTCTGTGCTGGCACCCGAGCGCCGGAGATGGCGCTGCGGCTCAAGTACGCCGGGTGGCCAGAGGAGCTGATCGAGATCGAAGCCGGCGTCGAGCGCTCGCTCGACCGGGCGCTTTCCGCATCGGACGGGCACCTCTTCGCCCTGCCCACCTACACCGCCCTGTTGGAGCTGCGCAAACTGCTCGCCAGCCGCGGCCTCGCCGAGGATTTCTGGCGTTGAACACCGTCGTCTGGCACGAAGTCGAGTGCGGCGCTTACACCGCCGACCTATCGCTTTGGGAGGAGCTTGCCGATCAGACCGACAAGCCGATCATGGAGCTCGGCTGCGGCGCCGGGCGGGTGACCTTGCACCTCGCCCAGCGCCAGGCCTACCTGGTGATCGGGGTCGACTGGGACTCCGACCTCGTAGCGGCGGTCTGGGAACGCTCCGGCAAGCTTCCCGGCGATGCCGAGGTGGCGGACGTGCGCAGCTTCGAGTTTGCGACCAAGTTCAGCTTGGTGATCGCGCCGATGCAGTTGATTCAGCTGCTCAGAGGCAGCCAGGACCGCATCGACTGCCTCTCCTGCGTGGTCGACAACATGCTTCCTGGCGGTCGCGCCGCCTTCGCGATCGTCGAGGAGTTGCCCAGCTTCCCGCCTGGCAGCACGGCGCCACCACTCCCCGACGTTCGCCAAATCGAAGGTTGGATCTATTCCAGCCTGCCGCTGGAGCCGATCACCGGCCCGGACTCGATCCTGATCCGTCGCCTGCGCCAGACGGTCGATCCCGACGGCAACATGAGCGATGAGATGAACGAGATCGAGCTTGCCGTCCTCTCCGCCGAGATGCTCGAAGACGAGGGCCGCGCGGTCGGGCTGCGGCCGGCGGGCCGCCGCGAGATTCCGCCGACCGAAGCGCACGTCGGCTCGACCGTCGTGCTCTTCGAGAAGGGGGCCTGATGGAGCTTCGCCTCCTCGCTCTCTATCCGGAGCAGATGAACATCTACGCCGACCGCGGCAACATCCTCTTCCTACAGCGGCGCTGCGAATGGCGGGGGATCGGCTTCGATCATGCGACGGCGGGGCCCGGTGAGAGCTTTGACTCCGGATCGCATGACTTTCTCTACCTGGGTGGTGGCCAGGATCGCGACCAGCGCGCCGTCGCCACCGACATGGTCGAGAGCAAGCGCGGTTCGCTTGCCGAGGCGACCGAGGACGGCGCGGTCGTGCTCGCCGTCTGCGGCGGCTACCAACTGCTCGGCCACAGCTACCAGCTCGAGCAAGAGCGCCTGCCCGGTCTCGGTCTGGTCGATCTCGAGACCGTACGCAGCCCCGGGCGCCGCCTGATCGGCAACGTCGCGATCGAGGTCGACCTCGGCGGCGGTCCGCAAGTTCTTGCAGGCTTCGAGAACCACGGCGGCCGCACTCACTTGGGCGAGGAAGCAAAGCCGCTCGGTCGCGTGATCAAAGGCTTCGGCAACAACGGCAACGACGGCTTTGAGGGAGTGCGGCGCGGCAATCTGATCGGCACCTACTTGCACGGGCCGCTGCTGCCCAAGAACGCCTGGCTAGCCGACCATCTGATTACCCTCGCTCTAGAGCGCCGCTACGGGAACCCTCCACAGCTCGAGCCCCTCGATGACTCTTTGGAGCGCGCTGCCCACGAATCGGCGCGCTCTGCCGCCGGGATTCATTGAAGGTATTTAGGGATTCCGACCGGCAAAATCCTTCAACGAAGGACAGGCTCAGGGGCCGCTGGAGCCGAAGCCGCCCTCGCCACGCTCGGACTCCGTCAGCGACGGCGCCTCGACCGGCTCGGCAATGGCGATCGGGGCGATCACGAGCTGGGCGATGCGGTCGCCGGCAGCGACGCGGAAGGTCTCGGCCGGGTCGGTGTTGAGCAGCAGCACCCGAATCTCGCCGCGATAGCCGGAATCGATCAGTCCCGGGCTGTTGACCAGGGCGATGCCGTGCTTCCTCGCCAGCCCGGAGCGGGGCAAGACGAGGCCGGCGTGACCGGCGGGGATCTCAATCGCGATGCCGGTACCGACGCTCCACCTCTCCCCCGGCCCGATGTGGGCCGCCTCGCAAGCGTTGAGATCGAGCCCAGCGTCGCCGTCATGTGCGCGCGAAGGCAGTACGGCGTCAGCGTTCAGTCGCACGATCGGCAGCTCCACGGCGCGAACCCTAGACGACGGCGAGATCGTCGAAGCGGTGCAACTCGGTGACGGGAACCTTGGCGCGGACGAGGACGCCGTCCTCGCGCTCGGTGCGCTCGAGGTCACCGGCGATTTCGTGCAGCTCGTGCAGTCGCCCTCCCTCGGAATAGGGAACGAGGAGCTCGACCTCGGCGAGGGTGTCCTCGAAGGCCACCTCGATCCGCTGGCGCAGCTCCGCGAGGCCGCTCCGGTCCAGGGCGGAGACGAGAACGGCATCCGGCTGGTGCAGGATCACTTCCTCACGTTCCGCCTCGGTGAGCAGGTCGGCCTTGTTGAGGACCAGCAGTCGCGGCTTGCCGCCGGCGCCGATCTCCTCCAGCACCTCGTCGACGGCCTGCATGTCGGCGCGCCGCCGCTCCTCAGACGAAGCCGCATCGACGACGTGAAGGATCAGGTCGGCAAGCACGGTCTCCTCCAGCGTCGCCTTGAAGGCCTCGACCAGCTGGTGGGGCAGCTTCTCGATGAAGCCGACCGTGTCGGTCAGCAGATAGTCGCGGCCGGAAAGCTCGAGGCTGCGCGTGGTCGGGTCGAGCGTCTGGAAGAGTCGGTCACCAACCCCCACTTCAGCCCCGGTGAGGGCATTGAGGAGGGTCGACTTGCCGGCGTTGGTGTAGCCGGCGAGGGCGACGCGGGGCAGCGAGGAACGCTCGCGACGGGCACGCATCACGCCGCGGTTGCGCTCAAGCCTGGTGAGACGGCGCCGCAGGGCGGCGATCCGATCGCGGGCAAGGCGCCGATCGGTCTCGATCTGGCTCTCGCCCGGGCCCCTGGTGCCGATGCCGCCATCCATCCTGCCGGCACCGAGCCGCTCGAGGTGCGTCCAGAGCCCTCGCATGCGGGCCATGTTGTATTCGAGCTGGGCCAGCTCGACCTGCAGCTTGCCCTCGGCGGAGTGGGCGTGGTCGGCGAAGATGTCGAGGATCACCGCGGTGCGATCGATCACCGGCACGCCAAGCGCGGCCTCAAGATTGCGCTCCTGACGCGGCGCCAACTCATCGTCGCAGGCGACCAGGTTGGCGTCGCATGCGGCGATCTCGGCCTTCAGCTCGTCGAGCTTGCCGCGGCCGACATAGCGGTCGGGGTCGGGTGCCTCGCGCTGCTGGACGGCCTCGCCGGCGGTGGCGACACCGGCCGTGCGCAGCAGCTCCTTCAGCTCAGCGAGCGAGTCCCCCTCCTCGCGTCCACTGGTGATTCCAATCGCGAGCGCACGCTGGCGGGCACGCGGGTTGGAGACGCCGGCGCCGTTGGCGCCGTAACTCGTCTCCACCTGCCGCCCATTTCTCGATCGCTGCACCTTTCTTGATTGTAGGCCGAAGCCGGGCGCCGTCTCCTCCGCTCCAGGGCGGGCGCGCTAATCACACCCGGCAATCTCGCACCCGCCCTTCCGCGGCAGAGGACGGCTAGGCTTACGCGCCGTGAAGGTCTTCGTCACGGGAGGAACGGGATTCATCGGCGGCGAGGTCGCGCGACAGCTTCGCGCCCGTGGTGACGAGGTCGCCTGCCTGGTGCGGAGCCCCGAGAAAGCCGCCAAGCTGACCGAGCTAGGGTGCGAGCTCGTCGGCGGCGACCTTGGCGATGCCGATGCGCTGCGCGAGGGCATGCAGGGATGCGACGGCGTCGTCCACGCCGCCGCCATGTACGAGGTCGGCATTCCGGAGAAGAAACACCCGGCGATGTACGACGCCAATGTGCGCGGCTCTGAGCGGGTGCTGCAGGCAGCGCTCGAGGCCAACGTAACCAAGGTCGTCTATGTCTCCACAGTCGGCATCTTCGGCAACACGCACGGCAAAGTCGTCGATGAGAGTTACGAGCACCCCGGCAAGGAATTCACCTCCTACTACGAGGAGACCAAGCTCGAGGGACACCGGATCGCCAAGCGGATGATGGCTGAGGAGGGACTCCCCGGGGTCATCGTCCAGCCCGGCGGCGTCTACGGCCCCGGCGACGAATCGCAGATCGCCGATCTACTGGTGGAATTCTTTGCCGGCCGACTGTTTGCGCTGCCCTTTCCCGAGCTTGGCCTCTGCTTCAGCCATGTCGAGGACGTCGCGGGCGGGATCCTGCTTGCCCTCGACAAGGGCATGGTCGGCGAGAGCTATGTATTGAGCGGACCGGTGACGACGATGCGCGGGGCCGTCGACACGGTTGCCAGCGTCAGCGGCCGCAAGGCGCCAAAGCGCACACTGCCGACCCCGCTGCTAAAGGCGCTGACGCCGATCGGCCCACTCGTCGGCAAGCTGATGGGCCAGCCGCCGAATTTGCGCGAGATGATTTCCTCGGCTGACGGCGTCACCTTCTGGGCCAGTCATGAGAAGGCTAGCCGCGAGCTGGGTTATGCCCCGCGCGACATGGAGCAGGGAATGCGCGACACGCTCGCCGCCGACGAGCGCTTTCCGGACCCAGTCGTCTAAGAAACTCGGCAATGCGCGTCATCGATGTCAAGCACCTCGACCGCCCGCACGTGATCGGCTGCTGGGAGGTCGATGGCGCTCTTGTTGACCCCGGGCCACAGTCCTCGATGGGCACCCTGCTTGGTGCGCTCGGCGACGAGCAGCCGCAGGCAATCCTGCTCACCCATATCCATCTCGACCACGCCGCCGCGACCGGCGCCCTGGTGCGGCGCTGGCCCGAGCTCGAGGTCTACGTGCACGAGCGCGGCGCTCCGCACATGATCGACCCCTCGAAGCTCCTCGCCAGCGCGGAGCGCCTCTACGGAGATCAGATGCAGTACCTCTGGGGCGAGATCGTGCCCGTCCCCGAGCGCAATGTGAAGCCACTGGCCGGAGGCGAGGACGTGATGGGGATGCGCGTCGCCTACACACCCGGCCACGCCTCCCACCACGTCTGTTACCTCCACGAGGAGACCGGAACCGCCTTCGTCGGCGACGTCGCGGCCGTGCGGATCCCACCCTCCAACCTGATCGTCCCCCCCACCCCGCCGCCGGACATCGACATCGAGACCTGGCTGGAATCGATCGCGACCGTCGAGTCTTGGCGCCCCGAGCGCCTCGCCCTCACCCACTTCGGCCAGATCGACAACCCGATCGAGCACCTCCAGTTCGTTCGTTCCCGCCTCCGCGAAGAGGCCGACCTGGCCCGCGAATTCTCTGAGCAGGACTACGAGCGCCACCATCGCGCTCTGGTAACCGAGAGCGTTGGCCCAGAGACGGCCGAGGAGCTGATTCAATGCGTCCCGCCGCAGTACCAGTGGCGCGGCCTCAACCGCTACTGGGAAAAGCGCGCCGAGCGCGAAGCCGCCTGACTACAGTTCTTCAGAACGGGTCTGGCCGGCTCGAGAGGCGGGGAACCTTCCGCCGTCGTACAGCACTCGGTTGCCCAACCGGCTTGGCAGCCTTACCACCAGCGGGGGCTCGATCAGCCCAACGCAGGTGTAGTTGCCAGGTGGAAGCGGATCGAGCCAGATCGACATCAGCAGCCTCCTGCCAAGCTGGCGAAAGACCGGATGCGCGTGCGCGTTTTGACTCCTGCCCCCGCTGCATGGCCCCGGACCCAGGTTCACCTTTACGCTTCTCGTACGTGCGGTTAGCCGTTTTTGCTCACGGGCCAAGCTCCACGCGACGGCGGGATGGTCATCAACTATGGAACTCGGAGTGCAGTCGCTGGAGTAACTCTGAAACTTCCATTCCCCACCGATCTGTTCGAAAAGGAGCCAGTTCAGTTGCCGGGAAAGTCGTCCTCGGACGAATTCCGCACTAGTGGTGCTTTCGCCGAGGAGCCGCCAGTCGTGTTTGCCCATCAGGGGCAGCGGTTCGCTCCGCACGAACCGCGCCAGTGCCTGCTCGGCGGGCCTGGACCCGCGCTCGGCACCGGTTTCGCTGGAAAAGACAGAGACCGGATCGAAGGGCGCGACGCCACAGGTCGCCTGGTAGGGCCAATTCGACCATTCTGCAACAGCTGGATCAGGCCCGTTCGCCCGCGAGGCAGATGCAGGCGGAGCGGCCATGAGCATACAGAGCAAGATCGCTGTCAGCCCTACGCCCCTGCTGCAAATCATCGCCGCCATCTACGCCAGATATTTACGCATCCGCTCGACCGCCTCTGAGATGCGATCGTCGGGCGTAGTGAGGGAGATGCGGAAGAAGCCCTCGCCGCTGGGCCCGTACATCGAGCCCGGAGAGACCACCACGGCGGCGTCTTCGAGGACGAGCTCGGCGAAGGAGGTCGAGGTGTGTCCCTCGGGAACTGGCGCCCAGACGTAGATCGTGCCCTTGGGTGCGCTGACCTCAACGCCGATCTCGCGCAGCGCGCCGACCACCAGGTCACGGCGGCGGGTATAGGTCTCGTTCATCCGCTCCAGCGGGCCGCTGGGCCCCTGCAGCGCCGCCACGCCGGCCATCTGCACCGCCTCAAAAAGGCCGGAGTCGACGTTGGTCTTCAGCCGCCAGTAGGTCTGCACCGCCTCGGCGTTGCCGAGGATCGCCGCGCAGCGCCAGCCGGTCATGTTGAAGCCCTTGGAAAGCGAGAAGACCTCGACCCCGACGTCCTTTGCCCCCGGTGTAGCGAGGAAGCTCGGAGCGACGTAGCCGTCGTAGGTGGTCTCCGAGTAGGCGTTGTCGTGGACGACGAGGATCTCGTGCTCGCGGGCGAAGGAGACGACCATCTCGAAGAAGCCCTCGGGGACGATCGCCCCGGTCGGGTTATTGGGGAAGTTGATGAACATCAGCCGCGCCTTCGCCGCCACCTCAGCCGGCACTGCGCTGAGGTCCGGCGCAAAGCCGAGCTCGGGTAGCAACGGCAGCAGCTCTGGGGTCGCGCCGGCGAGGACCGGGCCACCCGTGTAGACGGGATAGCCCGGATCGGAAGCGAGGGCGACGCCGCCCGGGTCGAGGAAGGCGAAACAGAGGTTGTAGATGCACTCCTTGGCGCCGATCGCCGGGATCACCTCGCTTTCGGGATCGATCTCAACCCCGAAGCGCCGATCGTAGAAATTGGCAAAGGCCTGGCGGAACTCTTCGCGGCCACGGTTGCTTGGGTACTTCTGGTTATCAGGATTGCCGACTGCCTCCTGCATCGCCGAAACGACGTGCGGATATGTCGGTTCGTCGGGATCGCCGATGCCGAGGCTGATCACGTCGATGCCGGCAGCGCGCTTGTCGGCGATGCGCCGCTCCAGCTCTTGGAACATGTAAGGAGGCATCGCCTCCAGCCGCTTGGACGGGTCCGAGATCCCCATGGGCGCGGAAATCTAGCCGTCCAGCTCGGCGAGCGCGGCGAGCAGCTCGGCTGAGAGCTCGCCTGAGCAGACAGGCTCGGCCCAGCCACTCAGGGTCACGTCCAGCTCGGGTGAGATCTCAACCTCGAGCTCACCTCCATCGAGCTCGACCGTGATTGGGCTGGTCGCGCCCCGGAGGAACGCAGTGACGGCAGCACCGCAGGCACCGGTTCCCGACGAGAGCGTCTCCCCCACCCCGCGCTCGAAGATCCGCGCCCGCACGCGGTTGCCATCGATGCTCAGGAAGGAGACGTTGGTCCGGCTTGGGAACAGCTCGTGCGCTTCGATCGGTGGCCCGATCTCAGCGAGGTCGAGCTGCTCGAGCTCGTCGCCAACGACGAGCGCGCACTGCGGGTTGCCGATCGAGACGTGCTGGAATAACCACTCGCGCCCTGCCACGGTCAGGGCGCCCCGGCCATCGCCCGCCCCCGAGGGAAAGTCCTTGGACGTCGTGCTGGCGCGTCCCATCTCCACCGAGCAGGTCCGCTCGGAAGTGATCGTCGGCGTCACCGGGCCGGCCGCGGTGAGGATCGAGAAGACGTCGGCGTTCGTCCATCCGTTGCGCCGCAGGTAGAGGATCGCCTCCCGCGCCCCGTTCCCCGACAGCTCGGCCTCCGACCCGTCCGGGTTGAAGATCCGCAGCTCGGCGACATAGGCCGGGTCCTCGCTGCGCGAGAGCAACAGCACCCCGTCCGACCCGACGCCGAAGTGCGGGTCGCAGACCCTCTGCACCCGCCCGGCGGTCAGTCTCCAGGGAAGCCCCTCCGCCTCGACGATCAGGTAGTCGTTCCCCAGCGCCTGCCACTTCTCGAATCGCACCCCGTCAGCCTAGACGGCCGGCCGTCCCCGGGCCGGAAGCCCCGGGGCGCAGCCGGGGGCACGCCCCCAGCCCCGCTACCGGCGAACCGATCCAGCGTCAAGATCTCAAGTGGATACCCCGTATCTGATGATCCACATTTTTGGCGTGCCTCCATCTTCCGGTTTTGTGAATTTATAAGAGCCTTTCCATTCCAACTCCGCTCCGCACTTCGCTTCCGAACCAGCAACCACCTTTTCATCCAGAAGCGCATTGACCGATAGTTTGGCTGGCGCGGCAACGCCCCCGGGGACCGTCGTTTTCAGCGTGTTCGATTTAACTTCATAGGTACAGATGTAGTTGACTCCGCAGTCGACTTTGATGCGCGGCGGTCCCGAGCCCCCGCTCCGCATGGTGATGGTGCCACTGCCGTTGCCGGAATTGGTGGCTTCAATCTCAGCTTCATATTTCAGCAAAAGGGCTAAGACATGGCAGACGGGTCCACAATTTGTGAAAGTCAGCGCGGAGATTTCTCCTTTAAGTGGCCAGGTATCGAAGCTCGTCGTTTTACCCGTCAGCGTTGATGACGTGCAGGATGTCGTCAGAGGATTTCCGTTGATTTTTACAGTGAATTCAGCTGATCCAGTTTCAAGTTTCGCTTCCAGCGGGGTGTTAATCGGGTACGTGGAAGCCGAAGCGCAGAACGGGAAGCCGTTGGTTTTGCACAGCCTCACGGGGTTGGCAATCTGATTTTGAACGAAGACCGCTCCTGCATTCGGAGCGGTGAACGTGTAGGTCGCTGTCCAGGATATTTCTTTGGGACAGGGCGATCCTTCCCCTGGCGTGAGTTTGTCTTTGCTGGCCACGACGGTGGCTGCTTTCGCTTCCCCACCGTTGACGTCGAGCACGGGTTCACCGGTGCTCGTGCAGCTGATGATTCCGCCGCATTTCACGCTCACTCCGGGCGTGCCACTGCCGCCGCTTTTCAAAGTCATCGAGCCTTTCACGCCTTCCGTCCAGCTGACAGGCGCCGCGTAGGCGGTTTTGACCGACGTCACCGTGCAACCGGTTTCCCCGACTTTGCAACCGCTAAATTTCAGCACGGCAATCCGGGTTTCAAGCGATTTCCCGCTTTCTGTTGGTTCTTCGGTTGTTTCCCCTTCAAAGCTCGATTCCGTACAGGAAACTGTACCCAAATTGGTTTCAAATTTGACACTGGTCGAATTAGCTGCGAAGGCGGTGCTTTTGACATATAGGTTGGTGCAAGATCCTCCTTCGCCTTTGTCTTCACACAGCGCCGTCCCCGAGCTCGAGCTGACGCCGATCAGGATTAGCGCCATCAGCATTGTCAAGAATGCAGCGACAAGTGCCTTGGTCGAGTTCAAGGTGTCTCCCTTCCTCCAGACGGTGGTGCGCCCGCCTCAGTTAGTTCGGAGTGGTGATGCTGTATTCCGAACCCAAAATGGTGAGCCGCCTTCGCATCATTACCACAGCGAAGCTCAATGCGCAAGGAAACTTAATTATTAAAGTAAGTCACCAGAAGTGCGGCTACCTCAGCATTACCCATGCCCGTACGGTCGATCCACCGAAGGTTGGGTACCTTGCGCATCCAGGTCAGTTGGCGACGGGCGTAGTTGCGGGAGCGCTGCTGCATCTTCACCAGGTCGCCACTGAGCACCTCGTCGAAGCCCAGCGCCTTGTGGGCGGTGCGCGATGGCCCCAGCTCCTCGGCACGTTCGAC
This sequence comes from Solirubrobacterales bacterium, assembly GCA_033856275.1. Taxonomy (GTDB): domain Bacteria; phylum Actinomycetota; class Thermoleophilia; order Solirubrobacterales; family 70-9; genus VRUE01. Next base: position 57,330 of record JAWVFJ010000021.1, read on the forward strand.
CTCCTCTCGCGCCCCCGCAGCGACGATCGCCTCCGTCCGAGCGTCGATCCGCTCGTACAGCTTCTCCCGCTCCATGTCGAGCCCAAGGATCACCGTCGGATGCCGCGTCTCCGGCGACCAGAGCTCAGAGTCCTCGGATTCGGGCGGAGCCTTGACCAGCGAGAGCTCTCCCAGCGCCGCCCGCAAATACAGGCCGGTCCCTCCCACCACTATCGGCCGCCTCCCCGCCTCCAGCGCCCCATCGATCTCCGCGTGCGCCAACGGCATGTAGTCGCCCACCGAGAACGGCTGAGTGACCGGCACGAAGCTCACCAGCCGGTGCTCGAGCTTTGCCTGCTCTTCGGCCGTAGCGACGCCGGTAAGCACCGAAAGCCCCTGGTAGACCTGCAACGCGTCACACGAAATCGCAACCGGATTCTCCCCACGCTCCCGAAGCTTTTCGGCAAGGGCAATCGCGACCCCCGTCTTGCCGATCCCGGTGGGACCAAATAGAGCGATTACGTCCATAGGTCGCTGAACCGAGTCGTGTCGCGGAGGGGGAGGTGGGGCTGCCCCGAACGGCTTGTACTTTTTCGGCAATCCTTCCTCGGACGGCCCAGGCGATTCACCGAAAAAGTTGAGTGAGGGGTTGCCCCACCTCCCCTACCCCACCCGGCTCATTAGCTTCTCCGTCCCCATCAACGTCTGCGAAGTGGCCGACTCGACCTCGACCATGACGAACTCCCCGGGCTGGGCTGTCCCGTCGAAGTTCACCGCCTTGTTGTGCCTGCTCCGCCCGCGCAACCGCGTCTCGTCGGTCCGACTAGTCCCTTCGACCAGAACCTCCAACTCTCTTCCGACGAACCTCTGTGCCCGTTCAGCCGCCCGCCGCTGGACCAGTTCCACGAGTCGCTCCATCCGCTCCACCTTGACCGGATGCGGCACCTGCCCACCCATCTCAGCCGCCTCCGTTTCGCGCCGCGGCGAGAAGACAAAGGTGAAGGCACTGTCGTAGCCGACCTCGTCAGCCACTTCCAGGGTTTGCTCGAAATCGGCCTCGCTCTCGCCGGGAAAACCGACGATGATGTCGGTGGTGATCGCGCAATCGGGGACGTGCTCGCGGATCAGCGAGACGCGGTCCATGTAGCGCTGGCGGTCGTAGGTGCGGCGCATGCGCTTCAGCACCTCGCTCGAGCCGGACTGCAGCGGCAGGTGGATGTGCTCGCAGACGGATGCCAAATCGGCGTGGGCACGGATCACCTCCTCCTTCATGTCCTTCGGGTGCGGGCTGGTATAGCGGATCCGCTCGATGCCGTCGATCGCGTCGACCAGGCCGAGCAGTTCGGCAAAGCCGATCCGGCTCTCGCGGGGCAGGTCGCGGCCGTAGCTGTTGACGTTCTGGCCGAGCAGCGTTACCTCGCTGACGCCGTCGGCGGCAAGCGCCTCGGCCTCGCTGACGAGCTCGGCCGGGTCGCGGCTGACCTCGCGCCCGCGGGTCGACGGAACGATGCAGTAAGCGCACTTGCAGTTGCAACCCTGCGAGACCTGCAGCCAGCCCTGGAACTCACGCACGCGGCGGGTCGGCAGGTGCCCGGAGAAGTCCTCGAACTCGAAGTAGCCCTGCGCCGTCAGCGAGTCGGAATTGAGGAACTCGGCGAGCTTGTGGATCTGGCCGGGACCGAAGGCGACATCGACGAAGGGGAAGCGCTGGAAGACCTCGTCCTTGACCGACTGCGCCCAGCAACCACCCACCCCCACGATCCGGTCCGGGAATTCGGACTTGAGGCGCTTTGCCTCTCCCAGGCGGGCGACGAAGCGGTTGTCGGCCGACTCGCGGATCGAGCAAGTGTTGAAGAGGATCAGATCGGCGTCGTCACACGTCTCCGCCTCCTCATAGCCCAACGACTCGAGCATGCCGCGCATGCGCTCGGAGTCGTGCACGTTCATCTGACAGCCGAACGTGGTGACGTGGTAGCGCATTGCCATAAATCGCAGAGTAGCGCCGTGTCGGCCAAGCAGGTCGGTGGACGCAGGGAGCGTGGCGTGCTTCTGCACGCAAGCGACCGAGGACACCGAGATGCGCCGGTCGACGCGGCGCTACCGCACCGTCAGTACGCCTTCCATGCCTGCTTCGGCATGCCCCGGCACCGTGCAGAGGAAGGTGTAGGTGCCGGGAGCGAGGTCGGCGGTAACGGACGTCTTGCCTTCGGTGATAAGCGCTGACTTGGCGATTTCCTTGCCGTTCTGCTCGATTGCCACGTCATGTTCGATCGCTGCCGGGTTGTCGAAGTCGATCGTCACTTTGCCCGGTTTGCTGGTCAGCTGCGTGGTGTCGAAGGCGATTTGGGTTGGGGAGGCAGCGAGCTGAAGCGTGCCCCCCGGGCCCTTGGCGGCCGGCTGGGATTCCTGCGGCGCCGCATTTTCGGTTTCGCCTTCCACCGGAGACGACTCCTCTTTGCTGATTTCCTCGCTCGCTTTTGTCAGCTCGGCAGCCTTTGCGGTCTGCTCGTCCTTGGCGTGGAGCACCGCGAAAGTCGTCGCGGCGCCGACCAAGGCGATGAACCAGAGGGCAACGAGCGGAGCTGCTTTGCCGGGAAAGCTCTTGACCCGCAGGCCAGTGAAGCTGACCAACACCGCGGAGACCGCGAGCGCGCTTCCGCAGACATAAAACAGGGTTTCATTGCTCATGCGGCGGGCATCCTATCCACCGGAGCACAGGCGCCGTCAGGCCGCCTGTGCCTCCGTACCCGGCGGCACTTCGGCTGCAGCCTCTGCCGGTGCAGCCTCGGCGTCGATGCCGAGGGCGGTGCGGATCTTGATCTCGATCTCGCTGGCGATCTCGGGGTTCTCAGCAAGGTACTGCTTGGCGTTGTTGCGGCCCTGACCGAGCCGTGTCTCGCCGTAGGAGAAGAAGGCACCCGACTTGCGCACGATGTCGTGCTCGATGCCGAAGTCGAGCAACTCTCCTTCGCGCGAGATCCCCTGGCCATACTCGATCTCGAACTCGGCCTGACGGAAGGGCGCGGCGCACTTGTTCTTGACGACTTTGACCCGGACCCGGTTGCCGACCGCCTCGGTGCCGTCCTTGAGGGTCTCGATGCGGCGGATGTCGAGCCGCTGCGAGGCGTAGAACTTCAGAGCCCGGCCGCCCGGCTGGGTCTCCGGCGAGCCGAACTGGACGCCGACCTTTTCGCGGATCTGGTTGGTGAAGACGCAGACCGTGTTGGTGCGGTTGAGGTTGCCGGCCAGCTTGCGCATCGCCTGCGACATCAGCCGCGCCTGCAGACCGACCGTCGTGTCGCCGATCTGGCCGTCCAGCTCGGCCTTCGGCGTCAGCGCCGCGACCGAGTCGATCGCGACCACATCGACGGCGCCGGAGGCGATCAGGCGGTCGGCGATCTGCAGTGCCTGCTCGCCGTAGTCCGGCTGGGAGACCAGCAGCTCGTCGGTGTCGACCCCGATCGCCCGCGAGTAGACGGGGTCGATCGAGTGCTCGGTGTCGATGAAGGCGCAGACGCCGCCCAGTGCCTGGGCCTGGGCGATGATGTGGTTGACCAGGGTCGTCATACCCGAGGACTCCGGGCCGAAGATCTCGACGATGCGGCCGCGGGGGACGCCGCCGATGCCGAGCGCCAGGTCGAGCGCCAGCGAGCCGGTCGGGATCGCCTCGACCTTGACCGTGCCCTTGTCGCCGAGCCGCATCAGCGAGCCCTCGCCGAACTCCTTGCGGATGCCGCTGACGGCGCTCTCGAGTGCTGCGTCCTTGGCTTTCGCCTCCTTTGCGGAAACGTCGTTCAAGTTAGTCCTTCTGTCTGCCATCTCGATCACCTCACTGCTGTCCTCGGGACAGCTCGACTTGGGCCAGCGGGAAGTACGTCGAACCCGACGGCTGGAGTACGGAACGGTAGAAAACGGCCCGGACGCCCAACCAGGCATCCCGGAGGCCCGGCGGAAGCGATGGGAGCGGCCCGGGAACCGACCGCGGACGCACCCTGGCAACGGTCACGTGCGGCCAGAAGGGCCGTCTCTCAGCCTCGTGCAGGCCGGCGCCGGCCAGGCGCTCGAGGAGGGTCGCCTGCAGGCGACCGAGCTCCGGCGAGTGGGCTGGAAGTGCGAAGAGGCGGGGCCTGCCGCGCTCCGGCCGCGCCACGGGATCGCCCAGCTCGATCCGCGGCGCCGACAGGCCGCGCACGACCGTGGCGATCGGCTCGATCTCATCCGGCGGCCGGTGGCCGAGGAAGGCGAGGGTGATGTGAAGGCTCTCCGCCGGCACCGGACGCAGCGCGGGATCGTCGAGGGCTTCCCCGCCCCAGGCGGCCAGGCCGGCACGTAGGGCGTCCGGCAGGTCCAGTGCCACGAACAGGCGGGCGGACGGGCTCTTGGAATGCTTCTCGCTCACCCGGTCCACGCTACGGCGTCAAGACGCACGAGTTAAGGCCTCCCCGTCAGAACTTCGAGCAGGCTCTGAGACGTCTTCGAGAAAACCCGCCCTAGAGCGTCGGCTCGGCACCGCTGAGCAGGATCCGCAGCAGGTGCATGCCGACCAGGGCCGAGCGTTCGCGGATGTCGTCGCGGCCGCCCGGGATCACCGGGTCGCGGGCGATGCTGGTGCCGTCGGCGAGGCGGGCGTTGAAGCAGACGTAGCCGACCGGCTTCTCCTCGGTCCCGCCCGTGGGCCCGGCGATGCCGGTGATCGAGACGGCGACGTCCGCCCCGAAGCGCTCCAGCGCCCCGACCGCCATCGCCTCGGCGACCTCCGACGAGACCGCGCCCTTTTCTTCCAGAAGCCGGCCGTCGACTCCGAGCAGCTCTTCTTTCGCCTCATAGGTGTAGGCGACAATGCCGCCCCTCATGTATTCGGAGGCGCCCGGCAGGTTGGTGATCCGCGCCGCCAGCAGGCCGCCGCTGCAGGACTCCGCCAGGCCCAGGCGCCGGCCTTTCAGCAGCGCCGCGATCTGGGAGTCGATCGTCTCACCGTCGAGGCTGAAGAGATGGGCGCTGTGGCGCTCGGTGAGGCCTTCCTTGACCTCCTCGGCCACCCCCGCCTGCTCGTCGCGGTAGCGGACGTCGATCTCGATCTCGCCCCGCCGCAGGCAGGTGGTGATCTCGACCGCGTCGAGCGCAACCCCGCCCGCCTGCATCTCACGCAGGCTCTTGGCGATTTCCGACTCGGGCACGCCGAACATCCGCAGCGTGTAGCCACGCAGGGGCGTCGCCCGGTCGAGGACCGCCCGCACCGGCCCGGCCTTGATCGCGTCCTCCCACATCGGCTGCAGCTCGCGCGGCGGGCCCGGCAGCACGACCACGACCTGCTCGCCGGCCGGCACCACCAGCCCTGGCGCGGTCCCGATCGGGTCCAGCGCCACCGCCCCCTCGGGCACCATCGCCTGCTTGCGGTTGGACTCCATCAGCGCCGCCTCGTCGAGGCGGAAGCGTTTGCCGAAGTCCCTGAGGATCTCGGCGATCTTCGCTTCCATCCCCTTGTCGAGGACGAAATCGCGGCCGGCGAAGCGGGAGACGATCTCGGCGGTGAGGTCGTCCGCGGTCGGCCCGAGGCCGCCGGTGGTGACGATCAGGTCGACCCCCTCGGCGGCCATGAAGCGCAGCGCCGCCTCGAGGTCGTCGGGACGATCGGCGACGACGTCGATGTGAGCCACCTCGACGCCCAGCTCGGCCAGCCGTTCGGAGACCCAGGGGCCGTTGGAATCGGCAATGCGGCCAGTGATGACCTCGGTTCCCGTGACTACGATTCCGGCGCGAATCACGCGCCGAAGCTACCGCAGGAAGGCGTTGCGTGGTTGCTTAATTACGAAATGCGTGCGTGTGGAACCACGGAACGGGACTCAGAGCCCGGGATCGGAGTCCACGGCCGCCGGCTCCGGCGGCGAATCGCCCCCCACCGGGGCGAGGACCCGGTTGAGATCGGCCTGGGTTATCAGCACCTGGCGCGGTTTCGAGCCCTCGTAGCCGGAGATCACCCCGCGCCGCTCCAGCATGTCGATCAGGCGGCCGGCTCGGGTGTAGCCCACCCGCAGGCGCCGCTGGATCATCGAGACCGAGGCGGTCTCGGTCTGGACGACGAGCCGGATCGCCTCGTCGAGCAGATCGTCGCTGTCGGGGTCGAAGTCACCCTCGTGCCCCTCCTCGACGACCTCCTCCGGGGTCTCCAGCAGCTCGGCCTCGAATTCGGGCTCGCCCTGCTTGGCCCAGTGGTTGGTGATGCGGGCGATCTCGTCCTCGGTGATGAAGGCGCCCTGGACGCGCTGCAGCTTCGAGCTGCCGGCGCCGCGGAAGAGCATGTCGCCCTGGCCGAGCAGGGCCTCCGCCCCGCCCTGGTCGAGGATCACCCGGGAGTCGGTCTGCGAGGAGACCGCGAAGGCGATCCGGGCCGGGATGTTGACCTTGATCGTGCCGGTGATGATGTCCGTGGAGGGCCGCTGCGTCGCCAGCACCAGGTGGATGCCGGTGGCGCGCGACTTCTGGGCCAGGCGGATGATCGAGTCCTCGACTTCGGCCGGGGCGACCATCATCAGGTCCGCGAGCTCGTCGATCACGCAGAGGATGTGCGGCAGCGGCGCGTCACCTTTCTTCTTGCGGTAGCGGTTGAGCTCGACCAGGTTGCGGCAGCGGGCCTCGCTCATGATTCCGTAGCGGGTCTCCATCTCACCGATCAGGTTGGAGAGCACGTTGGCGGCCAGGCGCGGCGAGGTGACCACCGGGGTCAACAGGTGCGGGACGTTCTCGTAGTGGTTGAGCTCGACCTGCTTCGGGTCGACCAGCACCAGGCGAACCTCGTTCGGCGAGGCTGACATCAGGATCGAGGAGAGGATCCCGTTGACGCAGGCGGACTTGCCCGAGCCGGTGGTGCCGGCGACGAGGACGTGCGGCATCTTCGCCAGGTCGGTCCAGACCGGGTTGCCGTCGATCCCCTTGCCGAGCCAGGCGACCAGCGGTGAGGTCTTCTCCGGGCGGCCGGCGTAGATGTCGCCGAGACGGACGATGCGGCGGCGCGCGTTCGGGACCTCGACCCCGACCGCCTGCTTGCCGGGGATCGGGGCGAGAATGCGGATATCGGTAGATGCAAGCGCGTAGGCGAGGTCGTTGGCCAGCTCGGTGACTTTCTTGACCTTGATGCCCGGCGCCAGGCGCAGCTCGTAGCGGGAGACGTGGGGACCGCTGATGACGCCGACGATCTTCGCCTCGACCCCGAAGTGACCCAGCGTCTCGACCAGTTTGCGGCCGATGATTTCCTGGTCGCGGGGGTCGGGGCCCTTGTCGCCTTTGCCGCGTTCCAGTGACTTGGCGGGCGGCGGCCGGTAGTTGATCTCTTCCGACATCGTCACCCCGCGCTTGTTGCCCAGCGGGGTCAGGCCGGCCTGGGCGCGATCGCCCTCGTCGACCACGGCGACGGCGTCGGCGGGGTCGAAATTGCGCAGGTCCTGCGTGGGCTCCTCGTCGGCGACCGGCTCGTCCTCGGCCTCCTCGGGCCGGTCCGCGGGGGCGTCGGCCTCGGCATTTGCAGCGAAGATCGAGCTGTCGAAATCCTCCTCCTCGCCGAGGGCGACGGTCGGCTCGAACTCGTCGGTCTCCGGATAGGTGCTCATCACGTCGGTCTTGCCGGCGACGGTGTCGGCCTCGGAACGGGCCTGGCGCTGCTCACGCCAATCCATGTGGCTCTTGGCCACGGTGCGGGCGGCGGCGTCGCCGCCGTGGAAGACGGTGCGCGTGGTCGCATGCACGCCCCGGCCGAGGCCACGGGCGAGGGCCGAGACCGAAGTCCCGGTCAGGAGCATGCCGCCCGAGAGCAACAGCAGCACCGTGAAGATCCGCGCCCCGACGGCGCCGAAGAGGTACTCGAGGCCGGTTTCGACCCCGTAGCCGACCTTGCCGCCCTCCCAGCCGAGGAAGAGGACGAAGACGAGATAGACGCCGAAGGCGACCAGGAAGAGACCGATCAGGTCGAGATGCCGCTGCTCGAGCGCAGCCGGCAGGCGCAGGCCGGCCCTCGCTTTGGCTTTCGGCTTCCGTTTCGCGGCGGCTTTGGACCGACGCGCGGGCGCGGCGCGCTTCTTACGCACGAACATGAGGACCCCGTTCGACGCGCACGAGCGCACCCCTGCGCATAAATTCGCCATAAAACCCGCAAGCACCGTGGGAATCGCGGGCTAACATCGGGGCATGCTCACCGAGAACGAACCGGCAGGCGGCCGCGTCCTCGTCGTCGAGGACGATGCCGACATCGCCGACGTCCTGCGCCGCTCGCTGCGCAACGAGGGCTACGAGGTGCGGACCTCGGCCGACGGGGTCGACGCGCTCGACGTCGCCGCCGGCTTCTATCCCGACCTCGTCGTGCTCGACCTCGGCCTCCCCCGCCTCGACGGCGTCGAGGTCTGCCGGCGCCTGCGCGAGGACGGCGACGTGCCGATCCTGATGCTGACCGCCCGGGCCGAGACCGAGGACCGCGTCACCGGGCTCGACAGCGGCGCCGACGACTACCTGGTCAAGCCCTTCGAGCGCAAGGAGCTGCTGGCCCGGATCCGGGCGCTGCTGCGCAGGCGGCCCCCGCGCGGCGCCGCCTCGCTCGAGGTGGCCGATCTCCGCCTCAACCCGGACTCGCGCGAGGTCCGCCGCGGCGAGCGCGAGATCGAACTGACCAACCGCGAGTTCGAGCTGCTCGAGTTCCTGATGCGGAACGAGCGCCTGGTCGTCTCCCGCGAGCGCCTGCTCGACGAAGTCTGGGGCTACGACCCGATGGCGGCGACGAACACGATCGACGTCTTCATCTCCAACCTGCGGCGCAAGCTCGAGGCCGGCGGCGAGGCGCGT
>JAWVFJ010000022.1:0-29474 GCA_033856275.1 Solirubrobacterales bacterium
TCCCTCGGCGATGTCTCGCCTGCTGAGTTCGAGGACCTATACGTTCGACAGGAGGTTCAACTGATCTCCCCTTTTATGAAGATTGGATCCAACTAAAAACGTCTCCGTCGAACCTGGTCCGGCTCACGGCAAGCTCCTAGAGTTGCCGCGCCTTGGTTCTTAGCGAGGGATTCGAGAAACGGCACATGCTCAGGCAGCCGCACCGTGCGTACTCGCCGGAGCGGGCAGCGTCGCGAGCACCTCAGCCGGCAGGCGCTTGCTTGCGGACCAGACCTCGACCGCCACGACCTCATCGGTGGCCGAGTCGTGATCGACCAGCCCCCACTCGACCTCCTCGCTCACAACGTCCGCAGAATCCCCGGTGGGAAGCCAGGCGATATCGGCCTCTCGGTCGTAGTAGGCAAATTTCGCGCTCATGGACTCAGGATAGCTTTTGTGGACACAATCTCTCAAGAGCGTCGGCCGCTACCTCGCAGCGGCCAGGCACTGACAACGCAGGCTGCACTCACGTCGCCTCCGGCTGGGTTGTCATAGATGACGGCGAATTTGCAGCCGTCCGATCGGATGCCGTAGACGCGCCAGTCCGCATCGCCTCGATTGACCTCGCGGATCTCATGTCCCTCGCGGACGGCTTCCTCGACCTCAAATCGGCTCAGACCTCGCTGCCAGAGTCGAAGCTCGGCATGGTCGGTCCAGATGAAGCGCTCGATCACCAGGCGGAGCAGCCTATGACCAAGTTCGGCGGTGCGATCGATGGCCAACCATCTGAACGCACTTCCGATACTGGGCGTTGTTCTGGTGCCTAGACTGCCTTTGTGACAAATGAGGCACCAGATTCAGCGCTCGATTGGTCGATTGGCTTTCTTCGAATGGAAGACGAACCAAGGCTCGCGCAGCTCCTGGGCGACTGTCGACTACGCGTCTGGCATGAAGACGACGAGTGGCTCGCGCTAATCGACAAGCTAGAGGCCCACTGTCATCCCCTCGTCTCCGCGACTCTGATCGTTCCGGCTGAGCTTTATACCGAGGCCCAGGGGCAAATGGGGCGAATTGGTGGAGTCCTTGAGGAAGCCATCGGCCGCTTGGATCGCTTCTACATCGAGCCGGGGCCAGCGCGAGAATGGAGCAACCAGGGTGCTGGCTTCGACCGGACAGATGCCCCGCACGTCTGGTGCGGAATGAGATTTCGTTCTCACTCGGAGGTTGAAATTGCGGGGGCGTTGGAGCGGGCAGACGTGGACTTTCTGCCGAACTGCATGGCGCGGCAGGGGAAGAGCGCAAATGACCGCCGAAATTTTGAGATCGACTTCCTGATCATTGACAAGGGCCGCATCGGCATCCTTGAAGTCGATGGCAGCCCATGGCATCCGGCCAAGCGGGCTGCGCTTGAGCACCGGCGCGACCGGAGATTTCGGCGAGACGGCTGTGTAGTGGAGCGGTTTGACTCCGAGGAGTGCCGTACCAGTCCTGACGATGTGGTGGCCACCTTTATGGATCAACTGCGTGAGGGCTGTAGCTGTGGGTGAGGGCTGTAGGTGGCTGTCTGCCTGCCTTTTCTGGATGGCTGACTACTTCCTATGGCTCTAGGTTCTGGCTGTCTGTCTGGGGCTTCTGACTAGCTGGATCTATGGCTCTATCTGATGATCTGGCTGTCTCTGCCTGGCTGACTCCTGCTTGTTCTCTCGGGGGCGCGTCAGCGCCGCCGATCATCTTTTGCAGCTCGCCGCCCGGCAAGGCCGAGATCCCCACCCGCCCCGCCAATCCGTTTGGCTCAGACAGGTAGCTAAGGCGCGAGCGGGCGGGCGATTCCATGTGACCCGCTGGCGCCGGCAAGGGCGACGAGCGCAGTCAGGCCGACTACTGGCGCAAGGCAGAGCGCCTCAAAGGCTCCACCTCCCGGGCTTAGCTCGGTGGCTACGGCTTGGCTGAGCGCCGGGACACCGCCGACGCCGACGATCGCCGCAGCGAGACAGGCCAGGAAGGCACCCACGCCGAAGACCGACCAGGCCAGGTCGGGAAGACCTCCGAGGGGAAGGCGCGGCGTTCGCCCGCTCTCCAGGCGTGCGAGGCGCAGCGACAGCAGATCGGGACTCGCCAGCGGCGCGCTGGCTGCTGCATCGGGCCACAACGGGTCTTCAACTGCCTTGAGGAGGGCCCCGATCAGGGAGCGCCGACCGCATGCGCGCTCCGCGAGCTGGTCTGCGGTCAGCTCGCGGCTCGCTTCGTAGCGGCGTTGCAGTACCGCCAAGAAGGGCACCGGAAGATCGCCTCTGCCAGCGCGGTCCCGATCTGGGATCGAAGCGGATCGCGGTTACGAACGTGGTAGCGCTCATGCTCAAGCGCTGCCCTCAGCTCTACCGGTGAGAGGCGTCTGAGCAGGCCGGCGCTTATCGCAACGCGAGGGCGGGTCAGGCCATATACAAAGGAAAAGCTCTCCTCCGCATTGAGGAGATCGACCCGGCCTGCAAGGCCGGTCGCTTCGGCACCAGCGCGAAGGGCGGTGCCCGGCGGCACGGCGAGCGACCGAACGCGGCGCGCAAGCCGCCGTGAGGCCAGTAGGCGCCGCCGGGCGCCGCGTACTCCGAGCCACAGCGAAGCGGCGAGCAGCCCGCCCAGCATGATCGTCGGCAAAAGACAGGCGAGGCAGAATGAATTTGAGCCGCTGAGTAGCGGTAGGAGGACATAGGCGATCAGCACACAGATGCCCTCGGCCATGAGAACGGTCGCGATTGCGGCGAGTGCCGCGAGATTCCTGGCAGCGCTATCCATCGGCTTCTGCCAAGAGCTTTCGCAGCCTGCGTAGAACCTCCGGGTCGGCCCGGGCCTCGCTGACGAAGTGCGCCACTGCCGCCTCCCCATAGGTGCGAAGCACGCCCTGTACGGCCAGGCCGGCGGCGTCGGAGGCTGCCGCCTCGTAGAGGTAGCCACGGCCGACCTTGGCGCGAGTCAAGGCTCCCTTCTCGGCCAGACGGGTCATGACGGTCATGATCGTCGTGTAGGCGAGCGGTTCAGCTCGGTCGCGGTTCAGGGCCTCGACCGCATCGCGCACGGCAAGCGGTTGCTTCGCACGCCAGAGCAGGCCCATCACCTCCTGCTCCAAGGGACCGAACTCCCCTGCCCTATCCCCGCTTCGTTCCATGCCTTCCAATCTACTACAGAATCGTAGTATATATTCGATCCATGAATGAGACTGATGCACCCCGTGACCCGACCACCCAAGCCCGCGAGGCGATCGAGATCGTTTGCAGTGGCAACCTGAGCAGGCTTGCGGAGTACTACAGCCCCGACTTCGTCGATCACGTCAACGATGCGGTCCACCTCGGCCACGCCGGAATCCATGAGTCCGCCAAGCTCTACTACGGCATCTTCGATGACTTCCGCTTTGAGGTGGAGGAGCAGGTGAGCGAGGGCAACCGGGTCGCCTCTCGCTGGGTTCTCTACGGAACCTGTCGCAAGCGAAAGGTCGTGTTGCGCGGGATGACGCTGAGCCACGTCGATGAGAGCGGCCACGTCATCGAAGACAGGGGGTTCGCCGACACTTTCTCGCTGCTGAAAGAGCTTGGCGTGTACCGCACGTTGCTGCTCGGGCTCAAGGTGCTGACCGGCCGCATCAAGGTGCCGAAGGGCGAGACCATGCCGGCCGTTACACAGCCCAGCCGCTCGTAGTCGCCCCTCGCACGAGGGCTTGACCTGACCTCGTAGCAGAGGCCCGCGCTCACGCCTGCTTAGGTGATCGGCTTCGCGTGCGGGCGCAGCGGGGCATGAGCCTTCGCCGTCCGGCTTCAAGCGCAGGCCGTAGCGGCACCCATAGGGCATGAAACGAAGGCCCAGTCTCCGCAGGCGGTCAAGGCGATGAAGGCGCCGGCACTGGATGGCGGGAGCAATTGGTGGCGCAAAAAGCCTCCCTGGATGGACTACATAGGCATGAGGCAACGCAGCGATACAGCGGCCGCCAGCACTGGACAGGGGGAGCGTGAGGGAAACCGGTGGATCAAATCGGGGTCTCAACTTGACCTAGAAGGCATGACGACCGAACCGATTAGCCAACTCGCGGGGGCGCTGGGGGCTCGCGCCGGACTTAGAGAAAACCGACGGATGCGCCGCTCACTTTTGACATAGGGGCAGAGATGGCGAAGAAGCTGACGACCTCGATCCCCCGCATTGCCCTGACGCCGGCTGAGGCCGCCGCCGCCATCGGGGTCGGCCCAGACTTTTTCGACGCCAACGTTGCGCCTGAACTGCGGCTGATCCGCCGCGGGCGCAAGCGCCTGGTGCCTGTTGCCGAGCTTGAGCGATGGACGGCGGAGAATGCCAGCCAGGCAATCGGAGAAGCGCTGTGAGCGAGTGCACGCGCTCAGTCGCACCGTATGGCCCGCAGCTTCTAGGCTCCTCGGCATGGCTGACGCCGCCAAGCAGAAAGCCCGCACCGACCTGCGCCGAACGCAAGTCGATTTCGAGAAGGCGCAGAGTCAGCGCGACAAGGCCAGCACGGCTAGGCGCAAGAGCATCGAACGGGCCCGGACCGCCGGTCTTTCGATGCGCGAGATCGGCAAGGAGACGGGTCTGCACTTCAGCCGGGTCGCGGAAATACTTCGCGGCAAATAATTGCCGTAGGGGAACCCCGACGCTACTGGTAGGATTCGGGCGACCACAAAAGATCGGCGACCCGCCGCGCGCTAACGCGACGGGCCGCCTGACCACAAGGAGACGCATCCTCCTCATGGCTGACGAGAACCCTACGGGTCGCGGCTCTGCCGTCGCCCTCCAGATACCTGTCGATCAAGTCCGGTTCCTGCGCGGGCTTTTCCGCAGCGCCCGAGCGGGCATCCGGCAAGAGCTGCAGGAGTACCCCAAGCAGCTCAAAGAGCCGGCTCGCCTGCATCAAGAAGACGCCGCCTACGGGCGGCTTCTCACGGCGCTGGACGAGCTGGTGATCGTCCCTGACGCAGATGTGCGTGACGTGCTCGGTGACCTCGCCCACATCATCGACCGCAGTAACGATTACAAGCGAGTCGTCGCTGAGCACGAAGCGCTGCATGGCCTACTCGATCAGCTCAGGGGAGGTGCGAGCCGATGATCGACATCGCTGGATGCTTCGGGGACAACCTGGCTCGACACCGCAAGCGGGCCGACCTCTCTCAAGAGGAGCTGAGCATCCTTGCGTCGCTGCACCGCACCGAGATCAGCAACCTAGAGTGCGGGTTGCGTCTTGCTCGTGTCGACACCCTGGTCAAGCTGAAGTTCTCCCTCGAAATCTCCGCCGACGATCTGCTTGAGGGAATTACTTGGTCCCCCGGCAACTATCGGCGAGGTGGATTCGTGGACCGGAGCGAAGGCTGATGGCGGAGGGCATCCGCAAGCGCCACTCAAAGGGCTGCAACGCTCGTAGCGGTGGGCGCTGCAACTGCAAGGCCGGATACGAGGCGTGGGTGTTCTCGAAGCGCGATGGAAAGAAGATTCGGCGCACCTTCCCGCGCGAGGCAGAAGCAAGGACGTGGCGGACCGATGCCCAGCGGGCGCTCGCCCGTGGCGGCCTTCGGGCACCTAAGCCGACAACGGTTGGCGAAGCATGAGACGCGTGGTACGCAGGGGCGAGGTCCAGCGCAGTCACGAACCGATCCGGCGACCCCTACAAGCCATCCGCTCTCCGCTCGTACGAGCAGGCGATGAGACTTCGCGTCCTCCCTGAGTTCGGACAGACACGACTGGCGAATCTCCAGCGACCCGACCTCCAAGAATTCGTCAACGACCTTGTGAGCCAGGGCAAGAGCCCATCGACCATCCAGATCACGCTGCTTCCGCTGAGGGTGATCTTCAGGCGGGCTCTCAGCTTGGGTGAGCTGGCGATCAATCCCTGCGCCGGTCTTGAATTGCCTGCCGTCAGAGCCAGACGGGAACGCTACGCGTCGCCCGAGGAAGCAGAGCAAATACTTGCCGCCGTCCCGGCCCGCGATCAGCCGATATGGGCAACGGCGATGTACGGAGGTTTGCGGCGCGGCGAGCTGCGTGCCCTGCGCGCGGAAGATGTTGACCTCCTTCATGGCGTGATCCGGGTCGAGCGAGGTTGGGATCCGCGCGAGGGAGAGATCAAGCTGAAGTCGAGCGCCGGGCGGCGCAAGGTGCCGATCAGCACCATCCTGCGAGGCTTCTTGAGGAGCCATCTTGCCGCCACGGGACGAGCTGGATCGGATCGGTTCTTTGGGGCGACCGCCACCCGTCCCTTCAATGGGGAGAAGCTGGCCGAGCGCGCCGACGAAGGGTGGCAGTCCGCCGGGCTGAATCGCATTACGCTCCACGAGTGCAGGCACACCTTCGCGTCCCTGATGATTGCGGCCGGTGTCAACGCCAAGGCGCTTTCGACCTTCATGGGCCACGCGAACATCTCGATCACCTTGGATCGCTACGGACACCTGATGTCTGGGTCCGAGGCGGAGACGGCGGAACCCCTAGGCGCCTATCTCGCCGCCCAGCGCAAGCGTTCCGAACGTAACCAAAACCGCCACGCCGCATAGACGCACTGGCGCACCCACTGGCGCACGAGACCTGAATGTCAGCCAAAATCCGCTCTAGAAAGCCGAGGAAGTCCGCTAAGAAGCGGATGCTGATCATCGTCAATCCTTACGCGACAACGGTGTCGGACCGGCTGAAGAACCTGGTGGTCTACGCGTTGCAGGGACGCTACGAAGTGGAAACGGTCGCCACCGAGGCGCAGAACCACGCGACGGAGATCGGCCGGGAGGTGCGGGACCATGGCTATGACGTCGTCGTCGCCTTCGGCGGGGACGGGACGCTGAACGAGGTGGTCAACGGACTGGCTGGGACCGACGTGCCGGTCTCGGTGATTCCCGGCGGCTCGACCAACGTGGTCTGCCGCACGCTCGGGATTCCCAACGACGTCGTCGACGCCACCGAGCATCTGCTCGCGGTCGTCGACGACTGGAAGCCGCGGCGGATCGACCTCGGCAAGGCCGACCACCGTCACTTCGTCTTCTCCTGCGGGGCAGGGATCGACGCCACCGTGGTCAAGCGGGTCGACGCGCATCCACGGCTCAAGTCGGTGGCCGGCCCCTACTACTTCACCTGGGCCGCGGTCTCGGCCTTCTACCACTCCTACCTGCACAATCCGGTGCGCTTGCGGGTGCAGGTAAACGGCGAGACCGTCGAGGGGGTGACCGCCCTCGCCCAGAACTCCGATCCGTTCACCTACTTCGCCAGCAAACCGGTCCGCGTCTGTGAGGGCGTCGCGATCGACGACGGCACGCTGGCGCTTGGTGTTCTTAAGCGGGCGACCCAGCGCGACATGCCGACGTTGATCACCCGCATCTTCAGCGAGAAGCGGCCCGCCGCCCAGCACCGTCAGATCCAGCACTTCGCCGGCATCGCCGGGGCGACGATCAAGTCAATCTCCGAGACCAAGGACGGTGTCATCCGGCCATTCCCAGTCCAGGTAGATGGCGACTACATCGGTGAGCGCACCGAGGTCGAACTCCAGGTCGACCCGGGCGCGCTGACGATCGTGGCCTGAGCAGGGCGCCGCGGCGTGCTAGGTGCGCCGAGTCAGTCGATCCCGACCATTTCTCAGTCTCGTTCGCAGGCGCAGGCTCGCTCGAAGCCACTCCAGCGATTGCCGCGCCGGCGACGACGATGCCTGATGGACAAACAGGTCGGGGTGAACGAGAGGCAAGACGGTGTCGGTCGGTTCGCTGGGGCTTTGCGCGGCTCGGTCCTCGGCCATGTAGACGATGAGGTTCTGCCGGTACCAGAACTCGACGTTCGAGCTCAGCCATATCTTCGGCCGCACCACGTCGAAGGCGATATAGCCCCGTTCCGCGAAGAGGGCGCTCCAATAGCCTGGCCACTGCTCGTTCAGGTGGTTGGTGCCGCCCTGAAATGGGATCGCGGCGGAGAACGCGACGATGTCGCCGAGGCTGGTCAGGTACTCCACGAACGGCCCTGCCGCCCGCTCTGGAAGGTGCTCGGCGACCTCCAGCGAGATGACGAGGTCGAACCGGCGGCCCACCTTTGGGGGTGCCGACAGGTCGGCCGCTTCAAAGCGAGCCGGATCGATGCTCAGTCGCGAGGGGTCGACCCAGGGCCCGTCGAGGCCATGGATGTCGTCGACCCCGTGCCCAAGGAACTCCGCCAGCCACTCGCCGGTGCCACACCCCACATCGACCACCGAGTTGGGCTCGAACAGCTCGCACAGGAGTGGCACCACGACGGCGGCCGAGCTTCCCGACTGCTCGGCCATGCCCTGGAAAAAGGTCTTCGTGTAGGCGGGATGCAACGCCGATGGTCCCTTCATCTCAGCCAACGGGACCCCCGATCGTCGCCCGAGCTGGCTCCACCGGCACCGCAGCCTCGCCCTCGAGCGCCTGCATCAGGCGACGCGTCACCGCGCCCCAGGTGAAGAGCCGCGAGCGTTCCTTCGCTGCCGCGCCCATCCGCTCGGCAGTTTGTGCGTCGGCAAGGCGCTGCATCGCCACGAACAGGGCCTCGTCGTCCCCAGGGTCGACAATCAAGCCGCCGTCTCCGATCAAGTAGTTGGATCCGCCGGCGCTGGTGCCGATGCTCGGCAGTTCGGCGGCCGCCGCCTCGACGTAGGCGATCGCCGACGCCTCCGAGTGCGAAGGCATGACGAAGCAGGTGGCCTCGGCAAAGAGCCGCTCGAGACGATCGTGCTGGGCGGGAACGTCGAGTTGAAGGATGCCGTGCCCCGTCACTCCCGCCTGCGACAACGGGGGGTGGCCGCCGACCAGGTCGAGGCGGGCCGCGGGCAATCGCTCGCGTAGGCGGGCGAAAGCGCGCAGCAGGCCGCTGCCGTTCTTTCGCTCCCAGTCCAGACCGACGAAGAGGAAGCGTGGCTCGCTCCAGTCCCTCTCCGTCGCCGGGGCGACATGATTGCAGCCGATTCCAACTACGTGGACCTTCTCCGGCGCAATGCCGTAGTCGTTCAGTACCGATTCCGCCGCCCAGGGACTGGTCACACAGCAGGCGACGGCCTGCTGATAGGCGCGGCGCTGGCGCGCCATGCGCGAATCGAAGGAACGGCGGCTGAGCAAGCCCCAGCCGGTGTAGGGATGGGTCCTGGTCTGCGGAATCGTCATGTCCTCGTAGGTGGCCACCGGGACGCTGCTCCGCAACGTGTAGCCGGTGCCGATCTGGATGATCCCGTCGAGTCGGCCAGCCTGTCGCAACGCCCGCGGTACCGCCCAGCTATTGACCTGAGCGATGCTGGCAGAGGCCCGCGCGGCGGCGCGAGCCTGCTGCACGGCCGCCCTGACATCCCGCCGCGGGCGCAGGTAGGTGACAGCGATCGTGTTTGAGCTGACCGCAAGCAGCGGTGCCGGTGGTTCGACCCGAACCGGCACGGCCTCGACTCCAGCTGCCTCGAGGCCGCCCATCAAGCCAAAGGGAATTCCCGACCAGGTCGCCTTGTGGCTTGGATCTCCCGGAAAAGCGATGCCGATCCGCGTCATCTCAAATCAAACGTCCATCAGGCGGCTCAGCTTTCAAACGGCGCATCGCCGTGGATCACCGTGCTCAAGGCTGCGCTGGCACCGATTCGTTGGGGGCTCTGCCGCCGTCCGCGCAGTGAATAGAGGCCGACGCGTAGCGCGTAGCGAAGGCCCATCGCCCAGCGATAGTCAGCAGCGGCGTCGGGGAAATGCTTGCGGGCGAACTGCATGCGAGCGTAGGCCGCCTGCGCCTCGAGTGCGGCGCTCGTCCGCCGCTCGTCCTCGAAATGGCAGATCGTCATCTGCGGCAGATGGACGACACCCCAGCCAGCCCGCTTGAGGCGCCAACAGAGGTCGGTCTCCTCCGAGTAGAGGAAGAAGCGCTCATCGAAGCAGCCAACGTCCTCCAGGGCTGCCTGGCGGACGAGCATGAAGGAGCCCGAGGTCCAGTCGCAGCGGCGCTGGCGCTCGTACTCGCGCGGGTCGAGCTCACGCTCACCGAGGAACCGCCTGACGCCGGGAACGCGCTCGACGCCGAGCGCTTCGCCCAGCATGTGCAGCGCCGAGGGGAAACGCCTGATACTGGGGGCCAGCGAGCCGTCGGCGCGCAGTTGTCGCGCACCGGCCAGCGCCACCTGCGGCTGGCGGTCGAACTCTTCGACCAGCCCGGCGAGATCGCCCTCGAGGACCTTGGTATCGGGGTTGATGAAGAGCACGTAGCGGGCCTCGGCGATTTCCAGGCCGCGGTTGTTGGCGTGACCGAAGCCGTGATTTTCGCAGCGCACGGTGCGCACTTCGGGAAAGCGCTCGGCGACGTAGGCAGCTGAGTCATCGGCGCCGTTGTCGACGAGGACCACATCGAGGTCGACCTCGCCGGCGTGCGCATAGAGGCTGCTTAGCGCGGTGTCGAGCCAGCGCTTGCCGTTGTGGGAAACGACGATTGCGCAGACGTCATGCATCGCCGCGTCCTCCGCACTCATACATAAAGGGACAACGATCCGCCCCACGCCGCGCTTGCGGCTACCTCGATCGCCGCTACCATGCCGCCGGTCATCGAGCGGAACGGCAACAGAGGGGACTTCGACTAGTGGGTGGCGGCGCGCTGCAGCCATCCGACCGGGCCCCCGGCCTGCTGCTCGGTGCCGGGGTCGAGATCGGCGAGGACGTGCTGATCGGCGGCAACGTCGTGATCCACGCCGGGGTCAAGATCGGCGCTGGCGCCCGCGTCGGCGACCACGCCCAGATCCGCGACGGAGCTCAGATCGGCGCCGGTGTCACGATTGGCAGCCTCAGCTCGGTCGACCCCGAGGTCAAGATCGGCAATCGGGCCAGCGTGCAGGCGCGCTGCTACCTCTCGGCAGGCACTGTGGTCGAGGAGGACGTCTTCATCGGGCCTGGCGTCACCCTGGCCAACGACAACACGATGGATCGCCATCCGCCCGAGATGAGCCTCAAAGGCCCGCTGCTCCGCCGCGCCTGTCGGATCGGCGCCGGCGTCGTCGTCTGTCCGGCGATCGAGATCGGCGAAGAGGCGTTCGTCGCCGCCGGAGCCGTGGTCGCCGCTGACGTCGATTCCCGCAGCGTCGCGATGGGCGTGCCCGCCCGCGTCGTGCGCGAAGTGCCCGACGAGGACCTGCTCGAGCGCTGGCGCTGACCCGCACCATTCGCACCTAACTCAGACGCAAGCTTTCGCGGTCTCGGGCCGTTGGATTTGCATGGCAGTACTGAGCGAGCCATCGAACGATGCCAGAGCGAGCAACGAGGAGCTCTGCGTGATCCTCTGCGCCGACAGCTCGGCGATGCGCCGCCGCATCGTCTACGCACTCACCGAGCATGACCTGCAGGTCTCGCTGACCGAGATGGACGATCCGCAGCGGCTCTGCGAGCTCGACCATCTCGACGAAGACTCGATCGTCGTCTTCGCCTGCGACGTCGATCTGCCGCGCGAGATGGCCGCGCTACGACGCCTGCGCCGCGAACTGCGCAAGCCAGCCGTCGTCGCGGTCTCGCCGATGGCCACCGGCACGGGTGTGCGCCGCGCTCTCGACGCCGGCGCCGACGGAGTCGTCTTCGAGTCGGAGCTGGAGTCGACCCTGGCGGTCGCCGTGCGCGCCGTGGCGAGCGGTCAGTCGGTCGTCCCGCGCAAGCTCCGCGCCAGCGTCGAGCGACCGGCTTTCTCCCATCGCGAGCGCCAGGTGCTCTCTTTCGTCTCCCGCGGACTCACCAACGCCCAGATCGCCGAGCAGCTCTTTCTCTCCGAGAGCACGATCAAGAGCCACCTCTCCTCCGCCTTCTCCAAGTTCGGCGTGCGCTCGCGCAAGGAGGCCGCCGCACTCTTCCTCGAGCTTGAACAAACCACAGGGGCGACCGTATGAGCGCCGTGACCGAGGCGAGCCCCGCGCTGCCGCTGGCGGCAACCGAGGGACGTCGCGTCCCCTTCATCCGCCTTGACGCTGCCCATCCCGAGTTGATGGCCGAGCTGCTCGAGGTAGTCGAGCGGGTCGCCCACGACGCCGCCTTCACCCTCGGACCCGAGGTCGAGAACTTCGAGCGGAACTTTGCCGCCTACTGCGAAAGCGAGGAGGCGATCGGCCTCTCCTCGGGGACGATGGCCCTTGAGCTTGCCCTGCGTGCACTCGGCATCGGCCCGGGCGACGAGATCATCGTGCCGACCTACACCTTCATCGCCACCGCCGAGGCGGTCAGCACCGTCGGTGCGACGCCCGTCCTCGTCGACATCGACCCCGAGTCCGCCACGATCAGCGCGGAGATCGTCGAGCGGGCACTGACTCCACGCACCCGCTGCGTCATCCCCGTCCACCTCTTCGGCCGTACCGTCGACATCGACCCGATCCTCGAGCTCTGCCGCCCGCGCGGCATCGCGGTGATCGAGGATGCATGCCAGGCTCACGGCGCCCGCTACCGGGGCCGCCGGGTCGGCTCGCTCGCCGACGCGGGCTGCTTCAGCTTCTACCCGACCAAGAACCTCGGCGGTTGGGGCGACGGCGGTGCCCTCGTCACCAACGATGCCGCGATGGCCGAGAAGGTGCGTCTGCTGCGCTCACACGGCGAGTCGCCGCGCCACCACCACCAACTGGTCACCGGCACACACCGACTTGACGCTCTGCAGGCGGCGATCCTCGACGTCAAGCTGCGCCACCTCGACGACTGGAACGAGAGCCGGCGGCAAGCGGCCGCGACCCTCGCCGACTTGCTGGGCGGCAGCGATGTAGTGCTTCCTGGCCCGGCCACGGCCAACGGCGATCACGTCTACCACCTCTTCGTCGTCACCACGCCACAGCGCGATGCCCTGCGCGACCACCTCGACGCGGAAGGCGTCGCCAGCGCGATCCACTACCCCACCCCGGTCCACCTCCAGCCGGCCTATGCCGACCTCGGCCTTGGCCTCGGCTCGCTTCCCGTGGCCGAGCGGCTGGCGAGCGAATCCTGCTCGCTGCCGATTTTCCCGGCGATCGAGGACTGGCACATCGCCGAGACCGCCGCGGCCGTGCAGAGCTTTGGCACAGCCGGCAACAGCTGAACGGCAGGCGCCAAGCGGGCGCCAGGGCCTGCGGGTCTGCATGGTCCACTACTCGGATTTTGCCGTCGACTCGCGCATTCAGCGCCAGGCGCGGGCGCTGGCCGAACGCGGGGACCGCGTCGACTGCGTTTGCCTCAACGACGACGCCAAGTTCAGCGTCGGCAGCGGTCACATCGCCCTGCATCGTGCTGCAGCAAGCAAGCCGCGCGGTGGTGCCCGCGCCTACCTCGAGGGGAACGCGCGCTTTCTCGCCGGAGCCGCGCGCAAGGTCAGCGCCCTCGACCGCAGTGGCGGTTTCGACCTAATCGAGATCCACAACATGCCCGATGCGCTCGTCTTCGCCGCCCTGCGGCCGAAGCTGCGTGGGGTGCCACTGGTGCTCAACTTCCACGACACCTTCCCGGAGCTCTTCGCCACCCTTTTCGACCGCTCGCCGAGTCACCCGCTGGTGCGGCTGATCCGGGCTGAGGAGCGACTCAGCGCCGCCTTTACCGACGGCCACATCTTTGTCACCGAGGAGGCACGGGAGTTGCTGCGCGAGCGCGGTATCGACGCCAAGAACACGCAGGTCGTGATGAACACGCCCGACGAGCGCATCTTCGGTGAGCGCCGAGAGGCATGCAGCCCGCCCACGGGGGGTGAGCTGCGCGTCGTTTATCACGGCGGCCTGGCCGATCGCTTCGGCGTGGAGACCTTGGTCCGGGCCGTGTCACTGCTGCGCGCCCACGACCGGGGGATCTCCCTCGATGTCTACGGCTCCGATGCCGAGGCTGCCCAGCGGCTGGCCTCATTTGCAGCCAAGGTCGCTCCCACGGGCGTACGGATTGCTCCCCAACCGACCCCGGTCGAGGAGATACCGGCGCGGGTCGGGGAGGCGCATGTAGGCGTCGTGCCGACGCTGCGCGACGGCTTCACCGAGCTCTTGCTGCCGGTCAAGCTGCTCGAGTACGTGCACATGGGCCTCCCCGTCGTGGCCTCGCGCCTGCCCGTGATCGAGCGCTATTTCGGCGATGACCTATTGCTGGCCGAGCCTGGGGACGCGGCCTCGATCGCCGCCGCGATCGAGGGTGTGCGCGCCGACCCGGTGGCAGCAAGAACGCGGGCTGAACGGGCCTCCAAACGCCTGGCCAAGATCGAGTGGCGCCAGCAGCGACAGGGCTACCTCAACCTGGTCGACGGCCTCGTCGCTAGCTCGCGGAGCCGCTGAGATGGCCGAGCTCCTGCTCATCACGCCGGCCCGCGACGAGGCCGCGCACCTGGAGCGCACGATCCGGGCCGTTGCGGCACAGACGCAGCGTCCCGATCTCTGGCTGATCGTCGACGACGGTTCCACCGATGCAACGCCGGAGATCCTTTCCCGTGCCGCGGCCGAGCTGCCGTTCCTGCGCGTCCTGCGCGCGCCCCAGGACGAAGGCGGCGGCCCGGACCGTCTCGCGGTGGCCGCCGAGGCACGTGCCTTCAACTGGGCCTTGGGCACGCTTGACCTCAACGACTACACCCACGTCGGCAAGCTCGACGCCGACGTCGAGCTGTCCACCGAGTACTTCGAGCGCTTGCTGCAGCGGTTCGAGCGCGAGCCCCGACTCGGCGTCGCCGGCGGCGGCCTGCTCGAGCAAGGCCGCAACGGCTGGCAGCTGGCCAAGGTCCCCGCCTACCACGTGCGCGGCGCCCTGAAGCTCTACAGCCGCGAGTGCTTCGCCGCGATCGGCGGGATCGAGGAACGCCTCGGCTGGGACACAATCGACGAGACCTGCGCGCGCATGGAGAACTTCGCGACCCGCTCTTTCTCCGAGCTGTCAGCCCGCCACCACCGACCCGTCGCCACCCGCGGCGGCACCTTGCGCGGCCGAGCACGGCACGGGCAGTGCGCCTACATCCTTCGCTACGGCAGCTGGTGGGTCACCCTGCGCTCGCTCAAGGTCGCCTGCTCGCGCCCCTACGGCCTTTCGGGAATCGCCTTCCTCTACGGCTACCTCGGCGCCGCGGCGCGCCGCGAGGACCGGGTCGAGGACGAGCGGTTCCGGCGCTTCGTCGCCGCCGAGCTGCGCCAGCGCGTGCGTCCGGCAGGCGTCCTGGCAAAGCTGCGTGGAAGTCGTTCCGCGCCCGCGGAAGTTCCTGCGTTTTTCACCCGTTCTTAGTCCACATGGCCTTCGTAGACACAGTCAGACAGCTCTGGCAGCGCAAATTGCTGGTCGGCATGGTGCTCGCGATCGCGGTCCTCGCCGCATTGCTCACCGCCTACCGGATCACCGCATCCCCGCTCGGGCTACAGAAGCGCTCGCTGCAGGTGGCGGCCGCCTCGAGTCAGATCCTGATCGACTCGCCGAAGTCGACGCTCGTCTCGGGCGCTTCGGCGGAGACCTTTGCCTCGCTCTCCACGCGGGCGAAGATCTACGGCCAGTACCTGAGCAGCCTCGAGGCGCGCGACCACATCGCCAAGCTCGTCGGCATCTCGCCCGAGACGATCTCGACATCAGGGCCTTTCAGTCCCGAAACGGGCCAGTTCACCTACGAACAGCAGCCTTCCGGCGAACGCGCCAACGAACTGCTCAAGGAAGGCGCCAACAACCGCCTCGTCTTCAGCGCCCAGGAAGGCGTGCCGATCCTCTCGGTCAGCGCCCAGGCGCCGACGACCGATCGCGCGATCGCGCTTGCCAACGCCTCCTTCCACACCCTGACCGATTACGTCAAAAACCTCGAGGCCAACGACAGGCCGGTCAGCCACGGGGTCGAGGTGCGCGAGCTGGGGGCGCCGCAGGGCGGCACCCTCGGCGCCTCCAACGGCATCATCCTGATGATGCTCGCCTTCCTCGTGGTCACCGGGCTGGGCTGCGCCGCGATCCTGATCGTGCCCGGATTTGCCCGGCGCTGGCGCGCCCTCGACGACGTCGAGCGGGCCCACTCGCCGGCTGGCGTGGCGCCGCCTTACCCGAGCGAAGTCGCCGACCCGCTCGCGTCCTCCACCGAGGGCTTTGATCCGCCGCGGCCCGCGGGCGACGGTCGCGAGACGCTCGCCCGGCACCCGGCACAGCACCTGGGCTAATGGAGGCGACGGCAGGGGTCGGCCCATTCGCAGGCCGACCCACCTCTGAGGCAGTCGCCGCCGTCCAGCGAGTGCCCGTTCCGGCGAGCCGGCTTACCGACTGGCCCGATACGACCCGGCTTCTGCCCTGGGCGCTCTTCGGCTTCCTGGCGATGATCTGGGTCATCCCCTTCGACAGCATCGTGCTGCCGCTCGGCCTGCCCGTGGACGCGACGCTCGACCGCGTCTTCCTGGTCGCGGTCGTCGGCATCTGGCTGCTCAGCGACAAGGCAATCCCCGCCGACCGCTCGGTTCGCCACAGCCCGATCCACTGGGCCTTCGCGATCTTCACCCTGATCGCCGTTTTCAGCGTCCTGCACCGGGGCGAAACCCTGGTCCGGGTGGGGGGTCTGGAACTGGCGGTCAAACAGCTGGCGCTGCTGGCCTCCTACGGCCTCTTCTTTACTCTCGCCGCCTCGATCATCCGGCCCACCGAGCTGCCGAAGCTGATCAAGGCGCTACTCGTCCTCTCCTGCTTC
Source organism: Solirubrobacterales bacterium (assembly GCA_033856275.1). Taxonomy (GTDB): domain Bacteria; phylum Actinomycetota; class Thermoleophilia; order Solirubrobacterales; family 70-9; genus VRUE01. The sequence goes on from JAWVFJ010000022.1 coordinate 16,561, forward strand.
ACCGCGGTCGCTGTGATCGTCGAGTACCGGTTCGGCATCAACATCTTCCACGACTGGATCGGGCCGCTCTTCCCCGGCTACGTGCGCCCGGGGGACCTCGGCAGCTATGACTCGATCGGGCGCAAGCTGATCTACGGCCCCGCCGTGCAGCCGCTGGCTATCGCCGTGATGTTCTCGATGGCGCTCCCTTTCGCCTTCGCCTGGCTGCTGAAAGCCAAGGAGCAGCGTGAGCGGATCATCTACGCGGCGGTCGTCCTGCTGCTGATCGGCGGTGCCCTAGCGACGCAGAAGAAGACGAGCATGGTCGGGCCGCTGGTCTGCATCCTCGTCCTCTGCGTCTACCGGCCGCGGGCGATGGCGCGGCTGGCGCCGCTGGCGGTGGTGCTAGTCGGCGTCGCTCACTTCCTCGCCCCGGGCGCGCTGGGAGCCGTGGTCAACCAGCTAGCGCCGGGCACGGTGACGAAAGTCAACACGACCCAGGACCGGGTAAGCGACTACAGCGCGATCAAGCCCGACCTCGCCGACCACCTGCTGCTCGGCCGCGGCTACGGCAGCTACAACCAAAAGCAGCACCGGATCCTCGACAACCAGTACCTCACGCTCGGGATCGACGTCGGCCTGATCGGCCTGCTCGGCTACCTGGCGATCTTCGCCACCGCCTTTTTCAGCGCCCACCGGGTCGCTCGCTGCGGTGATCCCGACCGGGCACCGCCCGGGCTGGCCGCTGCGGCGGCGATCGTGGTCACGCTCATCGCCGGCGCGATCCTCGACCTGCTCGCATTTCCCCAGCTGCCCTACCTCTTCTGCTTCATCGCGGCGATTGCCTACGTCGCCGGTCGCGACCAGCTCGCCCGGGCGGGGACCCGAGCGTGAGCGGATTGGTCGTCCGCGAGCGCACGGGGATTGGGGTTCGGACAAAGCCTTTTCAAGCTTGTCAACCCCTGTCGCCCGCACCTATAGAGCTAGGGCGAGGTCTAGGACTTCGGCGCTGCGACTCTGCCAGGAGTTGCGGGCGACGAAGCCTTGGCGCTCGGCTTCGGTCGCCGGTCCGGTGGCGAGCGCCTCGCGGACGCCGGCGACGAAGTCGCCGCCCGGGGCTACGCGGATGAGTGGGGCGTCGGCTCGGCGTACGGGCTCTAGGTCGGTGGCGACGGTCGGGGTGCCGGAGGCGAGGTACTCGTAGAGCTTCAGTGGGCTCATCGCCTCGGTCAGCGGGGTCTGGCGGTGGGGCAGCAGGCAGACGTCGGCGGCGTGACAGAGGGCGGCCACCTGGTCGCGGGGCACCGACTCGTGGGTGACGACGTTGGGCTCGGCGAGGGCGGCGGCGAGGTGGTCGGGTTCGGTGACGGGCCCGACCAGGACGACGGTCCCGTCGGGCCAGCCCCGCGCAACCGAGCGCAGGGCCTCGGTATCGATGCGGCTGTCGACGGTGCCGACGTAGAACAACCGCGGCCCGGGCAGGCGGTCGAACCAGGCCGGCGGCGCCCCCGGCGCGAGCCACATCCCCGCGTCGACCCCGTTGGGCACGACGGCGGCCGGCCCCTGGGGTGATACCCGCTCGACGATCGCCTCGCTGACCGCGCAGAGGCGGCGCCCGTCGCGCGCCACCCGCCCGTAGGCCTCGAGCAGGCTGAGGCGCCAGCGCTGGTAGTCGGGGTGGGCGGAGAGGTCGTCGGTGGCGAAGAGGGTGACCGGACCGGCCCACTCGAGCGGGGCGAAGGCGGCGATGAAAGGCTGACCCGTGATCACCGCCGGGCGCTCCATGCCGTGGCGCTCGGCGACCCGTCGCAGGCGGCGGTCGTAGGCGCGGTAGACGCGTTCGAGGGTGGCGATCGAAACCGGTTCGCGGCGACGCCAGCGCAGGGGCTGCCAGTGCCCCTCCCTAAGGCTCGAGTTGAACTTGAGGGGACGGTCGATCAGGTCCCTTGCCAGCTTGATCGGGGCGCTTCGCGGGCGGTCGCAGATCAGCACCCGATCGATCTCGGGATCGTCGAGCAGAGCGAGGGCCAGCTGATCCTGCGGGGAGAACATCTCGCGCGCCTGGGCGGCGGCCCAGGTCAGGTCGTCGAAGCTGAAGATGACCTGCCGGGCCCGGCCCGAGGCCCGGGTTTGTGGCTTGTTCGCTGGCAATTCCATGGTTCGGACCGGCATTTAATCTACAAACGACGCCGGTGTGACCCGGCTTGCGACCGCAAGTTGCCAGGCGCAGCGGCCGTTTGTCCCCTGGATGAACGACCAGGACTTCGCCCGGAAAGAGCTCTCATCCGAGCAGCTGAAGGATGCCGCTGTCGCCGGCGTGCGCTGGACGACCGCTGCCCGCGTGGGCATCGAAGTGATCACCCTCGCCTCCGCCGTCGTGCTCGCCCGCCTGATCGCCCCGTCTGGCTTCGGCCAGGCGGTGGTGCCGCTGATCTTCGTGCCGCTGGCCGTGATCCTCACCTTCGAGGGCTTCGGCAGCGCCCTGGTGCAGCGCAAGGAGATCGGCCGCGTCCACGTCGAGGCGGCGATGCTGGCAAGCCTGCTCACCGGGGTCGTCCTCACCTCCCTCACCATGGCACTGGCCGAGCCGGTCGGAAAGCCGCTCTTCGGCTCCGACACCGCTGAGCTGCTGCTGATGATCTCCCCGGTCTTCCTCCTCGCCGGCCTCTGCGCGGTCTCACGTAGCCTGCTCTGGCGGCGCCTCGACTTCCGCCGGGTAAGCCTGATCGAAATGGTCGCCCTGGCGCTCTCCGCCGTTACCGCCGTCGGGCTCGCCGCCGCCGGCCTCGACGCCGAGGCGATCGTGCTCGCGGCGCTCTTCGGCTCCGCCGTCACCGCCTTGCTCTTGCTTGCCGCCGCGCCGCCGCCGATGCCCCGCTGGCACCGCGGCGCGCTGGGCGAGATCATGGGCTTCGGACTGCCGGCCTCGGCCGCCGGCCTGACCTCGGTCGCGATCACCAATGCCACCCTCGCGGTTGCCGCGGTGCGCCTCGCGCCGAGCCAGGTGGGTCTCTTCTGGCGCGCCTTCCAGCTCGGCGTGATCTACCAGGAAAAGATCAGCGGGATCATGATCCGGCTCGCCTTCCCGGTCTACTCGCGCACCACCGACCTGAACGAGCTGCGCCACTTCCACGAGCGGGCGACGCGGATCCACGCGGCGGTATTGCTGCCGCTGCTCTCGCTGCTGATCGTCACCGCCCCGGACCTCGTGCCCTGGCTCTTCGGCGAGCGCTGGGCGCCAGCGGTGGAGCCGGTCCAGATCCTCTGCGTCGCCGGGATGATCGCCGCGATCCTCACCGGCTACGCGCAGATAATGCTCGCTTCCGGCAAGCCCCGGGTGCTGCTGGTCTTCAACGTCTTCCTGCTGGCGCTCTACGTGTTCGCCTCCTGGATCGCGGCGCCCTACGGCATCACCGCGCTGGCGATCGCCGTGGTCGGCGTGCACGTGGTGCTGCTCGTCTCGGTCTACGCGGTGCTCTTCCAGCGCGTGCTCGGGATTCCGATCCGGCGCCTCGTCACCGATCTCTTCCCCGCTGTCGCCAGCAGCGTGCTGATGCTCGCCGTCGCCAACCCGGTGGCCGAACTGCTGCGCAGCAATGGCGTCCCCGTCTTCCTGCTGCTGCTCAGCGTCGGCATCGTCGGCGCCTGGGCCTACCTGGCGGCGTTGTACAGCCTCTTCCCGGCGATCTGGAACGACGTCGCGCAGCTGACGCGACGCGTTCTGCCGGACAGACCTACCCCAATCAATGCACTAATCCCGCGGCGCGCCGTGGAGGGAGCGAACTCGTGAACGCGATATGTGACCTTTTTTCGGCCTTTGCATCGGCATTTCGCTGGGAGAATGCGAACGTGCCAAATTCACGGCCATCGATTGTTCGTGGCCGGATGGCTCGGTCACTTCAGCTGACGATTGCGTTTTCCTTCGGCGCTCTCCTCTTGCTTGTGTTGATGCGGCCGACCGAGGCGAAAGCCGACGTCGTCTGCCCGAACCCCGTCCCGGTCGTCAACGAGAACAAGTGCCATAGCGGCACCTCCTCCTGGCAGATCGACGAATACAGCCACAGCCTCGGGGGCTTCACCACCAAGACGAGCTTCAACCTCGGCGAAAGCGTCAGCCTCAAGATCGGCCGCGACGGCCCGGTCTCGCCGACCAGGACCGTCAGCGTCTCGGTCTACCGCATGGGCTACTACGAAGGCCTCAACGGCCGCCTGGTCAACAGCGCCAGCAACGTCGCGATCAACAACACCTTCCAATGCGAATCGATGGACCCGACCACGGGCAGGGTCAGCTGCGCCAACTGGAACCCCACCTACACGATCCCCGCCAGCGCCTTCCCGGCCTCGGGCGTCTACCTGGCCACGCTGAGAGCCTCGACCGGCGACGAAACACAGGTCGTCTTCACGATGCGCGACGACACCCGCCAGCCCAGCTCCGAACTTCTCTACGTGCTGCCGATCGACACCTACGCGGCCTACAACCTCTTCGGCGGCAAGTCGCTCTACTTCGGCACCGAAGGCGAAAACACGGTCTCGGGAACGAGCCGCGCGGTCAAGGTCTCCTTCGACCGGCCCTTCTCGCAAGCCGGCGCCCATCTCAACTGGTTCACCGGCCCCGACCTCGACTTGCTCGCCTGGCTCGAGAAGCAGGGCTACGACGTCGCCTACACCGACGACGTCCAGGTCGCCACCCATCCCGGGGAACTGCTCAACCATGAAGCCGACGTCATCTCCGGCCACTCCGAGTACTGGACAGAACAGGAGTTCAAAGCCTTCAAAGCGGCGCGCGACGCCAGCGTCAACATCGCCTCTTTTTCAGCCAACACGGCTTACTGGAAGGTCCGCTACGAGGAAGGCAACCGCACCCTGGTCTGTTACAAGACCGTCGAGGGCGCCGGCACCAGCGGTAGTGGCTCGATCAGCGACAACGACTGGGGGCCCGACGGGATCAAAGGGACCGCTGATGACGCGCTCGGGCTCGACGGGAAAGCCGGTACCGCCGACGACAACCCGCAGAACTCGACCACGACCTTCCGCGACAACGGCGCCCCCCCGGGCGACCCCGGCGCCCCGCCCGGCGGCCGCGTCGGCCCGGACATGCCCGAGAACCAACTCTTCGGCGTCATGTACTTCGGCGACAACGATTCGCACGACTTCCCGCTGACGGTTCCGCCCGGCAACGCCAACGAAGAATTTGCCGCCAACAGGATCTGGCGCAACAGCGGCATCTCGGAGAACTCGACTACCAACATCGGCAACTCGCTGGTCGGCTGGGAGTGGGATGCGATCCCCACCCAGGCCCAGTACCTCTCGCGCCAGCCAAGCGGGGTGAAGGCCGTCTACGGGACCAACGTGCAGACGGTCAACACCAACTCCTGGCTGCTTGACGAGGGCCGCCTGCGCAACAACGAACCGCCGCCCGGCCAGCCCGCCACGGTCGGCGGCGCCCAGTACAGGGCAGCGAGCGGCGCCGAAGTCTTCGCCAGCGGCTCGATGGAATGGTCTCGCGGCCTCAGCAGCGAACCGGACCAGCGGATCCAGCAGGCCACTTACAACATTCTCTCCGACATGGGTGTCCAGCCGAACACCCCCGAAGAAGAACTCAACCTCGATCCGGCCGGCTCCAACAGGGCGCCCAACGGTGGCTTCACGATCTCCCAGAACCCGGCCAAAACCGCCACCTCGATCGGCTTCGACGCCTCGGCCTCACACGACCCCGACGGCACGATCGCCAAATACGAATGGGACTTCGACGGTAACGGGACCTTCGAGACCAACTCCGGCACCAACCCCAAAGTCAGCCACAGCTACTCCGCCGAGGGCGAATACACGGTGCGCCTGCGCGTCACCGACAACGGCGGTGCCACCGATACGGCGGTGCGGACACTGACGATCATCAACAACCTGCCGCCGACGGCAAGCTTCACCGCGAACCCCTCGGTGATCGTCAAAGGCGGCGAAATCAGCTTCAACGGCTCGGGCTCCAGCGACCCCGACGGCACGATCGCCAAATACGAATGGGACTTCGACGGTAACGGCACCTATGAGACCAACGGGGGCAGCAATCCCGTCATCGGCCATATCTACTCGACGCCCGGCGCTTACACGGTCGGCCTGCGGGTGACCGACAACGGCGGCAAGACCGCGACGACGACCCGCCCGGTCAGCGTCAACAGCGGCGAAGTGAGCGAATACAGCAAATCGGTCCTCGCCACCTCCGGCCTTGTGCACTACTGGCGCATGGGCGAGCAGTCGGGCAGCACGTTCGCCGACAGCGCCGGCTCCAGCACCTCGACGACCGTGGGCGAACCGACCCTCGGCGTCCCCGGCGGCGTCCCCAACGATCCCGACCGAGCGGCTGAATTCGACGGCAGCAACGACGCCGCCAAAGCCGCGATGGACCTTTCCGGGACTCACGCCGTCACGGTCGAGTTCTGGCTCAAGTGGAGCAGCTTCTCCAACGACGACCGCCTGGCGATGGAGTTCACCACCAACTTCAACGAAGGGTCGGGTGGCTTCCTGGTCGACCCGAACGCACCGCAGTTCGGTGGCACCTTCGGCGTCGGCGTCGGCAACGGGGCCTCCCGCAACACCGCCTACTTCGAACGCCCCACCGCCGGGCAGTGGCACCACTACGCCTTCGTGCTCGACACGACGGCACCGGCGGCGCAGGAGATCACGCCTTACGTCGACGGCAAAGCCGTGACCTATCAGAAGGGCGACAGCGGCACGGGCGGCGGCAACTTCGCCAACTCGACCCTCAACTTCATGTCACGGGCAACCACCGGCCTGTTCGGGATCGGCGCCCTTGACGAGGTCTCGATCTTCAAACGCACCCTCGGCCCGACCACGATCGCCGATCACTACAACGCGATCATTCCGCCCGGCGGCGGCGAAGGCGGCCCTGAAGGTGGCGGCGGCGAAGTACCGCCGAAAGAAGAAGGCGGCGGTACCGGCGGCGAAGGCCCGGCGACCTACTCCAAATCTGTTCTCGGCACCCCGACCCTCCTCCATTACTGGCGGCTGGGTGAGGCGACGGGGCCGACAGTCGCAGACAGCGTCGGCTCCAGCACGGGCACGGCAACGGGAGGACCAACTTTCGGCGTGCCTGGCAGCCTCAAAGGCGACGCCAACACGGCCGTCCGCTTCGATGGCGTTAACGACTCCGTTGCGGCTCCGTTCAACCTCGCCAGCAAGTCCGCGGTCACGGTCGAGTTCTGGCTCAAGTGGAACAGCTACGCCAACGACGATCGCCTGGCGATGGAGTTCACGAACAACTTCAACGAAGTTCCGGGCGGCTTCCTGGTCGACCCGAACGCGCCGCAGCTCGGCGGCAGCTTCGGCGTCGGCATCGGTGCCGGCGCCTCGCGCAACAACGTCTTCTTCGCCCGGCCGACGGCGGGACAGTGGCACCACTACGCCTTCGTGCTCGACACGAACGCCCCCGCCGCCCAGCAGATCACCCCCTACGTCGACGGCAAAGCCGTCACCTACACCAAGCTCGACAGCGGCACCGGGGCCGGCAACTTCGCCAACTCGACCCTCAACCTGATGTCGCGGGCTGGCTCCGCCCTCTTCGGCACGGGCGATCTCGACGAGGTCTCGGTCTTCGGCAGCGCCCTCAGCGCCGCCTCCGTCGCCGACAACTACAAAGGCATCGTGCCCGAAGGTGGCGGCGAAGGACCTCCCAAAGAAGAAGAACCGCCGAAAGAAGGCGGCGGAAACCCGGCCACCTACTCCGAAGCCGTCCTCGGAACTTCCGGTCTGACCGACTACTGGCGCATGGGCGAGACCGGCGGCTCCGTGCTGGCCGACAGCGTCGGTCCCAGCCCGGCAAACACGTCCGGCGAACCGACTCTGGGCGCCGCCGGCGCCCTTGCCGGAGACGCCAACACGGCGGTGCGCTTCGACGGCGTCAACGACGCCGCCAGCGCCGCGGTTGACCTCTCCGGTAAGACCGCGGTCACGGTCGAGTTCTGGCTCAAGTGGAACAGCTACGCCAACGACGATCGCTTGGCAATGGAGCTGACCAACAACTTCAACGAAGCCCCCGGCGGCTTCCTGGTCGATCCCAACAGCGGCTACGGCAGCTTCGCCATCGGCATCGGCAGCGGCGCCTCGCGCAACGTCACCCTCTTCGCCCGTCCCTCGGCCGGACAGTGGCACCACTACGCCTTCGTGCTCGACACGACGGCACCGGCGGCCGAACAGGTCGTGCCGTATGTCGACGGCAAAGCAGTCTCCTACAGCAAGGCCGCGAGCGGCACCGAAGCGCCGCCTTTCGCCTCGGCCTCGCTCAACTTCATGTCGCGGGCGGGCTCGGCCCTGTTCGGCAGCGGCGACCTCGACGAGGTGGCGCTCTTCGGGCGTGCCCTCAGCGCCGCCACGATCGCCGGCAACTACGCGGGCATCGTCACCAACAAACGCCCCGTCGCTTCCTTCACCGCCCCGCTCGCCTCAAAAGCGGGCGAATCGGTCAGCTTCGACGCCTCCGCCTCAAGCGACCCCGACGGGACCATCGCCAAGTACGAATGGGACCTGGACGGCAACGGCAGCTATGAGACGGACACCGGGACGACTCCGACGACGAGCCACACCTTCCCGACCGCCGGCAACGCCGAAGTCGGGCTGCGGGTGACCGACAACGGCGGCGCGACCGCAACGACCACGAAGGTAATCACGATCGAAGCCGAAGGCGGCGGTGGCGGCGAACCGACCACCTACAACAAAGCCGTGCTCGGCACGCCCGGTCTGACCGACTACTGGCGCTTGGGCGAGCCCTCAGGCTCCCTGCTCGCCGACAGCATCGGTCCCAGCCCAGCGACCACGTCGGGTGAACCGACCCTCGGCATCGCCGGCAGCGTCTTCGGCGATCCCGACACGGCGGTGCGCTTCGACGGCGTCAACGACGCCGCCAGCGCCGCGATCGACCTCTCGGGCAAGACCGCGATCACGGTTGAGTTCTGGATGAAGTGGAACGCCTGGGCCAACGACGACGCCCTAGCGATGGAGCTGACCAACAACTTCAACGAAGCCCCCGGTGGCTTCCTGGTCGATCCCAACAGCAGCTACGGCAACTTCGCCGTCGCGCTCGGCATCGGCGCCTCGCGCAACATCACCCTCTTCCCCCGTCCCGCGGCCGGACGCTGGCACCACTACGCCTTCGTCCTCGACACGACGGCGCCGGCCTCACAGCAGGTCGTCCCCTACGTCGACGGCAAAGCGGTCGTCTACAGCAAGGCCGGCAGCGGCACCGAAGCGCCGCCTTTCGCCAATTCCACGCTCAACTTCATGTCGCGGGCGGGCTCGGCCCTGTTCGGCAGCGGCGACCTCGACGAGGTGGCGATCTACGACCACGCGCTGGGCGCCGCAACGGTCTCCGGCCACTACGTCGTGGGCGCCCACAACAACGTGCCCGAACCCTCTTTCACCGCCTCGCCCAACCCCGCTCTGACCAACTCCACTGTCAGCTTCGACGCCTCGGCTTCCAAAGACCCCGAAGGCGCCGTGGCCAAGTACGAATGGGACCTCGATAGCAACGGGACCTATGAGACGAACACGGGCGCGACCCCGACGGTCACCCGCTCCTACTCGATCCCCGGCGACCGGTCGATCGGCCTGCGCGTTACCGACAGCGAAGGCGCCACGGCGGCGACGACGAGAACGCTGACGATCCAGAACCAGCTGCCCGTCGCCTCCTTCACCGTTTCGCCGAACCCGGTCCTCAGCGGGGTCAGCACGACCCTGAACGCCTCCGTATCGGCGGACCCCGACGGCACGATCGTCAAATACGAATGGGATCTCGATGGCAACGGGACCTACGAGACAAGCACTGGAGCCACGGCGTCGATCACTACCTCCTACGCCACTCCGGGCGAACGGAGCGTCGGCCTGCGTGTCACCGACAACAGCGGCGACGCCACGCCCGCTACCCGGGCGCTCACGGTCGAAAACCGAACCCCTACGGTCTCCTTCACGGCATCGCCCAACCCCGTGCTGAGCGGGGCGACCATCAACCTCGACGCCTCCAGCTCCAGCGATCCCGACGGCACGATCGCCAAATACGACTGGGATCTGGACGGCAACGGAAGCTACGAGACGACCGGCGGCGGCGCGACCACGACCACCTCATACGCGACGCCGGGCGAAAAGCCGATCGGCCTGCGCGTCACCGACGACAGCGGCGCGACCGCGACGACGACGCGCACGGTGACGATCCAAAATCGCGCCCCGAGCGCCTCGATCACGGCCACGCCGAACCCTGTCGTGAGCGGATCGAACGTAACCTTCGACACCTCGGGCTCGAAAGACCCCGACGGCACGATCGTCAAATACGACTGGGATCTCGATGGCAACGGGACGTATGAGATCCCCGGCGAAGGAAAACCGGCGATCACGGTCTCCTATGCCCAGCCGGGAACGCGCACGGTCGGGGTGCGGGCCACGGACAACAACGGCGCCACCGCAACGGCAACCATGACGTTGACGGTCCAGAACCGACCCCCGGCGCCCTCCTTCACCGCCACTCCCAATCCGGTCTCCCCCAACGTCTCCACCTCTTTCGACGCCTCCGCCTCGAGCGACCCCGACGGCACGATCGCCAAATACGAGTGGGACCTCGACGGCAACGGGACGTATGAGACCAACACGGGCACGACCAAAACGACCAGCCGCACCTACACCAGCGAAGGAACGGTGACGGTCGGTCTGCAGATAACCGACAACACGGGCGCCACTGCAACCACGACCCGCTCGCTCGTCGTACAGAACCAGCCGCCGATCGGATCGTTTACGGCAACGCCCAACCCGGTCAACACCAACAGCACGGTCAGCTTCAACGCCAGCGCTTCCAGTGACCCCGGCGGATCGATCTCGAAATACGAATGGGACCTCGACGGCAACGGGACCTATGAGACGAACACGGGCACGACCAAAACGACCAGCCGCTCCTACACGACCCCCGGCGAAGTCGTCGTCGGCCTGCGGGTCACCGACAACAAAGGCCTGCAGGGGACGACGACGCGAACGATCACCGTGCAGAACCAACCGCCGACGGCGTCCTTTACGGTCACACCGAACCCCGCCACCGCTCCGGCCACGGTGAGCTTCAACGGATCGGGGTCCAAAGACCCCGACGGCACGATCGCCAAATACGAATGGGACCTCGACGGCAACGGGACCTATGAGACCGACACCGGTACGACAGCATCGACAACCAATGTCTTTTTGACCGCAGGGGAACCAGTGGTTGGCCTTCGCGTCACCGATAACAGAGGCGCCACTGCGACGACCACGCGCACCGTCACCGTCCGCGGTCCCTACAACGCCGCCGTCAGCGGCACCTCGGGCCTGGTCGACTACTGGCGCCTCGGTGAGACCTCTGGAACGAACCTCAACGACAGCGGGGGCAGCCGCGACGCGACCGCCGCCAACGGCGTCGTCCTCGGCACCGCCGGACCGTTGACCCTGGACTCCGACACGGCAGTGAGCTTCGACGGCGTCAACGACAACGCCAAAGCATCGCTCAGCCTCTCCAGCACGCAACGCCTGACGATCGAGTTCTGGCTCAACTGGACGAGCTACGCCAACGACGACAGGCTTGCCTTCGAGTACACGTCGAACTTCAACAACACCAGCGGTGGCTTCCTGGTCAACCCCAACTCGAGCACTTCTGGCGGCCAGTTCGAAGTCGCGATCGGACGGGGCATCTCCCGCAACAACGTCTTCTTCGCCCGGCCCTCGGCCGGCGCCTGGCACCACTACGCCTTCGTCTTCAACACGACGCTGACCGGCTCCCAGCAGATCACCCCCTACGTCGACGGCAAAGCGGTCAGCTTCAGCAAGGGATCCAGCGGCACGGGCGCGGGCAGCTTCGCCAGCACGACGCTCAACTTCATGTCGCGCAATGGCAGCTCGCTGTTCGGCAAAGGCAGCCTCGACGAGGTGGCAATCTACAACCAGGCGCTGACCTCGACCCAGATCTCCCAGCACTTCTCAGCCAGGTAACTTGGCCGCCAGGTCGTGCGATAGGGTCGGGTTCGAGATCCGGCCTGGGAGGGTAGGGAACTTGTCTGGGAGGGTAGGAACTTGTCGGGTATGACACTCCGCCGACCGATGAGACTTGGGGTGGTCGCGGCTCTTGTCGCAAGCTTCGCATTGGCCGGACTCGCCTTCGCCGCGGCCCCCCTGCTGAAAAGCTCCCGAGTCGCCGTCAGCTGTGTCAGCAGAGGGCTGGCCCAGAGCCGGGCCACCGGTCGGTTCGCCGGTCCGCCCGAACGCAGGCACTGCTTCGACGGAAGACATCGCCGGCGGGGGGTCACGCGCCGTGTGGCGCTTGGCCCCCACTCCAAGCAGCCTCGGGCAATCCGCGACATGCCCCCCGTGGAGCCGAGCTCCCCGCATGCCGCCGGCGGCGTCGCGATCGTCCAATCTGCCACCGAGCCCGGACCGGCGGAAGAAGTTCCCGTCGAACCTCAGCCCGAAGACCCGGTCGAATGGGTGCCTCCCCCCCAGGACACGACACCGCCGCAGACCTCGATCGTCCTCGGACCAGCCCAGAATACGGTGGCAACCAGCGCAAGCTTCGTGATCGCCTCAAGCGAGGGGAACTCGACCTTCGCCTGCAACCTCGACGGCGAAGAATGGGAAGCATGCCCGTCCTCGCCTGTCTATGAAGGGCTCGAACCCGGCAGCCACGAATTCGCCGCCCGGGCGATCGACCTGGAAGGCAACGTCGACGTCACGCCGGCGGTGCGGGACTGGACGATCGAAGCCCCCGCTCCGCCTCCCCCGCCTCCTCCACCGCCCCCGCCTCCCCCCCCACCCCCACCGCCTCCGCCGGTGGAATGCACGACGACGGTTAGCAGCGTCTCCGCGGCCCAGTCCGCCGTCTCCTCCGCCGCGGTCGACTCGGTGGTCTGCCTGGCAAACGGCTCCTA
>JAWVFJ010000023.1:0-99136 GCA_033856275.1 Solirubrobacterales bacterium
CTCCAATTCACCGACCTGCTTGCTGCGGGCGCACACCTGCGTGAGCAGGCTCGGCTTGCCCGGCGTGCCCTTGGTGGGGAGGGTGTCCACGACGCTTTCGGGGCCCTGGTTCCCGGCGCCGGAGGCCGTGGCGTCGTAGCCGGCACCGGCGTTGGAAGGCCGGGACTGGAAGTACCTGGGGATCGGGTTGCCTTGTTTGTCGGTGAAGGACTGGCCGATCAGCGAACTGCCGACGGTCTTGCCGTCCGAGCCGGTGACCAGGGAGCCCTGCGCGCTGTGGCGCAGTCCGGGCACTTGGGCGATCGCGGTCATCGCCAGCGGGTAGGCCAGGCCCACCAGCAGGGTCAGGACGAGCACCACCCGGGCGGCGGCGAGGTTCTGGGAGGCCCAGTGCGGGAGTCGTGTGGTGGGTGTCATGGTCAGATCCCCGGAATGAACTGGAGGATGGCGACGTCGATGAGCTTGATGGCCACGAACGGCACGATGACCCCGCCGAGCCCGTAGACCCACAGGTTGCGGGTGAGCAGGGCGGACGCGCTGCTGGGCCGGTAGCGCACTCCGCGCAGGGCCAGCGGGATCAGCGCGACGATGACCATCGCGTTGAAGATCACGGCTGACAGGATCGCGGACAACGGCGAGTGCAGCCGCATGATGTTCAGCGCATCCAGCCCCGGGTACACCCCGCCGAACATCGCGGGGAGGATCGCGAAGTACTTGGCGATGTCATTGGCGATGGAGAACGCGGTCAGCGCCCCGCGCGTGATGAGGAGTTGCTTGCCGATCTCCACGATCTCGATGATCTTCGTGGGGTCGGAGTCGAGGTCGACCATGTTGCCGGCCTCCTTGGCGGCGGCCGTGCCGGTGTTCATGGCCACCCCGACGTCGGCCTGGGCCAGGGCCGGGGCGTCATTTGTCCCATCTCCCGTCATCGCGATCAGGCGGCCATCGGCCTGCTGCTCGCGGATCAGCTCCAGCTTGCGCTCCGGCGTGGCTTCGGCGAGGAAGTCGTCGACCCCGGCCTCGCCGGCGATCTTCGCCGCGGTCAGCTTGTTGTCGCCGGTGACCATGATCGTGCGGATGCCCATCGCCCGCAGCTGGTCGAAGCGGGTGCTCATCCCCTCCTTGATCACGTCCTTGAGATAGACGACGCCGAGCACGCGCTCGTTGCGGGCGACGGCCAGCGGCGTGCCGCCCTCGCGGCCGATCCGGTCGAGCTCACCGCGCAGCTGGGCGGGAGCGCGGCCACCCTCGGCGGCGACCCAGGACTCGATCGCATCGCCGGCGCCCTTGCGCAAGCGAGTGCCGTTGAAGTCGACGCCGCTCATCCGCGTTTCCGCGCTGAAGGGGACGAAGGCCGGCTCGTGGCCAGCGAAGTCGTGCTCGCGGATGCCGTAGTCCTTGGCGAGGACGACGATCGAGCGCCCCTCCGGGGTCTCGTCGGCGAGCGATGACATCTGCGCCGCCTCGGCCAACTCCTCGGCGCTGACCCCTGGCATCGGCATGAATTCGACCGCCTCGCGGTTGCCGAGGGTGATCGTGCCGGTCTTGTCGAGCAGCAAGAGGTCGCAGTCGCCCGAGGCCTCGACCGCGCGGCCGGAGAGGGCGAGCACGTTGCGGCGGACGAGGCGGTCCATGCCGGCGATGCCGATCGCAGAGAGCAACGCCCCGATCGTGGTCGGGATCAGAGCGACGAGGAGGGCGATCAGCGTTGTCTCGGAGAGTTCCGTGCCGGCGAAGAGCGCGAAGGGGCGCAACGAGACGACGACAATGACAAAGATCAGGGTGAGGGCGGCGAGCAGAATCCCGAGGGCGATCTCGTTGGGCGTCTTGCGCCGCTCGGCGCCCTCGACCAGGGCGATCATGCGGTCGAGGAACGATTTGCCGGGCTCCTGTGTGATCTCGACCACGATCTGGTCGGAAAGCACCCTGGTGCCGCCCGTAACGGCGGAGCGGTCGCCGCCGGCCTCCCGGATCACCGGCGCTGACTCGCCCGTGATCGCCGACTCATCGACCGAGGCGATGCCCTCGATCACGGTGCCATCGCCCGGGATCGTCTCGCCGGCCTCGACCACGACGATGTCGCCGCGCGTCAGCTCGGAGGCCGGCACCTCGCCACCGTCGCGCAGCCGCGCTGCCATCTCGGTGCGCATCGCCCGCAGGCTCGCCGCCTGAGCCCGGCCGCGCCCCTCGGCAAGGGCCTCAGCGAGGTTGGCGAAGGCGACCGTTAGCCAGAGCCAAACAGTGACGCTGAAGGTGAACCAAGCTGGCTCGTGACCGCCGCCAAGCGGTTCACCACCGAAGACCCGGATCAGCCAGGCGATTGTGGTGATCAGGGCGCCGATCTCGACCACCAGCATCACTGGGTTGCGCACCTGTACCCGCGGGTCGAGCTTGCGCAGCGACTCGAGCAGGGCCGGACGCAGGACCTCTGGGTCGAACAGGGAGCGGGCCTGGTTCTCGGGATTCATTTGAGCGGCGCCACCTGGTCGAGTGCGATGTTGAGCCGCAGGACGTTGACGCCGGGCTCGCCGAGCAGGCCGAGGAAGCGGCCGTCGATATGAGCCGAGATCAGGTCGTCGACCTTAGCCAGCGGCAGCTGGCGGACCGCGGCAATCCTGTGTGCCTGGATCCGGGCGTTTGCCTGCGAGATATGGGGATCGACGCCGGAGGCCGATTCGGTCACGGCATCGACCGGGACCCAGTCCTTGGAGAGGCCGGGGTCGAAGGGCTTCTCCAGCGCCACGTATGCGGCGAGGTGTTCCCGCACCGCTTCCCGCGCCTCGACGCTGTTGGGGCCGAGGTTGGAGAAGTAGGTGACGTCGGGGGCGTAGCCGGTCGCCGAAGGCCGCGGTTGGAAGTAGGCCTTGTCAGGAGCCAGCACTTCTTCGCCTTCTTCGTCGAAGACGGGCTTGCCGTCTTTGCCGATCGCCGTCTTCGAGAAGGACTGGCCGATCAGGCTCGAGCCGACGACTTTGCCATCGACGCTTAGCTTCGATCCGTTGGCCTTGCCGGGAAAGACGACCTGTGCGATGCCCGTGATCGCCAGCGGGTAGAGCAGACCGAAGACGACGGTCAGCGCAACAACGGCAATCAGCGATGTGAGCAGGTCCTTGCGCATCTAGAACAGCCTCGTGGTCAGGCTCTGGACGGCCGGCCCGAGCAGCAGGGCGGGAAAGAAGGTGAGGGCGCCGACCAGGATCACGACGCCGATCAGCAGGAAGACGAAGGTCAGGTTGTCGGTGCGCATCGTCCCCAGCCCGGCCGGCGAGGCCTTCTTGCCGGCAAGCGCGCCGGCGACAGCGAGGACGAAGAGGATCGGGGCGAAGCGGGCGCCGACCATCACGACGCCGCCCAGCAGATCGGCGAACGTGATTCCGTAGGAGCCGACGCTCCCTGGCGGGTTGGGCTGGATGAAGCCGGTGTAGCCGGCAAACGCCGAGCCGTTGTTGTTGGCCTGGGAGAGGTAGGCGTAGAGGGTCTCCGAGAAGCCCTGCGGGTTGACCCCCGCAAAGAGCGAGCGTTTGCCCAGCGTCGAGGCCGAGGCGATGCCGGCGGAGAGCAGCACCGCCAGCGGCGTGAAGAGCGCGCCGAGCGAGACCAGCTTGATCTCGCGTGCCTGGATCTTCTTGCCCAGGTACTCGGGGGTCCGACCGACCATCAGCCCGCCGATGAAGACGGCGAGCAGGACATAGAGCAGCATCGAGTAAAGGCCGGCACCGACGCCGCCGAGGATCACCTCGCTGAAGCCGAGGTTGGCGAACGGCACGGCGCCGCCAAGGCCGCTCAACGACTCGAAGGCGGCGTTGACCGCGCCGCAGGAGGTGACAGTCGTCACCGCTGTCCACAGCGAGGAATTGGCGATCCCGAAGCGCTGCTCCTTTCCCTCCAGGTTGCCACCGGTCGAACCGTCGAAGGCATGGGTGTGGAGGCCGGCCAGATGCTGGGCCGGGGTGCCGTGCTGCTCGGCCAGGTAAACGACCGCCACCCCAGCGAGGAAGAGGACGAACATCGCCGAGAAGATCGCCCATCCCTGGCGCTGGCTGCCGACCATGCGGCCATAGGTGTAGGTGAGACCGGCCGGGATGACGAGGATCAGCAGCAACTCGAAGAAGTTGGTCAAGCCGCTCGGGTTCTCGAACGGCATCGCCGAGTTGACGTTGAAGAAACCGCCGCCGTTGGTACCCAGCTCCTTGATCACCTCCTGGGAGGCGACCGGGCCCTGGGCCAGCGTCTGCGTACCACCCGTCAATGTGTGGATCACCGTGTAGTGGCTGAGGTTCTGGATCACGCCCTGGGAGACGAGGAAGAGCGCGCCGACGATCGAGACCGGCAGCAGGATGTAGAAGAGGGTGCGGATCAGGTCCTGCCAGAAGTTGCCGATCTCACGCCCGCTACGGGCGACTATGCCGCGGATCAAGGCGATGACGACGGCAATCCCGACCGCGGCCGAGACGAAGTTCTGCACTGCCAAGCCGGCCATCTGGGCGAAGTAGGTGAGCGTCGTCTCACCGCCGTAGTACTGCCAGTTGGTGTTGGTGATGAAGGAGGAGGTCGTGTTGAAGTTCAGGTCCCAGGGCGCCGAGTGAAAGCCCTGCGGGTTGAAGGGCTGGATGCCCTGCGTGCGCAGAATCAGATACAGCGCGATCCAGAAGAGCAGCGAGAAGACAATCAAGCTACGGACGTAGCTCTTCCAGTCCTGTCCCCCATCGGGCCGCACGCGCATCACCCTGTAGGTGAGGCGCTCGATTGGCCCGACGACGGGGGACAGGAAGACCCGCTGGCCGGTGAAGATACGCGCCATGTAGATGCCGACGGGCTTCACCAGCGCGACGAGGACAGCGACGAAGACCGCGATCTGCACCCAGCCCTGCAGCATCAGAGGTCCTCTCCCCGCAGCAGGGCGTAGACCAGGTAGACACAGACCAGCCCCGAAACGATCAGTCCGAACAGGTCGGCACCGGAAAGTGTGGCGAGCGCCAAGGCGCTCAGATCCGATCGATCAGGTCGATCGCCCAGTAGAGAAGGGCGAAGAGGCCTACGGCGAGGGCAATCGAGAAGAGGTCGGCCGGAACGCCACCCCCACCGGAGAAGATATCGGCGAACGAGAACACGAAAACATCATTCGCCCTCTCCCATCAAGGGTGTGTGTGTTATCGGGACGCGCCGATAAAGATCCTGTAAAGATCGGTCTCTAGAGCCAGCCCGAGCGCCTGAAACGCCAGTAGAGAGTGGTGCAGACCGAGGCGATGAAGACGAGTACGGCGTAGTAGCCGTAGCGCCAGTGCAGCTCCGGCATGTTGTCGAAGTTCATCCCGTAGATGCCGGCCACCATCGTCGGCACGGCGGCGATCGCCACCCAGGCCGAGATCTTGCGCATGTCCTCGTTTTGGCGAACCGAGACCTGGGTCAGGTTCGCTTGCAGGGCGCTGCCGAGCAGCTCGCGAAAGCCCCCGATGCGACCGGCGACGCGCTGCAGGTGATCGTGGACATCGCGGATGTAGTCGTCGAGCTCATCCGGCACGGCTTCGAAGCGACCTTCGGAGATCTCATCGACGGCTTCCGATAGCGGCGCGACAGCCCGATAGAGGTCAAGCACCTCGCGCTCGAGCTTGTAGATCTGCTCAGCCGGATTGGTTCGCTGCACCGAGAAGACTTCGCGCTCGACCGCCTGGATCTCGCCGTCCATTGTCTGGACGACGTCGCCGTAACAGTCGACCACATGGTCCAGGACGGCGTAGAGGACGACGCCGGTGCCGTGCGCGAGCAGATCCGGTCGCCGCTCGACCCGCTCTCTGACGCTGCTCAGCTCACCCTCGCCGTGGCGGACGGTGATGACGAAGGCGGGGTTGACGAAGACGAGCAGCTCGCCGACCTCGATGCCCTCAGCGGGATGAGTCACGGTCTTGACGACGATCAGCAGGGTTTCGCCGTATAGCTCGACCTTGGGCCGTTGGCGAGCTTTGACGGCATCCTCGACCGCGAGCTCGTGAATATCGAACTCACCGGCGATCTGTTCGAACTCCGGAGCGGTGGGCTCGAAGACGTCGAGCCAGACGAAGCTGTCACGGCCGCGGGCGGCCGCCTTCCCCTGCTCGAGCGTCAGATCGCCAGCGCGGCGATGGCCGTGCTCGTAGAGGGCACAGTCGACGATCACTAGTCCAGTATCGCCCTAAACCTCGATCAGGGAGCCCATGATCAACGTGCGATTGCGGGGCAGGGCGAAGTATTCGGCTGCATCGGCGGTGATATGCGAGAGGGCAACGAACAGCCGCTTGCGCCAGCGGGTCATGCCCGGAGCATCGCCGGGCCGCAGCTCGATCGTCGAGAGGAAATAGGAGGCCTCGCCGACCTCGAGCGGGCACTCCAAGCCCGCATCGGCCGCGAGTCGCAAAGCCTGGGGAACGTCGGGCTGCTCCATGTATCCGAAGCGGGCGCTGACGTGAGAGATACCGTCGTCCCTGTAACCGAGATCGTCGATCGCGAGACGATCGGCTTGTGCCACCTGGGGGACCGGCAGCGTTTCGATCGAGAGGATGACCACATGCTCGTGGAGGATCCGGTTGTGCTGCACGTTCGCGCGCATCGCCAGCGGTGTAGTCGTCTTGTTGCGATTGAGGAAGACCGCGGTGCCGGGGACCCTTTGCAGGGACGGGGCTCGCTCGTGCAACTCGTCGACGAAAGTGCGCAGCGACCCCTCGGCGCGCTCCCGCCGCTCGGTGACCAGCTCGCGCCCTCGCTGCCAGGTGGTCAGCACGGTGAACACGGCCACGCCGATCAGCAACGGCAGCCAGGCGCCGTGCGTCAACTTGGTCAGGTTCGCCGCGAGGAAGAGCAGGTCGACGGTGAGGAACGCGCCGCCGCCGGCGACCACGAGCCAGAGCGGCTTTCCCCACTGGTGGCGAACGATGTAGAAGAAGAGGAGGGACATGATCGTGATCGTGCCGGTCACCGCCATGCCGTATGCGAAGGCGAGCGCCGCCGAGGTCTGAAAGGCGAAGACAAGCGTGAGCACCGACACCATCAGCAGCCAGTTGATCCAGGGCACGTAGATCTGCCCCGCTGTCTCCCGCGAGGTATGCAAGATCCGCAGCCGCGGCAGGTAGCCGAGCTGCACCGCCTGGTGCG
Organism: Solirubrobacterales bacterium; assembly: GCA_033856275.1. GTDB lineage: Bacteria > Actinomycetota > Thermoleophilia > Solirubrobacterales > 70-9 > VRUE01. The sequence goes on from JAWVFJ010000023.1 coordinate 7,126, forward strand.
CAACCGAGAAGGCGCCGGTGATCACCGCCTGCGAGGCGATCACGGTCGCCGCGGTCGCCAGGAAGACCATCGGCAATCGGCCCCAGTCCGGGACCAAGAGGAAGAAGGAGCCGCTGGCGCTCGTGCCGGGGTCGCCGAGCAAAAGCGCGCCCTGACCCATGTAGTTGAAGATGCAAGCCGGGAAGACGAGCAATAGCCAGGCCTGAGTGATCGGTGCCCGGCCGAAGTGCCCCATGTCGGCATAGAGCGCCTCGGCTCCGGTGATCGCCAGCACGACGGCGGCTAGCGAGAAGAAGGCCATCGAGAAATGGCCGGTGAGGAAGCCGAGCGCGTAGCTCGGCGAGAGCGCCTCGAGGATCTCGGGATGGATCGAGATCCCGGCGATGCCGCAGGCACCGATGATGAGGAACCAGACGACCATCACCGGGCCGAACATGCGTCCCACCGCGGCGGTGCCGAGGCGCTGAGTTGCGAAGAGAACGACGATGATCGCCGCCGTGATCGGCACGATCAGATGCTCGAGCGAGGGCTGCACGACCTTGAGCCCCTCGACCGCCGAGAGCACCGAGATCGCCGGCGTGATCATGCTGTCGCCGAAGAACAGTGAGGCGCCGAAGATGCCGAGCCCCGCGAGCGCGAGCTTCGTCCGCTGCCCACCGGGCACGCCACCCCGCCGGATCAGGGTGATCAGCGCCATGATGCCCCCCTCTCCTTCGTTGTCGGCGCGCATCACCAGCAGGACGTACTTGAGCGTGACGATGATCGTCACCGACCAGAAGATCAACGAGATGATGCCGAAAACGCTCTCCGTGTTGGCGCTGATCGGGTGGGGGTCGTTCGGGTTGAAGACCGCCTGAATGGTGTAGAGCGGGCTGGTGCCGATGTCGCCGAAGACGACACCGAGGGCGCCGAGGGCGAGGGCCGCCTTTGCGGGTGTGTGCGCAGTCGCGTTTGGCGCATTTGCATCGTTGCTCATCCGCGCCCCCTACACCGCAATCCGATAGCCGATGCCTGGGTCGGTGCGAATCAAGCGTTCGCCATCGACGGGTTCGATCTTGCGGCGAAGGTTGGCGACATGCGTGCGCAGTATCGCCGTGTCCTCGCCCCAGGCCGGGCCCCAGACCTCGGTCAGCAGTGCCCGGTGCGTCATCAGCCGGCCGCGATTGCGGACCAGGGCTCGCAGGAGCTGGAACTCGGTCGGGGTCAGATGGATCTCCTCGCCGTCCCGACTCACCGAGTGGGCCCCCATGTCGACGGTCAGACCCGCGATCTCGACCGTCGGCTCCTGCTCCCCGCCTGGCACGCGCCTGAGCGCCGCCTCCAGCCTGGCGACCAGCTCCGGCGGGCCAAAGGGCTTGGTCACGTAGTCGTCGGCGCCGGCAGAGAGGGCACGCACCTTCGCCTCCTCATCCCCGACGGCGGAGAGCACGATGATCGGCATCTCGCTCCACTGGCGCAGTCGCTTGGTCACCTCGACGCCGTCGATGTCGGGCAGCATCAGATCGAGGATCGCCGCGGCTGGCGGCTTCACCGCGGCCTGGTCGAGCGCCTCCTCGCCGCTGGCGGCTGCGACCGGCACGTAGCCAGCGTCACGGAGGATCACCTTCAGCGCGCGCAGGATCTGCGGCTCGTCGTCGCAGACGAGCACCCGGGCGCCTTCGTTCACGCCTGGTCCCGACCCGGCATTGAGACGACGAAGCTGCTGCCTTGCCCGGGAACGGAGTCGACCGCGATCTCGCCGCCGTTGGCCTCGACGAAGCCCTTGGCGATCGCCAGCCCGAGGCCGGCGCCGCCGGTGGCGCCGTTCGCCTCACCGTGCTGAAACGGCTCGAAGATTCGCTGCCACTCCCCCTGGGGTATTCCCGGTCCCTGGTCGACCACGCGCACCGTGATCTTTCCAGCGACGAGCCTCGACTTCGCTAGCACCGGTTTGCCGCCGCCATGACGGACGGCGTTTTCGAGCAGATTGGCGAAAGCGCGCTCCAGTTGGGCGGCGTCGGCCTCGACCATCGGCAGGTCGCGATCGACCTCTAGCCGCACCACCTCTGGCCGTGCCGTCGCCTCGCGGGCGGCATCGAGGACCTCGGCGATGTCGATCGCCTCGCGGTTCGGCTCGGCCTTTCCCGCTTCGATTCGGGACATGTCGAGCAGGTTCTCAACCAGGCGCGAGAGCCTTTCTCCCCCGGCGACGATCGCCTCGCTCAGCTCCGCCCGCTCCTCGGCAGTCGCACTGGCGGATCCCAGGGCGGCGCCGCTGGCGATGATCGAGGTAAGCGGCGTGCGCAAATCGTGCGAGATCGAGCGCAGTAGCGCCGTCTTCAGCTCATCGCTGCGGCGCAGCGCCTCCGCTTCGACCATCTCGGCCTGCATCCGGTCGCGCTCGCGCGAGAGTGCCGCCAACTCCGCCAGTGCCCGGTCGGCCTGCTCGCGCCGCCGCTCGGCCTCGACCGCCTGAGCGCGCGCCAGTCCGGCGACCGTGCTGCTGATCGCGGCGACGATGACGAAGGCGATCAGCGCGACCCAGTTCTCTTCGTCGGCGATCGTGAGCCGATGCAGTGGGGGTAGCTGGAAGAAGTTGAAGGCGACGGCGCTGGCAACCGAGGCGAGCAGGCCCAAGCGCAGCCCCCAGAGCACCGAGATCAGCAGGATCGCCGGCAGGTAGACGACGCCCAGCGAGGCGACCGGGGCGATCGACTTGAGCGGGTAGATGAGCAGCGTGGCGGCCGCAACCGCGGCAAGCGTGGCCAGGACTCCGAGCCAGGCCGGCGGCGGCTCGACACCCAGGCCGAGCGGGATTCGGCGCCAACGCATGCGGCCAGGGTAGACCGATTGCCGCTGGGCTCAGTGGGGGCTGGAGACGCCCCCGCCCACCGCAGGCGGCGGTGCCGGCGTGGGAGCGGGTTCGGGAGCAGCTTCGGGGGCCGGTTCGGCTTCCGCTTCGGGCGCGGTTTCGGGTTCGCCTTCACCCTTGCCTTTGCCCTTCGAAGGTTCTTCGGTCGTTTCTTCTTCTTCGTATTCGTTGTATTCGTATTCGCTCGAGGAGCCCGAGGAACCGGAGGTGTGTTCGCTGTCCAGTCCCGAAAGTTCGGGGAGACTCGCGGGTTCGGGGAATTCGGGGCAGTTGCCGGCAACGGCCGATTCCATGAAGGAGCGCCAGATCGGTCCCGCAGTCGGCCCGCCGAAGCCGGTTTCTTCGCGCGACTGTGGATGGCCCACCCAGACGGCGGTCGAGTAAAGCGGCGTGTAGCCGACGAACCAGGCGTCGGAGAGACCCTCCGAGGTTCCTGTCTTGCCGGCCTCGGCCCCGCAGCCCATGTAGGTGTAGCCGGCACCGGTCCCCTGCGTGATCACGCCCTCGAGCAGCCTGGTCACTTCATAGGCCTGGCCCTCGGTGAGCACGCGATTGCCCGAATCGGGATTGGTTTCCTCGACCTTGCCGTTGGGGAACTCGACCCGCTTGATCGCCGTCGGGTCGTGGTGGATGCCGCCACTGGCCAAGGTCGCGTAACCATCGGCCTGTTCAAGCGGCGTGACACCGATGGCGAGACCGCCGATCGCCTCTGCCGGCACCGATTCGAGCGGTGCTTCGATGCCCATTTCGTGAGCGGTCTGGGTGACGTTTTCCGGGCCGACGTCGAGGTCGAGCTGGGCGAAGATGACGTTGACCGAGTCCCAGGTCGCCGAGGCGAGCGACATCGTGCCGCCGCCGGGCTCGGCGTTGTTTACCGTCCAAGTCCCGCCGCCGGGTAGGTCCAGTGTTATCGGGGAGGTGCCGTTGTAGTAAGTCGTGTCGGGATCGATGCCCTGCTTGATCGCCGTCGTCAACACGTAGGTCTTGAACGACGAGCCGGGCTGGCGGTGGGCCTGCCAGGCATAGTTGAATTCGTTTTCGCTTTCGAACCCTTCGGTCGAGGCGAGGGCGACGATCTCTCCCGTCGAGGGATCGACCGAAGCGAGACCCGCCGCCGGGCCACCTTCCGCGTAGCAGACGCTGCACGAGTCGACCGCTTCCTGCGCCCGTTCCTGCAGTTCGGGATCGATCGTCGTGTAGGCCTTGAGGCCGCCAAGGCGCACGGTGTTGATCCCGTATTTGTCGATCAGCTCCTGCTGGACGAGGTCGAACAGGAAGGGGTCGCGAATCACCCGATACTTGTGCCCCGGACTGAGGCCGAGACCGCTCTGCCGCGCTTCGCGATATTCCGTCCCGTCGATGTAGCCCTCCTCGTGCATCGCATCCAGCACCTCGTTGCGGCGCTGCAGCGCCGCGTGCGGGTCGAGGAAGGGGTTGTATTCGGAAGGCGCCTGGGGCAGGCCGGCGATCAGCGCCGATTCGGTCAGGCCGAGATCCTTGGCCGGCTTGCCGTAATAGGTCTGCGCAGCCGCCTCGACTCCGACTGCGGTCTCCCCTTCAACCGTGCCGTAGGGCGCCGTGTTGAGGTAGGCGGTGAGGATCCATTCCTTCGTGTGCGCGTCCTCCATCTCATAGGCAAGGTGCGCTTCGATCAGCTTTCGTTTGATCGTCTCTTCGGGGTTCTGGATGTAGAGGTTGCGGACCAGCTGCTGGGTGATCGTCGAGGCTCCCTGCACCGGCTTGCCGCCGGCGAGCAGGTCCTTCCAGGCGGCGCGGGCGATCCCAGCCGGGTCGAGGGCACCGTGGCTGAAGTAGTTCTTGTCCTCGATCGCGACGGTCGCGTCACGCAGCGTCTGCGGCATCGCCCGCCCGGGCACGGGCTGGCGGATGTTTTCGGCCTGGATGAAGCCGATCAGGCTGCCGTCGGCCGCGTAGATCGCCGAAGAGCGGCCCTTCTGCACCGGTTTGAGGCTGGAGAGCGGCGGTGCCGACTCATAGACGTTGACCGCCCAGCTTCCGGCCACCCCGCATGCGACTACGCCCACGGCAAGCAGGACCCCAAGGGGGACCGTCACCTTTTTCCACTTCGAGGTATGGGACCTGCGCCTGCGCAGGCGCGTTCGGCGAGCCATTCGGCTGCAAATTGTAGGGGGGCCGCTAGGCTGCGAAGCCAATGGCGCGCTTCTTGCACACCTGTTACCGAATCGGCGAGATCGAGCGCTCGGTCGCCTTCTACGAAAGGATCGGCTTCGAAGAGACGGGCCGCATGCCGATCGGCGAGGAGGCGATAAACGTCTTCATGAACCTGCCCGGGGAAGACCCGGTGCTGGAGCTGACCTACAACCACGGTGTGACGGGCTACGAGCATGGCACCGGCTACAACCACATCGCCCTCATGGTCGACGACCTCGACGCCACCCTCGAGGGCCTCGCCGCCGACGGCATCGCGCCCGAAAAGCCTCCCTACCGCCCCGGCGGCCGCACCGAGGGCCACTTCATCTGCTTCCTCCGCGACCCCGACGGCTACCGCATCGAGCTCATTGGGGCGTAGTGCCTCAAGATGTATTTTGTCTTCATCGAATTTTTCGCCAAGTGGATCGAGGAGCGGCGCTTCCCCCGTGAGGAACTGCGGATCCGATGGTGGATTGCTGCTCTCGGCGGCTTCGTTGCTATGGCGCTCGTGGTAGCGCTACTCATCGCGTCTGTGGACTGATGGTCGGCCCGATTTTGAGTTCGTAGCGATGGCGGAGCGCGAACGTAGGATCGAGAAATCATGGTGGGCGTTCCGAATCGGCATGTGGGCGCTCGGGGTCTCCGGGGCGACCCTTGTCTTCCTCGGACAGTTCTGGCTTGGCGTCGTCACGCTGCTGTGTGCAGCAGCGGTGCGCATTGGTTGGGGCGAATGGTCAAGACGCCAGCAGGCACTCCTCGACGCGGATGCCGATGAAGCCCATCGGCAGGGGTCGGCGCCTTGACGGGCTACCGCATCGAGCCGATCGCCGAGTAGAGCGCACCCATCCGTGGGGTCACTACTTCACCACCTCGAACTGGGCCATCAGGCCGTGGTCCTCGTGGTCGAGCATGTGGCAGTGGATGACGAACTTGCCGAGGTAGTCGGCGAAGTGGCCGGCGAGGAGGATGCGTTCGTTTGGGAAGAGGAAGAAGGTCTCCTTGAGGCAGTCTTCCCAGGCTGGCGGCGACTCGCCGTTGCGCGAAAGCAGGTACCAGTCGGTGTGGTGCATGTGCATCACGTGGGCGACGCCGGTGCGGTTGACGATCTCCCAAGTCTCGGTCGTGCCCAGCTTCGGGTGGGCGTCGGCTCGGGCGGGGTTGAAGGTGCGCCCGTTGATCTCCCACCTCGTTTTGAAGAGGCCGCCGATCGAGATCTCCCAGGTGTGGTCGGGTTTGCGCGAGACGTGCCGGGTCCAAGCCGGTAGCGGACGCAGCCTGCGCGGCACGCGGGTGCGGTCGTCCCGGCGCCGCGGATCCACCTTGAACTGCATCAGCGCGCCGACGTAGGCATGCGCCCCCAGCGGGTGCCTGGCGCCGTGCCGAGGGCCGCTGCGCAGCTCGATGCTCTCGCCACGGGCCTCGGCGAAATCGACGATCAGCTCGATGCGCTCCCCCGGGCCTATCAGCGCCTCCTCGCGGCGGACCGGCCGCGGCATCAGACCGCTGTCGGTGCCGATCTGGACCATGCGGGCGCCGTTGGAGAGGTAGAGGTTGTAGGAGCGAAACTGCGAGGCGTTGAGGATTCGCAGCCGGTAGCGCTGGGCGCTGACCCGGTGGTGAGGCATGTGGGCGCCGTTGACCAGCACCGTGTGGGCGTTGATGCCGTCGGCGGGCGGGCGGCGGTTGGTGAACGGGTCGGCGAGCTGGTTGTGACGGTCGAAGGAACGGTCGACGATCATCAGCGGCAGATCGCGCTCCCCCGCCGGCAACGGCAGGCCGGCCTCGAATTCGTCGTCGACGATCCACATCCCCGCCAGGCCGTGCCAGATATTGCGCGCCGTGCGGTCGAGCCTGTGGTCGTGGTACCACTGGAAGGCGGCCCGCTCCGGCTTGCCGTCCTCCACCAGGTCGTAGACGTAGGTGCGCTGATCGCCCGGCTCAATCAGGACGTCGTTGCCGGACTCACGGGGCGAGAGGCCACGGGGGATGTCGCAATAGAAAGAGGTGGCGTGCGAAGCGGTCAGGCCGCCGGGCTGGCCGTCGAACTGCGTCCGGTTGTGACCACCGTGTAGGTGGACGGTGAGCTCGCCGACAGAGCGAGGCAGCTGGTGGTGAAAGGTGACCTCGGTCCGGTGTCCGGCGGCCCGCCGGATCGTCGGCCCGGGAAAGGTGTCGCCGTACGTCCACATCCGGGTTGGCCGGCCCGGCAGCACCTGCACCGCGGCCTCGCGGATCGGGATGCTCAGGCGAGCATCGCTGAGCACGTCCGGAATCGGCAAGGGCAGACGAAAGGGCTCGCTGCTCACTGGTCGAGCCGGTGAGTCGCCGCTGCCCAAAAGCGCCCCGGGCCGCAGGCCAGGCGGCAGTGCGGTGGCAAGAACGCCGCTGCCCAGGGCGCCGAGGAAAGCTCGGCGCCCCAGGCGCGGTGAATCTGGAACTGACCCAGTCGTGCTCTAACTCACCGGCAGCGGCACAGGCGCCGGGAGCACCTTGATCGAGCCATGCATCCAGGGATGGATGGCGCACATGTAGTAGATCGTCGTGTCGGCGGCCGCGGTGACCTTCTGCACGATTGAGGCGTGCGGCTTGGAGCCGGTGAACCAGGAGTCGCCTTCCTTGGTCAGGCTGCCCATCGTGTCCCAGCCTTCTGCCCCCGCTTCCGCCGGGTTCTTGCTCGGCGGGCCGTTGCCTTTGACGCCGTGCCAGTCGGCGATCGCTTTGCAGATGTGGTGGGGGGTGAAGCAGAGCTGACGCGCCTTCGGCGTCTTCGGGATCGAGCCCTTGGTGACCAGCGAGAACGTGTGCGGACCGACCTGTTTGGCGTTGGTCGTGTTGAACACCTCGAGTTCTTCCCCGGCGACGATCGTTTTCGGGCCTTCGAAGCGCAGGCCGCCTTTGCCGGCCTTGATGAAGACCGTGTTGGCGGGGCCAAGCTGAGTCGCGCCGCTTGCCAGGGCGGGAGCGAGGACGAGGGATGCGATCAGGCCGACCGCGGCGACGATGCCGATCCGAATCGACACCGCACGGGATAGCTGCTTCAAGTTGCTCTCCTTTCGGCGCCGGCTTGCGCAGGGCACCTGGACGAATAGACGGCAAAGTTACCTAGGCAAGTCCAAGCCTTCAAGCGGATTGAAGCGCTCAAAACGGGGAAACCTGGATTCAGCCACCACTTCACCCAGGAGGACCGCCATGAACCTTGCCCTGTTGGCCCTACGACTCGTTGTCGGCCTGCTCTTCGTCGGCCATGGCGCCCAGAAGCTCTTCGCCGCCTTCGGCGGTGCCGGTATCGAGGGCACGGCGGCAACCTTCGAGAAAATGGGCTTGCGGCCGTCCCGTTGGCACGCTGTCGCGGCAGGATGCGCCGAGCTTGGCGGCGGACTGCTGCTGGCCCTTGGCCTGCTCACGCCCGTCGCCGCCGCTGCGATCGTCGCGGTGATGGTGACAGCGGTGATCACAGTCCACGCCGCCAACGGCATCTGGAACACGGAACAGGGCTTTGAGTACAACCTCGTGCTGGTCGCCGCCGCCCTCGTCGTGGCGGCCGCCGACGCCGGAGCATGGTCCCTTGACCACGCCCTCGGCCTCGACTTGGGCGGCGTGGGATGGGCATTGGCCGCCCTTGGCGCCGGCCTCCTCGGCGGTGTCGGCGCGGTGTTGATCGGGCGGGGCTGGGAACATGGCGCCGGTGAGCGAGGAGAGAGAGGATTTGGCGGAGGTCCTGGCGCGGCGCACCCTCACCCGCGATGAGGCTCGCGACGAAGCGATCGAACGGCGCCATGCCGCGGGCGCTCGCAGCGCTCGCCAGAACATCGAGGATCTCATCGATCCCGGCTCCTTCGTCGAGTACGGGCGCTTTGCGGTCGCGGCGCAGCGCGGTCGCCGCGAGCTCGACGAGCTGATTGCCAAAACGCCGGCCGACGGGCTCGTCGCCGGCACCGCACGGATCAACGGAGAGTTCTTTGGCGAGGGGGCGGCCTGCGCGGTGCTCTCCTACGACTACACGGTCCTCGCCGGTACGCAGGGCGCACTCGGACACCGCAAGAAGGACCGGCTCTTCGAGCTGATCGAGCGGATGCGGCTGCCGACCGTCTTTTTTGCCGAGGGAGGCGGTGGCCGCCCGGGCGACACGGACTTCCCGGTCGTCTCGGCGCTCGACACCCGCGCCTTCGCCCTCTGGGCGGGGCTCTCGGGACTCGTGCCGCGGATAGCCGTGGTCGCCGGGCGCTGCTTCGCCGGCAACGCGGTGATCGCCGGCTGCGCCGACCTGATCGTCGCCACCGAGAACATTTCGCTGGGCATGGGCGGCCCGGCGATGATCGAGGGTGGGGGGCTCGGCAAGGTCGATCCGGACGAGGTCGGGCCAATCGAGATGCAGGCCGCGAACGGGGTCGTCGACTTGGTCACTGCTGATGAGGCCGAGGCAACTGCCACGACGAAGCAACTGCTCGCTTACTTCCAGGGCTCCATCCCACCCGGCACCGAAGCCGACCAGGCGAGCCTCCGCTACGCGATCCCCGAGCGCCAGCGCCGCGCCTATGCGGTTCAGCCGATCGTCGAGACGCTCGCCGACGCCGGCTCGGCCACTTTCCTGCGCGAGCGCTTCGCCCCGGAGATGGTGACCGCCCTGATCCGTATCGAGGGCCGGCCGCTCGGCGTGATCGCCAACGACACGCGCCACGTCGCCGGCGCCATCACCAGCGACGCCGCTGACAAGGCGGCACGCTTCCTGCAGCTTTGTGAGGCCTTCGGCCTGCCGGTGGTCTCACTGGTGGACACGCCCGGCATCATGGTCGGGCCCGAGGCCGAGGCGACCGGGCTGGTTCGACACGCCTCACGCCTGCTGCTCGCCGGCGCGGCGCTTACCGTGCCGCTGATCGCGGTCATCCTGCGCCGCGGCTACGGGCTTGGCGCGCAGGCGATGACCGGCGGCAGCATGCACGAGCCGCTGCTGACGCTCGCCTGGCCGTCGGCTCACCTCGGGCCGATGGGCCTCGAGGGCGCGGTGCGGTTGGCGCTGCGCAAGGAGCTCGAGGCACTCTCCAACGAGGAGGAGCGTGAGCGGCGGGTGCGAGACCTCACCGCCGCCGCCGAGGAGAACGCCAAGGCGCTCAACGCCGCCGCGCTCTTCGAGATCGACGACGTCATCGATCCTGCCGAGACGCGCTCGCTGATCGCCGCGACGCTCGCCGCCACCCAGCCGCGAAAGGCCCAGCGGGGCGATCGGCCCCGCTTCGTTGACGCCTGGTAGCGGGGCCCAATCGCTAGGCGCAACGTTTTGTGGCCCTCCCAGGGGAACAAGACGTTGCACCTCGGCCGCGGCGCCTCTCCGTCAGAGGTTGATGGGGGGATATCGGCGATGACACTCAGCTGACGCCGCTGCGCATCAGCGCCGGCAGGACACCGCGGCCGTAGACCTCGATCGCGGCGTGGGGATCGGCCCCCGAGTTGTTCATCAACGCCACCGTCGTCGCCCCCATCCGCTCGACCTCGCGGATGCGGGCGACGTGCTCCTCGGGGTTGGAGGAGATGATCATCGCCCCCTTCAGATCCTCGTCGGAGACCCGCTCCTCCCCGCGCTCGTACATCGCCTGGGGGTCGTGCCAGTCCTCCTTGTAGAACTCTTTCGGTTGCGCGCCCTTCCAAACTCGCGCGCTCTCCAGTGCCGTGTCGTCGTCCTCGGCCCAGGAAAATCCCGTCTGCAGGACGACCTCCCCCGGTTCGCGACCGGCATCCTCGGCGGCCCCTCTGTAGGCATCGAGGATCTCCGGCACGGCTTCCGGATCGGCCAGCGTCCAGATACCGTCGCCAAGCCGGGCGGCGACGGCCGCGGCCCGCGGCCCGAAAGCCGAGACGTAGATCGGCGGACGCGAGGCGGGCCGCGTGTGGAGGAAGGCCCCATCAGCCGCGAAGTGATCGCCCTTGCCGCTGATCCGCTTCCCTTCGAAAAGGGCATGGACCATCTCCAGCGCCTCGGCCATGCGCTCGATTTGCTCCCCTACCGGCGGCCAGTCGGCGCCAAGCGGCGTCTCGTTCAAAGACTCGCCCGAACCGATACCGAGGAAGGGACGGCCGGGGAACATCTCCTCAAGCGTCGCCCACCCTTGGGCGATCAGCACGGGGTGGTAGCGCGGCCCGGCGGGAGTGACGCTGGTGCCGATCTGGATGCTCTGTGTCGCCTGTCCAGCCGCACCGAGCCAGATCCAAGCCTGGCCGGACTCCCCCGGTTCCCACCAAGGCTGCAGGTGATCGCTGCAGCCAACGCCGGCGAACCCCGCCCGCTCCGCCTCTACCGCCTGGCGCAGTAGGTCGGAGGGCGGAAACTGCTCGTGAGCGCAGAGATGGAAGTAGCGCACGGCCACGAGGTACCCGTTTGGTGGGGAGCCAATCGTGGGTAGGTAGGCGGTGTCGGGCAAGGAGACCAAGACGACTGCAACTACCGTGATCCTCGATGTCGATGGAACATTGGTCGACACCAACTACCACCACACCCTGGCCTGGTATCGGGCGCTACGCGCCCATGGCTACATCGTGCAGATGTGGAGGGTGCATCGTCATATCGGCATGGGCGGCGATCAGATCGTCGGCGCCTTGATCGGGGAAGAGGCGGCCGGGCGCGATGGCGACGCGATCCGCTCTAACGAGGCGGAGGGCTATAAAGCCCTGATCGAGGAAGTCGAGCCAATGGCCGGCGCCCGCGAGATCCTGCGCGATTTTTGCCAAGACGAGGGACTCTCGGTGGTGCTGGCAAGCTCCGCGCGCAAAGAGGAGGTCGACCACTACCTCGACCTGCTCGGGGCGCGCGAGCTGGTGGATGCCTGGACTACCGCGGCTGACGTCGAGCGCACCAAGCCCTTCCCCGACCTCGTCCATGCGGCATTGGAGAAGTCGGACGGGGACGGTCCGACGCTGATGATCGGCGACTCGGTCTGGGACGTGAAGGCAGCGAACGCGGCGGAGCTACCCACCCTCGCTGTCCTCACCGGCGGCTTCTCGGAGGCCGAGTTGCGCGAGGCCGGCGCGGTCGCAGTGGTCGAGGGGCTCGACCGGATCACCCAGCCGCGCAGCCTCGTCGCCTCGCTTGCGGCGGCGTAGGCGCGCTCAAACTGGGCTGCCGCGCTCAGCTCGCACCGGCGACCGCCCGCTGCAGCTGGCTCTTGCTCATCTTCGAGCGCCCTTCGATGCCGAGCTTGCGGGCATCGTTGTAGAGCTGTTCACGGGTGCGACCGCCCGGGCCTTTGCCCGATCGAGTGCCGCCGCGGCTGCTTGCCGAGCGTTCGTTGGTCGAGGTGCGCGAACGGCTGCGCGATTCTCCCCCGCGCGCCCTTTCCTTGTTGACGGCGCGAGCCGCAATCTCCTCCGCACGTTTCTCCGAGCGCCCGGATTTCTTCTCACTCTGCTTGATGTGCTCGTACTGGCGAGCACGTTTGCTGCCTTTTTTCACTCCGCGCGGTGGCATCGATGCTCCTTTCCGGTCGGGATCGGTAGACCGCTGCTACCCGCGCCCCGAGCCGGTCGAACATCCGCACCGGATCAAATTTCTCCTGCCAGATAGAGATTCGTTGTAGGTCGGGTAGCAGTTGGGTGTGCACCAGGTGCGAATCGGCTGCTCGGGCTGGAGCTACGCCGAATGGCGCGGTGCCTTCTATCCAAAAAAGATGCCAAGCTCGCGCTGGCTCGAACACTACGCATCGGTCTTCAACACGGTCGAGGTGAACGCGACCTTCTACCGTCTGCCCAAGCCCTCGACGGTGGCGCATTGGGCCGAGCAGACCCCGGACGGCTTCCTCTTTGCAGTTAAGGGAAGTCGCTACCTCACCCACATGCGCCGCCTGCGCGACGTCGGCGCCGGCCTGGCGCGCTTCTGGGAGCCGCTCGAGCCACTGCGCGAGACCGGCAAGCTCGGTCCCGTCCTCTGGCAGCTGCCGGAGAGCTTCCAGCGCGATGACGAGACACTGGGCACCGCGCTCGCGGCGCTGCCTCCTGCCCGCCATTGCTTTGAGTTCCGCCATCCGAGCTGGTTCGTTCCCGACGTCTACACACTGCTTGCGGAACGCGGCGCGAGCCTCGTCCTCGGCGACGATCGCCGCCGGCCGCTGCCCGAGGTTTCTCCGGCCGGACCGATCGTCTACCTGCGCCTGCACTACGGCAGTCACGGACGTGGCGGCAACTATTCCGATGCCGAGCTCAATATCTGGCGCCGTCGCATCGCCGCTTGGCGCGCGCGCCGGGAGGTCTTCGTCTACTTCAACAACGACTGGCGGACGTTCGCGCCGCGCAACGCCTTGACGCTGCAACGCGGCCTCTCCCAATCAAAGCCGAAATAAGACCGGCGACGATCCCCGCGCACCAGGGGGACCGTCGCCGGCAAGTTAAAAAGGAGACGAAGGTTAGGCGGCGAGGCGACTGCGCAGCAGGTCCTTGCCCTGTTCGGCTCCCTTGCGGCTCGTCTCCTGGGCGCGGCGAAAGAAGGCGGCCAGCTCGCTGTCCCCGTCGCGCTCGGCGTCTTCGATGTAGGTCTCGAGACGCAACACATTGCTGAGGCACTGCTCGGTAAACCAGATGACGTTGTAGTCCTTGTCCTTGGTGCCGGTGATCTCGCCGGCCTCTTGAACTGCCATGTCTCCTCCTAAGCGAGTTGCTTTGCGTCTTCACGGCTACCCGCTGGTCGCAGCCCAAACATTTGGATTTAGGTCAGGCCGCCCCCTCGAACTCGTACTCGCGCAGGAAGCCCTCGAAGAGCCGGCGATGGGCCTGCTCGTCGCGGAGAATGTCGATCACCATGTCCTGGGTCACCGGGTCGATCTGATCGGTCTCCTCGATGATTCGCGTGTAGTGCTCAATCGCCCCGGTCTCAGCCTTGATCACGCCGCGGATTACGTGCACGACGTCGATCTGTTCGTCGGGCGGCTGTAGGTAGGACTGTTCAGCGGCAAAGGCTTCGGATCCCGGCACGACGCCGTAGAGCTCCTTGATCCGCCGCGCGAAGTCGCGTGCGTGGCCGAGCTCCTCTTCGACGTCCTCCTCCAGCGACTGCTTGATCTCCTGCGCACGGACGCCGTCAAGGTTGGTGGCGGCGGCGAGATAGCTCATCACCGTCTCGATCTCCATCCAGTACGCCTTCCCCAGCAGCTCGATGACGTGCTGGCGAGCCTCGGCGTTGGCACCGTCGAAGATGCCCTTGCTGGCACTGGTGCTGGCCTCCATCGTTGTATCTCCTCGGTTGCTTGCAGGTGCCCTTCCGCTACCCTGAGCTTGGACGCGGCAATCGCGGCTATCGTTAGACAGGAATTCCGTCCGGGACACAGCAAAAATGCCCAACAAGCAGCGCGAAATCGCCGATGGAACGCTTGTCGTTCGCAGTCTCGAGAACGATGGCAGCCGCGTGGTTGCCTTTGCCGGCGAGCTCGACCTCGCCAACGCGGGCACAGCCGAGAGCGCACTGCAGAGCTCCCTCGAAGATCCCTCCACACCCGTCATCGTCGACATGCGCGAACTGGAGTTCATCGACTCCACCGGTATCGCCCTGCTCGTCTCCGCCCTCAGCAGCAATGAGGGAGGCGTCAGGGTCAGTTTCATCCCAAGCGACTCTCCCGCTGTCACCCGGGTGCTCGAGTTGACCGGCCTCGCCGAGCGGCTGCCGCTGGCCGAGGCGTAGTCGCAAAGCCCAGCCGCCAGATGGCCGAGTACATCCAGGTGCTGACCACCGCCGGCTCCAAAGAGCAGGCGGCGAGGATTGCCGATGCACTGCTCGATCAGCGCCTCGCCGCCTGCGTGCAGACCGTCGGTCCGATCGTCAGCCACTACCGCTGGCAGGGCAAGCTCGAGCGAGAGCACGAGTGGCAGTGCGTAGCGAAGACCGAGGCCTCGCTCTACCAGCGGGTCGAGGCCGCGATCCGCGCCGTGCACTCCTACGAGGAGCCGGAGATCCTCGCGATCCCTGTCCTTGCCGGCAGCAAGGGCTATCTGGACTGGGTCAGCGCCAGCGTCAGCTAGTCACGCAGTCGGTAGCCGCGCGCGAAGAGGCGCAGGTTGATGGCGAAGAGCGCCGCGGTGGCCGCGGTGAGTGCCAGCAGCGAGAGGGCAACGCTGACTTCGCTGAAGCCGACAAAGCCATAGCGGACCAGGTTGATCATGTAATAGATCGGGTTGAAGTGGGTCAGTGTCTCGAACGGCTGCGGCAACAGCGTCGCTGAATAGAAGACGCCGCCGAGAAAGATCAGCGGCGTCAGCACGAAGGTCTGCACGAAGGC
Source organism: Solirubrobacterales bacterium (assembly GCA_033856275.1). Lineage (GTDB taxonomy): Bacteria > Actinomycetota > Thermoleophilia > Solirubrobacterales > 70-9 > VRUE01. Next base: position 22,399 of record JAWVFJ010000023.1, read on the forward strand.
AACGTCATCGAACTGTTCCGCGCGGACCCCGGTCAGCACTCCTAGCTGGGAGAAGAAAAAGCCGACGAGGAAGAGGGACGGAATCAGCACCAGGACGTGGTCGACCGGCAGGTCGACGAGCAGCGAAGCGGCGATGAAGGTGAGCCCCGCGACGATCAGCCCGCGCATGAAGCCGCCGAAGGTGAAGGCAAGCAGCAGCTCAAGCGGCGAGGCGGGCGAGGAAAGCTGGTCTTGAATCGCCCCCTGGAACTTCTGCTGAAGGATCGAGGAGGAGTTGTTGGCGAAGGCGTTGATCGAGAACGACATCATGATCAGGCCGGGGATCACGAAGACGACATAGTCGATCCCGTGCAGCTGCTTGATCCGCGAGCCGAGCGCGGCGCCGAAGACCGAGATGTAGAGGAAGGTTTCCAGCAGCGGCGCGCCCAGCGTCTGCTTCTTGATCTTCATGAAGCGGTTGACCTCGCGGCGCCATAGCGTCGCGAAGCGGATCTGGGCGGCGCTCACGGCGTGACCACCTCGGCGTGGGAGCGGGAAAGCTCCTTGCGGCCGACAAGGGCCAGGTAGGCGTCCTCGAGGCTGTCGACGCCGTAGCGGGCGGCGAGCTCCGAGCTGGTTCCCTTACCGACGATCTGGCCTTCGTTGATGAAAGCGATCCGATCGCAGAGCTGTTCGGCCTCCTCCAGGTAGTGCGTGGTGAGCAGGATCGTCGTCCCCTCCTGGTTGATCCGCTGCACGTAGTGCCAGAGCTCCAGCCGCAGCTCGACGTCGACGCCGGCAGTGGGCTCGTCGAGGATCAGCAGGCGGGGTCGGTGCATCACTGCCCGGGCCAAGATCAAGCGGCGCTTCATCCCGCCGGAGAGGGTGCGGGTGCGCTCGTCGCGCTTCTCGGTGAGCGAGAAGGTCTCCAGCAGCTCCTTCGCGCGCTCGCGGCGCTCGCGCTTCGGCATCCCGAAATAGCCCGCGTGGTAGTCGAGAGTCTCCTCGACCGTGAGGAACCAGTCGAGGTTGAGCTCCTGGGGGGCAAGCCCGACCGCCTGCCGCGCCTCGCTGTAGTCGCCGATCGCGTCGTGTCCAAAGACGTGGATCGCGCCCGACGTCGGTTGCGCCAGCCCAGTCGTGCAGTGGATCAACGTCGACTTGCCCGCCCCGTTGGGACCAAGCAGGGCGAAGAGTTCCCCCTGCTTGATCTGCAGCGAGACACCGCGCAGAGCCTCCACCCCGGTCGGGTAGCGCTTGACCAGCTCCTCGATGTGCAGCGCCTGCTCGCTCATAGCCGCTGAAACCTAGACGACGCTCAACGCGGGCTCGGTGCGCTTAGTCTGCGAGGGATGAGCGGTCCACTTCTCGCAGTCGACACGCCGTCGATGCTCTTCCGCGCCTTCTATGCGCTGCCCGATTCGATCAAGGGGCCAGATGGCAAGCCGGTAAATGCTCTGCTGGGCACAGCGAACCTGATCCTGCGCGAGGTTGAACTGCACGAGCCGCGGGCGGTCGTCCTCTGCTTTGGTCCGGATGCGGCGTCCTACCGGTCCGAGCTCTACCCGCCCTACCACGCCGAGCGAGAGGCAGCGATGCCAGACGACCTCTCACCGCAATTCGCCGCGAGCCATGACTTCTTCGCTGCTTTTGGCTGGACCGTGGCGACGAGCGACGATCTCGAGGCCGACGACTTGCTCGGCACCTATGCCCGCCGTGAGGCAGAAGCGGGCGGGCGGGCATTGCTGCTGACCGGCGATCGCGACATGTACCAGTGTGCTGGCGAGCGGGTGACTGTCCTCTACGTCAAGACCGGCAGCAAAGGAGCCGAAGAGGTGACGCCAGCCGAGGTGAAGGATCGCTACGGCATCGAGCCCGAGCTCGTTCCCGACTTCATCGCCCTGCGCGGCGATCCCTCGGATGGCCTGCCTGGTGCCAAGGGCGTCGGCCCGAAGACCGCCGCCGAATTGCTGCGCCGTCACGGCTCTCTGGAGACAGTGCTCGACAATGCGATTCGGGAGCGGCGCCCGGCCCTTCGCGGCGCCCTGATCGAGGCCGCCGATGACCTACGCGCCTTCAAGGACATCGCCACCCTGCGCGACGCCGGCGTCAAGGCGCCGAGCGATCGCGAGACCGACTGGGCAGGAGCCGCCGCGGCTGCCCGCGAGCACGGCATGAACCGCCTTGCCGAACGGCTCGAAGCCGAGGCCTGACGGCACCGCCGTGGTACTACTTCGATCACCTTGATCGGAGCCGACCCAGAGAAGATCGTCGACCTCTCGCTCACCCTCTCCGAGCACCTGCCGGGAACCTGGCCCGAGCACATGCCATTCGCCCACAAGAACTGGAGCTGGCACGAGGAGACCGAACTGCCCAGCGGCGCCAGCAGCTGCTCGCTCGGCCCCTACGTCACCCACTTCATCATCCTCGACGAGCACGCCGGCACCCACGTCGACGCGCCCTCCCACTACATCCCGCCACCGGGCTCCGGGCTGCCGGACGCGGGTCCCCTGGGAGAAGCCAGCGCCGAGAAGCTCGACCTCTCGAAGCTGATCGGCCCAGCCGCGGTCGTCGACCTCCGCCATCTCGACGGCGAGGCCGAGCCCGGCGCCAGTCCGCCGATCACGGTGGCCCACCTCGAAGCCTGGGAGGAGGAGCACGGCCGCTTCGAGGCCGGCGAGGTCGTGCTCCTACTGACCGGTTGGTCAAAGCACTACGTCGCAGGCGACGCCGGCCGGGCCTTCCTGCACGAGCCGGTGGTGCTGCAGTCGAGGTCGGCCTGGCCCGCCCCGGAAGCCGCGGTCGCGATCTTCCTGCACGAGCGCGGCGTCGCCACGATCGGCATCGACGCACCGAGCATGGGCTCCGCCGAGGAGGGCAACGAAGTCCACCGGGCTGGGCTCAGCCGCGAGATGCTCTTCGTCGAGGGGCTGACCAATCTTGACCGCCTGCCCGCACGAGGCGCCTCCTTCGTCTTTCTCCCGGTCAAGATCGCGGTGGCCAGCGGTGGCCCCGGCCGGGCTATCGCGGTCCTTCCCTAGCGGTGCTCGGGGTTGGGGAGGTCGAAGCGACAGCCTGCGTCCCACTCGGTGCGCTGGTTGCCGTGGGCGGGAATGCCGCCGGCATCCTTGAGGATGCGCGCCATGTGCAGCAGGTTCCAGGCGGCGAAGGTGGTGTTGCGGTTGGTGAAGTCGTTCTCCGGCCCCCCCGAGCCCTCGTCCAGGTATGACGGACCGGGCCCCGCTTCGCCGATCCAGCCCGCGTCAGCCTGCGGTGGAATCGTGTAGCCGAGGTGCTGCAGCGAGTAGAGGACGTTCATCGCGCAGTGCTTGACCCCGTCCTCGTTACCGGTGACCAGGCAACCGCCGACACGGCCGTAGTAGGCGTACTGACCGGCGTCGTTGAGCAGGTGGGAGTTGCCGTAGAGCCGCTCGATGACCTGCGTTGCGACCGACGACTTCTCGCCCAGCCAGATCGACATGCCGAGCACGAGGATGTCGGCCGCCATCACCTTCTCGAAGGTCCGCGGCCACTCGTCCACCTCCCAGCCGTGTTCGGTCATGTCTGGCCAGACGCCGGTGGCGATCTCGTGGTCGACCGCGCGGATGCACTCGACCTCGACCCCGTTGCGCCGCATGATCTCCATCGAGATATCCATCAGCCCCTGCGTGTTCGAGATCTCTGGGCTGCGCTTCAGCGTGCAGTTGACGAAGAGGGCGCGCAGGTCCGAGTAGTCGGTCCCGCTCATCAACCGGCGACGGGTTCCAGCGGAGGCTGGGGCTGCCTCGCCGGACTGGAGAAGCGCATCGTGCCGTCCTCGATCGGGCCGCGCCTGATCGCCCTCGTGTCGAACATGTAGTTCTGGCGCAGCTTCCACGGCGCCTTCGAGCCCTGTTTGGGCAGCTTGTCCAGGGCGCGCAGGACGTAGCCGGCGTTGAAGTCGAGGATCGGCTCCTCGGCGACCGACGGGTCGGTGATCTCCGGCATGCACTGTGTGTAGCCGTGCGCGTCCATGTGGTTGAGCAGGCGGCAGACGTACTCGGAGGTGAGGTCAGCCTTGAGCGTCCAGGAGGCGTTGGTGTAGCCGAGGGTGAAGACGAAGTTGGGGATGTCGTTGAGCATCATGCCCTTGTAGGCCATCCGCTTGGAGAAGTCGACCTCCTCGCCGTCGATGGCGACCTCCATGCCGCCAAGGAAGAGCACGTTCAGCCCAGTCGCGGTGATGATCACGTCGGCCTCCAATTCGGCGCCCGACTCGAGCTTGATCCCGCCCTCGGTGAAGGTCTCGATCCGGTCGGTGACGATCTCGGCGCTGCCCGAGCGAATCGCTTGAAAGAGATCCCCGTCGGGCACAAGGCACAACCGTTGGTCCCAAGGGTTGTAGGGGGGTTTGAAGTGGGTCTCGACGTCGTAACCGGCCGGCAGCAAGCGTTCGTTGCCCCTGCGAATCAGCTTCTTGACGAAGCTGGGGCGGCTCCGGCTGAGCTTGTAGGAGCCGATCTGCAGGAGGACGTTCTTCCAGCGGATCAGGGTGTAAGCGGCCTTGATCGGCAGCGCCCGGCGCAGGGCTTTGGCAATCGGATCCTCGCCAGGCATCGAGATGATGTAAGTGGGCGAGCGCTGCAGCATCGTCACCTGCGTAGCTCGCTCGGCCATCGCCGGCACCAGGGTGACCGCGGTAGCGCCACTGCCGATCACGACGACCCGCTTGCTCGCATAGTCGAGGTCCTCGGGCCAGTGCTGTGGGTGGACGATCTGACCCGCAAAGCGCTCCCTCCCCGCGAACTCCGGCGTGTAGCCCTGGTCGTAACGGTAGTAGCCAGTGCACGACCAGAAGTAACCGCAGGTCAGTTGCACGGTCTCGCCGTCGTCGGTGCGTTCGGCTTCGACGCTCCAAAGCGACTCCGCCGATGACCACTCGGCGCGCAGGACGCGATGGCCGAAGCGGATCTTTCGGTCGATCCCGTTCTCCTGCGCGGTCTCCCGCACGTAGTGGAGGATCGAGTCGCCGTCGGCGATCGCCCTCGGAGCTGTCCAGGGCTTGAACCGGAAGCCAAGCGTGTGCATGTCGGAGTCCGAGCGGATGCCCGGATAGCGGAACAGGTCCCAGGTGCCGCCGAGGTCGTCGCGCGCCTCGAGGATCGCGTAGCTCTTGCCAGGGCAACGCTCCCGCAAATGATAGGCGGCACCGATGCCGGAGATCCCGGCGCCTACGATCAGCACATCGAGATGCTCGATGGGTTCCCCGTTCGCGGTCAAGCCTCGGGCATTCTCTCATGTTGGCTGGTCAGCCAAACCCTGAGTGCGGATCTCACACAGCGGGCTGCAGACCCAGCGGGATCCGAGCCTGGTATCGCGCCGCTACTCGGCGTCGCCGTATGGCGCGTAGCGGTGGTGGAGCATCAAGTCGTTGCCGTCGGGATCGGTAAAGAAAGCCATGTGGCAGACCCCGGTGTCCATGATCTCGCCGGCGAAGTCAACACCTTTCGCCTCCAGCTCCGCCCGCGCCGCAGCGACGTCGTCGACATGCAATGCCGGATGCGCGTTTTTCTGGGGTGCGAACTCGATGCCGAACTGCGCGGGCTCCCAGATGCCGAAACAGGTCTCCCCCGCCCAGAACTCGAACTGCCCCCGCTCGTCCGGCCGCAGGCCGAGGGTCTCGACGTAGAAGCGCCGCGAGCGCTCGCTGTCGGTCGACGGAACTCCGATGAAGTCGGTCTTGCTGATCACGGTTCCTCCAGTGCGATCGGGTTGCTGGCTAGGGACGCTGGATCTTGAACTGCCGCGACAGGGTCGTGGATGTAAGTCCCTGGGCACTGCCGTCGACAGTAAGCGTGACGGGCACGCTTTGCGTCGCCTTATCGATTGCGCCGCTGGCCTTGCTTGTCAGCCTAACTTTGAGATTCACGACGCGGCCGCTGCGGTCGACCTGCACAGCGCCGCCGCCGATGCGCAACGTTTTCGCGCGCTTGGCGAGCTCCAGCCCAAGGCGCTCGGCGACCGAGCGCTTCACCGTCGCGGTGGCCGAGCAGGTTCCAACCGCATCGAGACTGCACTTCAGTTTGACTGCCCTCGCTTTCCTGATCGACTTCCACGACTGCTTCGGGATGGTGACGTCGAGGTTCACCCGGCCGCGTTTCGTCTCCATCCCTTTGCTTTTGGCAGGCGGTTTGGTAATCGTGACCTGGCGGCTCTGGCTGACGGCGTTGCCAACGCCGTCGGTGGCGGTCACGGTGACGGTCCTCGTCCCAGTGGTGGTGTAGGTATGGCTCACCGCGCTTCCCGCCTGCGTCGTGCCGTCGCCGAAATCCCAGCTGAGGCTTACCCCTGACCAGGCGTCGCTTGCTGTCGCGGACATCGCCACCGCCGCTCCGGTATCGGCGCTGGACGGCACGCTGAGGGCCGACAACACCGGCGGCGTGACGTCGTTGACCGCGACTTCGATGCCCCCGCCCAACAGGGCCCAGGAGATGATCGCGTCCCCGGCCGCGTCCATCGCGACCCGCGGGTCGGCCCCGTCGGCTTTGATCGGGGCGGCGGCGCCAAACACGCCGCCGGCAGGACGCGATGCGGCGGAGATCAGGCCACCCAATGCGGGCCACACCGCGGTCGCATCGCCCGCCGGATCGATCGCCACCTGCGGTTCGATCCCCGTCTGGTTTGTCGCAAGTGGGACGGAGGCGGACCAGGATCCGTTGATGAAGGCCGTCGTCGAGGCCCGCACGCCCAATCCGCTTTCGTCGAAGCTCCTCCATACGGCAACCCCACGACCCTGGCCGTCGATGGCGATCCGAGGGACCTCGACGTTCCTCGTGCCGTCGGAGAGGAAGACTGGCGGTTCGCCCCAGCCGCCGAAATCCCCTCCGCTTCCCCAGCGCTCCTCCATGAACGCGACCCCGGAGGCGGGCTGATTGGCCCAAGCCGCCATCCGTTGGCCATTGGCGTTCCACTCGATCTGGGGTTCTTCTACGGCAATGGGAGACGTTTCGGTGGGGGCAGGGGTCAGGTCCCTCAGGGTCGGGACGCTCCAGGCTGCGCTTCCCTGGCGGCGGATGACTTCGACGGTCACCACCGGGTCGCCGGCTTTCCGGTTGAGTTTGTGGCGCCAGATCGCCCAGGCCATGCCGGTCGGACTGATCGCGACCTGCGGGTTCAAGGCGACGGCACCGACGGGGCTCGCCTGGAGCGCCCCAGCCCAGCTTCCAGCCGCCGGCCGGTAGGAGGACTGCACCGTGTTGTCGTTCTTTTGCCAGACCACGACCGCGTTGCCAGCGTCATCGAGGGCGACACGCGGCTCGACGCCCAAAGTCGAACCCAGCACCAAGCTCGAAGTCCAAGATCCTCCCGCGCTGGCCCGGTACGCGGAGTTCATCCCGGCGGCTCCCGCGTCGCAATCCGCGACGACGACGGCGGCTCCCGTCGGGTTGACCGCCAGCTGCGGATCGTGGCAATCGAGGATTTCGTTGAGGAGTTTGATCGAGGCTTGCCACGGGCCCCCGGCCGGCCGGTACGCGGAGCGAATCTCGCCGCCCAAAGGAGCTTCGCTGACCCACACCGCGGTTGTGTTCCCGGCTGCGTCGACCGCGACCTGCGGTTCTCTGCCGATGACACCGGCCTGAGATATCGAGAGCGGGGCGGTCCAGGCGGCCCCGGCAACGGGCGTGCCCACAATCAAGAGCGCACAGACGAAGCTCAGCGCGGCCGGCCCGAGCCGCACCGGCCCCTTCATGTCCGACAGCCGCGCGGCTTCACCCGATCCAGGTTAGCCGCTGCTGTCGCGGCCGGGCGCTGTCGTTCAGGAAGACGGACGAGCGTTGAGACAGGGCGTCAAGCCCAGAAAAAGAACTAGGGCCGCCCGCGGGCGGCCCTAGTCAGGTGCGTGAAACGAGCATGGATCCTGCGTCCGGGTGGGACAAAGCCCGGCATTCCCTGCTCGCCGGTGCCCGAGGTTGGATTCCACCGGGCGCCGAGACAGTGCGGCGCCTAGCGGCCCGGCACCTCCAGAGTCCCCTGAAGCATGTGAATCGAAATAGGACCACCTCCTTTCTCTGGTGATCCGATTGAAGCAAATGAAGCAGTCGGCCGCTGACAGGCGGTCGCCCCGGCCTTCAGCAGGCAGCCGCGGCGCGACGACGGGCTCGGCGCACGGCAACTGCCTTTGCGCGCTTCGCCGCGGCCAGGCGGCGAGCTTCCTTGGCGCCGGCGGCATGGCTCAACTTGGCGCCGGCGATCCTCAGTCGCCGGAGGGCCGAATCGCGCGACGCGGCGGCGGCCAGGCACTGCGGCGAGGGGAGGATGCCGGTTGGCGAGGGACTGGCACCCACGGCTGTGAGGCCCTGCGAGCCGCTGGGACCCGGGCCGGGAGGACCACCTTCGGGTTTGCTTTCCGGTTCCGGTTCGCTTTCGCCTCCGGACCCGGCCGGCACGATCGCGATCGTCCGCTGGGTACTCGCCCTGTAGCCGAGCACCTCGGCGCCAGCAAGGGTCACCTCGTATTCGCCCGGTTCTTCGTAGACATGGCTCGCTTCGATGCCGGCGACGCTTTTGCCGTCGCCGAATTCGAGCAGCGGCGCGAAGAGGCCTTCGGTCGGCGTCGAGATTTCGATCGGTTCGCCGGCTGTGCCCGTGGCCGGGATTTCCAGCTCAACCGCGGGCAGGCCTTCGGGGTCATAGCCGGCGGCCTGCACGACGTCGCTGCTGCAGGTGCCTTCTTTGCCTTCTTTTTCGCAAGTCTGAGTTTGCTCGCTCACCCAGACCGCCGTGGCGTGGCCGTCGGCCGCCGTCGCATCCCCGGGCGCATCGAGCACGACCACGGCGTCCATTCCCTGCTTGCCTTCTTCGGAGAGGTCGACCGCCGGCTCCCATTCTTCTTCGGTGGGACGGTAAGAAGCCTGCACCACGTTACTCACGCCGTCCCAGCGCTGCCAGACGACGGCGGCATTGCCGCTCGTGTCGAAGACGACGTCCGAGGGGAAGGAGTTGCCGCCGTCCGCGGACAGTTCCGCCGGGGGCTCCCATTTGCCACCCACCGCCTTGTAGGCCGCATGCACGATGTCGTGGCCGCCCAGTTCGCCCCTATTGCCGGCCCAGGCGACGATCGCGTTGCCGGCCGGGTCCACGGCGTCGCGCAGGGACTGGACCTGTTCGCCCGCGGAGGAGACGTTGCTAGCGGAGCTCCACGATCCGCCCACCGGCCTGTAGGCCGCGCGAACGAATTCCTGGCCTTCGTCTTCGCCCCGCCAGACGAGGAGAGAGTCCCCTTTGGCATCGAGAGCAACGTGCGGGTTGCCGCCTTCTTCGCCTGGCTGTGAGACCAGCGTCGGCGATTCCCATTCGCCGCCTTCAGGTCTGTAGGCGCTTTCGACGACGTAGTTCGTGCCGTCGAAGTGCCTCCATACCGCGGTGGTGTCCCCCCGAGCATCCATCGCCGCCTGCGGTACGCCGCTTTCTCCGCCCGAGAGCGCCACCGGCGTTTCCCAGCTACCGAGGAACGGCCGGAAGGCCGTTTGGATCACTTCGCCGTCGGTCCAAACCGCCGTCGCTCGCCCTTCCCAGTCGACCGCGATCCATGGTTCGGGAGCGGCTCCCAAAGCGACTTCGCCGATGTCGGCGGGCGCGGTCCAGTCGCCGCCGGCCGACCTGTCGACCGACTGCAGAACGATCTTCGCGCCAGCGTAGCGTTCCCAGAGGACCGTCACGTTGTTGTTGCGATCCACTGCGATCTGCGGTGACTGGGCGTCGTGGGCGCCCGGCACCACTTCCCCTTCCAGTTCCGGCTCGGAGAGATCGATGGGTGCTTCCCAGCCTTCGCCGGCCGGCCGGTAGGAGCTTTCGACCACGGTGTCCGTGCCGTTCCAGCGGTCCCACACCGCCGTCGCGTTCCCTTCGGAGTCGAGCACGACGTGTGGATTGCCCGCGGCCTCGCTCGCTGCGGAGATGTTTACGGGAGGCAGCCATTCCGCCTCGGCGACGGGTACGGACGTCCCGCACACCATCAGTGCCACCCCCAAACACACGGCCGCAAGCTTCGCGCGTTCCCTCATCGGTGCCGACTATAAGGGACGAACAGGAGCAAATGCCGGCGATGGCCCAGCGTTTCGCCGTCACCCCTCGCACCGTTCTGGTCGTCGGTCTTGAGACCGGTTTAGCCGGGAAGAGCGCCTCGACGACTTGCCGAGCGGGCGATGTAGATCACCTTGTGGTCGCGCATCTCGTCGGGTGGTTCGCTCAACACCACCGTCCCGTCAACGTCGTACTGGCCAAGCGCGGCGAGGCATTCCAGGCCGGCGGCTGTCATCGCCTCTCTTACCTGCTCCCCCGTGTAGTGGCGCTCGCGGTGGACGTGGGTTTCGACGCCGTCTCCCGAGACCTCAGCTTCGAGCGTGCTGCCGGGCTCGAAGTCACCGCCGAGCCCTTTCCAGGTCCACTGACCAACGCTCATCTCGTCGGCCTCTCCGCTTACGAAGTTCGCCTGGAACAACGCGATCGTATTGGCGTCAAAAAGGACCAGCCCGTCCGCGGTCAGGTTGGCTCGCATCCCCACTAAAGACCGTTCAAGATCCCCGTCCTCGGTCAGATAGTTGACGATGTCGTTGAGCGCCCAGACCAACTCGAACTTTCCATATACAGGCAAGTCGCGGGCATCGGCCTCATCGAGCGAGACTGCGTCGCCGAATTTCCTCCGCGCCTGCGCCAGCATTTTCCGTGAGACGTCGCAGCCTTGAATGTCCCAACCACGCTGAAGCATTGGTTCGAAGGCCCTACCGGTTCCGCAACCGACATCGAGCAGCTGCCCCTTTCGCAGTCCATGTTTTTCAAGCTCCGGCAGCAAAACGCCGAACCACATCTCGTAATTATTGGCGTGGTTGAAGTCGTCGTAGATCGGCGCGAAGGCTTCGTAGGCGGCTTTGGCGCTCTTGTCTGTCACGGCGGATCGGAGCTTACCCGGGTCATCCCAAGCCATTTTGCCTCTCCGCATCCCAACATCATGCGTCCGCGAAGAACGCTCCGTGGATGCCATGCGGAATCAGGTGCGGTGCCTCAGCCCGAGCAAGCTCCTGCCACGAGCCAGCGTCGAGCACCAGTAGGTAAGAGCGCTCGTTTACGGCATCGAGAACAATCGAAAGGGCAACGCCGTCGTCCTCGTGGCTCGCATTGGGAGTAGGAACGAAGACCGGCTCTCCCGGATAGGTGCCGGGCTCGCTCCAGCTGCTTGCCTCGCCGGTCCTGCTGTCGAGCTTGACCAGCTCGTTGGCGACGTCGTAGGCGTTGTCCTCGGTGTCGGAGATCCCATAGGCGTAGCGATAGGGCCGCAGGTAACAGCGCTGCTCATTGATGCGCGGCAACTCGAGGCCCTTGTCGCTGAGCGTCTCGGAAGTGACCGCACCGGAATCCACATCTACCACGAGGCGTCGCAACAGGGCCGGATCGAGGCTGCGTTTGCTCGACGGCTCCGAGCGCAGGCGGTCGAGGTAGAGGGCGTCGATCACTGCCGGCGTGCCGTGATCGCAGAAGTCCATGACCAGCTTTCCCCCCTCATCCCAGGCGCCGACGTGATGGAAAGCAAAGGCGGCCTCGGCGTCGAAGACCCCGATCCGATCGCCGGAATGACGATCAAAGACGAAGATCCGGGTTCCACGCTCGGGCTCCCAGCGAAAGTTCTCGATGAACGGCTTGCCCTTCAGCGGAATTGAGATCGGGTTGACCACGAAGGGAAACTCGGTCAGCGCGATGTAGCGCTCGCTCATCGCAAAGGAATGCACGTAGCCGGGTTCCCCGACCGACTTCGATGCCAAGACGCGGGGTGCTCGGTCGGGCTCCTGGACGAAGAAGCGGTAGGCGTTACGGGGGCCCATCTGCGTCGCGACATTGACCAGCGCTCCCGTTGCCGGGTCGCGATGCGGATGCGCGGTGGCCATCAGGCCTGGTGCCTTTGCCCCATAGCCCAAGGTCCGCAGGGTCTTGGGATCGAACTCGACTGACATCGGTGCCTCGGTCATCGCCAGGTGCTTCTCGCCGAGCCTGGTGACGCTGATCAACGCGTTGTCGGTGATCCCCGGGTCGAACAGCGTCATTGCTCGCTTGAAGATCGAGCGACAGGGATCGGTGGCGAACTCGCTGTAGCCGATCCTTCCGCTCTTTGCCGCCCGGTAGGCCCTCGTCTGCAGGAAGCGGTTTCCGTAGGAGACAGCGCCGTCTCTCACAGCGAAACGATGCAGCATCGCCTGGCCGTCGAACCAGTGGCGCACCGGCTTTCCCCCCTCGAATAACGCCGGGCCGTTGCGGATAAGAGTTCCAGAGAGCCAGGCCGGCAGAGCGCCGCTGACGGGAAGGATGTGATTCTCGACCTCGGTCTCCAAGTTTTCGAAGCCAATAGCGGGACTTGCCTGATGTTGGGCGGCTTGCAGGGCTCTCATAGTTTCTCCTTAACCGTAGGATTTCTACCGTCGTAAATCTACGGTAGTCCAGGTACACTTGTCAAGTGTCGGAGCTGACGCCCCTCTCCTACCTCGTGCTGGGTCTGATCGACCGCGCAGGCGAGGCGACGCCCTATGAGCTCAAACAGATGGCTGGGTCAATCTCAGGTCTCTGGGCGCTACGGCACGATCAGGTCTACCGCGAGCCGACGAGCCTTGCTGAACTTGGCCTACTCAGCGAAGAGCGTGAGGAGGGCGGTCGCCGAAGGAGGCGGTTCCGAATCAACGAGGCTGGTCGCCAGGAGCTGCAGAGCTGGCTTGCGGCCCCCACCGCTCAGTTCACTGAGCTACGCGACGTCGGGCTCCTTCAGCTCTTTCTTGGCGCAGATCCCAAGGCGCTAGCGGAAGTTCAACTCGATGCCCACGAAAAGAGACTCCGGGAATACGAGGAGTGGACCGAGCAACTTGGACCGGAGTCTCCCGTGGGCGTCCGATTGGCCCTCGAGTCAGGCGTGGGTCACGAGCGCGAGTGGGTTCGCTTCTGGCAGATGGTGGCCGAGGGAGAGTGAAACTAGTTGGAGCTCCGTTCACGTGGGCGGCCCCCTGCCCCCTGGGCTCACCCACTCCGCCTTAAATCCCTCTCGGTCGTCTATGCCCCCGTCCCCGGCCGCTGGCCGGCTGAGGACGTGTTCAGTGCCACGGCGGCGCGAATGAGCGCCTTCAACGCCTTTTCATCAATCTTGTCGCCCTCATGGAAATCGATGGCACGCCTGGTGTTGCCTTCGAGGCTGGAGTTGAAGAGGCCTGAAGGGTCCTCCAACGAGGCACCTTTGGCGAAGGTCATCTTCACGACATTCTTGTACGTCTCACCGGTACAGATCATTCCGGCGTGCGACCACACCGGAACCCCTCTCCACTTCCACTCCTCGACCACTTCGGGGTCAGCCTGCTTGACGATACTTCGGAGCAGAGCCAGCGTTTCGCCCCGCCAATCACCCAGCTCCTTGATTCTCGCGTCTATCAGCTGAGGGGGAGAGTCTCCTCCTTTTCCCTCCTTCGAGCCGCTCTTCTTCTTCATGGCTGCTGTCGCTTTCTTCAGGTTGTCATCGCTCCCCCGTCACTTGAGTATCGCCGCCAACCGCCTTGATTGCATCGCGAATCGTGTCGTGATCGGCCACCAACGTCGCAGTGTGTCGTTCCGACTGAAGCAGGTACCCACTTCGTACCCGCGCGAGAGTTCGAGCGGCCTTCAAGAGCGAGCGATCGCAGCATCGGACGTCCGCGCATCGTGGAAGGCGATGACGACGACTCGATCCTCGGCCTCGATGAACATATAGACGACGATCATCCAACCCCAGGGGCCGATCAGCGCTCGACAATCCCGCCAGACGCCGGAGAGCTGCTTGCCGGCCCGCGGGAACTCCTCCAACGTGAGCAGCGAGCGTGAGACGCGCTCCCGCGTGTCGGCGGGAAGCTGCCGGGTCTCGATCAGCTCGCGAAGCTCATCACGCGCCTGGCGCGTGACCTCGATAGTCGGCATCGGCTACAGCTCGGAGAGCGGCACCGTTTCACCGCGCCGAGCCTGCTCGATGGACTCCTGCGCCCGCTCCCAGGCCCCAGGAATCCCGTCGAGGATTTCAGTGATCCGCGAGGCATCCGGATCGGCTTCATCGAGTGCGCTGGAGAGGAGCGAGCGCGCCAAGGTGCCCTCCTGAACGTGCGTGCGCTCCGCAAGGCTCTCAAGCTTGCGCGCGTAATCTGGCTCGAGGGTGACGTTGATACGGCGATTGCGCTCGGCCATGGCCCAAAGGGTACACGCAAGGGCACATGGCGTACGCGCTGACGATCGCGCTAGTCCGGACTCATGGCGGACCACAAGCACAAACGGCCCAAGCACCGCCGGAGCAGTTGCCTTCTCTGCAAGCCACACGCTGGCCGCGGTTAAGAACACTCTCGTGATCCACGCCCCATGGCAACTTCGGGTTATGAGCCCGAGCCTGGGGTCCCGCTGGACTAAGTGGGGCACGATTTCGAGCGGTTCTCGCGAGATCGAGATCGGCTGGGATCTATGGGGCACCTTGCCCCATTTCTTGCCCCAGCCAGGAACCGAGAGCCTGCCGGCCAAGCCTCCACAAGCTTCCGGTTCCAAGCCGACAGGGCTGACCCGGCCAGGCGATGCCAATCGCTTCTCACCTCGGCTTCAACGGTGAGCTCGCTTTCTGCCAGCACCGGAGGACGCGTCCGGCGAGACGGTCGAGCGGTCCCGGGATGCGAGTCACCGCCGAGAGAACCGCGTCGAAATTTGCCTTTGCGGTGTCGGTGTCTTCACCCACGCCCCAGGCCGTGTCGTCGCCGATGCTCAGCTTCACGTATGAGATCGCCTTCGCGTCGGTCCCGTCGCTGAGCGTCTGCTGTTGGTAGTCGCGGACCTTGATCGTTATGTCCAGCAGGTGCTCGATCGCGTGAGTGAATGCGGCAATCGTGCCATTCCCCTCCCCCGCGATCGGCACCAGCTCGCTGCCGCACTGGAGCGTCGCCTCAAGCGCCGAGATGTGGTCCCTGTCGTTGCTGGTGACGGCGTGACTGACCAGCGCCGCGTCGGGATGCCCCATGTACTCGCGCCGGAACAGCTTGATGAGCTGCTCGGCGGTGATTTCGGCGTTGGACGCATCGACTTCCCGCTGGACGACGCGGGAGAACTCGATCTGCAGCAGGCGGGGAAGTTCGAGGTCGTGCTCGGCCCGCATGATGTAAGCGACGCCGCCCTTGCCCGACTGCGAGTTCACGCGCACGGCCTCGTCGTAGTTGCGGCCGACGTCCTTCGGGTCGAAGGGCAGATAAGGCACGTCCCAGATCGCATTTTCAGGGTCCGGCAGCTCCCCCATCGCCTCCATGCCCTTCTTGATCGCGTCCTGGTGGGAACCCGAGAACGCCGTGTAGACGAGGTCGCCGACGTAGGGATGGCGCTCGCCAATCGGCATCCGGTTGCAGAATTCGACGTCCCGGCGAACCTCGTTGATCCGCGAGAAGTCGAGCTCGGGATCGACCCCCTGGGTCATCAGGTTCAGCGCCAGGGTGACGAGATCGACATTCCCGGTGCGCTCACCATTGCCGAACAGAGTGCCCTCGACCCGTTCGGCCCCGGCCATCAGGGCCAGCTCCGTCGCGGCGACCGCGGTGCCGCGGTCGTTGTGCGGATGCAGGCTGATGATCACCGAGTCCCGGCGCGAGACGTTGCGGCAGAACCACTCGATCACGTCGGCGTGGAGGTTCGGCGTCGAGAGCTCAACCGTGGCGGGAAGGTTGAGGATCAGCTTTCGCTCCGGCGTCGGCTCGAAGACATCCATCACCGCCTCGCACACCTCAAGCGCGTAGTCGGGCTCAGTCGCAGTGAAGCTCTCAGGCGTGTACTCGAAGCGGATGTCCTGGTCGGGCCGCTGTTCGGCCAGCTCCCGGCAAAGCTTCGCTCCCTCGACGGCGATTTCGCGAACGCCGGCGCGATCCAGCTTGAACACCACCCGCCGCTGGGTGGTCGAGGTCGAGTTGTAGAGGTGGACGATCGCCCGGGGCAGCCCGTCGAGGCTCTCGAAGGTCTTGGCGATCAGCTCCTCGCGCGCCTGCGTCAGCACCATCACCGTCACGTCGCTGGGAATCAGTTCCTCGGTCGCGAGGATTCGCATGAACTCGAACTCTGCCTCTGCCGCGGCGGGAAAGCCGACCTCGACCTCCTTCAGGCCGACGCGATTCACCAGTACGTCGAACAGGCGTCGCTTGCGGTCCGTGTCCATCGGCGGGTCCAGCGCCTGGTTGCCGTCTCGAAGGTCAACACTCGCCCAGATCGGCGCGGCGGTGATACGCCTATCCGGCCAGGTCCGCTCCGGTAGCTCGACCCGTGGGTAGGGCGCGTACTTATGGAATGGCATCGATGACACAGCCACCTCCTGCTCGCAATTTCGCTTCTTCTCCGTGCTGTTCTCGCGG
This sequence comes from Solirubrobacterales bacterium, assembly GCA_033856275.1. GTDB lineage: Bacteria > Actinomycetota > Thermoleophilia > Solirubrobacterales > 70-9 > VRUE01. The sequence continues at coordinate 38,775 of JAWVFJ010000023.1, forward strand.
CTCAGCGGCCGCCACGCGTTATTCCCCCCGAGGGGGGAGGAGGAGAAGTCGAAGTGAGGAGCAGTACATCGAGGTCAGCATACACCGGCGCCAACCCCAATCTATGGCGAAGGCGGCTCTGGTAGCCGCTTTCGGAGCTCGCGTGATATTGGCCGTCACAAAGGTGAGGGTCCCTGTCTTGACGGGTACTGGAAGTTCCGGGCGGGCGAAGATCGCGTCTGAGCAGGCGGGGAAAGCGGTCCCTTCCCAACCACCTGTCAGAGAAAGAGGAGTTCATGAGAGCCACCGTCATGCACAGCGCCGGGGACGTCCGCATCGAGGATGTTCCCGACGCCAAGTTGGTCGACCCGACCGACGCCCTGATCCGCGTCACCCGCGCCTGCATCTGCGGCAGCGACCTTTGGCCCTACAAGAACATGGAGGCCACCGATGGCGGCCGCCCGATGGGCCACGAGGCGATTGGCGTGGTCGAAGAGATCGGAACCGAGGTGAGCACGGTGAAGCCCGGCGACCTCGTCGTGATGCCGTTTGCCTTCTCGGACGGCACCTGTCTCTTTTGCGAGGACGGCTTGCAGACCGAGTGCGTCCACGGCGGCTTCTTCGGCAACGCCGATGTCGGTGGCGCCCAGGCTGAGGCGCTCCGCATCCCGCAGGCCGATGGAACCCTCTACCCGCTCTCGGCCGACCCCGACGAGGCGCTGATGCCATCTCTCCTGACGCTCTCAGACGTGCTCGGCACCGGACACCACGCGGCGGTCGTGGCCGGGGTCGGACCCGGAAAGAAGGTCGCGGTCGTCGGCGACGGCGCGGTTGGTCTCTGCGGCGTCATCGCCGCTAAACGCCTCGGCGCCGAGCAGATCGTGATCCTCGGCCGCCACGAGGGACGCACCGACCTGGCGCGCGAGTTCGGAGCGACGGACGTGGTCGCCGAGCGGGGCGCGGAGGGAGTCGAGCGGGTCCGTGAGCTGACCGACGGGTTCGGCGCCCACTCGGTGCTGGAGTGCGTCGGCCTGGATCAGTCCACCCAGACGGCAATCGAAATCGCCCGCCCCGGTGGCGCGATCGGGCGCGTCGGCGTCCCCAGAGCGAGACGATGCCGGGCGGACAAGCCTCCTTCTACGGCAACGTCACGATCGGCGGCGGCCCGGCCCCCGTCCGCGCCTACATCGAGGAGTTGCTTCCCGGCATCCTCGACGGCACGATCGAACCGGGCCGGGTCTTCGACCGCACCGTGGACCTCGACGGCGTTCCCGACGGCTACCGGGCGATGGACGAGCGCGAGGCGTTGAAGGTGATGGTCGAACCGTGACGCCAGCCTTCGCCCCCTCGCACCGCCTGAACGGCGATCCCGACCACCAAGGAGCGCAGAATGAAGATCACGAAGAACTCGCTGGAGACCAACGTCGGTCCAAGCGACTGGTTCACCGGCACCGTCTACATCGACACGGTGGCGACGGCGGCAGAGCCTTCGCGGCTGGCGGCGGCCAACGTCCACTTCACCCCTGGCGCTCGCACGGCCTGGCACACCCACCCCTTCGGGCAGACGATCTTCGTCACCGAGGGCTTGGGGCTGTGCCAGCGAGAGGGCGGGCCGATCGAGGTCATCCGGCCTGGCGACCGCGTCTACTTCGAGCCAGACGAGAACCACTGGCATGGCGCGACCGCCGATCGCTTCATGACCCATCTTGCGATGCAGGAGGTAGACGACTCGGGCAGCCCGGTCACCTGGGGCGAGCACGTAAGCGATGAGGAATATGCGGACGATGCTTAGGGCTCGACGCGCGGAAGGTGGACAGATTGGGATGACCCGAAAGGTTCTTATCACCGGCGCAAGCTCCGGAATCGGCAACGCACAGTGCGTCACGGCGATCAACCAGGAGGTGATCCGGCGGCCATTCCTGATCGACCCTTGACAAGGGCGCCAGGCTGATCGCCGACAAGATCGAGAGCGGCGCCAGCACCTCAACGATCCCGGTCTTCAAAGTGCTCCCGACCGCTGTGGTCGCGAAGGTCCCAGCGACCGAACACCCCGACGGCTGACGGCCGGTCCGGGCCGCCTAGGCCGAGTGCTTCAGCGCCCGCTCGGGCAGCGAGACTGTGATCAGCTCGGCGATCCGCTCAGGGTCTTCCAAGGGCGGCATATGCCCCAACCCCGGGACCAAGGTGTGTCCGAGCGCTTGGGACGGCGGCGGCGCGGCGTCGGTGTCGGGGAGGAAACAGGCGAGCGCGGTGCCCGCGGCCATCACCACAGTCAGCGCCCCGAAGGTGAGCGAGCGAGGGTTGGCGGCGAACTGGACCGCGGCGCCGGTCAACAGCGCGCCCAAGGCCAGGCCTCCGACCGGCGCCGTGCTGCCGATGACACCCCCGAGCGCAGGGCGGTCGACGGGCGACAGCTCGACGATCTCGGCAGTGAAGGCGCTCGTCGCCGCCCCCGTCGCAAACCCCAGCACCGCGCGGGCGGCGGTCACCCCACCGACGTCGCCAGCAAGCAGAAACGCGTCGGCCTCGAACCCCACTTGTCCTGCAGCTCGACGAGCATCGGGGTCGGCGCGCCGGCCGCGAGGTAGAGGGAAGCGAAGGCGATCGCCGCCCCGGCGAACCCGGCCTTTCGGGACGGGGAGGGCATGCGGCTCAGATCGCCCTCCGACCGCCGTCGGCGGCGACGGTAGTCCCAGTGATGTAGCTCGCTTGCGGAGAGACGAGAAAGGCGACGACATCGGCGATCTCCTCGGGTTGTGAGGCGCGATTCATCGGCGTGGTTTCTCCGAGCGCCGTGATGAACTCCGGTCCCGAGGGTGATGGCGTGTAGACGGGTCCTGGGGCGATGGCGTTGACATGCACGCCGCTCGCGCTGTACTCCGCGGCCCAGGCACGCGTCATCGCCTCAAGCGACGCCTTCGTCGCGCCGTAGGCCGCGCCCCCCACGAGGCCCACGCCACCAGCCATGCTGCTTACGCTGACGATGCTGCCATGGCCCCTGGCAGCCATCCCGGGAGCGATCGCCGCTACAAGGGAGAACGGCGCACGAACGTTGCTGGCGAACATCTTGTCGAACGAGGAGACGTCGAACTCTGCGGTCGGGCCGAAGAGCGCGATCCCGGCATTGTTGATCAGGATGTCGACCTCGCCGACGTCGCTCGCCAGGCGCTTCACGTCGGCGGCGTCGCCCAGGTCGGCAGCGATGAAGCTGGCTTTGCCCCCAGCGGCAGTGATCTCCTGGACCGTCTCGGCGCCGCGGGCGCCGTCGCGTCCGTGAACAAGGACCTCGGCCCCGTCCCGGGCCAGCTGCAACGCGACCGCGCGACCGATGCCCGACGTCGCGCCCGTCACCAGCGCCCGTTGCCCTTCGAGGTTGCTTCGCGTCATGGTTGACATTGCTGCTCCTTTCGTTTTGGTACAAGCAGCGTGCCAGCCAGCGCGTGTCCTGGCATTAGCGAGAGTTCTAATTTTTCCTGGTGTCTTATGTACGATCCTCTAAGGTCATGGAAGAGCGTACGCAGGGCTCCGAGCAGCTACCAGTCAGGCGCGATCACAGACACGCGATGCGCCGCGTAGGTGAGGCACTCGCCAGCCGATACACCGAGATCGGCCAGGCGATCGCCGCGCGAATCCTCGACGAGATTCCCGACTACAGGGACGCCGCGCCCGACCTGATCAACGATCTTCGCACCGGCGCAACCGCGACCGCCGAGGTGCTCGCGCGAACGCTCGCCGAGGGCTCGACGGTACGCCGCGAGGACCTCGGGTTCTTGCGCGAGCTAGCGACGCGGCGCGTGCGCCAAGGGGTCAGCCTCGAGGTGTTCGTCCACGCCTACCGCGTCGCGCTGCTCGCCTACTGGGACGCATGCACCGAAGAAGCCACGCGCCTAAGGATCTCCCGAGCAGCCGGCTTCGCGCTCGCAAGCTCGGCGATCGAGGCAATCGACACCATCACGACTCAGGCCACCGAGGCTTACCTGCGCGAAGAAACCCGCATCAGGACGCAGAGCGGGCGGGCGGCCCGCGACCTAGTCGAGCGCCTCATCAATGGCCAGCCAATCGACCCTAGCCGGCGCCATCCCGCCGCGCCAGGACTGGATCCGACCGGACAGCTCCTTACTGTCGTCGGAAGGATCGAGCAGACGACGCTTGCAGTCGGCGACGCACTCCCACTCGCCAGGGACACGCTCGAGGAGAGCATGTCGCTCGGGACCGTCAGGCCCCTCACGACGATCCGCCACGGAGAGTTCGTCCTCATCTCGGCCGTAACCTCGCCGAGCGACAAGATCGCAACCCTTCGCGCCGCACGCCGACGAACCGTCGAAGAACACAATCTCGACGTCCGCTACGGCATCAGCGTTCCCTCTCAGGGCTTCGCGAGCGTGCAGCAGGCTTACCGCGAAGCAACGCTCTCGCTGTCGTACACGTCGGCAAGCAGGCCGATCGTGTCGCTCGACGAACTGTCATCGCTCGAGTGTGCCGCGATCGGCGCCACCGCCACCGCCAAGGCCGTGATCGCCGCCAAGGGCAACAGGCTACGAGCGCTCTCACACGACGATCTCGCCGCAGCGGTCGAAACGATCCGCGCCTTCTCCAACGCCGACCTCAGCGTCACCAAAGCCGCCGAACAGATGAACGTCCACGCCAACACCGTGCGCTACCGACTCCAAAAAATCGCCACGAAGACCGGCCACGACCCGCGGACGTTCGCGGGCCTCGTCGACCTGATCTGCATCCTTGAGATGACCGACGACGAGCACCAACCCGAAGCGGAGGAAGACGACCAAGGCAACCTCGCATCCGGCGTCTAGCGTTCAGCGACGGTGCTGTGGCGTGAGGTTCACGAGGGAAGGCTGGAGCTGGCGTTGCTTCGCTCCCCGAGGCTTCGGTGCCGGCCCCGGGGCGTTGTAGCGCCGCCGGGGCGCTTTTATTGCCCTTTCGCGGGCGAACGTAGGTGGGCCGGAGGCGCCGCGCAAGGGGCTGGAGCGACCCCACTTTGACCTCACCTTGCCCCAAGGCCATTTTCGGGTGTTTTCGGCACCCCCCAAAAACGCGGAAAGCCGCCTTCTAAGCGGCTTTCCTAAAATAGCGGGGGCAGGATTCGAACCTGCGACCTTCGGGTTATGAGCCCGAACCTGGGCCCCGCTGGACTATGTGGGGCACGGCTTCAAGCGATTTTCGCGAGATCGAGATCGGCGAGAACGGCCAGGCCTCCGTAGGTGCGTTGTCCCATCGGTCCCTACGGGAACCCAGCGGTGGCCGATGGCTGGGCAAGAAGCGCCCATCACGCCAGTCCTTTCGAGAGGCCGCTTGCCGACTCGTCGCCCTTGCGAAGCTAGCAACAAGGGCGAACTCGAAGGCTGTCCATAAGCGTCTGGATCTGGCGGCGCACCGTGCGGCTCGGCCCCCCTGGTGCCGTCCAGATCCTGAGCTGGAGGACCGATCCGCCCTTGCGAAAGAAGACGTTGTAAGCCTCGCCGCACTCATGGCTCTGCGGGGGCTCCAGCCGAAACGGCTTGGCGAGGGGCTTGTAGTCGCTCGGCGGTCCGGCGGGGCTCACGGCGCCGGGCTTGCGGATCCTGCGGCTGGTGGACCCGCTGTCCTGAAGGATCTGCAACAGCGCACCGCTACCAGGTATCTGCTTGACGATCGCGTGTGGGTCACAGATCGACCGCACGGCACCGCTGGCGGGGAAGGAGGCGACCTGCAGCGGGACGATCGCGCCTGGCAGATGGCTCAAGGGGACCTGGTGCCAACCGGCGGGGACCACGGCCGTGACGCCATAGCTCCCGAGACGGTCCCCTGCTTGGGAGGTCGGCGCGCCAGGGGACGAGCACCCCGTCACCGCCAAGGCGAGGAGCGCCGAGGCAAGACCGGCGCAGAGAGATTTCCAAGCTGAAATGTGGCCCGTGTTCTGTCCTACGCACCAAGGCTCCTCTGAGGTCCCTGGAACCGTATCGGCTGCAGCACCAGCCTCCCCTTGCTCGCTCTTCCCGCCGCGGTCAGAATGCTCCCGATGGGCAAAGCGATCCCGGTCGTGTCGATGATGGCCATAGCGGTGAGCGGCCTGCTCGGCTGCGGCTCCGGTTCAGGGTCCGCAGGCACGTCGGACGGGGCTGGGCGGAAGCTCCCCGCCCCGGCGGCGCGCACCCACTCGTAGGGCGTCGGTCAGTCGGCGCCGATCTCGAAGGTGATCGCCGCCAGGCGGACGAAGCCGAGGCGCGGTCGTCGCCCCGGCTCGGAACGGATCGGCGCGCGTGGCTGTATGCCGCAGAAGGGACGCGGCGAGATCGGCATCTACACCGATGTCTCGGCCCCCGGCTGCGTCCGCATCACCGGCAGGCAGCGGGTGATGATCGTCAATCGGACCACCGCATACCGACGCTCCGAAGGCAGGCCGATCGTCGTCAGGCTCGGCCCCTATTCCGCGCGGCTCCTGCCCCAGCAGGCGGCGCTCTTCGGGCCGGTCGGTCGTTTCCTCGGCCGCGGTTACCAAACCGCGACTATCGATCCCAGCGGGCGGATCGGGGTTCTCGTGCTGCCGAATGAGTGCGCGATCCTGCGGCCGGAACCGGGAGAACCCCTCTGCTTCAAGAAAGACCGGCCCGGACGGCTCCGACGTTGGCACGCACCGAGGCGCGCCTCCACGCACCTGCGTGCAGGGGCGCCGACCTGATCATCTCGGCGGGGGGTCGCTCCGGGGTCGCCGCAGGAACGGTCTACTCGAGACTGACGATCACCAACTCCTCTCGCCGTCCCTGCACGGTCGCGGGAGTGCCGCGGGTGGAGGCAATCGACCGCCGGGGTAATCCGGTGGGCCGCGCCGAAGGGGTTCCCTCGTTGCGGGCGGGGAGCAGAGGCAGGCGTCTCCGGGTCAGGCTGCGCGGAGACGGATCGGCGACCTTCACGGTGACCCATTACAACGGGATCGGCTCGGGACGCTGCAAGACCGCCCTCACCTACGGCCTGCGCGTGACCGTGCCCGGGACCGGGCCCACCCAAGTCGTTCCGTTGCCGCTGAGCTACTGCCCGTCGCCCCGCGGCGGCCTTCGGCTGCGGTCGGACGGATCGAATGATGGATCCACGCGGGGGCACCCGAGTGAAGCAGCACCCCACTCAGCCCCGCACGCAGCCCGCTCTGCCCACCTTGACGAGCGCTCTTTGCTCGATCAGGCCGCCGCGCCGTCCCCTGGGGCAAGCGCGTGAGGGACCGCTCCACGACCCTGCCTTTGGGGGGGAAGCCGCCGCGAGCACCCTGCTCGCACAAGGCAATCCACAGCCCAGCGAGCTGGCTTCGGACACGGCCCTGGGTCGCGGACGATCGGCATTTCGCTGGCGTCGGAGCGTGTCTCGGCCCGCAACTCGACCGGGCTGCCAGGTTTCATCCAGGCATGAGCGCAGCCTCAGTGGCGCTGGCATCGGTAGCGCCTTGGGGCGACGGTGACCGGCCGCTATGAATCGCAACCTGCCCACATCACTGCGCCCTCCTTGGCTGATTGCTGCGACGATGCTGCTCGCGCTGGTCCTCCTCATAACCCCCCGCCTGGCGGAGGCAGCAGCCTCGACGCGAATCGTCACCCGGGTAAATGCCCGCGAGATAGTCGCGGTGCGGCCGCAGGGCGGACAGCCCCAGACGCTGGTCCACCTGCACCGCGGAGCCGTACTGGGCACCGCGGCCTCGCGCGGCGGTCATATTCTCGCCTTCGCCTCCCGCGCCTTCCATGAAGTCGACCGCGAGCATGTCTGGACCGACCGGATCTGGGTTCTGCGCGTCGGTGGCCGACCGAGGATTGTGAGGACGATAATCAGCCGGGGCGGTGCTCGCGGCTACAGGTCGATCGACTCGATCGCGATCTCACCCGACGGGCGCATCCTGCTCGTCGAGCGACGCCGGGGAGACGTCTTCACGATCGCGACCGATGGCTCCGACTACCGGGAGGTGCGACCCTCCTTCTATGACTTCGGGGTCGGCTCAGGACGGAATTCCTCCGGTCCGGAGTTCACTCCCGACGGCAAGCGGATCATCGGCGTCTTCTATCCACCGGACGCCCGCGAGGGCGAGATCGGCGGCATCGGAACGGTTCCATCGGAGGGTGGCCCCGTCCACTTCATCCGCCGCGGGCCGTTCGCCAACGGCGTGGGGCACTTCTTCGGCCCCACGGTCTCCCCTGATGGGAGGTTCATCGCCTTCGCGACCGCGGGGCGCTCGGGGGTATCGATAGCGGTGATGAATCGCGACGGCAGCGGCGCCCACCGACTGGGAGAGTCGATCCTCTCCGGTTGGAGCATCGACAATCCCTCCTTCTCACCCTCGGGCAGGTCCCTCACCTTCGTCGGCGAGCACCACGGCATGGGCAACGTGATCATCGGCCGCACTCCTTCGGTCGTGTTCACGATTCGACGAGACGGCAGCCGCCTGCGGATCGCCCAGACCGAAAAGGCCCGTTTCTTCAGCCGAGACCCAGCCTGGGTGCGATGGCAGCGCGAGGGGGGCGGCTGACGCCCGGGCTTCCCGGCCCCTCGATGGCCTCGCGACGCCAAAAGCGGGCCCCCCTACGGACCGCCAGCAGTCCTGCTGAACTAGGTGGGGCACGGTTTCAAGCAATTTTGCGAGATCGAGATCGGCTGGGATCGGCTGAAGTCTGTGGGGCTTGTTGCCCCATTTGTTGCCCCAGCAGATCCTGCCTCCCGACCATTCGCCAGCATCGATCGTGCGATGAAGCCCCGACCGGCTGGCGACCCGTTCCTGCGAGAGACCTGACTGGCGCCGCAGAGCGACGAGATTTTTTGCGAAGCGCCGCGTAAACGCGAGTGACTTGCGCTCGCTCGGAATCCTTGACGGTCACGAGCAACCTCCAGGGATAAGAAGACTCTCGTGATCGGCCCGCTGCTCGGGACGAACAAGAGCCGCGACGATCGCCGCGCGCTTGCTCGACCGGCCGCCCGAGACAGCCCATCGCTCGCTGAGATGGCCAGCGACGAGAACCGCAGCGCCCCCGTCCAGGTCGCCGACGCTGTGACGCTCGGCGAGAGCCGACGGCACTTCGATTTCACAGGTCGCCCACGTCAAAAGCCTCTGGGGACGCTCTGGATCGGCCACCGGAAACTCGGCACGGAGGAGGGTCACCGGCTGACCGATTGGATTGCGACCCGGTCGCGGAGCGTCGAGCAGCGTCGCGCTCAGGATCGAATAGTTGAGGCCCGGCAGATCAGAGTCAGGAACCAGCCGTCGATGTCCGCGATGCGAGGGCATCTGTCAGCCCGCCGCGTTCAGGTCGCCCAGCAGCTTCCCGCAGGCTTCGAACCCGATGCGGAGGAGCCAGTCGGTCTCGGCGTCTTCCCGACTCGACTCCGCCTCGGTACCGGTTTCGATCAAGGCGCTGGCCGCTTCCTCTTTCAACCGCTTGAGCAGGTCCCCCAACTCCTGCGCCGGCATCGTCAGCACGTATGCCTCGCGCACGTCGTGCTCGCTCCAGCCGATGTCCCTCAGCAGCCGGAAGTCTTCGGCGAACTCCAAGCCCAGCCGCTCGGCCTCGGCGAAGTCCTTGGTCCGCTCCAACGCGACCCAGAAGTCCTCGATGCTGCCGAGGTGGTTGCAGACCAATTCGTAGAGCCCCCCACGCTGGTCGCGGTCGATGTTGATGGTCGTATCGGGCATGGCGCCCTCCTCCCGGTCGGGGCGCCGAAGAACGACCAGAGATGCGATCCCCGCTCAGGGCGGGAATAGGTAGCGTCTCTCTCGCATCGAAGGCTTCTACTTCGGTGCCGGGCCCCGGGGCGTTTGCGCGCCGCCGGGGCCATTCTCGTTTGCGTTGTCGCGGGCGAACGTAGGTGACCGGGGGCGCCTGACAAGGCTTGGATCGACCTCTCTCAGACCTCATGTTGCCCCAAGCGTTGCCCCATGGCCCATTTTGAACCTCTTTGTCTGCGTCCCCAGAAAGACGAAAGCCCCGCTTTTGCGGGGCTTTCGTGAAATAGCGGGGGCAGGATTCGAACCTGCGACCTTCGGGTTATGAGATTGATCCGCTGGATCGGCTGGACTACGTGGAGCTAGGTTTCAAGCGAATTTCGCGAGATCGAACTACGTGGAGATCGGCTGGAATCTGTGGGGCACGTTGCCCCATTTGTTGCCCCAACGTAATCGGAGACAACCGACGACCCGTCAATGATTGGCGACAACGACCAAGGGAGGCGATCCGATCTACGTTGCGGGCATCGAGTGGGAAGGCGAGCCGAGCGAAGCTCGACTCGTGTACTGGCAGGACGTGCTGCCACTGGCGCCGCTGACGATCCTCTTCGGGGCGAACGACAGTGGCAAGAGTACGACGCTGCGTGTCGTGGCCGAGCGGCTCGATGCACTCGCGCAACGCTCGCGAGAAGGCGGAAACTGCACGGCGATCGTGTGCTTCCGCGATGACCGTCCTGCCTTCGACGCGGTCCTCGAGAGTCTCTCTCCTGAGTACGACGCCGGGGAGCTCTCGAGCGCAGCTCGCTGGATGCTGGAGACCATGGCTGGCCGCCCGCGCCTATTCGACAACGATGACTCTGAGGTCGCGCGGCGGCTCGCACAAGCCCCCGTCTTCGCGCTCGACCTGATCGCTGAGCCCGACGACGACGAGCCGGTCTCAGAGGAGGTTTCAGAGGAACGATGGCAGCTCAGTCTCGTCAAGTCACCCCTACATGGAGATGAGACGCCGTCCGTCCTCCTCGAGGCGTTGGATCGCATACGAGCAACGCGGCCGGGACTGACAGCAGCCTTGGACAGCGGCTTCGATCCAAGTCAGTTCGGGCCTCCACAACGCCCACTGCGTCATGGGGCCATCGGCAAGACGGGCATGCCGCTCGTCCCCCGAACCCTGCTGCTGCCGGCGGGGGTAGACACTGCGTTCGCAGCGCTTGAGGCCGCAGTCGAGCAGGCATGGCACAGCTTTCGTGAGTGGGGAGCCAAGATTGGGCTGCCACTGCCGCCTACAGACGCCGCGAGCCCCTGGGTCGGCGATGACGAGGACAGCGGCCTAGATAGCTTCATCGTGCAACTCGCGGGCGGCCTTGAGACGCATTCGTTCATGTGCCTGCCGAACTTCCTGTCCTCGAGGTACCGGCTCGACTTCGATCCATCGTCTCGGCTCGACAAGCGCTGGGCAACGCGCCTGAACGGGCGCGTAGCGCCACGCGCAGAGCTGCGGCGGCATCGCTCGTTCTCGGGGAAGTTCCCGGCCGAGCAGATGGCCTCCGGTCTTCAGCTTTGGATTGAGCTCGTCGTCTGGGATCTAGTCGCGATGGCCGAGGCTGCCTCGGCATCGCTTTTGATCGCGTCCTGTGAGGAGCTAGAGCGCTTTCTCGACCGCCCGGGATCGCCTGCCGATCGACTGGGCGAGGCGAGGCGCCGCTGGCTCGGAGACCCCGAGGCGATCGGAGCGTCATGGCTGTGCTCTCCGGCAGAGCGCGACTGGCATATACAGGTGCTGGCTAGCGCACCCCGCACGCCACGAACCAGAGCTGCGTTGGAGGCCTGCGCCCGAGCCATCCAGCCGCGGCTGCTACTGATCGACGAGCCGGAGCGCCACCTCAGCGCGTCCATCGCCAAGGACGCGGCGGCCTGGCTGCACCGGCGAGCCCAACGTCCTGACACGCAGATCGTCATCGCCACGCACTCCCCGGCATTCCTCGCCTGTCGGGGCGATGATGTCCGCCACGTCCACGTCCAACGCGCGTCCGAGGGTCTCCTCTACACGTCCTTCTCCCCCGCGGACGACGAAGCCCTACAGCGCGTAGCGAGTGAGATGGGTCTCGATCACGGAGACCTCTTCGGGCTCGTGACCGCGATCGTCTGGGTGGAGGGGCCGATGGATCGAGCGGTGCTTGACGCACTGTGCGGCGAGGAGTTGAAGCAGCGTGGCATCCATGTAGCGACCTATGGCGGGCTGGGCAACATGCGATCCGTCCTCGACAATCCTCTCGCCCGCTTGCCATATCTGCGATTCGTTGTGCTTGTAGATGATCTCAACGGCGAGCAGCTCGCCCTGGTCACCACTTCGCCGGAGCTCGTCGAGGCAGATGCTTCTCACGAGATGCGGGAGACGGCGGCACTTCTCCAGCGAGCCAAAGCTGCGGACAGGCGCCTCGAGATCGTCTCGCACGGAGCCGCTGATGTCTTCCTGGCCCTCTCCGATGCCGCACTTGCCGAGACCGCCCGACACCCCTGGCCGGGAAAGGATGTGGTGCTCAGGGAGGCGGACCAAATGGGCATCCCCAAGAGCAGGCTGAAGGGCTTCGTCGCCGACCGGTACGGGCTCCAAGTCGACGAGGCGCGCTGTGGTTATGCCGCCAAGCTGATGTCGGAAGACGGAACGCCCACCTGGATTCGGGATCTCCTAGCAGCGGCCGACATGCCGTAGCTCCCACCCCGCGAGGTGACTTCTCGCAACCCACCCTGCTCAGTGCTTGCTCCACGGCTGCTGTTGCACCCTCTCCGCTCACCGAGTAGCCAGCGAGCCTCAAGTGGGACTAGTCAGGGTCGCTCGCCCTCAAGCACTCGCCAAACTGACCTATACAGGCCACCTTTCTCTCCGATCGCAGCCTTCCAGTCGCTCTCGGCCATCTCGGTCAGATCACTTCGAAGGCGGGCAACCGACTCACCGCGCTGCGCTGCGGGAAGATTCTCAGCAAGCGGGACCGCTGCTCCGCGGGGAACTCCCAAAAGCCGAAGGGCGATGGCCGAGTCGCTGTTGACCCCGTAGAACACCCGCGATGGAAGGTTCCTCACGGTCTCAGCGTCTGCCTCCGACATCTGCTCCAACGCATCTCCGAGAGTCAGGCTCTGCAATGCAGAAAGCCCCCAAGAAACGGTCGGTGCGAGCCTGCCGTAGATGACCTTGCAGCATTCGGTCATGGCCGCCTCCGGCGGACCCTTTTTTTTCCGCACGAAGTACTCCTCTGCGATATCAGCCAACTGCCTACCTTGAACCCAGTCACTGGTGACCTGGGCCAAGAGCGCCCCATTGACCTTGGTTCCTCCGAGGGCAAAGTCGAGGTTTTCCCGCAACTCCGGAACCTCAAGGATCAGGCCCATGAGGCTCCTCAGGTCATTCGAAGCCCCGGCAAAAAGGGTTGCCCCATCCCAAGAGTCCGCAGATATTCCCGCCTCTCCTACTCGGGCCAGCGTGGCGCTAACGCTCTCCCAGGAGAAACCCGTCGCATCCACAAGGCTAAGTGGCTTTCCCGCCAGTCCCTCCGCGTAGACCCCAACCGCATCGAGCAGACCCTCAGCGAGCTCGGGCTCCCTGTCTCGCAGTTGCTGGTAGCCAAGAGCGCCCCGCAGAACCTGCTCGACCTCGGTCGCGAACAGATTCGGATCGCCGATCTGACGATAGCTATGGGCAAGGTACTGCAGAAAACCAGACCAGGCAGGAAGGTAAGAAAGGCGACTTAGATCTCCTTCGGAGATTGCATCGCGAGCGGCCAGCGCCATCTTGACCAAAGTCGAGTCAAAGCCGGCGACCTGCCTATTGACGAAATCGCGGAGAACCACCGCGCGATCGTCATCAGCGCAAGCAAGGGCAACAATCCCGAGGTCTCCCTGCCCGATCCTCCCGGTGCGACCCGCGACATTCCAGAAGTCCTGAGGGGGAATGTCTTCTCCATACGGATACTGGTGGCTGGCGAGGATCACTGAGGCAACCGGGAAATTGACCCCCTGGGAAATGGTCGTGGTCGCAGCCAGGTAAGTGATGTCCTCCTTCTCAAGCAGCCACTCGATCAGCACGCGACAGTCCTCTGAGATCCCAGAATGGTGGACCCCAACCCCGCGCTCCAAGTACTTGACAAGGGGGAACGTCTCCCCCATTTCCTCAGCGAGGAAATCGCGCACAAGTTCAACGGCTGGAGACATTTCCACATCGGTTCCCTGACCCTCGTAGAGAGTCCTTGCGATACCCCAGGCATAGTCAGTGCGCTGCGCGAGGATGATTGATGAACCTCTGTCTTTGAGCAACTCCGCGGTGGCAGCAGCAATCTTGTTCGGGCTATCCTTGACAGCAGACCAGCTGAAACCCAGTGGTCGATCGGTCTCAAGACCGAAAGGAGTCCGCGAATAGAGCGTTGGATGGGTGGTATGTAGCGCCTCCAGCTCAATGGAGAAGGCGCCTCTACCGTCGGCAGCATGCGCATGGCTGAGCATGATCGACCGATCATTCGGAACCCAATCAACGGCGAGGCGAACCTCATCGTGACTGCTCGGGTCAAGCCACTGACTCAAAACCTCGGCATCATCCAGAAACGGGGTAAGCAAGAGAAACTGGGCAAAGCGGCACTCACGATTGATCGTCGCCAACAGAAGCTCTAGTCGAAGACCCCTATCCCCCTGCTGCAGATTGTGCGCCTCGTCTACTACGACAAGGGTCAGCGGTCGGCCAATCTCCTCTTCCCATCCGCCCCGGATGAGGAGGTCAAGCTTCTCCGGAGTGGTGACGAGTACGCGAAAGAGGGAATCCTCATCGCGCTCGGTCAGAAGAGCCGCCTCCAAGCCGTCAACCTCAAGAGCTGGACTAACGCGCTCAACCGAGATGCCGAGTGGGGCGAAATCCTCACGCAATCGACGCGTCATCTGATTGACAAGCGCACGCGTGGGAGCCAAATAGGCGACCCAGCCCTGCTCTCTATCGAACTGGTTCAGGGCCTGCAGGATGCGGAATTGGGCAATCAGCGTCTTGCCACTGGAGGTGGGGAGACTGACGACGACAGATCGAGTCGAACTGCCAAGCAGGCCCTGCTCACGCAGGGCCTGCCGCTGGGGAGGCAACACTTCGAATAGTGGCTGGTGACGCCCGCGATCAACCACTGACCGGACAAAATCGGTGACCCGGCTATTCACAGCCCGGGTCACCGTCCAGATGCTGTTGTCCACCAACCTGTTTGCCGCCGCCCTCAAGAATCGAAGCAAGACTTCAAGCTCGACCAACTCGCTGCGTCCGCAAGCCGTAAGCGCTCGATCAAATTGTCCATCCAGCTGCTGACGAACGTCGAAATGCCCCTCGGAGGAGCCTGTAGTCACGAACTCGGCAAGGATCTCTGCGGCGTGGGCAACGTGGTAGAGAGCGACTAGCTCCCAGGCCCTCGCCCGCGCCACGGCGGCTCCCGCTTCGAGGTAGTCCCCCTCAAACTCTCGCTGAGCCGCGCGCAAGTCCGCGATGAGAACCCCAATGGCATCGAGGTCCGCCCATCCCTCCTTGCGAATCAGGCGCAGCCAGGCGCTCCAGATAGCCGCTTGAGTGCGTTCCCCCCAAGCATCCTGAGCCCCAGCCTCGTATGGCGTGTGTTTGGAGAGCAACCTGGCAGCATCGGCCTGCCGATCGGCCAAGAGACCGAGACAGCCGACCTTGACGAGAAAACGATCGGCAGGCAACGGTTCCTGCGGAGCGTCCAGAACCCTGACCAGCTGAAATGCCCGCTCGGCCAACCGACGAATCTCACCGGGATCGCTATCGCTCGTTTCGAGAGCATCGAAAAGCGCCAGCTCCCAAGCCTGCTGCACAAACCCCACGGAGTCGTGATCGATCGTCTCGATCGGCACCTCCAAGGCCTCGCCAATTCGCGTTCGGGTCGCTTCGGCCACAACCTCTCGCGAGGCGTCGCCCGGAATGGCCGCCTCGATCCAGCTGGGGGTCACTAAGCCACTCCGGCAGCCAGCTGCGGCCACTCGGCGACGGGATGCGGGAGATACCAGGCACTCAGCTCATAGGCAGTAGGAGCATCGACCGTCCCAAGAGCCTTGCCTCTAGCTTCCAGATCGAGGGCGTGTGGGGTCGTGTCACGCATGAGCAGGCCAAAGAGAATGAAGTCCCGTCCCTGCGAGTTCAGAAACCTGCGGACTGCACTTTCGTAGAGAGGCCAGTAGTCGGTTCCATTGCAGCGCGGTCGAAGCCACTTGAGGATCGTGACTTGAAGAGCCCTGTCGCTCTCAAGACGCTCAAGCTGATGGGCCATCCCGCCACGACCGTTTACGACTCCCGGTGGTCTGTCCTCGTCAGCGGACGTCTTCACCTCACCGATGGCCAGCGAGGCCTCGCCGTCATCGAGGGTGACGAAGCCGATCAAGTCAGCCCCCGGGAGCGACGCCTTGGGAGTGCGCTTATCGCGCTCAGTGTTCCAAGGCCAAATGGCACCCCTTTGTTCGGCGAGGAGAACCTCGGCCATCGCCTCCCCCACCTCCCAAGGCTGGCGCTCATGGCCATCGGCGGTGAGGACCGCCTCGACGGTCTCCACCGCCACGCCGGTCCCAGCCAGACCAGCGAGCTCGGTCGCAAAAGTCTGGCTCTCCTCCGCGTCTTCGAGGCGCTCGCAGACCGGGCCGCTGATGAACGCGCGAAAGTCCGGGTCTGCAGCGATTGAGCCTCCGGTCCACGTCGCCTGGCCCGAACGGTCGGAGTAGTTCTCTGTGATCGTGCATGGGGTCATCGCGGGCAGCTCCAAGCGGAACAAGGAGTGACCGGCCGGCCCTCCAGACGCTCCGGCTCAAGATAGGAGCCGCACCGGACTCAACCAAGTTGCGGAATCACCCGTAGTTGCGGCTTGTCGGGGGCCAGATCCCATGGCCCTGCGCGGATTAAGTTGCACCCATTCCGACCACCAGCCTGACGTCGGCACATCTCTCTCCATCGAAGGTCGTATTCGGTGCCTGACTGGGGCGTTGGTGCGCCGTCGGGGCCGCGTTCTCTCGCACCCCAGGCAAAGCCTAAGCTAAGTCGGACCTCTCTCGAAGCGCATGTTGCCCCAGGCGTTGCCCCATGGCCCATTTTGAACCCCTTTGTCTGCGCTCCCAGAAAGACGAAAGCCCCGCAAATGCGGGGCTTTCGTGAAATAGCGGGGGCAGGATTCGAACCTGCGACCTTCGGGTTATGAGCCCGACGAGCTACCTGGCTGCTCCACCCCGCGGCGGTTTGGTCATGCTAGCAACGTATGGCCTGCTGTCTCTAGAGTGGCGCGGGCATGGCTGGGGACTCTCATCGGGTGGCGGTGGTCGACATCGGCTCCAATTCGACGCGGCTGTTGATCGCCGAGGTCGCGGAGGGGCGGGTGATCGAGGTCGAGCGGCAGAGCCGGGTGACCAGACTCGGGCGCGGGGTCGACCTCTCTGGCCAGCTCTCCGCCGAGGCCATCGAGGCCGCCTGCGAGGCGATTGCCGACTACATGGCGATTTGCCGAGATACGGGTGTGGAGCGGATCGAATCGATTGCGACCAGCGCCGTGCGCGATGCTTCCAACGGCGGTGCCTTCGTTGCCGAGCTGCGTGAGCGCTTCGCACTCTCGGCCCGGGTACTCGATGGCGAGGAGGAGGCTCGGCTCACCTACCTCGGCGCCACCTGCGAGCACGTCCCCAGTGAGCCGACGCTGGTGGTCGACATCGGTGGCGGCTCGACCGAGCTGATCGTCGGCACGGGCGAGGAGATCGCTTTCCACGCTTCCCTGCAGGCCGGCGTGGTGCGCCACAGCGAGCGGCACATCACCAACGATCCACCCAGCGCCCCTGAGCTCGAGGCCTTGGCCAGCGACGTCCGGGTGCTAATCGAGGGTGCGGTCTCAGGGCAGCCAGGCATCGAGGTCAGTGCCGGAATCGCCGTGGCAGGCACGCCGACCTCGCTGGCCTCGATAGAGATCGGCCTCGAGACCTACGATCCGAAGCAAGTACACGGGCATACGCTGACCCTTGTCTCCATTCAACGCCGCCTCTCGCAATTGGCCTCTGCCCCTCTGTCCAAACGGGCAGAGATCACCGGCCTGCACCCGGATCGCGCGCCCAACATAGTCGCCGGGGTGGTCATTCTGGCGGAGACAATGCGCGCCTTCGATCTCGACAGCATCGAGGTGTCCGAGCACGACATCCTCTACGGCACGGCGATTTCGGCTGTATCGGCTTTGGACTGCGGATAATCTCGTATTCTCAATGACGGGTAATGCCGTGTTCCTATGTGGACAGTTGGGCTTCGGGGAGCGCTCCAGATGGGTTAAGGCAGCGGTCTAACCCCCAAAATTGGCTGCTTTCTCCTACTAAATTATGAGTAGCGAGGAACGAGCCAACTAGACGCAACGGATAGACGGGCAGATACTGGCCACATCGGGAAAGAGGTGGGGCATACCACCACAGACCCGGTACAGGACTCGGACGATTGCCGCATCATGGCGCCTCCCGCCGTCTGGGTCCATCAAATAAGAACTGGTCCCTGAAGACGTACCCCTGCCCGTCCTGAGGGACCAACTTGAATCGGCCGCCATCGCTGGCGGCCGATTCTCTTTAGGCGGAAATCAGCTCAAGCCAGGTTCGACTTGCGCGGGTAGACGACCTCGGGGTCGGTGAGGACGTTGACCAACGTCGGTCGCCCTGACCCGAACGCGCGCTCCAGAACGGGTCGCAACTCACCGGGATCTCGAACCAGGACCCCATCGCAACCGAGCGCTTCGACCATCTCCTCATACGGGGTCTCGGGCCGCAGCTCCGCCGCCACCGAATAGCCATAGAGGAACTTCATCGGATGGTGCTCGAGCGCCCAGATCCCGTTGTTGCCCATTACCCCGACAATCGGCAGGCCGTGTCGCGCCATCGTGTCGAACTCCATGCCGGCAAAGCCGAAGGCGCCATCGCCCAGCAGCAGGCAGACCTGGCGGTCGGGGTGGGCCAGCTTGGCGCCGATCGCCTGTCCCGGTCCGGCGCCAAGGCAGCCGAAGGGGCCCGGATCCATCCAGCAGCCGGGCTGGTAGGTGTCGACGAAGCGGCCGGCGTAGGAGACGAAGTCGCCCCCGTCGCCGACGACGATCGCGTCGCGCTCCAGCACTTCAGCCAGCTCCTTGTAGACGCGAACCGGGTGCAGCGGTGAGCGCGAGTCGTTCAGTTCCTCCTGCTCGGCGTCCCGCTTCTCCTCCTCGGCCTGGCGCAGCTGCGCAAGCCATGGCCTCGTCTTCGCTCCACCCTCACCCACCGACTCGCGAATAGCGGCCAGGCTAGCGGCGACGTCGCCGACCAGGTCAACCTGTGGCGCCCGGTTGGCAGCGAGCGCGTTTGACGCGGCGTCGAGACGGATCAGCTTGGCGTCCTCGGCGATGCTGGCACCGAAGCCGAGGCGGAAGTCGAGCGGTACGCCGATCACCACGGCCACGTCGGCACCACCGAGCCCGGCACCTCGGGCCCGGCTGAAGGCAAGCTCGTGGTCGGCAGGCAGGCAACCGCGTCCCAAGCCATTGAGAAAGACCGGGATGCCGAGCACCTCCGCCAACGCTCGCAGCTCCTCCTCCCCCCTGCCCCAGTAGAGCCCGCTGCCGGCCATGATCGCGGGGCGCTCCGCCCCGGCGAGCAGGGCGGCGGCCTCCTCGACCCCCTCGGCGGGACGCGCCGCGGCTTGTGGAGAGGCGGGGATCTCGGCCTCAGCCTCGGTAAAAACGACGTCGAGTGGGTAGTCGATGAAGGTAGGTCCGTTCGGGCGGGCCAGTGCCAAGTCGAGCGCCGCCGCGGTGCGAGCGGCAATCTGGCCCGGCTCTTTCACGGTCTCGGCAGACTTGACCAGCGGCGAGACAAAGGGAAGGTGGTCGATCTCCTGCAACGAGCCCGAGCCCCAGCGCAGCTCCGGTGCCCTGCCACCCAGCACGCAAACAGGCGAGCAGTTGGCCTGTGCCCCGGCAATCGCGCTGATGCCGTTGGTAACGCCCGGACCCGCAGTCAGCGCCGCCACCCCAACATTCCTCGTCGCCTTGGCGAAGCCCTCGGCGGCAAACACCGCCGACTGCTCGTGCCGGACATCGACGATCTCGATGCCCTCGGCCTTGCAGCCGTCGTATATAGAGAACAGGTGTCCCCCAGAAAGCGTGAAGAGATGGCTCACGCCTCGCGACTTGAGCACCTTCGCGACTATCCGTCCCCCGTGGTCCACGAAAGCGAGAGCCTAAGGGACGCTTCGGCCCGGCTACCATCGGCCTTGCCCGGGTGGCGAAATTGGCAAAAGCGGCGTCCTTAAAAGGCGCTGCCCCACTGGGGGGCTTGCGGGTTCGAATCCCGCCCCGGGCATTGCTTGCAGGCCGCCATTGTTGATTTTGGGTTTCTAAACCCGCACTAAAAACCGCCGAGGTACCGCAACTACCCCGCTGCTACGGTGTCTCTGAGCTAGAAGACAAACGCCTTCCCTGGTTCGGAGGATTCGCTTGGAGGCTTCAGCTCTCACACATGCCAGTCGCCGCGGACTCCTCGCCCGGCGTTCCCCGCTGCTCAAGCTCCAAGGCGATGAACGCCTGATCGCGATGGCTCGCGCTGGCAACCCCGGCGCTTTCGAGACGATCGTCGACCGTTACCAAGGCCGACTGCTCGGCTTCTCTCGCCAGATGCTCGGCTCTACCGAGGACGCCGAGGACGTCCTGCAGGAGGTCTTCGTCAACGCCTACCGAGCGATGCTCGCCGACGAGCGCGAGATCAACCTGCGCCCGTGGCTCTACCGGATCGCCCGCAACCGCTGCCTCAACCAACTGCGCAAACCAACTGCCGACGCCCAGGAATCGATGGACATGGTGCCAGCAGTAGAGGCCGCCTCCACTGCCGAGAAGGTCCATAACCGCGAGGAGTTCCGGCAGTTGCTCACCGATGTCGGCAAGCTGCCCGAGACCCAGCGCTCGGCACTGCTGCTGCGCGAGATGGACGCGATGTCCTACGAGGAGATCGCCCAGGCGATGGAGACCAGCGTGCCCTCGGTCAAGTCGCTGCTGGTGCGGGCGCGGATCTCGCTCGCCGAGGCGAGCCAGGCGCGCCAGTTGACCTGCGGCGAGGTGCGGATCGACCTGGCCGAGGCAGCCGAGGGACTGCGCAAGCTCTCTGGCCCGGTGCGTCGTCACGTGCGCGACTGCGAGGAGTGCGGTGACTTCCGCTCGCAACTCCGCTCCAACGACAAGGTCCTCGCCGCTCTGGTGCCGGTTGGGCCTCTTGTCGCGCTAAAGGGCTTCATCGTTTCCAAGCTTGGCCTGGGAGGAACAGGCGCCGGTGGCGCGGCGACCGCTACAGGCGCCGGCGCCACCGGCGCCGGCGCTGTCGGCAGCGTTGGGGCGGCGCTCAGCTCCGGCGGCGCAGCTGGAGGACTCGGTGGCCTTGGGGCTGTAGGCGGCGCGATTGGCACCAAGGCGGTCGCCGGCGTCGTTACGGCAGCCGTGATCACCGCTGGGGCGGTCGAGGTGCAGCAGTCCGAACATTCGCCGGTGAATCCGTCGGCAGCGATTTCTCGCGAAGTCCATTCGGCGCCTCCCATCGCGGTAGCCCTGGCGCACAGCGCTGTCATCGCGCCAGTCCGCTCGCAGACCCCGGCCGAACCAGCGGCCCTCCCCGCCAACGAACCTACCCCGGCCAAACCCACCAGCTCCAAAGCGACACCCCCTGGGCCCGTCGAAAGCGCAGCCGAGGGGTCGGCCACTGGCGGCAGCGAAGCGCCCGCGGAAGCAAGTCCCCCTCCCCAGACCGCAGCTGACATCGGTGGCGCGACGCCTTCCACCGGCACCGCCGGTGCTCCTGCCGGCGGCGGCACGGTTGTCGTAACCGTCGGCGGCTCACCGAGCACCCCTCCGCCAGCAGCCGCTCCAGCGGCGGAAACGGCTCCTCCGCCGGCTGAAAGCAGCCCGCCCCCAGCGGAAGAAGCGCCGCCCATCTCGGGTAGCTCCGAAGCCCCCGCCGCCGAAGGCTAAGACAGGCTCGAACCCCGGCCCCCGCTACTGGAGGCCGATTACCTTGAGGCGCCGCATCAGGCAGGTGCCGGCGAATTTGCGCGTCTCGGCGAGTGAGTAGCCGAACAGTTCCCAGTCGTCGCCCTCTGGCGCCCAGGGGGGCGAAAGGACACCGTCGGCCACCGGCAGCGACTCCTCGAGCGTACGCTGGATCGCCTGCTTGTAGCGCTCGTCCTCGCGCGCCTTCTCGCGCAGGAAGACCGAGCCGAAGGCGACGTGGCGGTGCTCGTCGCGGGCAACATTCTGAAAGCCCTCGACGAAGGTAGGCAGCGTGCCTTCGCGTTCGTTGTAATCCATGATGAAGTGCTGGCCGGTGAGGGCGAGCATTCCCTCAATCACCATGTGGTAGAGCGTCACCGCCTCGACCAGGGCCTCTGTGTCCTCCGGTTCGGCCGAGAGGCGATCGGTCCGCTGCTTCAGCATCTCGTCGAAGAGCCGGCCGAAATTCTCATTCAGGTGCTCGGAGGTCTGCACCAGCATCTCTGAGAGCTGGTCGGACTCGAGCACCCCCACCTCCCGGTAGAAGCGCTCGAAGAAGCGCACGTGGCGAGCCTCGTCGGCGATTTGAGTGCAGAGGAAGATGCGCTGGTCCTCGGTCGGAGCGGCCCGCATGATCGGCCCCAACTCCTCGGCGACCTTCTGCTCGCCGATGAAGAACGAGGAGAGCCCGTACATGCGCTGGAAGCGTTCCTCCTCGCTGAAGCGCTCGTTCCAATCCTCGCGATCGCGGCTGAAGTCGAGCTCCTGCGTCTGCCACTGCTGGCGCTCCCAGAGCAGGTAGAGCTCCTCGTAGGTGAGGAGCTTGACGTCGGCGGTGCGGTCGGCTGCCTCCATCAGCGCCGGATCGGCGGTCGCCTGGAAGTCGGCCCGCTCGGTCCGTGTCTCGGTCCCGGATGCCTCAGTGGTTCCCATCGCTGCTCTCTCCTCGGCTCGGCTGTGCGGTCCGGGCGAGACTAGCATCGGCCTGGCTGGTCAGCCAGTCGTATGTGACTGGCCGGGTTCGAGCACGACCACGGTCGAGGAGGTCTTCTCCTCCACCTCGGATTTGAAGGCCTGCGGATCGGACTCGATCGCCGGGAAGGTGTTGAAATGCATCGGGATCACGGTCCCGGCGCCGACGAATTCGGCGGCCACCACGGCGTCGCGACGATCCATTGTGTAGTGGCCGCCAATCGGCAGCAGGGCGACGTCGATATCGCTGCGCTGAGCGATCAGCTTCATGTCGCCAAACAGGCAGGTGTCGCCAGCGTGGTAGACGGTCGTTCCGCCAAGCTTGATCACGAGGCCGGCGGCGGGGCCGATCACGATCCCGTGCTCGGCGCTGAAGGGCGACTCTTCGGAGCCGGGCACCGTGTTGGTGTGCCAGGCGGGGACGAGGCTGATGTAGCCCCAGTCGAACTCCACCGTGCCGCCGAAGTTGGGATCGCTGACGTTCTCCACCCCTTGGCCTTCCAGCCATTTCGCCAGCTCTACGATCGCGACGCAGTGGGCGCCCGTGCGCTTGGCAACCGGGACGGCGTCGGCGACGTGGTCGGCATGTCCGTGGGAGAGCGCGATATGAGTCGGATCGACTTCTTCGCCCGTCGTCACCGCAATCGGGTTGTTCGGCTTGAGGAACGGATCGACCAGGACCCGCGTCTCCCCGTCGCTCAATTCAAAGCACGACTGGCCGTGGAATTTGATCTCCATCTCAGCTCTCTCCTTCTATCTCTGTTTCGTTCAACTCCCCATGAAGTGCCCAGCCGACGGCGACTCCAACCATCATTCCTATCCGCGCCTCCTCGGCCAGCAGCGAGCGCACCGCGACGATGCGCTCCTCCGGATCGGGTGCCGTCGCCGCCTTCAGCGCCTCGGCGTCGTGGGACTCGCCGAACCAGCCTCCCTCGGCGAGGGCAGCGGCCAGGACCTTCTGCAGCTGCGGTGCGGCGCGGGCGACGATCCGCTCCGCCTCGGCGAAGCGCTCTGCATCGACCAACCGCTCGATCGCGGCGTCGAGTTGCTCATCCGAGGGCACGGAGAGGAGCCTAGCCGCCCCTGGACGCGGGAATCATTGTCGCCACTCCTCCGCTTCGCGGCCGGGGGCGGCCGAGGAGGCGGCGCCTGTTAGTGATCGCGCAACGCAGAGGCGGCGAGGCCGGCAAGGCCGCCGACGGCAGCGCCGACGAGACCGGCGAAGGGATCAGCACTGGAATCGAAGATCGGCAGCGCCAGCAGTACGGCCGCGGCGACGATCACTCCGATCACGTCGTAGTCGTCGTCGATCGCGTGGTGCGCCTCGGCACGGCGGAGTGCGAACCAGGCGGCGACCGCGCCCAGGGCCATGCCGTTTCCACCCGCGATCACCTCGATGTCGCCCTGGGCATTGGCGATGCCGCTGGCGACGAGCATCCCGAGCGAGCCGCAGGCGACCAGCAGGATGGCGGTAGGCGCGGTGCCGAGTCGGCGCTCGAGGCCAGTGGCGAAGATCGCCAGGCCAATGGCGACAACGAAGAGGTAGCCGACGTCGACGTAGGCGAAGGGCGCGGTGAGGAAGCGCCACCACTGGTCTTCGAGCGGCACGACCAATCCGCCGAAGGTGCTGAGCGAGTCTCCGGTCGCCTTCTGCACGAGCAGCAGGGCAGCCGAGCCGAGGATCACCGCCAGCGTCGCGTAGGGACGGAACTCGGTGGCGGCTTCGCGCCGGCGGCGACGCAGAATCCGCGGTCGCGAGCGACGGCGCGGCTTCGCCTCCAGCCCGTCGCCACGCCGCTCGAGCTTCGGCGCCCGCTTGCGCAGCCGCGCGCCGCAATACGGGCACTCGGTTACGTAAGGACTGACCTCCGAGCCGCAGTTCTTGCAGATGACGCTGAGCTCAGTCTCGCTCATGGTCATTCGAGGATAACCCCCCGGTGGCAAGCGCTTGCGGCTCCACCGCGGTGGCATACTGCCGTGACACCCATCTTCGAGGAGGAAAAGCGTGGAGTTGAAGAGCCTGACCGAGCAGAAATCGCTGCTGGCCACCCTGGCCCCCGGCAAACGAGCGCGCCTGCGGCGGCTGCTCTTCGAGTTCGGCCCCGGCAACGGCACCCTGCTGCTGCTGCCGATCGACCAGGGCATCGAGCACGGCCCGCGTGACTTCTTCCCCAACCCGGCCTCCAAGGACCCCGACTACCAGTTCCGCCTCGCCGCCGAGGCCGGTTACTCGGCCCTCGCTTGCCAGATCGGCATGGCGAGCAAGTACTACCCCGATTACGCCGGCCAGGTGCCGCTGATCCTCAAGGTCAACGGCAAGACCGACATCCCATCCTCCGCCAAGGCGTTCTCCTCCTGCAACGCCAGCGTCGAGGACGCGGTGAGACTCGGCGCCGACGCGGTCGGCTACACGCTCTACGTCGGCTCGCCGCGCCAGGACGAAGACCTCGCTCAGCTGCGCACAGTGCGCGAAGATTGCGACCGCTTCGGCATGCCGTTGATTGTCTGGTCCTATCCGCGTGGCGAAGCGGTCGAAGCCAAGGGCGGCCCAAACTCCTTCTACGCGATCGACTATGCGGCGCGAATGGCGATGGAGATGGGCGCCGACGTGGTCAAGCTCAATATGCCGAAGATCGAACCGGATAGCGACAAGGACGCTCCCGCTCCGTACAACGAGATGCAGCTGGACCAAGCCGAGGCGATCCGCCAGTGCGTCGAGTCCGCCGGCCGCGCGCTAGTCGTGCTCTCGGGCGGCTCCAAGGTCGATGACGAGACGGTGCTCAAGCACACCCGGGAGATCATGGAAGCGGGCGGCTCGGGCGTGATCTTCGGCCGCAACGTCTGGCAACGGGATTGGAACGACGCCCTGGAGATCATCGCCCAGATCAAGGAGACGCTGCTGTCGAACGTGCGGCGCATCCCCTAGCTGCTTGAGGGGAAGAGCGCACCCGTCCAGCCACTTAGGCGTGGATGGGGAGCACTGGTGGATGGCGCAGTCAGCTCGGCAGCCTCGTGCTGTTGGCGGCTGCCGCCCTACTGATCTTGCGGCCGTGGGAAGCCAGCGGACGGGATGAAGGGCCGGTAGAGGCGTCCGCCTTCGTGGTCCGCGTGGTCGACGGGGACACGATCGAAGCGCGGATCGGCAACCGCGTTGAGGACGTCCGCTACATCGGAGTCGACACCCCCGAGACGGTCAAGCCCGATACGCCGGTGCAGTGCTTTGGGCCGAGAGCTTCGTCTTTCAACCACCATCTGGTCGAGCGTCACCGGGTGCGGCTCGTCTTCGGCGTTGAGCGACGTGACGTTTACGGCAGGCTGCTCGCCTACGTCTACCTGGGACACCGCTTCGTCAACGCCAGTCTGGTTCGTCGAGGCCTTGCCCGTTCGCTGACGATCCCGCCCAACGATCGCTTCGCACCACGGTTTCGGGCCCTGGAGCTGCGTGCGGCGCGGGTCGGGCGAGGGCTCTGGGGCGCCTGCGCATCCTGACTGTCGTAACGAATCGCACATTTCCTCCTCCCGCAAGCCCTCGTGCACCTTTGCTACGGTCCCCCGCGGCCCCCGGGCCACCCGACCTATGCGAATGCGTCAAAGCATCTCCCAGTTCGAGACGGCCTTCGAGCAGGAGACCAGTCTGGAGCGCCGTCGGCGCGAGCAACTGCGGCGCCGCGCCGCCAATCGCTCGCGCGCGCGCCGGATCACCCGCAGTGAGCAGGCCGGCAAGGTGCGCTTCAGCGTCCTCGCCGTCTGTCTCACAGTCACTGTGGCCGTGGTCGTCGTCTCGATGTTCGAGGCGCTTGCCTTCCTGATGGCGTAGAAGACGACTGTGCGTACGACCGGCCCGGTTGAATAGACTCGCGCCCGCCGATGGCACGACGTTCTCTGAAGCCGCAACTGAACCAAATCCGCGCCTGGGTGCGGCAAGGTCGCACCGACGCCTGGATCGCCCACCAGCTCGAAGTCAGTACCTCCGAGCTGCGCGAGTTCCGCAAACAGCACGGCTTCACCCCTGACGAGGAGGACTCCGCCTCGGGCGAAGTCGATCTCCGCGACGAGATCGAGGCCGAGATCGAGGCCGCCACCGCCGAGGAGGCGGAGGCCGAAGAGGAAGAGGAGCCCGAGGCCGCTGAGGAGAACGAGGACGATGAGAAGGAGCGGCCGTCAGGCGATGGCGAGAGGCCGAAACGGCGCCGCCGTCGCGGCCGTCGCGGGGGCCGCGGCCGTCGCAAAGACCTGGAGGCGACCTTTGACCATGGTGAGACCGACGGCTACGGGCTTTGGCTCGATCCGGCGGTCAAGGACAACCCGGTGTACGCCGAGCACTGGGCTGGCAAGCGCGAGGTGACGGTTCGCATCGACGCCGATCAGATTGTGATTCGGCGTGTCGGCGCTCCTGAAGCTGAAACTGAGTCCGACGACTCGGGCGACTGAGCGCCGATCTCAGTAGGCCTCCGCTTAACTTTTTCGGTGGAGCGTGGGGCTGGCGCCGCGAAGGATTGCCGAAAAAGTACAAGACGCTCCGACCTACTGAGATCGGCGCTAAGGCGTATCGGGGATGCGCTGCAAGGGAGCGTTGGCCGAGTCGCAGGCTGATGGGCCGAGGCTCTCGTTGAGCTTCCAGATAGCGACGGGGCCGTCGCGATGGATCGGGATCGCGGCCCGGTCGCCGCGGAGCCAGCCGGCCTCGGGGGAGGGGATTGGGTCGCTGGTGTGGAGGAAGTTTAGGAAGGGGGTCGTGACTAGGTAGTCGAGGTCGGCCTGGTTGACGGCGGTGCGGAAGGCGAAGCAGGTCGGGATTGCGTTGAAGGCGCCGTGGGGGCCCTTTTGGCCTAGGTATAGGACGTGGTTGGAGAGGTCGGTGCCGAAGAAGCCGTAGCTGAGGAAGCCGGCGGTCGTACCGGCCAGGCCGATGCGGGAGTCGCTCTTGTCGCGGGCCCATTGGTAGGCGCTGTCGAGGTGCAGGCCGGGGATTTCCGACTCGGGGCCGAAGCGGTCGCGGAGGTAGTCGCGCTGCAGCGGGTAGCCGATCGCCAGGATCAGGAGGAGTAGGACGATGAAGCCGCTGAGCACTAGGGACAGGCGTCGTTGGCCGGCGGATCCTGTCACCGCAGGGGACCCACCGCCCCCTCCGGTAGCTGAAGCTTCCTCGGGGGCGGTCCCCCCTGCGGCGCCACCCCCCGGCAGAGGCCGCTGGGCTGCACGGTGTTGAAGCCAGAGGAGAACAGCTGGAACGACAACGAGGACGATCGCCAGCGCAATGCCAAAGACCCGGGCTGGGTCGCGGAGGACGGCATCGGAGCGGTTGGTGACTACAAGGACAGCGAGCAGGGCTGCGGTCAGCGTCCACTCGCGCCACCCCTGCAGGCGACGGGGGGCGAGTGGCAGCAAGGTGAGGCCGAGCAGCAGTGGCGGGATCGCGTAGCGGATGTTGATCCCGAAGCCGACCGGAGCGCCCTCGGCGCCAGCGGCGCTGAGCGGGGTGAAGACGTAAGCCAACAGTCCAAGCAGGGCCACAGCGCCAGCCCAGCGGATGATCCTATCCCTGCCCCACAGCAGCGCCAGCAGTCCGCTGGTGATCGCCGCGACGATCACCAGCGGCCAGAGCCCCCCAAAAGCCTGATGTAGCCCCGGCTCGAAGTAGTCCCGCCAAACGCCGGTGTCGGTCGCGTAATGAACGATGCTGAAGTCCGGCCGGCCTTCCTGCAGTCGCTCTGGGTGCGGCAACGAGACCGGCCCAATGCTGGTCGCCTGGGGCAGCGGATTCCCGGCGACGATCAGGTTGCGCAGGTACCAGTACCCCCCACCGAGCAGAGCCGGCACGAACCACCATCCCACGGCCGCCCATCGCCGTCCCGCCGGAGCGAGTACCAGCACCGCGAGAGTCAATCCAGCGGCCATCGCCACCGCGGTCGACTTCGTCCCCACGGCAAGCCCCACAACGAGTCCAGGAGCCGCCAGAGGCCATCCCACGGGCAGCGTGAGCCTCGACCGTCTCCCCTCCCCCCCGGCCTCTTCGGCACTGCGAATCCGGTGTGCCACCCAGACGTTGACGAGGATCGCAACGGCAGCAAGTAGGAGGGCAGCTGCAACGAGATCGTTCTTAGCGGCCCCAGGCTCCCGCACCACCAGCGTGTGGCACTCGAGCACGATCGCAGCGGCGACCACCGTCAGATGCCCGCGCCTATACGGTCGCCCAATGCACCACGCGGCTAGGAAAGCTAGGGCGAGAAAGCCAAAGTTGAGGAACAGGGACAGCGTGTCCCGATGCGTGAGCAGGATCCCCGTCGCGTGCAGCAACTCGGAGTTCTGCGGATAGAACCAGTTCGTGAAGACCGTCTCCGTGTAGTGCAGTCCGGAAACGGAGTGGCTCTGGACCATGTCCGCCGCGAAAGGCATGTGGTACCAGAGCGAGTCGAAGTTGAAGATCCCCCGGTCCAGCGCGTCCTTGGTTGTGAGGCCCCAATGAGCGAACACGAGCGCAATGACCGCGACGGTCACCAGCCAGGCAAAGGTGTCCGGGCCGGCGGGTCCTGTCGCGGATTTGGTGCCACCACCCGCTGCGGGGGCGGCTAACGCCGCCTCCTCGGGGTGGTCCCCCAAATCCGCGCCACCCCCCGGCAGAAGCGTTCCCGCGGCGACCATTAGGAGGAGCGACGAGCCGACCAAGGCCCAGTCGTAGAAGAGACCGACGGTGCCGAGGATCTCGCCAAGCCAGATGAGCAGGGCGATAGCTACGACCGCCTCGACGAGACGGGCGGGGGCTCCTAGCCAATCCGGGAGAAGCCTCTGTCGCAACCGAAATGAGGTGAACCCGATCGACAGCCCGACGACCACCAGAGCTGCGGCACTGACGATGTAGGAACCGGCGCTAACCACCGGGTGCCCCCGAGAGGCTGCTTAGAGCCCGCGCACGACGATCGGCGTCTCTTCCGGCGCGACCATGCCCTGGGCCCTGGCCTTGGCATTGAGCACGATCGGGTCGTCGGCGTGCTGGACGCGCCAGTGCAGGCGGGTGTTTTCGTGCTGGGCCTCGTGCAGCTGGACCCTCGCCTTCGTCGTCGCCGTATAGGTCTTGACGAAGTTGATCACCGGGTTGAGGTAGGAGTAGAGGACGGCGAAGAGGACCAGGGTCAGAGCGACGCGACCGACGCGGTCCCAGTGGATCCGGCTGGCGCCGCGGCGCGCCGCGGGCTTGCGCCGGGCGGCCGGTTTGCGGCGGGGCGGGGAACGACGTTTGGCTGCGGTCGCCGGCCTTTTCCTCGCCTGGGCGCGTGCTGCCATGCCCGCTCCTACGCGGCCGGGCCCCACATTCCTTCACTAAGCGGACCGTTGGTGGAAGGCCTGCAAGCCCGGGAAACGCGCTGCTGAGCCCAATTCCTCCTCGATCCGCAGCAGGCGGTTGTACTTGGCTACACGATCCGAGCGCGAGGGAGCACCGGTCTTGATCTGCCCGGCCCCGGTGGCCACGGCCAAGTCGGCGATCGTCGTGTCCTCGGTCTCTCCGGAGCGGTGCGAGATCACCGCCGTGTAGCCCGCCTCGGAGGCGATTCGGATCGCCTCCAGAGTCTCGCTCAGGGTGCCGATCTGGTTGACCTTGACCAGGATCGAATTGCCGACGCCGAGCTCAATGCCGCGGCGCAAGCGCTCGGGATTGGTGACGAAGAGGTCGTCGCCGACCAACTGCACACGCTCGCCGAGTTTCTCGGTCAGGAGCTTCCAACCATTCCAATCCTCCTCGTCCATGCCATCCTCGATCGAGAGGATCGGGTAGCGCGAGCAGGCGTCCTCCCAGTAGCTCGCCATCTCCTCGGGCGAGAGCGAGCGACCCTCGTGCTCGAGCACGTAGGCGCCGCCCTCGAAGACCTCGCTGGTCGCCGGGTCGAGGGCAATGAAGACATCCTTGCCGGGCTCATAGCCAGCGGCCTCGACACCCGCGAGAACGGCTTGCAGGGCCGCCTCGTTTGACTCGAGGTTGGGGGCGAAGCCGCCCTCGTCGCCTACCGCCGTCGCGTGGCCGGCGGCGGCAAGGCTCTTCTTGAGGGCATGAAAAACCTCTGTGCCCACCCGCAGGCAGTCAGAAAAGCTACTGGCGCCAGCCGGCACGACCATGAACTCCTGGAAGTCGACCGAGTTGTCGGCGTGGGCGCCCCCGTTGAGGACATTCATCATCGGTACCGGCAGTAGGCTCGGGTCGTCGCTGCCATAGAGCTTTGCCAGGTAGCGGAAAAGCGGCTCGCCGGCGAGCATTGCCGAGGCCTTGGCGGCGGCCAGGGAAACACCGAGGATCGCGTTGGCGCCGAGGCGTCCCTTGTTCGGAGTGCCATCGAGTTCGATCATCTTCGCGTCGAGCGCGGTCTGGTCCGCGGCGTCAGCACCCTTCAGCGCCGCGGCGATCTCCCCGTTGACGTTGGCGACCGCGGCGGAGACGCCCTTGCCCGCCCAGGCATCGCCACCGTCACGCAACTCGACTGCCTCGAACTCGCCGGTCGAGGCGCCAGATGGGACCGCGGCGAGACCGCGCGCACCGGACTTGAGGATGACTTCGGCCTCGACAGTCGGATTGCCCCTCGAGTCGAGGATCTGGCGGGCATGGATCGATGCGATGCCGCTCACGGACGGCGCATCCTATTCAGTGGGGCGGCAGAGGTTATCCGAGGGCTTCCCGCGTCAGCGTGCGCGGGAAGCCCTCGGACGACCTTCTTATTCGCCCGTGGCGCCGGGCACGACTCCGCCGGGAACTTCGCCTTCTGGAGCGGCAGCTTCAAGTTTCGCCGGCCGCGGCCGCTGGGCCAGTTTCTGGCCTTCGGGGTTGAGCGGGCTGACCGTTCCCGGCTGCGCCGGTTTGACCTGCGGAACTGGGGCCGGACAGGCTTCTGGCGGCGTTTTCGGATTCGCTTCGTAGCAGGCTTCGTTGGCTTCCGGCGGGCGTCCGTCGCTCTTGAAGTTGGCGCAGCGCGCGATTACGTAGCCAGCAGCGCAGAAAGTGCGCGACTGCCACTTGGTGCCGTAGTGCTGCACGAATGCCGCGAAGTTCTGCTGTTTGGCCTGTTCGGCGAGCTGGGCGCTGATCTGTGACTTGGCTTCGTCGAGCGACTGCACTTTCTCCGGCGTGATCTTCATCACCTCGAAGACTGTGTTGCCACCTTCCTTGAGCGGGCCTTTGATCTCACCCTGAGGCGCCGCGAAGACCGCGACGTCCAGCGGTTCGCCCAGCGCGCCTTCGGTAACCGCCGACTGCAACCCACCAGTGGATTTAGTCGTGTCGGTCGAGTACTTTTTCGCGACTTTTTCCCAGCTCTTGTTCGAATCGTCTTTTTCGAGCGCGGCCTTCGCTTCTTCGACTTGCGCCTTGTCTTTGTTCTTGATCACCCGAATGTCGCGCGATTCGGGCGTCGTGTACTGGCTCGACTTAGCGGCTTCGTAGTAGTCCTCGATTTCGGTCTTGCTCGGGACCGGCGTTTCTTCGGTGACCTGTTTCTGGATCTGTTCGCTGAGCAGCTGGATCTTTACCCGTTGGTTGACGTCCGCCTGCGTGAAGCGGGCTTCTTTGAGGAATTCCTTGTATTGCTGTTCCGTTTTGAAGGCTTTTTTCTTCAGCTTTTTGAGTTCTTCGGCGATTTCTTTCGGCGTCACCGAGATACCCATTCCCTCGGCCTGGCCCTGGATCCAGATCGCGTCGAGGGCTTCGCCGAGGGCCGTTTCCTTCAGTTCCTCATATTTTTCATCGCCCGGTTTAGGGACAGGAGTGACTTTGGCCTGCGCCGCCGCCTGTTCCAGGGCATGCTGGAACTCGCCCTTGGTGACAGTGCCGAGATCGTCGGGGGCGTCTTCGACTACGGCGACCGCGCCTGCCGGCACGCTGGGATGGCCGATCCCCTGGGCGATCGCCAAGATGACGAAGAGCAGAATGAAGAGAGCCGCGAAGGCAAGCAGGACAAGCCGCTGCAACCCGGCCGACTTCCCTCCCTTGCCGCTGATTCGTGCCACCGATCGGGCAGCATAAATCAAATGCTCCAAGAGGGGGCTGCTCAGCCCGCGAGGCTCGCCTCCGCGGCGTCGGCCTGCGCCTGTTTCGCGTCGCGAATTGCCTCGGCCATCGCCAGAACCGCGCCCAGTCTGGCCTCCGGCTCATCCGAGACTCGCATCGCCACGGTCTGCCCACGCCACTCGTATACGGCCCCCTCGAGTTTTTCGCTGACCACGCCTGCCGCCTCGGAGTCGAGTTCGACCCCGGTGACGCTGAGGCGGCCGCCGCGGAACTCGACGCTGCGCGCGCCCGCCAGGCCGAGCTCGATTCGCGCTCGCTGCAGGGCAAGCAGATTCTCCGCCTGGGACGGCAGCGGACCGAATCGGTCGCTGATCTCGGCGCGGATCGCGCGCAGCTCGCCCGGCTCGCGGGCGGCGGCGATCCGCCGGTGCACGTCGATCTTCGCCGCCTCGAAGGGGATAAAGGCGGCGGGCAGGTAAGCGTCGACCGGGACGTCGAGGCGGACCGGCTCGGGTGCACCCTCCTCACCGCCATCGGCCTCGCGTGCCTCCCCAACCGCCTCGTCGATCATCTGGCAGTAGAGCTCGAAGCCGACCGCGGCCACGTGCCCGGACTGCTCCTCGCCGAGCAGGTCACCAGCGCCGCGGATGTCGAGATCACGCATTGCGATCTTGAAGCCGGAGCCGAGCTCGGTGTGGTCAGCAAGGGTCGAGAGCCGCGCCGCCGCTTCCTCGGTCAAGGCCTCGGCCGAGGGATAGAGCAGGTAGGCAAAAGCGCGCTCGCGAGAGCGCCCGACCCGGCCGCGGATTTGGTAGGCCTGGGCGAGCCCGAGCTGGTCGGCGCGCTCGACGATCAAGGTGTTGGCGCTGGGAATGTCGAGACCGGACTCGATGATCGTCGTCGTCACCAGGCAGTCGGCGTCGCCGCGCAGGAAACCGAGCATCGTCTCCTCGAGTTGCGTCTCGTCCATCTGCCCGTGCGCTTCGGCAAAGCGCGCTTTCGGCACCAGCCCGCGCAGCCGCTCGACTACCTCGGGCAGCGAGTCGATCCGGTTGTG
This sequence comes from Solirubrobacterales bacterium, assembly GCA_033856275.1. Lineage (GTDB taxonomy): Bacteria > Actinomycetota > Thermoleophilia > Solirubrobacterales > 70-9 > VRUE01. The sequence continues at coordinate 72,491 of JAWVFJ010000023.1, forward strand.
CAGGAAGAAGGCTTGGCCGCCCCGCTCCAGCTCGCGCTCGATCGCCTTGGCGACGAGATCCTCGTCGTAGGGCCCGACATAGGTGCGCACCGGGCGGCGGCCCTCGGGCGGCGTCTCGATCGTCGAGATGTCGCGCAGGCCGGCCAGGCTCATCTGCAGCGTGCGCGGGATCGGCGTTGCCGAGAGGGCGAGCACGTCGACCTTCAGCTTCAACTGGCGCAGCAGTTCCTTCTGCTTGACGCCGAAGCGCTGCTCCTCGTCGACGATGATCAGGCCGAGGTCCTTAGCGCGCACGTCGCGTGAGAGCAGCCGGTGGGTGCCGATCAGGATGTCGACCTTGCCTGCCTCGAAACCGGCGAGCACGGCCTTGACCTCGGCCGGCTTGCGCAAGCGCGAGACAGCCTCGACCACGAAGGGCAGGTCGGCGAGCCGCTCACGGAAGGTGCCGAAGTGCTGCTGGGCGAGGATCGTCGTCGGCACCAGGATCATCACCTGTTTGCCGTCGGCGGCGGCCTTGACCGCGGCGCGCAGCGCCACCTCGGTCTTGCCGAAGCCAACGTCGCCGCAGACGAGCCGGTCCATCGGCTGCTCGGCCTCCATGTCGCCCTTGACCGACTCGATCGCTTCGACCTGGTCGGCCGTCTCGCGGTAGGGGAAGGCCGCCTCCATCGTCATCTGCCACTCCCCGTCGGCATCGAAAGCGTGGCCCTTGCGCGTGCGCCGCTCGGCGTAGAGGTTGATCAGCTCTCCGGCGAGCGCGCCGGCCGCCCGGCGAGCGCGCGCCTTCATGTTCTGCCAGCGCTTGCCGCCCAGTGCGGAGAGGGTCGGTTCGCCGCCGGCGCCGACGTAGCGGCTCAGCTTGGCAAGCTGGTCGGTGGGGACGTAGACGCGGTCCTCGCCCTTGTATTCGAGATAGAGATAGTCGCGAGTGACGCCGCCGACCTCGCGCGTCTCGAAGCCGGCGAAGCGGGCGACGCCGTGGTCCTCGTGGACGACGTAGTCGCCGACGCGCAGTTCACTGAAGGCGAGGCGGCCGCGGGCGGCGCCGGGAGCGCGGGCTTCGGCGCGGCGGCGCCGGTGGACGAGGCGACGGAAGGGATAGACGGCGAGTCGCAGCTCGGGACTGACGAAGCCCTCGCGCAAGCGTCCCTCGGCGAAGGTGAGGGCGGGGTCGGGCGAGAGGCGACCGCCTTCGAGCAGGGTCGCGTCGATGCGGTCGAGGCCGTAGCGGGCGCGCTCGGCCTCGCCGCGATCGTCAAAGGCGACGACGGTGCGGTAGCCGGAGCGGACCTGCTTTTCCAGCTCCGCCTCGGCCTCCTTGATGCTGCGGGCGGGAGACTCGGCGCGAGCGGCACGAAAAGCGCTCTCGTCCTCGTCGCCGGCGTTGCGGAAAGCGAGCGAGGCGCGAGCGGCGAGTGGTTTGGCGACGTCGACGTAAAGATGGCGGGCGTCGTCGGCGTGCATCGCCGTCGTCGCGTCATCCCAGTGGTCGCGCAGGGCTGGCTCGATCTCCTCGGCGGCGGCGAGGATCACCACGGCGGTATCCGGGACGAGGTCGAGCGGCGGCCCGAACTGGTCGAGCGGCAGCACCTCGGCGAGGCTCGGAGCCTCCTTCTCTTCCTCGGCGGCCTCCATCGCCGCGAGCTCGGCAAGTTCGCGGTGCTCGGCGTCGAGCTCGGCCGCGGGTGCCAGCTCGACCCGCTCGGCATCGCCCAGCGAGCGCTGGGTGAAGGTCGAGAACCAGCGCATCGCCTCTACCTCGTCGCCGAAGAGCTCGATCCGCACGGCGCGCTCCTCGGTCGCGCCGAAGACGTCGAGGATGCCGCCGCGCACGGCAAATTGGCCGCGCTCCTCGACCTGCTCGACCCGTTCGTAACCGGCGCCGTCGAGGTCGCGGGCGACGGCGATGAGGTCGATCTCCTCGCCGGCCGCGATCGTGAACCCCGCGGGCCGCAAGGCCGCGTCCGGCACCGCCTCGGCCAGGGCGGTGGCGCTGGCAACGACCACGGCGTCCTGCTCGCGGCCGAGCGCGTCGAGCGCGTCGATGCGCAGCCCCACCAGGTGAGGAGGCGGCGAAACGTGCGAGGCGAAGCCGGTGCCGCGCGATGGGTAGAGACGGACGCGGCGCGGCGCCAAGTAGGCGCGCAGGTCAGCCGCCAGATCCCGGGCGGAGCGATCGTCGGGGCTGACCAGCAGGGCAGGGCGCCCGGCGAGCCCACGCTCGTCCTCCAGAACCGCCGCGAGCAGCAAGGGTCGCAGCATCGAGGAGGCCGGGACCTCGGCTCCCTCGCCTCCGGCGGCGGCATCGCGCACGCGGCCGGTGAGCGCATGGACGCGCTCGTTCTCGGCGGCGATCTCGATCAGGGGGCGGAGGGACATGGCAGGCGAAACGCCCGGACACGGCCGTCCGGGCGATCTGGCAATTCTACGAAGCCGGGGTCGGCGCCTACACTCCCCGCGGGCGCCGATGAAGCTGAGGAGCACAGCGGAGGGAGTGATCGTCGAGGACCCGGTGCGCCAGCGCTGGGTCTCGCTACCGCAAGCCGGCGGCATGCTGGCCCTGCTCGGGCGCGGCGCCGAGGGGCAAGCCGACATCGCGGGCCAGCGCGAGGAGGGCGCCAGCGCCGACCCCGGCAGCGCCGGACTTCCCTTCGCGGTGCGTTCGATGCGCGCCTTCAGTCTCTGGCCCTCGCACTACGAGGGCTCGGCGCGGATGCTGGTCAAGCGCTTCTTCCCACCCCCGGTGCGGCGCCTCGCCGCCGGCTTCGAGCGGGTCAGCGGCAGGACGTTCCCGCCGTTCAAGCCCAAGGCCAGCTTCTACGAGATGCCGGCCTTCTACCTCGGCAACCACACGGCGATGCTGGAAGACGGCGAGGAAATTCCCTGGCCGGCGCACACCGACTACCTCGACTTCGAGCTGGAGTTGGCCTTCGTGCTCGCCGCTCCGCTCGCCGACGCCACCCCCGCGGAGGCCCGCGAGGCGATCGGCGGCTGGTTCGTCCTTAACGACTGGAGCGCTCGCGACGTTCAGGCCGAGGAGGTGCGCCACGGCGTCTTCGGGCCGGCGGTGAAGTCGAAGACCTTCGCCAACTCAATCGGCTGCGACGTGCTCAGCGCCGACGAGCTTCCCGACTGGCGGTCCGCGACCGGCCGGGTGCGGGTCGACGGCGAAGTCTGGTGCGAGGGCGGCACGGCAGGGGCTGTCCATGACGTCGGCGCGATGCTCGCCCACGCCTCGGCCGGCGAGCGTCTCGACGCCGGCGACATCGTCTCGACCGGGACGATGCCGGGCTGCTGCGGGCTCGAGCTCGATCGCTGGATCGAGCCCGGGCAGACGGTCGAGCTGGAGATCGACGGGATCGGAACCCTGACCAACAGGATCGGACCACGACGATGAGACGCCTGCTTGCCGCGGGATCGGCCCTCGGCCTGCTCGCCCACAACGCCTTCGAGACCCGTGCCGGAGTCGGGCTCGTCTTCGAGCCGTTCATCGGCCGCCGCGGGGCCTACGTGCTGTGGAGCGCCTACTTCCCGCTGATGCTCGCCGCCGCCGTCCGCGACAGTGAGAACGCGCACCGGCTTTCGGCCTTCAGCGCCGGGATCGGCGTCGCCGGCGTGGCCGTCCACTTCAAAGCCTGGCCCTGGTCGCTGCACGGCGGCCTGCCGATGCTCGACGAAGCCGAGGGGCTGAGCGAGGAGCAACTGCCCGCCTACAACGCCGTGCTCTGGTTCTGGCTCCTCTGCAGCGCGCTCAGCCTGCCCACCGCGAACCAGCCAGGGGCGCGGCGCTTCGCAATCGCCGGCCTCCTCAATTTCCCGATCCTGCTCGCCTCGGCACAGCACCACTTCCGCTGGGCGCGGGAGCAGGCGAAGCTCGAGCCGGAGCGCTGGAGCCCGGCGCTGCGCGGATGAGCGAGGCGGCGCTCTGGCCGGGCGGCGCCCGCGGCGTGCTCAACCTCAGCTTCGACAACCTCGGCGAGGCGGCGGAGCTGGAGCTGGGGGCGCTCCCGGCCGACGCGCCACTGGGCCGCCACGAGACCGCGCTCGCAGTGCTGCCGCGGCTGCTCGAGCGGCTCGCCGAGCGCTGCCTCGCCGCGACCTTCTTCGTCGAGGGACTGAACGCGGAGCTCTACCCGGACCTGTTGCGCGGGATCGACGCCCGCGGTCATGAGGTCGCCTACCACGCATGGCGTCATGAGCAGTGGGCTGACCTGAGCGTGGTCGAGCAGGCCGCGAACCTCGAGCGGGGCATCGCCGCGTTCAGCCAGCTCGGCCTCGAGATCGCCGGCCTGCGCCCGCCAGGTGGCCAGCTCGGCGAGGGCGGCCCCGGCGTCCTGCGGGAGGCCGGCCTACGGTACGGCTCTCCCGCGGGCGCCGGGGCCGGCTTCGGGGACGGCGTCGCCCTGCTGCCCTTCGAGTGGCGGCACCTCGACGCCAGCTGCGTGCTGCCGCCGCTCGGCGCTGCACGCGAGCAGATCAGCGGCTCGCGCGACCTGGTAGAGCCCGCCCGCTTCGTCGCCTGGCTCGAAGCGGAGATCGAAAGGCTGGCGGCGGAGGGTGGCTACATGGCAATCGTCCTGCACCCATTCATGCTCGGCTGGCTAGGCGAGGAACACCTCGCGGCGCTGCTCGACCGGGTCGCCGCGGCATCGGGAGAAAAGATCTGGGTCGCGCGCTGTGCCGAGATCGCCGAATACGTGGCTGTTCGCTCGGAGTGCTTTGGGAACGGCGCGGTGCTCGATTCGAGCAGCTGGACCTAAGATCAGGCCATGTCCGCGCTGGGAGACGTGGTGGCGGCGATCCTGCCGCCAGAGGCAGGAGGTCCCGAGCCTGAGCGAGTCGCGAGCATCGCCAGGCGGATGGTCTCACGCATGCCCGCCGTCTCTCAGGCCGGCCTTGGCCTGACCCTGACCGGCCTCGAGGCTTTCTCGCTCGCCCGCACCGGCCGCCTCCTCGGCGCCGCATCGCCCGAGCAGCGCGAAGCCCTGCTCGCCCGGGTCTCCCGGCTCGGTGGCTCCCCCGCCCTAGACGCGGTCAAGTCGGTCGTCCTGCTCGCCCACGGCGCCGACACCTTCGCCGCGGAGATCGCCGCGGTCGGCTCGCGCCACGAGCCCTCGCGGCCCGATCCGCAGATGACGCTCGTGCCAGCAGCCGAGTGGCCCAACTCCTCCGTTTGCGACGCGATCGTGGTCGGCTCCGGGGCCGGTGGCGCCTTTGCCGCGCGGGCGCTGGCCCGGGCCGGGTTTGACACCGTGATCGTCGAGGAGGGCGAGCGCTGGACCGTGGACCGGATCCGGGCGTCGCATCCGCTCGACCGCTTCGCCGGGATCTACCGCGACGGCGGCACGACGATGGCGCTGGGCAACCCGCCGATCGCGCTGCCGCTGGGGCGCGCGGTCGGCGGTACGACCGTGATCAACTCCGGCACCTGCTTTCGCCCGCCGGCGCCGGTTGCAAGCGCTTGGCACGAAGGACACGGCCTCGCCCTGGCCGAGCCCGAACAGTTGGCCGTGCGCCTCACCGACGTCGAGGAGACGATCGGCGTCGCCCCGGCTTCGATGGAGGTGCTGGGCCGAAACGGCGAACTCGCCCTCGAGGGGGCGGCGGCACTCGACTGGCGCAGCGCCCCGCTGCGCCGCAACGCGACGGGGTGCCGCGGCGCCTGCCAGTGCGCGATCGGTTGCCCCAATAACGCCAAGGGCGGCGTCCACCTCAACGCCCTGCCGCAGGCCTGCGAGGCGGGAGCGCGGATCGTCACCGGACTGCGGGTGAAGCGCGTGCTGAGTGAAAACGGCCGGGCCGTGGGCGTCGCGGCTCGTGGCGCCAATGGTGCCGAGATCCGCATCTCGGCCCCGCTCGTGGTCGTCGCCGCGGGCGCGATCCCGACCCCGCCGCTGCTGCGCCGAAGCGGACTGGGCGGGCATCCCCGCCTCGGCCGCAACCTCTCGATCCACCCCGCCACGGGAATCACGGCCGGCTTCGACGACGAGGTGGTGCCGTGGAGCGGCGTCATGCAGAGCGTCGGAGTCGAGGAGCTGCACGAGTCCGACGGCGTCCTGATCGAGGCCACCGGCAGCCCACCCGGCATGGGTGCGATCTCCTCGCCCGGTTATGGCTCCCACCTGCTGAGCCGCCTCGACCGCGCCGCCGGCAGGGCGATGATCGGCGCGATGATCGCCGACGAGCCCTCCGGCCGAATCTTCGGCAGCCGCGTTCCGATCGTCTACTACCCGCTCGCCAAAGCCGACGAGCGTCGCCTCCGGGTGGCGATCGAGGCAATGGCGCGGGTGATGCTCGCCGCCGGCGCCAAGGAGGTCGAACTCGGCGGTGGCGCACCGCAGGTGCGCTCAGAGGCCGAGCTGCCGAGCGCAATCGAGCGACTGGACGTCCGCCGCCTCCGCCTCGCCGGCTTCCACCCGAGTGGAACGGCTGCCGGGGGCTCTGATCCCGCCCGCCACCCTGTCGATCCGGAAGGCCGCCTGCGCGGCGTGGAGGGCGTCTGGGTCGCCGACGGCTCGATCCTGCCCAGCTGCCCCGGCGTCAACCCCCAGGTCTCGATCATGGCGATGGCCGCCGGAGTCGGAGAGGCCGCCAGCCAGGATCGCTAACACAGGTGCAACGTTTTATCGCCCTGGAAGGGCTACAAAACGTTGCACCTGTTCGTCGGCGTTAGCCGACGACCTTGAATTTGCGCTTAGCCGGTGTCGGATCGATGTTCTTGCCCTTGACCGCCCGCACCTTGAAGACGTGCTTGCCGGGCTTCAGCTTTTTGTAGGTCTTCGGCGACTTGCAGGGCTTGAACTTCTGACGGTCGAGCTTGCATTCGAACTTCGAGCCGTCCTCGGTGGAGGTGAACTTGAACTTGACCGTGGTCGCGTGGGTCTTCTTCTTCGGGCCTTTGACAATCCTGGTGTCGGGAATCCCGCCTTTGTCGTCTTTCCCTTTGGCTTTGCCTTTGTCGTCCTTGCCGGCACCTTTGTCGTCTTTGGCACCCCCGCCACCGGTGCTCGGCGCCGGTTCGGTCGTCGCGAAGGCAAGCTCGGAAGTGCCTTCGAGCGCGGATTGGGTCGCCGCGATCCGCGTTTCGCCGGGGATCGCGGCTGCGTAGGTGACGCTCCAATTGCCGCTTCCGTCAGCTTTCGCCTCGCCAAGGAAGGACTCGATCTCGCCCGGCGAGGAAGTGGCCTTGCGGAACACCCTTATTTCCGCGCCTGGGAGCGCGCCGCTGCCGCTGGCGCCGGTCAGTTTGGCGCTACCGATGCTCGGAGGCTGGATGCCGTCATTGGGTCCCAAGACGCTGTTGCCGGGGCCGTTGGCGCCGAGGTCGATGAAAAGGCCGCCGTTGCCGCCGCCGAAGTTCCTCTTGATCTGGGTGTCGGTGTCTTCGGGGTCGACGACCTCGATCGCATCGCCGCCGTTGCCGGAGATCTCGTTTTCTTCGGATTCGAGGTCGCCGCCGATCAGATTGCCCGTCCCAGTTGCGCCCTCGATCCTGATTGCCGCCTGGCCCGCCCCTTCGATCAGGTTGCCGGTGAGCAGGTTGTTTTCGTTTTTGATCAGGACCGCGTTGAGTTCGGCGTTGACGATCGTGTTTTCTTCGATCACATTGCTGCCCGGTCCGGCCGGCGCCCCGAAGGTCAGGATGCCGTACTGGCTTTCTTCGATCGAGTTGCCGGCGATGTCGGCGCCGCCGAACCGCTGCTCTATCCCGGCCCCACCGTCGACGCGGATCGTGTTGCCCTCAACGGTCTCTCGACCGGTGCTGCTGAGCGAGAAGAGGAAAATCCCGGCTGTGCTGGTACCGCTGACCCCGGCGCCACCCGGGCGACGCCCGATCACGTTGCCGAGAGCCTGGAATCCATTGCTGTTTTCCTGGTAGATGCCATAGCTGCCGCCCGCTATGTAGTTGGTATTGCCGGCTTTCGTGCCGCCGATCGTGACGTCTTCGGCGGCGCCGGCGAAGACGTCGAAGAGGGCGCCGGTGGGAACAGGCGTGACTCCGCCGGAATTCAACCCGACGTAATTTCCGCTCACGGTCGTCGGCCCGTCCGCCGGCAGCTCGTTCTGGCCGATGCCGTCGCCGACGAGGTCGACGCCAGAGCCGTTCGACCCGGAGATCACATTGCAGCCCCCATCGCAGGCCTGCGTCGTCACGGCCGCGCCTTCGACCGTCGTGCCGACTTCGTCGCCGTTCGCTTCGAAGGCGATCGTGTCGGTGATCTCGATGTTCTTCCCGTTGGCCGCCCGCGTGGCGCCATCGGGTTTGACGCCGAAGTAGTTGCCGAGGACGTCGGCATTGTCGGCGCCCTCGATGTCGAGACCCTCGAAGGAATTGTTGGCGAATACGTTGCGGTCGGCCGTTTCTTTCCCGCCGATCGTCGCGCCGTTCGAGTCGGGATCCAAGAAGATGCCCTTGTTGTTTGCCCCGGCGCTGCCGTCGAGTTTCACGCCGATCCAGTCGGCCCGCGCTTCGAATTCTGCCGAGCTGTTGATCACGTTGATGGCGGCGGCACCTGCGCCAGTCGCACCGGTGATCGCGAGACCTTCGATTTCGACGTCGTTTGCGTTTTCGACGACCAAGGACGAACCGGAAGCAGGACCGCTGACTTCCACGCACGGGCCTTTCACGCCCGCCGAGGTGTTGCACTGCGCCCCGTTGAACTTCCCGTCGATCTTCACCGGCGCCGTGATCGTCAGGCTAGAACCGATCGCGACCGTGTCGCCGGTCAGCCCTTCGAAGATGGAGCCGCTGAATTTGATCGTGTCCTTGGTTCCGGTCGAGCTGTTCGACTCTTCGATCGCCGCCCGCAGGGTGCATTTGAGGCCGACGGAAAGGCAGACGCCATTGAGGCCTCCCGCGTCCGGTTCGTCGGCGGTGCTGTCGACGGTGAATTCCGCAGCTAGCGCGGTAGCAGGGATCGCGAGCAGACAGACGATGGCAACGAGCAGTGCGATGAAGGTTTTCAAGCGACCCTCCTGGGCAGGCAACGGACGAGTACCGCGACCCTATCCAGCGTCGCGGCGATTGCGCAGTCGGCTAGCCAAACGGCTAGCGGCCGGGCTCAGGGACGATAGGGCTGGCTTGGACCGCCGCTCAACCACTCGACGTGGCGCGCTCCCTCGGCCTGGGTGCGCCCCCCGACGTCATCCCACTTGTGCAGCATCTGCTTGAGACGGGCCATCGCGTCGGGTGGATGTGCCGCGACCTCGGTGGCCAGCTCCAGTGCCGCTTCCTCGGTCGCCGCGGCAGGCGCGACCCGGTTGACCAGCCCTAGGCGCAGGGCCTCGTCGGCACCGATCGTGCGCGAGGAGAGCAGCAGGTACTTGGCGGTCGCAAGGCCGCAGAGCGTCACCAACCGAGCCGGGCCGACTGGGACCCCCAGCGCCGCCCCGGGGAAGCGCATGCGCAGGTTGGAGCCGCCGATCCGCATGTCGCAGCCGACCGAGAGCTCGGCGCCACCGCCGACCACATCGCCGTGGCAGACCGCGATCGTCGGCTTCGGGAACTCCACAACCGCGCTGTAGAGATCGCTGAACAGCTGGATCCGCCGCACCTTGCCATCCCCATCCAGCTCCTCCTTCAAATCCGCGCCGGCGGAAAGGCCCATATGGTCCGGAGAGCTGAAAACGAGCACCCTTACCGCCTCGTCCGCTCGCGCCACCGCCAAGTGCTCGAGCAGCTCGAGAAGCATCTGGGTGTCGATTGCGTTGCGTTGCTTGGACCGTTGCAGGCGCAGCACCGCCACGCCCTGCTCGTCGACCTCGTAGCTCGTCACCGCGGTCTCGTCGCTCACGAGACGCAATCTATTCACCCAGCTGCGAGACCAGGGTCTCGGTCTCCTCAGCGGCGCGCTCGACCAGCGCCACAACCTTCTCGCGCGGCTCGCGGAAGCGCCCGAGCACGTGGGCGGAGACGATCTCCGGGTCGGTCGAACCGGGTCGGCCGACACCCACCCGCACGCGCCAGAACTCGGGCTCGCCAAAACCGCGCTTGAGGCTCTTCAGGCCGTTGTGGCCGGCCAGGCCACCGCCAAGACGCACGCGAACCTCGCCGAAGGGCAGATCGATCTCGTCGTGGAGGACGATCACGCGGTCGAGCGGCACCTTCAGAGAGCCGCGAGCCGGTCCAGCGGAGTCGCCCGAGACGTTCATCTGGGTCTGCGGCAGCAGGATCGCCACCCGCGGACCGCCAGGACCGGCGCGGCCTTCGCTGAACAGACCGGCGAACTTCGACTTCGCCTTCGGCAAGTCCCAGCGCCGGGACAACTCAGCGGCCACCTGGAAGCCGACGTTGTGTCGGGTACCTGCGTAGCGCTCGCCGGGGTTGCCAAGGCCGACGATGAGGATGCGCTCCCGGTGCTGCTCGCCCTCGCCGCGCTCGGCTCGGCGGCGGCGAAAGATCGACAGGGTTACTCCCCGCCGGAGTCGCCCGAGTCGCCCTCGGACTCGCCACCCTCGTCGGCAGCGGGCGCCTCGCCCTCCTCGCCGATCAGCTCTGTCTCCTCCTCGACGGCGGGCTCGGGCTCTTCCTCGACGCGCGGCGGCGAAAGGGTTGCGATCGTCACCTCGTCGGGGTCGTCGGCGACGAGTGTCACGCCCTCCGGCACGACCAGCGCCGAGAGCTGCAGGGTGTCGTTGATCTCCATCGCCGAGACGTCGGCAATGATCTGGTCGGGAATCTCAGCCGGCAGCGCTTCGACCGTGACCTCGCGGGTGACGTGCTCAAGCACGCCGCCGCCTTTGACACCGGGGGCGACCTCGGTTCCCTCCAGCTCGATTGCGACCTCGGCCTGGATTGCCTCGTCGAGGCGAACCTCCTGCAGGTCGATGTGCTGAAGGCTGCCGCGCACAGGGTGCAGCTGCTGCTCCTTGACCACGACCGGGACGGATTTGCCACCCTCGATCTCGAGGTCGAAGAGCGCGGCGCCTTCGCCGAGCACGTTGCGTACGTCGCGTTCAGCGACCTGGAAGGCGCGCGCATCGGAGCCGCCGCTGTAGACGACGCCCGGCACAAGGCCCTCTCGCCGCAGGCGGCGCGAGGTGCGGGAGCCGAAATCGCTGCGGGGTGCAGCCTTGAGAGTTTCGCGTCCACGAGCCATTCGGACGGAAGAGGATAGAGAAAGAGGGGAAATCGGAACCTGTGGCAACCTTGGATCGATGAGCGAAGGCTCGAAGATCCCCAAGGGACGCGTGCGGCGCTCGGCGAAGCTGGGCTCGATCGTCGGCGTGCAGGGCGCCCGCTACGCGGGGACGAAGGCGACCAACGTCGGCCGCTCCGAGGAGTCCGGCAAGGAGCGGCTCGAGCAGCGCCATCTCGAGACCGCGATGAAGATGGTCGGTGCGCTGGGTCAGATGAAGGGCGCGGCGATGAAGCTCGGCCAGTTCGCCTCCTTCATCGACACCGAGTTCATCCCCGACGAGTATCGCGAGATCTACCAGGAGCAGCTGGCCAAGCTACGCACCGACGCGCCGGCGATGCCCTGGGAGAAGGTCGAGAAAGTGCTCGAAGAGGAGTACGACGGCGAGCCGCTCTCCGAGCTCTTCGCCGAGTTCGAGCACGAGGCCTTCGCCGCCGCCTCGATCGGCCAGGTGCACCGCGCCGAGCTGCTCGACGGACGCATCGTCGCGGTGAAGATCCAGTACCCCGGCATCGCCGAGGCGCTCGACGCCGACCTGCGCAACGCCGGCACGATCGTGCGGCTGGCCCGCGCACTCGCCCCCGGCCTCGACGCCAAGGCGATCGCCAAGGAGCTGCGCGAACGGGTGATGGAGGAGCTCGACTACGAGTACGAGGCGCAGAACCAGCGCACCTTCTCCCGCGCCTACCGCGACCACCCCTTCATCTACGTGCCGGAAGTGATCACGCGGCTCTCGCGCCGCCGCGTGCTGGTCACCGAGCTGGTCGAAGGACTCGACTTCGAGCAGGTCAAGGCGCTGCCCCATGAGGAGCGCAGCCGCTTCGGCGAGATCGTCTTCCGCGGCAGCTTCGGCTCGATCTACCACCTGCAGCACTTCAACGCCGACCCCCACCCTGGCAACTACATCCTGCTCGCCGACGGCCGCGTCGCCTTCCTCGACTTCGGCATGACCAAGAAGCTCGACCACGAGCAGATCGTGCTCGAGCAGCGCGCCTTCGACGCCGCCTCCCGCGATGACCCAGAGGACTTCCGCAGGGCCCTGCACGACCTCGGCTTCGTCAAGAACCCCTCCAAGCTCGACGCCGAGCGGCTGCTCGAGCACATGCGCGCGGTCGGTGGCTGGTACATCGAAGACCGCGAGATCGAGATCAGCGCCAAACGGGTGATGAAGATCATCGAGTCGACCAACGATCCCCGCTCCGAGTACTACGACCTGATGCGCCGCGAGGCGATGCCAGCCGACGAGCTGATGGGGCGGCGGATGGAAATCGGCGTCGTCGCAGTGCTCGGCCAGCTGCAGGCGAAGCGCAACTGGCACCGGATCATGCGCGAGTGGATCTACGCCGATCCGCCGGCAACGCCACTCGGTGAGGAGGAGTGGGAGTACTTCGAGGGAAGAGGCGTGTTGCAGACGCCGATAGCCCAGCGGTCACTGGAAGGGGAGCAGCGATGAGCAGGATCAAACGCGGTTGGCAGCTGACCAAGAAAAGTTGGGGACTGCTCAACAAGCACCGTGAGCTGCTCCGCTTTCCGCTCTACGGCGGCGCTGCGACGATCCTCTGCGCGCTCATCGTCATCGGTCCCGGCGTCTACCTGATCGAGGATGACCAGACGATCTTTGGCGGCGCTCTGGCCGTGATCGGCTTCTACCTGCTCGCCGTGATCGGCACCTATTTCAGCGTCGGCCTCGCAGCCGCCGCCGACATGATCTTCCACGGGCGGGAGGCAAGCGTCGCTGACGGGCTCGCTGTCGCGCGCGCCCGCTTCTCCCAGATCGCCGGCTGGGCCGCCGTCTCGACCGCAATCGGCATCGTGCTCAGCGCGCTCGAGAACCAGGGCGCCCTCGGCCAGATCGCCGGCCGCCTACTCGCCGTCGGCTGGTCGCTGATCACCTTCCTCGCCGTGCCGGTGATCGCGCTCGAGGGAACCGGCCCGCTGCAGACGCTGAAGCGCTCGTCCAGCCTCTTCAAGTCGCGCTGGGGAACCCAGGTCACCGGCAACATTGCGATCGGCGGCGCCGTCTTCCTCCTGGGTGTCCTGCCCTCGGCGCTGCTGATCTTCGCCGGCTTCCTGATCTGGGCCTCGGCCGGCTTCGCCGGCGCCCTGCTGCTGGTGCTTGGCGTAATTGGCCTGGCGATCTCGATGCTCGTCTCCAGCGCACTCAGCAACATCTTCGGCGTCGCCCTCTACCGCTATGCCCTCGACGGCGAGGCGCTCGGCGGATTCACCCCCGAGGAGCTCAACTCAGCCATCAAGACCCGCAAGGGCCGCAACGCCCCGCCAACCGCAACGCCGGGCACCATCTGAGCTCACGAGTAATCGATTTCCCCCACCCTGGTGTAGTCAATCGATCATTCGCCGGTCAAGCTGGGTGAAGAGGCGGGGGTCGTTGGAGACGAGGCCGTCGACGCCGGCGGCGACCAGGCGCTGCATGCGAGCTAGGTCGTCGACGGTCCAGGCGATCAGCTCGACTCCGGCGAGCTTGGTGATACGGGCGAGGCGGCGGCTTACCAGCGGGTGGTAGACCCACATCGACTCGACGCCAAACTTGGGCAACTTTTCGGCGGCGAGGCCGGGGAGACGCTGGCGCATCGCCATTAGTGCCGCCAGCATTGGGCCCTTGGCCCAGCGCTTCGAGGCCCAGTCCTTAGTTACCTTGGGATAGGTCCAACCGCGACGCAGCTCCGGCGCCAGCTCATGGATACGGCCCAGCGAGTAGAGCTCCATCGTCGAGACCATCGCCCGGCCGATCAGGTCGCGCTCGCGCAGCGCCGTGACGATCTCCTCCTCGCGTCCCGGCAGCTTGATGTCGACGTCGATCTCGACTTCGTGCAGCGGCGACTCGAGGAAGGCGTCGAGCGCCTCAGTCAGCTTCAGCGGCGTGCGGCGTGCGGCGTCGGCCCAGTCGTGAGCCACAACGAGAGGCGCCCGCTCCTCCAGCGGCAGGTGAGCGTCGCGCAGCCAGAGCACGTCGAGCTCGATCGTGTCGACGCCGGCCTCGGCGGCGGCGTGGAAGCTCTCCACCGTGTTGCCGGGCGCAATCAGGTCAGCCCCCTTGTGGCCGACCAACCGCAGGCTGCGCTCGTTCGTGTTCCTCATCTCCCAAGCCCTCCGTCTTTCAGTTAGGCGGTCGGCAAGGGCAGGGATGGATGCACGGGCGTTCAGGACCAAGCGATGGGTTCGCGACACGACCTCCGCGTAGCGGCGCTACGCGGAGCGTCGGGGAGCGGGCGTAGCGCGCCGGTCCTGGGCGTCCGTGCGCCATGCCTGCCCGCAGCCGCCCGCCTAGAAAAGTTGGTTCTCGCCAGCGAAGATCTCGGAGACCGAGTCGTCGGTGAAGATGCGGCGGATCGAGTCGGCAAAGGTTCCCGCTGTAGAGAGCACGGTGATGTTGTCGGGCGCGCCCGGGCGCAGCGGGATCGTGTCGCTGACGACGATCTGCTCGATCCCGGAATTCTCGTAAGCGAGTCGCTCGTAGGCAGGGCCGGAGAAGACGCCGTGAGTGGCGCAGGCGATCACCCGTGCGGCACCCTCGTCCAGCACGGTCTGGGCGGCGGCGCAGAGGGTGCCGGCGGTGTCGATCATGTCGTCGACCAGAACCGCGATCTTGCCTTTGACATCGCCGACCACGTAGCCGATCTCGGCCACCTGCTGGGCCGGGCGCTCCTTCTCCATCACCGCCCAGTGGGTGCCGATGCGGCGGGCGAAGTTGCGCGCGGTCTTCACCCGGCCGGCGTCGGGAGAGACGATCACCAGGTCCTCTGCACGGTGCTGATCGGCGAACCACTGGGTCAGCATCGGCATCGCCGTCATGTGGTCGACCGGAACGTGGAAGAAGCCCTGCACCTGCCCGGCGTGGAGGTCCATCGTCAGCACGCGGTCGACGCCGACGCCCTCCAGGCACTTGGCGACGATGCGGGCCGAGATCGGCTCACGCGGCGCGGACTTCTTGTCCTGGCGGGCGTAGCCGTACCAGGGCATGACGGCGATGATGCGGTGGGCGGAGGCGCCCTGGGCAGCGTCGATCATCGTCAGCAGCTCGATCAGGGAGTCATTCGGCGTCATCTCAGACTGCTCGTTGGCGCTGGTCGACTGGACGAGGAAGACGTCGGCGCCACGGATCGACTCCTCGTAGCGGCAGTAGACCTCGCCGTTGGCAAAGGTCTTCAGCGTCACCTGGCCGAGGTCGAGATCGAGCTTGCCGGCGACCTTGGCCGCGAGCTCCATCGAGCTGCGGCCGCCGAAGACCATCAGCCGCTTCGAGTAATCGTGGGTGATGGCGCTGGCGGGCACCGTCTCGGGTCGCTCCTCGATCGTGCTCACGGGGTTTGCTCCTCCTGCATCTTGGCGGCCTTGCGGGCGGCGTAGCCCTCGATATTCCGTTGCTCGTTCTCGCTAACAGCGAGCGCACCCTCGGGCACGTCGCTCTTGATCACTGCCCCAGCGCCAGTGTAAGCACCGTCGCCGACTTCTACCGGCGCGATCAGCATCGTGTCAACGCCAAGGCGCGCGTTCTCGCCGATCACAGTCCGGTTCTTGCGGAAACCGTCGTAGTTGGCGGTGACCGTGCCGGCGCCCAGATTGCTGCCGGCGCCGACCTCGGCGTCGCCGACGTAGGCCAGGTGTGGAACCTTGGCGCCCTCGCCGATGTGGGAGTTCTTGATCTCGACGAAGGTGCCGGCCTTGGCGCCCTGCTCGAGCCGGGCGCCGGGGCGCAGGTAGGCGAAGGGGCCGACGTTGGCGTTGTCGGCAACCGCGCAGTCGACCAAATATGAGTGCGGTACCGAGACGTTGGCGCCAAGCTCGGTATCGATCAGAGTGCTGAGCGGGCCAACCGTGGTGCTGGCGCCGACCTTAGTCACCCCGCGGAGGCTGACGCCGGGCTCAATTCGCGCGTCGGGCTCGATCTCGACATCGACGTCGACCCAGGTCGAGCCGGGATCGACGACGGTGACGCCGGCAAGCATGTGGGTTTCGAGGATGCGTTGGCGGGCGATGACCTCGACCGCGGCAAGATCGGCGCGGTTGTTGACGCCCATCGTTACCCCGAGATCCTCGGAGAGGTGGGCGGCAACCGTGTGACCAGCCCCGCGCAGGGCCGGGACGACGTCGGGCAGGTAGTACTCGCCCTGGGCGTTGTCGTTTGAGAGCTTGGAGAGGGCCTCGGCGAGCGGGCCGGCCTGGAAGGCGTAGGTACCGGCGTTGATCTCGCGGATCTCGAGCTGGGCGGCGTCGGCGTCTCCGGCCGCCTTGGTCTCGACGATGCGCTCGACCTCGCCAGAGGCGTCGCGTATGACGCGGCCATATGAGCCAGGATCGTCGAGCTCGATCGTCAGCAACGTCGCCGCTGCCTCGCCCGTCAGGTGGGCGTCGACAAGGCCGCTGATGTTCTCGGCGGTGATCAGTGGGTGGTCGCCGGAGAGAACCAGCACCGTCTCGGCCTCCTCGATCAGCGGCAGTGCCGATCGCACGGCGCCACCGGTGCCGTCCGGCTGCGGCTGAGTGACGATCTGCACCTTGTCGGGCAGTCCCTGGACGATGTCCTGGTTGGGGGAGACGATCACGGCCACGCGCCCAGCCCCAGCCTCGCGCGCGGCGACGATCGGCCAGGCGACCATCGCCCGTCCGCAGACAGGATGCAGCATCTTCGGCAGGCTGGAACGCATGCGCGTTCCCTCGCCCGCAGCCATGACGAGCACCAAGGGAGACTCCACCGGGGGATCGTAATGGGATGGGGAAAGGGATGGGGCACCCTTCCGCTTGCTGGGTTTTCGCCACCAGCGGAGGGGTCTCTCGTTGACTCGCGGGGCGAAAACAGGACGCCGCGCGCTGCAGGGTGCCCCATCCCTTTCCCGGTTCAAACGCCGACTGCGGCAGAGAATCTAGGTTTTAGCTTTAGGCGAGATTCCCGCGCCTGAGGCAAGCAGACCAAGGACGCAGGGAGCGTGGCGTGCTCTGCAGGTAAGCGACCGAGGACGCCGGTATGCGCCGCCTCAGGCGCGGGAGAGGTCTCGGCCGACTAGAGCTACTGAGGTCAGGGTCCAGCCGGCGAAGATCAGGTCGATGCCGACCAGGAGGCCGATCGCCCAGTCGGCGGAGCTGGGGAACTTGGCGAGGACGAGGATGCCGACCAGGAGGCCGGCGACGCCACTGAGGCCGACCAGGCCAGCGCCTTCCTGGCCGCGGGCGGCGAAGGCGACGGCGATTCGGGTCAGGCCCATGAAGAGGAAGTAGATGCCGAGCACCAGGGTCAGGGTGAGGGTGCCGTTGTGCGGTTCGACGATCAGCCAGAGGCCGACGATCACCGTCAACAGCGCCCAGAGCAGGCGCAGGACCACGCTGCCGATCGAGTGGGCCATGAACGCCCCGGCGATCAGGAACCCGCCGGCGATGACCAGGACCCAGCCGATGAAGATCGCCGTCCCTACCGAGGCGACCGCCGGCACAACGATCGCCACGCAGCCGATGAAGATCGCCAGGATCCCGACCGCCATCAAGGCCTTCCAGCCGCGCCGCAAACCCTCGCGAATCTCCGGGTCCATGGCCGGGACACCCATCTCCATAGGGCTGACCATAGGCCGCTATGCGGACGCGATCAAGCCCCGCTGGCCGCTACGCTCGGAGCTCGTTCCGGGATGGTGTAGTTGGTAGCACGCCAGGTTTTGGTCCTGGAAGCGGGGGTTCAAGTCCTCCTCCCGGAACTGAGGCGCTATTCCTCGCCGCCGCGCGGCACCTTGCCGGCTTCGGCCCCCGGCTCCATTGCCGGGCCACGGGGGGAAGCGATGCCGAGGACTCGCATGGTTTTGAGGCCGAGGCCGAGCTTCTCGCGGCCCTCGGTGGCGGAGACGTCGTGGCCACAGAGCTCTTTGACCCGCTCGAGGCGGTAGCGGATCGTGTGGCGGTGGGTGAAGAGCTGTTTGGCGGTTGCGGCGACGTTGCCGTCGTTGTCGAGGTAGGCCTCGACCGTCGTCACCAGCTCGGTCTCGTACTGCTCGTCGTAGGCGGCAAGCGGTGCGATCGTCTCCGCGTAGAAGCGCTCCAGCTCACGCGGGTCCTCGCTCATCGCCGGCAACAGCAGGCGATAGGAACCGGTGTCCTCGAAGGCGAGCAGCGAACGGCCCTCGGCCTCGCCGACATTGACCGCAAGGCGGGCCTCGTTGCCAGCCCGATAGAGGTCGACCGGATCGGCGGCGTGGCGGCTGCGTCCGATCGTCATGTGAAAGCCAGAGAGACTGTCCTCGAGCTCCCGCGCCAGGCCGGTGGCGGCGCGCTCGATGCGAGTGTCGTCCTCGGCCGGGACGATCACGGCGATCTCAGCCGCCTCCTCTCCATCGGAGCTGGCCAGCGATCCTGGCGCGAGCGAGCGCAGAGCGCGCTGCGACAAGGTCAGCACGCGGGCGCGCCACTCGCCGGTCTGAGCCGCACGCGGCGCCGCGTGCAGGATCAGCACCCCAGCCCCCTGCTCCAGGTTGGCGCCGAGCTCGGCGGCGCTGGCGAGGATGTCGCCGCGATCGGTCACCTCACGGGCGAGCACAGCAGCGACAAATGCACCCGCAACCTCCTCGCTCTCCCACTCCGGCGAGCGCGAGCGCTCCAGCTCCAGAGCTAGCAGCGTCGTCACCATGCGGGCAATTGCCGGGTCGGGAGGGGTCGAGCCGCGATAGCGCAGCTCCCCGACGGCGCTGTCGGCCACCCGCAGCTCCACGCGCGTCACCTGCTCACCGCCGGCAAGCAGCTTCTTCTCCTGGTCGGGCGAGGCGCCAGCTACCGCCAGCACGGCACTAGAGCGATCGATCAGGGCGACGCTGGCGTCGAGGACTTTGGCCGCGGCGCGGGCGACGGCGGGCAGACCGGCACCCGATTCGACCGCCTCGGCGAGCGCGTCGAGGGTGCCTTCCCCCGCCGTGTTTGCAGGCGCTTTTCTCCCTTTCGAGGCAGCTGGCATCGGTCAATTATCACCAGAGATCTGGCGATCGGCGCTGGAGTAATTCTGTTTAGTAAGAACTTCAGCTAGTTGCCGTGCAGCAAATTGACGATGTCGTTGTAGTAGTAGACGATCGCCAGTCCGATGACGACGCCGACGAGCACGAGGGCGGCGAGGACGAAGACCGAGAGGACTCCGGCCGCCGCCTTCTCCCAGATTCGCCCGTAAGAGCTGAGTGCCGGCACCAGGATCAGCCCGACGAAGGCAGCCAGGGTTATCAGCCCGGCGGCCCCGAACAGCAGGTACTCATTTTCGATCTTCTGCAGCGCCAGCGGCAAGGACACCGCGCCCATTCTGCCGCACCGTGGTGATGACCAGCGCGACGGCCGCGCAAAGCGAGAAGGATGCAACGCCCAGAGCCCAACCGGCGCTGACGTCGCTGAGGTAATGGACTCCCAGGTAAACGCGGGAAAGGCCGACGAGTGCGGTCAGCACGATGCCCGCCGCGATGACGACGGCGCCGCGCGCCATGCCTGGCCGTAGGCGCGCCACGATCGTCACCGCCAGCCAAACGTAGAAAGTCGAGTAGGCGGCGTGGATGCTGGGGAACGACGATCCCGTGACATCGATCAGGCCGCCCGCGGGTCGCGGCCGGTCGATCGCGTCCTTGATCTCGTGGGCGCCGGCGACGATCAGCACGACGCCGCCGACCAGCACCCCGAACTCGGCCCAGCGCCGGCGGGCCACGAGCAGCGCCGCGGCGAAGAACGCCAGCAGGCCAGTCACCGCCGAGGAGCCGAGATGGGTGAAGGCCTTGGCGAAATCGGTCAGCCAGCCTGCCTGCAGCCGTTCGGCGACTTCGATCGCCGTCGTGTCCCCGGGCGTCGGCCCCGGATCGCCGTTGACGATCACGGTGTAGGAGACGAGGGCGAAGCTGGCAACGGCGAAGATCGCCATCAGTGAGGTGAACTCAAGGCCGAACGTGCCGCCCGGCGTGACCCGCTCCCAAAGGAACTGCAGTTGGGGTTGAAAGCGGCGGGTGAGGACGACGAGCCAGCGGGTCGCCAAGTGTCGCTCCATCCAGGCGACCGCCGCGCGCCGGTTCCCCTCGACGCGGAAGTAGCGAACCGTGGCGACGATCACGACCACCACGACGATCGTCGTCGCCAGGACGAAGGCGCCGCGGCCGGCGTACTTGGCGGCGCGCTCGATGCTGCGCGAGAAGAAGTAGCCGACCAGGATGTGGGCGCTGGCCCAGAGCCCGGTACCAAGGATGCTGTAGGGGACGAAGGCGCGGTAGCGCATGCCGGAACTGCCGGCGATAAAGGGTGCGAAGGCGCGCACGAGGCTGATGAAGCGGCCGATGAAGATCGTCTTGCCACCGTGGCGAGAGAAGTAGTCCTCGACCTTTTCGAAGCGGGCGTGGCCGATGCCGACGCGCGGCCCGTGCTTGATCACGAACTCGCGACCGAGCCGGCGGCCGATGAAGAAGCTGGTCGTGTCGCCGGCCCAGGCCGAGAACCAGGCGATCGCGATCAGCAGATAGATGTCGATCGCGCCCTGGCCAGCGACCGCGCCGCCGAGCAGCATCACGGTCTCGCCCGGGACGACGAGGCCGACGAAGGCGCCGGTCTCGGCGAAGGCAAAGACGCCGACGAGCAGGTAGGTCCAGGCGCCAAGCGTGTTCGAAACGTCTTCGAGCAAGCCCTGCAGATCGAGATGGCCGAGTTGGCGGCTGAGCAGGTAGTAACCGGCCGCCACCGCGACGACGACGATCGCGATCAGCAGGCGTTTGCGGTTGCCGCCGCTCTCTCCAGGCAGCTTCATGAAGTTGATCCCGCCTCACAGACGATCGCGTCGTCGCGATCGAGCGACGCCGCCGCCTCGCGTGCCGCTTTGAGGCTGTCGAACAAGCCGAAGGCGGTTGGCCCGGAGCCGGTCAGCAAAGCGTGTGGCGCACCAGCGGCCCGCAGGGCGTCAAGTGCCTCGCCGACGTCGGGCCGCAGCGAGCGCGCAGCCGGCTCGAGGTCGTTGACGAGCAGCTCTGGATAGGCGAGCGGCGAGCTGCCGGCGGCGGCGGTCGTGCGCAGTCGCGTGGAGAGTTCGTCGAGCTCGACCGCGGTGCGCCCAAGGCCGAGTCGATCGGCCTCGGCAAAGACGGCGCCGGTGCTGAGGCCCCCGCCGCCGGGCAGCAGGATCACCGCGTGCATCGCCGGCTTGGGCAACCGCTCGATCTTCTCCCCCGCCCCGGTGACGAGCGCCAGAGCCGGAACCAACTGCGAGGGCACGTCGGCGCCAAGGGCGATCGCGATCTGTTCCAGGCCAGCCACCTCGTCGGCCGCCAGCCGCAGCACCGCGGCCGCATCGGCACTGCCGCCACCCAAGCCGGCGGCGATCGGGATGCGCTTCTCGATCTCGATCCGCAAAGGAGGGCTCGACCAACCTCGCTCGCGCAGGGCCGCAAGCGCTCGCGAAGCGAGGTTCTCACCAGCCACCCCAGGGCAGATCAACTCATCCCGTCCCGCCTCCAGAACCTCGATCCGATCGGCCAGCGTCAGCGGCTCGAACAGGGAGCAGAGATCGTGCATTCCGTCATCGCGCCGCGACCCGAGATAGAGGCAGAGGTTGAGCTTGGCGGGGGCGTGGATCTGCATCGTCGGGTTCGCTACTCAGGCGCTGGAGCGCAGCTTCGCCGATAGAGCGGCGAAATCGTCGGGCGAGAGCGCCTCAGCGCGGGCGTCGACAGCTAGGCCGAGCTCCTCCAACGCGTCCCGGGTCGCAGTGAGGGACCCCGGACGCACGTGCTCGACGGAGCGGGCCAGCGCCTTGCGCCGGTGGGCGAAGGCGGCCCGGACCAGCTCGCGCGTCGCCGGGTCGGCGCCAGGACCGATCCGCCGCAGGGCGAGGATCGCCGAGTTCACTCGCGGCCGCGGCCGGAAGACCGCCGGGTCGACCTTGCGCAGCAGGCGCACCTCGCAGGCGAGCTGGGTGAGCACGCTCGGCGACCCGTAGGTGCGGCTGCCGGGCGCGGCTCGCAACCGGTCGGCGATCTCGCGCTGCACCATCACCGTCCAGCGCTGCAGCGACGGCAGCTCGACGATCGTGCGCAGGATCAACGGCGTCGCAATCGAGTAGGGCAGGTTTGCGACGACCGCCGTGGGCGCAGGCTCGAAGACCGAGAAGCCGATCTCCATCGCGTCCCCCCAGTGCAAGCTCACGTTCGGCCGCAAAGCGAGCGCTCCCAGAGGGTGCTCGAGACGCCGGTCGATCTCGACCGCGTGCAGATGGGCGGCAACCTCGGCCAAGCGCTCGCTCAGCACTCCTTCGCCAGCGCCGACCTCGAGCACCACGTCGTCCTCCGCCAGTTCGGCATCGCGGACGATCGCGTCGAGCAGGTTCGGGTCGGACAGGAAGTTCTGCCCGAGCCTAGGGCCCATTCAGAGACTCCGTATGTGCGGCTGGCGAGCGCCGGACCAAGCGGAGCAAGGACGCAGGGAGGACGAACAGCGGGTGCTATTCGGCCGACCGAGGACGCTGCGCCGTACCGTGTCCGCCGTCGCCAGACGTGCGCGGGGGGTCTCTGAATGGGCCCTCACCACGGCTACCAGCCGAAGAGCGCCCGGGCGTTGGCCTCGACCGTCTGCTCCAGCTCCGCGTAAGAGACGCCACGGACTTCGGCGACCGTCTCCGCGGTAGAGACAACATAGGCAGGCTCGTTGGGCTTGCCGCGCACCGGTTGGGGCGCCAGGTAGGGAGCGTCGGTCTCGACCAGGACCAGCTCGTCGGGCAGCTTGGCGGCTGCCTCACGCAGCTCCTCGGCGCTGGGAAAGGTGACGATTCCGGAGAAGGAGCAATACCAGCCGCGCTCGATCGCGTCCTGCACCCGCCAGGGGGCGAGGAAGCAGTGGAGGATCACGGCGACGCCCTCGCCGCGCGCGTCGAGGATCTCGAAGACGTCATCGACAGCGCCGGTCTCGCCATCGGGATCGCGGGCGTGGATCACCACCGGCAGGCGCCGCTCGCGGGCGATGTCGATCTGCGCCTCGAAAGCCCGCCGCTGCTCCTTCCGGCTCGCCGTCTCTCGGTAGTAATCGATCCCGGTCTCCCCAATCGCCCGCACCTTCTCGTTCTCCGTGGCCAACCGCGCGATCTCCTCGGCCCACGCGTCGTCGAAACCAGCCGCCTCGGTCGGGTGGCAACCGACCGCGGCGAAGACGCTGTCGTAGCGCTCTGTTGCGGCAATCGCGGCGCGATTCGACTCCGCCTCGAGCCCGACGTTGAGCATCCGCTCCACCCCGGCCTCGCGTGCTGTGGCGACGACCTCCCCCTCGGGCTGCTCGCAAAGGAAGAGGTGGGTGTGGGAATCGATCACGACCCCTCCCAGCCTATCCCTGCCGAAAGGGCTGGCGCGCCGGAGGGAGTTCGGAGCGCTGCCAGCTTGAGGTCGGGCTGGCAGCGCCCGCATCCTGCCTTCACTGGATTAGCCTTCTCGGCACATGGCCGACTTTGCCGACTACTACCGGGAGATCTACACGCTCGGCTTGGGCGGCGAGACCCCGTCGATCCCGGTTGCGGTCGCCGAGCTCGAGCGGCTGGCCGCCGAGACGATGGACGAGCGCACCGCCAACTACGTCTTCGCGGGCGCGGGCAGCGAGGCCACGATGGATGCCAATCGCAAGGCGTTTCGCCGATGCCGGATCGTGCCGCGAATGCTGCGTGACGTTGCCGGCCGGGATCTCACCACCACAGTGCTCGGCACAGCGATGCCGGCGCCGCTGATGCTGGCGCCGATCGGCGTCCAGAAGGTCGTCCACCCAGACGGCGAGTTGGCAACGGCGCGCGCGGCGGCCAGCCTGGGCGTGCCGTTGGTTGCCAGCACCGCGTCGGCGTTCACCATGGAGGAGATCGCCGAGGCGGGAGGGGACGCGCCGCGCTGGTTTCAGCTCTACTGGCCCAACGATCGCGCCCTCGCGGCGAGCCTGGTCAGCCGCGCCGAGGCTGCCGGATACGGCGCCATCGTGCTCACCGTCGACACCTTCGTCCCCGGCTGGAAGCCTCGCGACCTGCAGCAGGCCTGGCTTCCCTTCCTCGGCGGCGTCGGCGTCGCCAATTACTTCCAAGACCCCGTCTTCCGCGCCGCCCTCGACGAGACTCCCGAGGAGAACGTCGGCGCCGCAACCGGTCACTTCCTCGCCATACAAGCGAATCCGTCGTTGAGCTGGGATGACCTTGGTTGGCTGCGTGAGCAAACCGAACTGCCAATCGTGATCAAGGGCATCCAGCACGTCGACGACGCGCGCGAGGCGGCAAAGCGCGGTGTCGACGGCATAGTCGTCTCCAATCACGGCGGCCGCCAGGTCGATGGCGCCATCGCCGCCCTCGACGCTTTGCCGGCAATCGCTGAGGCCGTCGGGGGCGGTCTTGCCATCCTCTTCGACAGCGGCATCCGCAGCGGCAGCGACGTGATCAAGGCCCTCGCTCTCGGCGCCGACGCCGTCTGCCTTGGCCGTCCCTATATCTGGGGACTCGCCTTGGAGGGCCAGCCGGGCGTCGAAACCGTGCTCAAGATGGTCCTCGCCGAGCTCGACCTGACGCTGGCCCTCTGCGGCTACACCGAGCCCGGCCAGCTGAGCCCGGGCGCACTCTCGAAGGCCTGATAGCGAGGTGCAACGTTTAATCCACCCAATAGGGGGACAAAACGTTGCACCCCGCGGCCGACGAAGCACTTAGAGGTCTCGTCTGGTGAAGACCGCAGCCGCCACGGCGAGCACAACCGCCGTGTAGGCAAAGGCCCAGACGATCAGACCCGGGTCCGCAGCTTCGGAGCCGCCGAAGGGCCCGAGCTGAAGGATCGCCAGTTAGCCCCGAGGTATTGGAGGTCAGCGCATGCAGGCTGGCGGCGTAGAGTCCCTCGAAGGGAAGGCTCCAGCTGGCGATCCGCCCAATCGAGTGCAGAGTGTCGGAGTGGATCGCATGGCCGATCTGGGCCAGCGGGCCAGCCGTCAGGCCGGCGGTTCGATCTTGGGAAAGAGCTGTGGCACGCGCTCGACGCTCTGGCCGCCGGGGCGCGAGCCAAGATCGGCGAGGGCTCGTGAGTCTTCGCCGAGAGCCGAGAGCAACGTCTCGCCGCTCCGCGGCAGGTAAGGGACGAGCAGCAGCGTGGTCACCCGCAGCCCCTCGATCAGGTTGTAGAGAGCTTGATCGAGGCGACCACGAACCTCCCCCTCAGCTTCGGTATCAGCGAAGTCGCCTTCGGTCTGAGCCAGCTCCCAGGGCCGGGTCTCCTCGACGTAGCGGTTGAGCCTGCGCACCAGCGTCCAAGCCACCTCCAGCGCCTGGGTCAGCTCGGCGCGGTCGAGCAGCTCGCTGAAGCGGGGCACGACGCCTTCGAAGTCCTCGGCGAGGACGGCGTCGACGGCCGCCACCGGCACGGTGCCAGCGCGGTAGCGGTCGACCATCGCCAGAACGCGACTGGCGAGGTTGCCGTAATCGTTGGCCAGCTCGGTCTCGTAGCGGGCCTCGAAGCCAGCGGTCGAGATCGAGCCATCCTGGCCGAAGCTGACCTCGCGGAACAGGTAGAAACGCAGCGCGTCGGCGCCGAAGCGATCGATCACCTCGAACGGATCGAGCACGTTGCCAAGCGACTTCGACATCTTCTTCTCGCCCATCAGCAGGTAGCCGTGGATCGTCATCCGCTGCGGCGGCTCGAGGTCGGCGGCCATGCAGAGGGCGGGCCAGATCACCGCGTGGAACTTGAGGATGTCCTTGGCAAGCACGTGGAGGCTGGCGGGCCAGTAGCGCTCGGTCAGGTCCTCGCCCTCACGGGCGAAGGTCAGCGCCGTGACGTAGTTGAGCAGCGCGTCGAACCAGACGTACATCCGCTGCTCGGGGTCCCAGGGCAGCGGCAGGCCCCACTTCAACGCCGGCCGCGAGAGCGAGACGTCTTCGAGCCCACCCTTGATGAAGGAAACGGCCTCGTTACGGCGGAAGTCGGGCACGACGAACTCGGGGCGCTCCTCGTAGAGGCCTTCGAGCTGTGCCTGGAAGGCAGAGAGGCGGAAGAACCAGTTTTCCTCGCGGACCTTCTCGAGCGGAATCTCGTGGATCGGGCAGGTGTTGCCGGGGCCAAGCTCACGCTCTGTTTTGAAGTCCGCGCAGCGCGGGCAGTACCAGCCTTCGTAGGTGCCCTTGCTGACCCAGCCGTTGTCGTAGACCCGCTGCATGATCTCAGCGACCTTCTCCTTATGGCGGGGGTCGGAGGTGCGGATGAAGAAGTCGTTGGTGGCGCCAATCGACGGCATCATCCCCGCGAACTTCGCCGCATTGGTGTCCGCCAGCTCCTGCGGCGTCACCCCCGCCTTCTTCGCCGCATTCTCAATCGGCTCCCC
The DNA here is from genome assembly GCA_033856275.1 of Solirubrobacterales bacterium. Taxonomy (GTDB): domain Bacteria; phylum Actinomycetota; class Thermoleophilia; order Solirubrobacterales; family 70-9; genus VRUE01. The sequence goes on from JAWVFJ010000023.1 coordinate 98,941, forward strand.
ATGCTCATCGGTCCCCGTGAGGAAGAACACGTCGTCCCCCCGCTGCCGATGGTGCCGCGCCAGCACATCCGCCGCCATCGTCGAATACGCGTGCCCCAGATGCGGCTCGGCGTTGACGTAGTAGATCGGCGTGGTGACGTAGAACTTTTTGTCGCTCATCGAAATCGGACGCTAGCTCAAGCGGCAGCTAGCCGAG